>NZ_JBMOUF010000006.1:0-444402 GCF_049319705.1 Janthinobacterium sp. Mn2066 | reverse complement strand
TTTACCACCAACACAAAAAAAAATCACCCGCCGTGCCGCGGTCCGGGGGGGCGAGGGGGGGGGGGAGGGGGCGCTGGCCCCGTTTCAAGCGGCGCCGGCTTGCATGCTGACGTTACTCTTGCGGCAGCAGCGCCAGTGCTGCGCTGAAGTCGCCCATCGGCTTGCCGCCGTTGGCGACCAATGCCTTGTCGCGCACCGTCAGGCCGTTCAGTACCGGCAGCGAGAAGCGGTGGGTGATGGCGCGCAGGATCGAGGCCGAGTCATATTGCGTATGGTCAACCAGGCCTTTTTTCACGTATGGCGATACCAGGATGGCCGGCACGCGCGTGCCCGGACCCCAGCGGTCGCCCTTCGGTGGCGCCACGTGGTCGTAGTAGCCGCCGTTTTCATCGTAGGTGACGATCACCAGCATGTTTTTCCATTGCGGGCTTTGTTTCAGCTGGGCGATCACGCTGGCGATATGCGCATCGCCATCGGCCACGCTGGCGTAGCCGGAGTGCTGGTTCAAGTTACCCTGTGGCTTGTAGAACGTCACGGCAGGCAGTTTGCCGGCAGCGGCGTCGCTCATGAACTGGCTGTCGAAATCGCGCAAGTGGGCGGCGCGGTAGGCAGGCGCCTTGACCGGGTCCATGCTGGCGAAATAGTTGAACGGCTGGTGATGGAACTGGAAGTTCGGCGGGCTAGGGAAGTTGTTGTTGCGCGCGCTGGCCGTGGCCAGTGCGGTGGTGTCCTTCCATGCGCCGGCATACCAGGCCCAGTCGATGTTCTTGGCCGACAGCAAGTCGCCGATATTGGTCTGCGTCTGTTGCGGCAAGGTGGTCGCCTTGCTGGTGTCGGCATACAGCTTGGTGCTGTCGCCGGCGGCCGGGGCGTTGCTGCTCGGCTGGAACGCTGGCTGCATGGTGTTGACGGCGTAGAACATGCCGCTGCTGTCGGCTGGCGTCAAGGTGCTGTCGTTGGCGTACACAGGCGCACCATTCAGGACCGAGCTTGGCGTGGTGGCTGCTGGCGTCAGGCGCACGAAGCTGCCGTTGGCGTCGACGTCGATCTTCGAGATCGAATTCTTGGCCACCGAGGTGTCGGCGTTCGGATAGGTCGGCGCGCAGGCGCAGATCAGGTACTGGTGGGTCAGGAAAGAACCGCCGAAGGCGCCGATGAACAGGTTGTCGGCCAGTGCATATTGCTTGGCGATATTCCACAGCTGCATCTTGCTGCCGTCGTAGTAGCCCATGGTCAGGCCGCCGGCGTCCGAGTAGGCCGCGAACTTGTCGTTGGCGCCGCCATTGATCTGCATCTGGTTGTTATAGAAACGGTGCACCAGGTCGCGCGTGATGACCGATTGCGGCATGTTGATCGGGCTGTTGGCGTCGTCGATCTGGAAAGGTTTGTTCGGCAGGTTGGCCGATTGCGCCTGGGTGATGACGGTGCTTTGGCCGGCGGCGGTCATGCCGCCCCAGGTGGGTGGCAGCACGGGCAGGACGCTGCCGTCGACATCTTTTTGCGGGATGTAGGCGGACGTCGACGTCGGGTTGACGCCCGGTACGCCGTTGGCGCCGGGGAACAGGCCGTACAGGTTGTCGAAGCCGCGGTTTTCCGCGTAGATCACGACGATGGTCTGGATATTGTTCAGCGCCAGGCCGCTATTGAGCCCAGCCAGGACGTCGGCCGGCGCCGCAGCGGCGCTGGCGGTGGCGATGACGGAAGTCACGCTGGCGTTTTCCGCCTTCAGCTTGGTCAGGTCATTGCCCGTCGCCTTGTTGAAGTCGGAAGCCAGGGCCGCTTCGGACACGCCGATGCGCGCCGCCAGCTTGCTGCTGGCACCGGCGAAATCGCCGCCATTGCTCTCCATGACTTGCGTCAGTTCGGTCGACAGGGCGCTGACAAAGGCGCCATGGCCGGCCGGGGCGCGCAGGATCAGCTTTTGCGTGACCTTGGTGCCGGCGTCGCCCAGCACGTCGTGGCGAATCGCGTCGGTGCCGACCACGGCCAGCACCGGACCCTGGCCATTGATGGTGAAGCTGCCGTCGGCAGCGGTCCTGGCTGGCAGCGCGTTGCTGTCGCAGGTCAGCTTGGTGGTGGCGCTTTCCATGCACACCACGGCGTTTTCGTAATAGCTGCCGATCACCTGGCCTTTGGTCGTGACCGGGCTATCGCTGCTGCCGCAGGCCACCAGTCCAGCGCTCAGTCCCAGCGAGATCAATAATGGCAAGGGGCGTAAAGCGAATCTTGCGTGCGAATTCATGTTTTTCATGCCTTAGGGGTGGAAAGATTGGCATGCTATTGAGCAAATATTTCAACTTGATGAAATGTATACGACGTTACATTCAGTAATGTTCGCGTTGTGAAATAACCCTTGGTTTTTGCATTTATCCGGCTTGGCGTCGCCATGTCACATGCCTGTCATATTCGCCCGCTAGGCTGCAGGCCCAACTCCATCCTGCGGCTGTGTTATCCGCCGATTCCCGTTCATGAAATTGTTGCCACCCCTGCTGGGTTTGCTCTGTGCCGGCTTGCTGTGCGCCTGCCAGCCGCAGAAAGAAGCGCCCAAAAGCGCCGCCGCCGCTGCCTCGGCCCCCGCTTACCTGACGGCCGCCTACGCACCGAGCTTGAAACGCCAGCCCTCGGTGCCGGAAATGACGGCCATGGGACGCGCCATGTTTTTCGAGCCCAGCCTGTCGGTGTCGGGCAAGATGTCGTGCGCCAGCTGCCACAGTCCCGAGCACGCCTATGGCCCGCCCAATTCGCTGGCGGTGCAGCTGGGCGGCCCCGAATTGAAAGATGCCGGCACGCGCGCCGTGCCATCCTTGCGCTATATCCAGAACGCGCCCTCGTTCACCGAACATTTCCACGATGATGACGGCGACGACAGCGTCGATGCGGGGCCGACCGGCGGGCGCAACTGGGATGGCCGCTCCCAATCGGGCCATGAACAGGCGCTGGGCCCCTTGCTGTCGGCACGCGAAATGGGCAACCCGGATACGGCGTCCGTGATCGCCAAATTGCAGCACGGACCGCTGGCGGCGCAGTTCCGCAAAACCTATGGCGAGGATATTTTTGCGCAGCCGGAACAGGCCTTGCGCTGGGCCCTGATGTCGCTGGAAGTATTCCAGGAAAGTCCGGCCGATTTTTATCCCTACACCAGCAAATACGACGCCTACCTGCGCAAGCAGGTGCAGCTGAACCCGCAGGAATTGCGCGGCCTGGCCCTGTTCAACGATGAAAACAAGGGCAATTGCGCCTCCTGCCACATCAGCCAGCCGGCCGCAGGCGGCGGCTTCCCGCAATTTACGGATTATGGCCTGATCAATATCGGCGTGCCGCGCAACCGCAAGCTGCCCGTCAACGCCGACCCCGCGTATTTCGACCTGGGCCTGTGCGGCCCGGACCGCACCGACCTGAAGGACCACAAGGAATACTGCGGCAGCTTCAAGACCCCCTCGCTGCGCAACGTCGCGCTGCGCAAGGTCTTCTTCCACAATGGCAGCTTCACCAGCCTGGAACAGGTGCTGCGCTTCTACGTGCAGCGCGACACGGCGCCGCAAAAATGGTATCCGAAGAACCCCGACGGCAGCGTGCACAAGTACGACGACATGCCGCCCGGCATGGAAGCGAACGTCAACGTCGAAGCCCCGTTCGACCGCAAGCCGGGCCAGGCGCCCGCCTTGAACGAGAAGGAAATCGCCGACGTGGTGGCGTTCCTGAAGACCTTGACGGATGGTTATAAAAGCCCTTGAAGTGAGGCTGCGCCGGCCGGCAGGGCGGCAATATCGCGCCGTGGCGGCGCGCCGAACAGGCGCGCATATTCGCGGCTGAACTGCGACGCGCTTTCATAGCCGACGCGGAAGGCCGCCGTTTCGACATTGGCCGCTTCGCTGAGCATCAGGCGGCGCGCTTCCAGCAAACGCAGCTGCTTCTGGTATTGCAGCGGCGTCATCGACGTCAGCAGCTTGAATTGCCGGTGAAACGCCGAGGGACTCAGCTGCGCAATCGACGCCAGTGCATTGATGCTGACCGTTTCCGCATAGCGGTCGCGCAAGGCGTGGATTGCGCTGACGATGTGTTGCGCATGGTTGTTGCCGAGCGCCATGCTGGCCACCGTGTTGCCGTGTGGACCGCTGAGCAGCCAGTAACAGATTTCGCGCATGATGGCCGGATACAGCATGCTGATCGCTTGCGGTGTATCAAGCAGGCGCACCATGCGCAGCGCGCAATCGGCCAGCGGACCGTCGAACTCGGTAAGCACCACGCCGCCCGTCACCTGGCCGCCTGCCTGCGGTGGCGCATCCATCTGTTCCAGCACGGCGCGCATGACGGCCAGGTCGAATTCGATGATCAGGCCCAGGTAGGGCGCATCCGCACTGGCTTGCACGACTCGACCGAGGGCCGGCATTTCTACGCTGACCAGCAATGCCTGGCCAGGGCCATAATCGACATGCCGGTCGCCGAACAGCGCCCACTTCGCCCCCTGCACGACAATGCACAGCGCAGGCTTGAAGAGCAGGTGGGCAGGCGGCTTGGCATGCGCCGAGCGCAGGATGAAAAATCCCTTGATCGCGGTGACGAAGGGGCTGTCGCCGGGCTGGGCATCGGTATAGCGCCGGACGGCTTCCAGCAAGGTGGTGGACATGGCGTGCCAGGGGTTGTTGGTATATGGCAGGATTATAGGATGGAAAGCAGGAATAGGCAGGAATCGGCAAAGTTTCGGCATTCAAGCGGCAAGGTGGCGACAGTATCATGCAGATACTACAACCTGACCGGAGTTTGCCATGTCTATCGAAAACAATGTCCAGCCGCAACGCCGCATCGCCATCATTACGGGGGGCAACCGTGGCCTGGGCCGCAATACCGTGCTGCAGCTCGCCGCGCGCGGTGTCGATATTATCTTTACTTATCGCAATAACCGCGCCGAAGCGGATGAGGTGATGTCGGCTGTCGGCGACCATGGCAGCCGCGCCATTGCGCTGCAGCTGGATGTCGCCGACACGGGGGCGTTTGGCGGCTTTGTGCAGCGCGTGGAACAGGCGCTGGCGCAGCTGGGCGCCCGGCAATTTGATTATCTGGTCAACAATGCCGGCACCTCACACCACCAGGCCTTCGAGCACGTTACCGAAGATGACCTCGACAGCTTGTACCAGGTGCATTTCAAGGGTGTATTTTTCCTCACGCAAAAATTGCTGCCATTGCTCAAGGACGGTGGGCGCATCGTCAATATTTCCAGCGGCCTGACGCGCATCGTCATACCGGGCAGCGTGGCATACGCGGCGATGAAGGGCGCGGTTGAAATCCTCACGCGCTACCAGGCCAAGGAACTGGGCGCGCGCGGCATTGCCGTCAACACGGTTGCTCCCGGCGCCATCGCCACCGATTTCAGCGGCGGCATGGTGCGCGACAATCCCGAGCTGCACCAGCGCGTCGCCGGCATGACTGCCCTGGGCCGTGTCGGCCAGCCAGACGACATCGGCCCGATGATTGCTGCGCTGCTGTCCGACGACAACCGCTGGGTCACCGCCCAGCGCATCGAGGTGTCGGGTGGCATGGTGATTTGACATGCGGGTCAGGACCGCCATTTATTCAGGGCTTGACTAGCTACCTACTAGAAGGTAGAGTCCTGAAAATGAACAGTCCGCTCAATACTTCTGAAAGAATCCTGCAGTGCGCGCAAACGCTGGTGATTGCGGGCGGTTATAACGGCTTCAGCTATGCTGACATAGCGAAAGTCATTGGTATTCGCAATGCCAGCATCCACCATCATTTTGCCAGCAAGGCCATGCTGGTGCAGTCGCTGGTGCAGCAATATCGCGAGGCAGCCAGGGCCGGGATTGAACATCTCGAACGCAGCATTGCTGATCCGATGGCGCAGCTGCGCGCCTACGTAGGGTACTGGGAACAGTGCATCGCCGATCCCGCTTCCTCGTTCTGCGTGTGCGCCATGCTGGCAGCGGAAATGCCGATACTGCCCGCAGAAATCGCGCTGGAGGTCAAGACGCACTTCAGGATGTTGTCGGCCTGGCTGGCCTCTGTGCTGGAGCGCGGCAAACTACAGGGCACCATTCGCCTGCACGGGGCGCCGCAGGTGGAGGCGGAAATATTCATGGCGACGGTGCATGGCGCCATGCTGTCGGCCCGCGCCTGCGAAGACGCCGCCATGTTTGGCCTGATCGTCAATCCGATGCTGGCGCGTTTCGTGGCTTGAGGCTGGGGGAGCAATCATCCACGCTTCAAGTTTGCCCTAAAAACCTACCTACTAATAGGTATATTTCAGGAATCATCCTCCCTCGGGAGCGGGATTCCTCTTGCTTGGCACTTACTTTCTGCATAAAGGAACACACCATGTTTGGCATTTCTCATTTGGGCTGGATTCATACGCTGGGCAGCTTGCCGGCGATTCCGTTGGCGGTGTACATGTTTGCGCGCCACGGACGCATTACGCCGCGCTCCACGCCAGGGACCGTGTATTTTGTTTCGATGCTGGTGGGGGCCGTTACCGTATTCCTGGTGGCGCACCAGCCGGTCAGCTATGGCATTGCGCTGGCCACCCTGGCGTTCCTGCTGGCTGGTTATGGCGTCGGGCGGCTGCCAGTCCTGGGACGCGCAGCACACTACCTGGAAACCATCTTCCTGACGATCACGGCGTTCCTGCTGATGGTGCCGACCGTGACGGAAACCCTGCGCCGCGTGCCGGACGGGCATCCGTTTGTCACCGATCTGACATCGCCGCTGTTGCTGGGATGCCAGGCAGGCCTGCTGGCGTTGCTGGTGCTCGGCTTGAGCGCCCAGATGCTTTATCTGCGCAAGCAGGGCAAGGCGGCGGCAGCTGCGGCGAAATGACGCGCCTGGCTTGAGGCCAGCGATGGCGGGGGCATCGTGAACATGTCCGGCGGCCGTTGTGCCGTGCCGTCTGACATGCCATGTCTTTTGCCATCGATTCAGGCCAGGTTATTCAGTCCAGCGCGGAGGAAAGCTTGCATCGAAGTCGGGGTACAGGCGTCCGGTGTGCGCGCAGTGGCATAGATGCCGTCAGGATCGCCCAGCGCCGTCATCAGCTCGGCCAACTCGGTGCGCACCTGTGCATTGGCGCCCATGTGTGCGAAGGCGCGGTCAAGCTGTGCGAGCGAGGCCTGTTCATAGCGCACCTGCCTGCCGAGAATTTCCGAGGCAATCGCCGCGACCTGTTGCAAGCTCAGATTCTCCGGACCCATCAGGTTGCGCGCCCACTGTCCCGCCCATGTCGTATCGAGCAGGTAACGTGCCGCCACGTCGCCGATATCGTCGGTGCTGATCCAGGGCATATCGTGATCGGGCGCAAAGCTCATGCGGATGACGGCTTCGTCTCGCATGCTGGCGTAATGTGCCGCCAGGTTCTGCATGAAGTAGCCGGGCCGCAGATTGACGAGATGGACCCTGGTCGCGGCGAACGCGTTTTCCACCTCTGCGCTGTAGCTGACCGTTCCCAGGTTGGGCCTCGCGCCAGCACCTATCGATGAGATGTGGACGACCCTGGCAACGCCGTTTGCCGCGATAGCGTCGCAGGCGATGCGCGCAGTGCGCGCGTACCATTGCTGCAGGCTGTCTGCGGCAAGCGCAGGCGGTGTCAGCCATAGTAAGGCGTCGGCATTCTGCGTGGCCTGCATCACGCTGGCGGTATCGTCCGAGCCGCCTTCGACCAGTACCGCGCCGCGCGCAAGCAGACTGGCCACCTTGGCGGCGTTACGCGCTAGCAAGACTGGCCTCTCCCCGGCATGTAAAAGCTGCTCGGCAACCCGGTAGCCGATGTTGCCGCTGGCCCCTGCGATGACGACTTTCATGCCCGGCTCCCGGTGTCTTTTTCGATAACGAGTGGCATTTCCAGGGCCCAGGCGACGTGGCAGGGGTTCCAGAATTCGCGGTAGCGCCTGATCTTGCCGTCACGCACCTCCATCAACGCTGCATAGTCTTGCGAATAGGCGCGTCCGCTCCTGGTTTTTGCTTCACCGTGAAAGCTGGCCCAGGCCTGGCGGCCATCGGCGCTGGCCGTGATCTCGACCTGCGAAAACTCAAACGCTTGCAGACTGCCGCTGATCGACTGCATGTAAGCTGCAATCGCCTGCCGCCCTGCGATGCGCACAGGCAAGCCAAGCGACGCGGCATAAGGAAATTCGATTGCCGCATCGTGTGCCAGCAGGGCCAGCCAGGCCGACAGGTCGGTGCCGATCAGCTGCAGGTGGCATGCCATCAGTGTTGCAGCCGAGGCATCATTTTTGTGTGTGGTGTACATCGTTTCCTCTCGCATCAGTAGATGAGGCAAGTCTAAAGCTGATACTATCCTTTGGGAAGTAAGCACTTTTTAGGAAAGTACTTACCAAAAAGAAAGTAAGGAGTGAGAATGGAAACCGAAGAAATCGTGCGCAAGGCCAGGACGGCCATTACGGACGCGGCAATGCAGCGGATACGCACCAAGCCGCTGTTCAATGAGGATTGCCCCGTTTTCAGGGGGTGCAAGCTGTTTTCCGACAAATGGTCGATGCTGTGCCTGATGGTGCTGATGCAGGGCACCAGGCGCTACAGCCAATTGCAGCGCAGCCTGCCCGACATCTCGCCCAAAATGCTGGCGCAGACGCTGCGCCAGCTGGAGGCCCACGGGCTGGTCGATCGCAACATCTATCCCGAAGTGCCGCCACGGGTCGAGTACAGCCTGACCGCATTTGGCGATACGCTGCGCTTTCCCTTGTCGGTCCTGCTCGACTGGTCGCTCGAAGAGGGGAGCAGTATCGCTGCTGCCGCTGTCATGCCGGCCACCGTGTTAAGTTGCATTGAAATTTGACCCACCTTCCCCACGAATTTGCAACGGAATCTGACCCACGTTCATAGCACAATCCTTCCTGTCCTTTCGACAGGAGATCGGAGTGATCGACGTGGCTTTATTAGGCATAATTCGACGCTGGCACCTTCGTGACCAGGTTCCTCTTCGAGAGATCGCCAGGCGACTGGGTATCTCCCGCAATACCGTCCGGCGATACTTGCGGTCGGAAATCACCGAGCCCTCCTATGCGGAGCGGCGATCATCAAGTCTCTTAGACAAATATTCTGTGCAGCTGTCGGCCTGGCTCAAGGCCGAGGCAGGCAAGCCCCGAAAGCAACGTCGCAATCTGAAGCAGCTCCACTTAGAACTTAAGGGGCTGGGCTATGAAGGGTCATATGACCGCGTGGCTGCATTTGCCAGGCAGTGGAAGGTGGGGCAATCAGAATGGGTCAATTCTGCGAGCAAACGAACACGGCGCGTCCACTAGGTTAAGTAGTGCATGGCGAGAGCCGTTTATGGGTTTAGTGCTTATTTCGGTTACTCATGACCAGCCAAACCAGTTTGATATAACTGGTGGCCGGTATGTTTGACTGTCCGCTTTAGTGGTTAGCGTCAGTTGCTGTTTGCGAGCAGCCCGTAGCTTGTAGTGCGCAGCACCATTACGCGTTTAGAAATGAAAAGGCCTCACACTGAGGTGAGGCCTTAAGAATACTGGTGGGATTCGAACCCACAACTCCAAGTTTGCGAAACTCGGCCGGAATCCAATCCGCAGTCGCAAAGAAATGCTACCAAAGGCCAACGCATTCGTCAACAGATGTATGGGGTAACAATCTACCTTCGCTACTGATGATATTTAAAGTTAAATGCGGCGGCCTTAGCCCCGGCTCAGTTTGCAACATTTGTAGAGTAGCACCGGATTCAAACCCTAGTCGCGAAGGAAGACTTGCGTTTATTGTTGTTGATCGACTTGGGGTACAAATGGGGTACAAATAATCATTCTCGAAACCAATAGCAAAAAAGGGTCACAAGCCGAAGCATGTAACCCTTTGATATTCCTACTAAAATTCTGGTGCCGACTGCCGGTTTCGAACTGGCCACCTGATGATTACAAATCAACTGCTCTACCAAATGAGCTAAGTCGGCAAAAACTGCGCGTTGCGAATTATACGCTATTTAATGCGTGTCAGGGTCGGGCGGCCGCCTTTTTTTGGTGGTTCGTCATCGCCTGGCGTGCTGGCATCGCGTTGTTCAGGCGAGCTGGTCGGCACCGACGACAGGGTCGGCACGCTGGCCACGGGGGCTGGCGGCGGTGGTGGGGCGTCGGCGGAAGCGGGGCTGTTGGTGGGGCTGGCGTCCGGGTCGTCGTTGCCCAGCACGGGCTCGAAGGCCATGCCCTGGCCGTTTTCGTTGGCGTAGATGGCCATCACGTTGTCGACCGGCACATAGATTTCGCGCGAAACGCCGCCAAAGCGGGCGTGGAAGCGGATCGCATCGTTGTCCATCTTCAGGCCGCTGGTGGCGCCGAAGCTGATGTTGAGCACGATCTCGCCTTTTTTCACGTATTCCATCGGTACCGTGGTGCGCGAATCGACTTTGACCGCGAGATAGGGCGTGTAGCCGCTGTCGGTGCACCACTCATAGATGGCGCGCAGCATATAAGGTTTGGTTGAAATTTCAGACATGATAGGTACGGTGAGGCGGGAGCGCCCCCATCAGGCATGAGGCGGGCGCACCGGTACTTCAATGAGACAGAGCAACTAGCGCAAAAGCTATTGCCGCAAGATACACCGGCAAGCATGGCTTGCCGGGCATATCTTTTAGCGGCGCATGACCTTTTCCGAGGGGGTCAGCGCTTCGATATACGCTGGGCGCGAGAAGATGCGCTCGGCGTATTTCATCAGCGGTGCAGCCGTTTTCGACAGTTCGATGCCGTAGTGGTCCAGGCGCCACAGCAGCGGCGCCACAGCCACGTCGAGCATCGAGAATTCGTCGCCCAGCATGTACTTGTTCTTCAGGAACAGCGGCGCCAGGGTCGTCAGGCGGTCGCGGATTTCCGCGCGCGCCTTGTCGTGGCTCTTGTCGTTGCTCTTGGCGCGTTCGCTTTCCAGCACGTGCACGTGCACGAACAGTTCTTTTTCGAAGTTGAACAGCATCAGGCGCGCGCGGGCACGCATCAGCGGATCGGCCGGCATCAGTTGCGGATGCGGGAAGCGCTCATCGATGTACTCGTTGATGATGTTCGATTCATACAAGATCAATTCGCGTTCGACCAGGATAGGGACCTGGCCGTACGGGTTCATGGTCGAAATGTCTTCCGGTTTGTTGAACAGGTCGACGTCGCGCACTTCGAAGTCCATGCCTTTTTCAAACAGGACCAGGCGGCAGCGTTGCGAAAATGGGCAGGTTGTACCCGAATAGAGAACCATCATTTTTTATAGTTCCTTAGAAACAAAGGGGGTGAAGCCGCGAACGGCTCACCCCAGGTCGCTTGTCCACTCGTGCGGACAACGCAGAAACAGGCGCCGACCGGCTTCCGGCCGGCGCCTCACTTATTTGACTTCCTTCCAGAACGACGCGTTAAGGCGCCATGCCAGCAGAGCAAAAACCGACAGGAACAGCAAGACCCACACGCCCAGGCGTTTGCGCGTTTGCTGTGCCGGTTCGGCCATCCACTCCATGTAGCCGACCAGGTCGGCCACCGCAGTGTCATACTCGATCTTGTTCAACGTGCCTGGCTTGACTGGCTCGAAGCGGACAAATTTGCGAATTGTCTTGCCCGCTTCATGCGGATCAGCCTCTTCATCAAACTTGGCAGTCTGGATACCTTGCAACTCCCATAACACATGCGGCATGGCAACATTCGGCACGACCATGTTATTCCAGCCGGTCGGACGAGTGTCGTCTTTATAGAACGTACGCAGGTAAGTATACAGGTAGTCGCCGCCTGTGCCACCGGAAGATGATTTTGCGCGTGAAATTACCGACAAATCGGGCGGTACCACGCCGAAAAAGGCCTTGGCATCCTTGGGCGCCAGGCTGGTTGTCATCAGGTCGCCTACTTTATCACCGGTAAACAATAAATTGTTCTTGATCTGGTCTTCCGTCAGGCCCAGGTCTTTCAGGCGGTTGTAGCGCATCGAGACGGCAGAATGGCAATTCAGGCAATAATTGACGAACAATTTGGCGCCGTGCTGCAGTGCTGCCAGATTGGTCGAACGGTCGGGCGCCTTGTCGAGCGGGTAGCTGGCTTCGCTGGCGAGTGCCATGGCAGGCACGAAGGCCAGGATGGCGAGCAGTTTTTTTGCAATCTTCATGTGAGGTCCTTTGAGCGTGGCGTGGGATCGGCTTAGTGCGGGTGAAATGTCACACGCGACGGCACGGTCTTGAACTTGCCCATTGCACTCCACCATGGCATCAGCAGGAAAAAACTGAAGTAAATCAGGGTGCATCCTTGCGAAATCAGGGTCTTGGTCCCGGTCGGCTCCTGGGTGCCCAGGTAGCCCAGGGTCAGGAACGACAGGCCGAACAGGGCGTACACCAATTTGTGCCAGTCCGGACGGTAGCGGATCGATTTCACCGGCGAATGGTCCAGCCATGGCAGGAAGGCCAGGATCACCACCGAACTGCCAAAGAACACCACGCCCCAGAATTTTGCGTCCAGGATCTGCGGCAGCATGCCGATAATGGCCAGCAAGGCAATCACGGCGATGATGGATTTGACGGTGGTCGACAAACGCGACTTGAGCCAGATGAAGACCACGTAGGCGGCCACGGCAGCCATGCACACGTACATGAATTCAGCCGTGGTGGCGCGCAGCACCGAGTAAAACGGCGTGAAATACCAGGTGGGGGCGATGTGGGTTGGCGTCTTCAGCGAATCGCTGGGCAGGAAGTTGTTGTATTCCAGGAAATAACCGCCCATTTCCGGCGCAAAGAAGACTACCGCGCTGAACAGGACCAGGAAGATCGAGACGCCGAACAAATCATGCACGGTGTAGTAAGGGTGCGACGGGATCGAGTCGAGCGGGTGGCCATCGGCGCCCAGGTTTTCTTTCACTTCGATCCCGTCCGGGTTGCTCGAACCGACTTCGTGCAGGGCGATCAGGTGGGCAGCGACCAGGCCCAGCAGCACCAGGGGAATGGCAATCACGTGGAAGGCAAAGAAGCGGTTCAGGGTCGCGTCGGAGACCACATAGTCGCCGCGTATCCACAAGGACAGGTCCGGGCCGATCAGGGGAATCGCGCCAAACAGGTTGACGATCACCTGTGCGCCCCAGTACGACATCTGGCCCCATGGCAGCAGATAGCCGAAGAACGCTTCGGCCATCAGGCACAGGAAGATGGCGAAACCGAACAGCCAGATCAGTTCGCGGGGCTTGCGGTACGAGCCGTACAGCAGGCCGCGCGTCATGTGCAGGTAGACAATAATGAAAAAGGCCGAGGCGCCGGTCGAGTGCATATAGCGCACCAGCCAGCCCCACGGCACTTCGCGCATGATGTACTCGACGGAATTGAAGGCCAGCGCCGCATCGGGCTTGTAATGCATGGTCAGAAAGATGCCGGTGACGATCTGCAAGACCAGCACCAGCATGGCCAGCGAACCGAAGATGTACCAGAAATTGAAGTTTTTCGGGGCGTAGTATTTGCCCCATTGATCATTCCACAGCTTGGAGAGGGGAAAGCGGTCGTCGACCCAGCCTAGTGCTTTTTGCGCTGCGGGGGCGTCGGGAGGGAGTTTGGTTTCCTTAAAAGCTGCCATGATCAAGCCTCGCCTTTCTCGTCTTTACCTATCAGCAATTTGGTGTCGCTCAGATACATATGACGCGGCACTTGCAGGTTGTCCGGGGCGGGCTTGTTCTTGAACACGCGGCCGGCCAGGTCGAAGGTGGAACCATGGCAAGGACAGAGGAAGCCGCCTTCCCAGTCATTCGGCAACGATGGTTGCGGACCGGGCGTGAACCTGGCCGATGGCGAGCAGCCGAGGTGGGTACAGATACCGACGGCGACCAGGATTTCAGGTTTGATCGAGCGCCATTCGTTGACGCAATAGGGCGGCGTGAACTCGTCGGGGTTGCGTTCGGATTTGGCGTCGGCGACTTCGTTGTCGGTTTTTTTGAGGGAAGCGAGCATCTCCGGCGTGCGCTTCAGGATCCAGACGGGCTTGCCGCGCCATTCGGCGGTGCGCATTTCGCCTGGTTGCAAGGTGCTGATGTCTACTTCGACCGGCGCGCCGGCCGCTTTCGCGCGCTCCGACGGCTGGAAGGTGCTTACCAAGGCTCCTGCGGTGGCCAAACCAACGACACTGCCCGCCGCGCACGTGGCGACGAGCAAGCCGCGACGGCCTGAATCGACCTGCTTTTCGTTACTCATGCAAACCCCAATCATTCAAAATGCGAATCTTTATTATGAGTGGCACCCGCGAAAAGTACGCTGCCGAAGCGCTTTCCCATCGCTTGCCCCAGGCCGTCTCTTTGTCCGGTAAAGTGGCAACATCTCTGCGGAACTTCGGGCAATATCGCAGCCCGTGCCGGTTTTTTGTTGATTAGCCTGAAGTGAAAAAGCCGCCTCTGGCAACCGCAAATTATAAGTGAAGCAAACAACGAATTAAAGATAAACGTTGCCTGTACCATAATTTATATACTTTTGCAGGCAGTGGCTAGTTCTTTTGAACTATGCGCACTGCAGCATGTCGCAATTGCTCGCGCACACAACCGCAAGTTGGTGACGATGGGAATCAATAGTATGATCGGCATGTTTTTTATATCTACCCGAAGGAGAATAATTCATGGCAATGATGCAAGAATTCAAAGAATTTGCAATGAAGGGCAATGTCGTCGACCTGGCAGTTGGTGTCATTATCGGCGGCGCCTTCGGCAAGATTGTCGATTCGCTGGTGCAAGACGTGATCATGCCACCGATCGGCCGTATTTTCGGCGGCCTCGATTTCGCCAATTATTACCTGCCCCTGAATGGCCAGGCCACCACCATGACCCTGGTGGAAGCAAAAAAAGCGGGCGCTGTTTTAGCGTACGGTAATTTCATCACCATTTTGCTCAACTTCATCATTCTCGCCTTCATCATCTTCCAGATGGTGCGCCTGATGAACAAGGCCCGCCGCAGCGCTCCTGCCGCGCCGGCGCCCGAACCCGTCACGCCGGAAGACATTGTGCTGCTGCGCGAAATCCGCGATTCCCTGCAGAAGGGCGCACAGAAAAACAACGATCTGGCACAATAAGCCGTCCCGGCACAGACCGGCTGGCTGAACAGGGTAAAGCTCCATGCGACGATTTTGGTTATTGTTTGCGCAAACCGTGACGATCGCGTTGGCGCTGTACTTTGTGTATGGCGCGCTGCGCCCGGCCAGCCGGGTACAGCAGCTGGGCTCGCAAGCGACGCCGGTGCCGGTGGTGGAAACGGCGTCCAGCAGCCTGGCGCCCGGTTCCTACCGCGACGCGGCGGCGCGGGCCATGCCCGCCGTCGTCAACATCCTCACCACGCAAGCACCCAAGCGTAGCGCCCATCCGCTGGCGCGCGACCCCTTCTTCAAGCGCTTCTTTGGCGACCGCACGCCCGGCAATGACGACGATGGCGGCGACGACGACCTGCAAAACAGCCTGGGTTCCGGCGTGATCGTCAGCCACGAAGGCTATATCCTGACGAATAACCACGTGGTTGAAGGCGCCGATGAGATCGAAGTGGTGCTGGCCGATGGCCGCAAGGCGCCCGCCAAGGTGGTCGGCCTGGACCCGGAAACGGACCTGGCCATCATCCGTATCAGCCTCGACAAATTGCCCGTGATCGTGCTGGGCCAGTCGGAACAGGCGCGCGTGGGCGACGTGGTGCTGGCCATCGGCAACCCGTTCGGCGTGGGCCAGACGGTGACCATGGGCATCATCTCTGCGCTGGGTCGCAACAATCTGCACATCAACAGCTTTGAAAATTTCATCCAGACCGACGCGGCGATCAACTTCGGCAACTCGGGCGGCGCGCTGGTCGATACGCGCGGCAATTTGATCGGCATCAATACGGCCATCTATTCGCAAAGCGGCGGCTCGGTCGGCATCGGCTTTGCGATTCCCGTTTCCACCGCCAAGACGGTGATGGAAGCGATCATCAAGAACGGCCACGTGGTGCGCGGCTGGATCGGCGTGGAAATGCAGGACATCACGAAAGAACTGTCCGACAGCTTCGGCTTGCAGCGCAGCAGCGGCGCCATCATTGCCGGCGTGGTGCGCAATGGGCCGGCCGACAAGGCGGGCATCAAGCCGGGCGATATCCTGCTCAAGGTCGAAGGCAAGAACGTGGGCGACACGACGGAAATGCTGAACTTGATCGCCCAACTGCCGCCCGGTGAAAAAGCTAAAATGACGGTGCTGCGCAAGAGCCGTGAAGCGGTGCTTGATGTGGTGGTGGGCAAGCGGCCCATCCCGAAAGACCCGTCCAAATAGTTGTGTATCGGAACCTGACACATGCATGTGCGTGATTTGACCCAATTTTTACGTGAACTGAGCGAGAACAATAATCGTCCCTGGTTTGTGATGAACAAGCCGCGCTACGACATCTTGCGCGAAGAATTCCTGGCGCTGGTAACGTCATTGATCGGCGAGCTGGGCAAGTTTGACCCTGCCGTGAAGTATTGCAACCCGAAGAAAGCCATGTTCCGCATCAACCGCGACGTGCGTTTTGCGCACGACAAGAGTCCGTATAAAACGCGTTTCTCGGCGGCGATTGCGCCGAACGACATGCGCCGCCCCAGCAAGGCTGGCGGCCCGACGTACTATCTGCAGATCGATGGCCAGGGCAACCTGCTGTTCGGCGCCGGCGAATACATGCCGCCGCCGGGCCGGCTGAAGGCGCTGCGCGAACACATGGTCAACGACGCGCCAGGTTTTTCCAAAGTGCTCAAGAATAAGCGCTTGAAGGCGCGTTACGACACGATCCAGAATGAAGGCAAGCTGCAGCGTCCGCCGAAGGGGTTTGACGCTGACGCCGAGCATATCGAGTTCATCAAGCTGAAAAGCTTTTTTGTCTGGACCGAAGTACCGCTGCCCTTGAATGCACCGGAAAAACTGCTGCCTATCCTGGCCGAAGGCTTGAAGGATGCGTTCCCGCTGGTGGAATGGATGCGCGGCGCGAAAGAGCCGGACGAAGAGGCGGTTTAAGTGTCAGCATAGGAGGAAACCATGGCCTTGCCCCATGCAGCATCAGGAGAAGTGATCGACGTGCAGCGGGGACATGGCGGCGATTTGTCGCAGTTTTCCGCCATCGCGTTGGCCAAGACGGACGAGCTGGAATTGATCCGGTTGTGCATGCCCAAGGGCAAGATCATGCCCGAACATCATGTACTCGGTGAAATCACCGTGCTATGCCTGCAAGGGCAGGTGGTGGTGGAGGCCCATGGCGGCCAGCAAGTACTGGGGCCGGGGCAGATGCTGTATCTGCACGGCGGCCAGGCCCATGCGGTGGAAGCGCGGGCCGACAGTTTATTGCTATTAACTATCTTGATGGCCAAGGCGGGCCGCTAAGCCCGCCTGCATCTTCGGATGCTTATTTCGCTTCGTCGCGCGGGTCGCGGGCCAGCAGGCGCTGCACCATATCTTGCGGCAAATCCCCATCGAACAGTACGCCGGCCACCGCATTGGTGATCGGCATGTCGACCTGCATGGTGTGCGCCAGTGCGCGTACGGCACGCGCGCAGGGCACGCCTTCGGCCACATGGCCCAGTTCGGCCACGATGGTCGCCAGTGGCTTGCCTTGCGCCAGGGCCAGGCCCACGCGGCGGTTGCGCGACAAATCGCCGGTGCAGGTCAGCAGCAGGTCGCCGATGCCGGTCAGCCCCATGAAAGTTTCTGTCTGGCCGCCCAGGGCCGTGCCCAGGCGCGTGATTTCCGCCAGGCCACGCGTGATCAGCGCGGCGCGGGCATTCAAGCCCAGGCCCAGGCCATCGGCCACGCCGGTGGCAATCGCCAGGATATTTTTCACGGCGCCGCCCACTTCCACGCCCACCAGATCTTCACTGGCATACACGCGGATGGTGCCGCCATGCAAGGCTGACACCACCTTGCTGCGCAGTTCGGCATTATTGGATGCGATCGTCAGTGCGCACGGCAAGCCGCGCGCCACTTCCTGTGCAAACGAGGGGCCGGACAGGGCGCCGCCCGCTACCTGGTCGCCCAGTTCCTGCTGCACGATCTGGTGCGGCAGCATGCCGCTGCCATCTTCAAAACCTTTGCAGAGCCAGACCAGGTTGGGAATCTGCTTGTGTTTCAGTTGCTGCAACAGCGGGCGCAAACCGGCCACGGGGCAGGCGGCGATCAGCAGCGCCTGCTCGCCGCCGGCATGCGCCACGGCGGCATCGAAATCGCCGGAAATGAGCATCTGCGGTGGCAAGGCAAAGCCGGGCAGATAGCTGTTTTCACCGCTGGTCGCCATCGCCGCCATGGCGGCGCCGTTGCGGCCCCACAGCAGTACGTCGTGGCGGGCCGCCAGCGCCATGGCCACGGCGGTGCCCCAGGCGCCGGCGCCCAGCACGGTAATCTTGCGGCGCTGGCCAGTGGCGGTGGTATCGGAAATGTTGTCAGGAGAAACTTGCATGCAACCTCAGTCGGGCAGGGGGATGGAAGGCGGCGCCGGGATCAGCGCCGGCGGCGCCAGCAGCGCTTACAGGCCCCAGACTTCGCTGGTCTTGACGTAGCCGGTCTGGCCATCCTTGTGGCGCACCTTGACCCAGCCGGAAGTGGGCTGTTCGCTCAATTCGAGCAAGACGCCCTTGTCGACCAGCAGCACGGGCGAGGCATTGTCGTCGGGGCTGGCCCGCACTTTCAGGTTGGCGGTACGCGCCACGACATTGCGTTTCGGGCTCAGGCCCTTCGCTTCGGTCCAGGCCATTTCGCCGCTGGCGTCGCGGACCTTGACCCATTCGCCATAGCTGAGGACGACTTCGAGCGGCATGCCGCGCGGCGCCACATACAGCTTGCCGCCTTTGACGGACGGTGCGTCGTACAGGATGACCGGGGCGGCGCCCACCGATTTGAAATCGACGGCATGGCTGGCCGCTGTCGCCAGCATCAGCACGGCGCCTGCGATCCAACGGAATTTGCTAGTGACCGGAGTTTTCAACATGATATTTTTTGAGCCTTAACGAAACACGGCGGTCCAGCCGCCGTGTCATGCTGGCCCAGAGCGGGCCGGCGGGGTCTTGCTTGCAACTATTAGTGCGTTTCGCTGGCGGCTGGTGCAGCTGCGGCAGCGTCAGCAATAGCTTGCAGGCGTTGTTGGTAGAACACTTCGAAGTTGATCTCGGCCAGGTGCACAGGCGGGAAGCCGGCACGGGTGATCACGTCGGCGATGTTGGCGCGCAGGTATGGGTAGATGATGTTCGGGCAGCCGATTCCCAGCAGCGGATCGAGTTGATCGGCAGGAATGTTGCGTGCTTCGAAGATACCAGCTTGTTTGCCTTCAACCAGGAAAGCCACTTTGTCGCCGACTTTGGCGGTCACGGTGATGGTTACGGTGGCTTCAAAGATGCCGTCGGCCAAAGGCGCAGCGCCCACGTCCAGCGCGACTTCGATTGCTGGCGCTTCTTGTTCCAGGAAAATAGCTGGGGAATTTGGTTGTTCCAGCGACATGTCTTTCAGGTAGACGCGTTGGATTTGGAAGACTGGTTGCAGATTTTCGTCAGACATGGAACGCTTTCGTTGTAATGGACAAGAACGGCATACCGTTCAAATATAGTGTTTGCGGCAAACAAACCGCGCCGGTTGGGCGCGGCCTGATCAGGTGCGAGGCAATTGTATCAAAACAATACTACCTAAAACCAATTTCGCTAACCGGCTTTATATCAGGCTGCCGTGCCATTTAACAAGGGGTCCAGCTTGCCGGCTTGATCGAGCGCATACAAATCGTCGAAACCGCCCACGTGGGTGTCGCCCACATAGATTTGCGGCACGGTACGGCGACCGGTGCGTTCCATCATCTTGATGCGCTCTTCCGGGTCCAGGTCGACGCGGATTTTTTGCACGCTCACGCCCTTGGCTTCCAGCAGGCGCTCGGCGCGCACGCAATACGGGCACACGGCGGTGCTATACACAATTACTGGGACAGTCATGATGTTTTCCTTCAATAAACTTATTTGGCCAAGGACAATGTTTTCAGTGGCAAGCCTTGCTTGTTCCACTCGTCGATGCCGCCTTCCAGGCTGGTTGCTTCGGCGAAACCGGCTTTGCTCAGCAGGCCGACGGCCGTTGCCGAGCGCGATCCTTTCTGGCAAACCACTACAATGGGGCGCGTTTTGAATTTTTCCAGCTCGCCCAGGCGTTTTGCCAGTTCTGGCAAGGCAATATTTTTTGCGTCAGGCAAGTGGCCCTTGGCGAATTCTTCCGGCGTACGCACGTCAACGATGACGGTTTTGCCGCGATTGATCAGTTGTGTGACTTCCAGGACTGTGGCACGCTTGCCGCGCAAGGACAGCAGTGGCCAGAGGAGGGCGCCGCCGGAAATGATGACGATGGCAAACAGAAAAATGTGGTCGATAAAGAATTTCACGTAGGGTCCAATGGTTTAAGTCAATCCGCGCATTATAAAATAGAAGCTGGACGAGGTCTTTTTACGTTTTGCTTTTTTGATTTGAACCCCTTGAGAAGATAGAACTATGTATAAAATCGTTTTCATGCGTCACGGCGAGTCCACCTGGAACCTCGATAACCGCTTCACTGGCTGGACCGATGTCGACCTGACGGAAAAGGGCGTCAACGAAGCCAGGGCCGCCGGCCAGATCCTCAAGGAAGCCGGTTTCACGTTCGACGTGGCCTACACTTCGGTCTTGAAGCGCGCGATCCGTACCCTGTGGCTGTCGCTGGACGCGATGGACATGATGTATCTGCCGATCAAGCATGACTGGCGTCTGAACGAGCGCCACTACGGCGCCCTGCAAGGCCTGGACAAGGGCGAGACGGCGGCCAAATATGGCGACGAGCAAGTGCTGGTATGGCGCCGCAGCTACGACACGCCGCCACCGGCCCTGGAAGAGGGTGACGACCGCGCTTCGTTCAACGATCCGCGCTACGCCGGCTTGCCGAAAGCCTCGATCCCGCTGACCGAATGCCTGAAAGACACCGTGGCGCGCGTGATGCCGGCCTGGGATGAGGAGATTGCCCCGGCGATTCGTGCCGGCAAGAAAATCATTATCTCGGCCCACGGCAACAGCTTGCGCGCCCTGATCAAGATGCTCGACGGCATCAGCGACGACGATATCGTCGGCCTGAACATTCCCAACGGCCAGCCACTGGTGTATGAGCTGGACGCCGACCTGAAACCGATCCGTCATTACTACCTGGGCGACCCGGCAGCGATTGCGGCGGCCCAGGCTGCCGTGGCGAACCAAGGGAAGGCCAAGTAACTTTGTTGTATTTCTTCCGCGGCACAGCCATCGCCCCCTCTGCTGAACCACTCCTGCCGGCCTGGCGCGCCGGCGCCATGTTGTGCCTGGCGCTGCTGTTGGCCAGCGGCGCCGCGCATGGCGCCAAACCCACCGAACGCAGCAAGCAGAAGGCGGCCGCGGAAGCCCAGCGCGCCGGATTGCAGCAAAAGCTGACGGCGCTCAAGCGCGACATCAGCGTCACGGAAAGCGCCAAGGACGATGCGGCCGATACCCTGGCCGAGTCGGAAGAAGCCATTTCCAACGCCAACCGCTCCTTGCGCGACCTGGCGCAGGAGCAAACTGAGACGGGCGTCAAGCTGACGGCGCTGGGGCGTGAGCGCGAGCAATTGGCGGCCACGGTCAGCCAGCAAAAGGGGCAATTGTCCGAATTGCTGCGCGAACAATATGTCGCTGGCAACGAAGACCGCATCAAGCTGCTCTTGTCGGGTGACAACCCGAACCGCATCAACCGCGATCTGCAGCTGATGGCCTATATGTCGCAGGCACAGGCGCGGCTGCTCGAATCGTTGCGCGCCAACCTGGCGGCGGTAGAAAAAAACCAGGCGGAAGTACAGAACGCCAAGGATGAGCTGGAAGAGATCGCCCAGGAAGAGCGCGATCAAAAAGCCTTGCTGGTCAAGGAAAAAGCGCGCCGCGCCGCCCTGCTGGCCAGTCTGTCGCAGCGCCTGGTGGCGCAGCGCAAGGAAGCGGGCAATGTGGAGCGCGATGAACAGCGCATGGGCAATCTGGTCGATAAACTGGGCAAGATGATCGCCGAGCAAGCGGCAGCGGAAGCGGCCGAGAAGAAGCGCCAGGAATTGCTGGCGGCCCAGCGCGCCGCCGCCAAGGCGGCAGCGGACGCCAAGGCTGCCGAGGAAAAACGCCAGCGCCTGGCCGCCGCGCGCGCCAAGGCGGAGGCCCAGGCCAAGGCCCAGGCCGAACGCGAGCGTATTGCCAAAGAGCAGCAAAACAAGAGCGGCAAGATCAAGCCGCAAACCCCGGCCCCGGCACCGGCCGTCAAGCTCGATCCGATCGATAACGACGAGCCGCCGCCAGTGGCCAAGGTCGAACCCAAGCCGGAGCCGAAGCCCGAGCCGGCGCCGCCGCGCCCCAGCCTGGGACCGGCCGCGCCCGATGGCGCTTTCGTCAGCCTCAAGGGGCAGTTGCGTGCGCCCCTGTCGGGCAAGGTGGAAGTGCGTTTCGGCAGCAAGCGCGGCGATGGCCCCAGCTGGAAGGGCGTATTCATCCGCGCCAGCGAGGGAACGGAAGTGCACGCCATTGCGGCCGGCCGGGTGGTGTTTTCCGATTGGCTGCGCGGTTTCGGCAATTTGATCATTGTCGATCACGGCGGCCAGTACATGAGTATTTATGGCAATAACCAATCCTTGCTGAAACGCGCCGGGGAAACCGTCAAGGCGGGCGACACCATCTCTACCGCTGGCAACAGCGGCGGCAATGAGGAATCGGGGCTATACTTTGAACTGCGTCATCAGGGCCGCGCCTTTGACCCCGCTGGCTGGGTGAAGTTCTGAGGTGACATTTTAAATTCCTGCCATCGTTGCAGGATTGTGACGGCATCGTATTTGTAGATTGCGAAGAAGACATGGGCATCAAAGTAAAAAGTATCGGCCTGATCGGTTTGGGCGTATTGGCCGGTATCGGCGCAACGATGCAGTTCCCGGCCATTGCGCAAAAGGTGGCCACTTCGCCGCTGCCGCTCGACGAGTTGCGCCAGCTGTCCGATGTCTTTGGTCTCATCAAGACCGATTACGTGGAAAAGGTTGACGACAAGAAGCTGTTGACGGAAGCCATTTCCGGCATGGTGTCGTCGCTGGACCCGCATTCTGTCTATCTCGACAAGAATGCCTTCAAGGAAATGCGCGAAAGCGTGGAAGGCAAGTTTGTCGGCATCGGCATCGAAGTGAGCATGGAAGATGGCTATGTCAAAGTCGTCTCGCCGATCGAGGACAGCCCCGCCGCCAAGGCCGGCATCCTGGCGGGCGACCTGATTACCCGTCTCGACAATGTGCCGCTGAAAGGCTTGCAGCTCGACGAGGTGATCAAGAAGATGCGCGGCCAGCCGCACAGCAAGCTGGCGCTGACGATTTCGCGCAAGGGCGAAACCAAACCGCTGGTCTTCCCCATCGTGCGCGAAGAAATCCGCGTGCAAAGCGTGAAGGCCAAGATGATCGCGCCCGGTTATGCCTGGCTGCGCATCGCCCAGTTCCAGGAACCGACCGTGGCCGACATGGTCAAGAAAATCAATGCCCTGTATGCGCAAGACCCCAAGCTCAAGGGCCTGGTGCTGGACTTGCGCAACGATCCGGGCGGCGTGGTGCCGGGCGCCATCGGCGTGGCCACCGCGTTCTTGCCCGGTAATTCCGTGATCGTCTCGACCAAGGGCCAGTTGCCCGAGTCGCAGCAAGTGTTTTATGGCCGGCGCGAATTCTATGCGGCGCCGGACAGCAAGGCCGATCCGCTGGTGAAGCTGCCGGCCGCGCTGAAAACCGTGCCGCTGGTGGTGCTGGTCAATGCCGGTTCGGCCTCGGCCTCGGAAATCGTGGCCGGCGCCTTGCAGGATTACAAGCGCGCCACCGTGATCGGCACGCAGACGTTCGGCAAGGGTTCCGTACAAACCCTGCGCCAGCTGACCGCCGACACGGCCGTCAAGCTGACGACCGCCCGTTATTACACGCCGAAAGGCCGCGCCATCCAGGCGCGCGGCATCGTGCCCGACATGCTGGTCGATGAAACGGCCGATGGCGATGGCTGGAACGGCTTGCGCGTGCGTGAAGCCGACCTCGACAAGCACCTGGCCAGCGATGATGGCAAGCCGGAAGCGGCCGGCCCGACCCTGGGCAGCGAGCAGGAGCAGCTGGCGGAAGAGCAGCGTCTGCTCGCTTCGGCGAAAAAGCGCAAGCCGCTCGAGTATGGCGCCAAGGACGATTTCCAGCTGCAACAGGCGCTGAACCACTTCCAGGGCTTGCCGGTGCAACTGGCCAAGGCGGAAGTGAAAGCCGCTGACAAGCCGGAGATCCAGGCTGACACGAAGGTTGACACTAAGGCGGACGATAAAAAGATCCCGCTGCAAAAACCGTAAGTTGCGGCCATGAATGACGCCCAGCTGCTGCGCTATTCGCGCCACATTCTCCTGGATGAGATCGGTATCGAAGGCCAGCAAGCCTTGCTGGACGCGCATGTGCTGGTGCTCGGCGCGGGCGGCCTGGGCTCGCCTGCCGCCATGTACCTGGCCTCTGCCGGCGTCGGCAAGCTGACGCTGGTCGACGACGATACGGTCGACCTGACCAATCTGCAGCGCCAGATCGCCCACACGACGGCGCGCGTGGGCCAGCCCAAAGTGCTGTCGGCAAGCGAAACCTTGCGCAATATCAACCCCGAAATCGTGATCACGGCCTTGCAGGAGCGCGTCGACGAGGTACGCCTGGCGGAATTGGTCTTGCCGGCCACGGTAGTGCTGGACTGTAGCGATAACTTTGCCACGCGCCATGCCGTCAACCGCGTCTGCGTGCTCCATCAGGTGCCGCTGGTGTCGGGCGCCGTGATCCGCTTCGATGGCCAGGTCAGCGTGTTCGACCCGCGCACGGGCACGCAGCCCTGTTATTGCTGCCTGTTTCCGCAAGACCAGGTCTTCACGGATGAGGCCTGCTCGACGATGGGCGTGTTTGCGCCGCTGGTGGGGGTGGTGGGCGCGATGCAGGCGGCGGAAGCCCTCAAGCTCATCATGGGCGTGGGCGAGTCGCTGGCGGGCCGGCTGCTGCTGCTCGACGGCTTGCGCATGGAGTGGAGCAGCATGCGCGTGGCGCGCGACCCTGGCTGCCCGGTTTGCGGTGCATCTGGCGACGAATAGCGGCAAGTGGTCTGGTCGGGCTGGCAGTTATCACAGAAAATTTTACCCATATGACAGGCTTTGTCATATTTCGGCTTTATACTCTGCACTCCACTGACCTACTTTTCTCTTCTTATGCAAAACGCAGCAAACCGTCCGATACGCCAGCGCCTTGCGCGTGGCTTCACACTGATCGAAATCATGGTCGTGGTAGTGATCATGGGTATCCTCGCTTCGCTGGTGGTGCCGAAACTGATCGCCCGTACCGGTGAATCGAAGGTGGCGGCGGCGAAAGTCGACATGGCCACCATCATGCAGGCGCTCAAATTGTACCGTCTCGATAACCAGCGCTACCCGACCACCGAACAGGGCTTGCGCGCGCTGGTGGAAAAACCGACCACCGGCCCGGCCGCGAATGGCTGGAAAGTAGGCGGTTACCTGGAAAAGATGCCGAAAGACCCATGGGGTAATCCGTATCAGTACCTGTCGCCTGGTTTGAAAGGCGAAGTCGACATCATTTCGCTGGGCGCCGATGGCCAGCCTGGCGGTACCGGTGACGACGCCGATATCGGCTCGTGGGAACTGTAAGCTTCCTGCATGTGCACCATGACCAGGCAGGGCGCGTATCGCCGGCGGCGTAGCGGCGGCTTTACCCTGATCGAGCTGCTGGTGGTGATGGTCATCATCGGCGTCACCCTGGGCCTGGTGTCGCTGAACGCCATGCCGAATGGCCAGCAAGCCTTGCAAAAGGAAGCCGAACGCATCGCCCTGCTGCTGCAGCTGGCGCGCGATGAAGCCATCGTGCGCAGCCGGCAGGTGGCGTTCGAGGCTGATGAAAACCAGTACCGCTTCCTGGTCCTGAATGAAAAACTGTGGCAACCCGTGACACAGGACGATTTGCTGCGCGAACGCAGCTTTTCCAATACGCCGATGCTGCTCAGCGTGCAGCCGTCGAATAGCGTGGCTCAGCCGCTGCGCATCATCTTCGGCCGCGAACCGGTCGACAAGCCCTTCGTGCTGACCCTGGCCAGCGGCGAGCGCAGCGTCGCCATCCGCGCCGACGGCATCGGTCATTTCACGGTCGAACAATGATGTCCTTTCCTTTTCAACGTGCAGGACGGCAGTCCGGCTTCACCCTGCTGGAAGTGCTGGTGGCGCTGGTCATCGTCGGCACGGCGCTGGGCGCGTCCTTGCGCGCCGTCGGCAGCCTGACGCAGAACAGCGATGGCTTGCGCAGCGCCATGATGGCCACCTGGTCGGCGGAAAATCACCTGGTGCGCCTGCGCCTGGCGAAGACCTTCCCGCAGACCGGCACGCGCACGGAAGATTGTCCGCAGGGCGACCTGAAACTGATTTGCGAAGAAGAAGTGGTGGCCACCCCGAATCCCCGTATCCGCCAGGTGCGCGTCAACGTCTACGACGCGCAATACCCGGCCCGGCGCATCGTGCGCCTGGTCCTGCTATCGTTTAACGACTGATGGCGCGCCGCATATCCCCTGCCGCGGGTTTTACGCTGATCGAGCTGCTGGTGGCGATCGGTATCCTGGCCATGGTCGCCGTGCTGGGCTGGCGTGGCCTGGACAGCATCGTGCGTTCGCGCGAAGTGCTGACCAGCCAGCTGGAACAGGCGCGTGGCATGCAGCTGGCGTTTGCCCAGATGCAGAGCGATTGCGACCACCTGGCCGGCGCCGGCCCGAATAATAATTTGCTCAATGGCCGCACCAACCTGTCGGCAGAAGACGGCCGCCTGACCCTGGTGCGCCTGGCTGCCTCGGAGCAGGAACCGCAGCAGCTGCAGGTGATCACCTACCGCCTGCGCGACGGCGTGCTGACGCGGCGCGAATCGAACGGCACGCGCGACCTGGCCGTGCTCGACACCCTGTGGCAGGCGGCGCGCGACGATACCAACACCAGCACGGCCGACGTGCCGCTGATGCGCGGCGTCGAGAGCATGGTCATGCGCGGCTTCAGCAATGGCGCCTGGAACGTG
This sequence comes from Janthinobacterium sp. Mn2066, assembly GCF_049319705.1. Classification (NCBI taxonomy): domain Bacteria; kingdom Pseudomonadati; phylum Pseudomonadota; class Betaproteobacteria; order Burkholderiales; family Oxalobacteraceae; genus Janthinobacterium; species Janthinobacterium sp. Mn2066. Next base: position 417,368 of record NZ_JBMOUF010000006.1, on the reverse strand, counting down.
CTGACGGCGGGCGCCGCCATCTCCACGCAGGTGCCGGGCCTGGAAGTGACCTTGCAGATGCCGGGCCAGGAGGCGGGCCTGTCCAAAGTATTCTTACTGGGACCAGGATGAAACCCGGGATGAAGCCATTTCGCATTCCAGCGCGCCAGCGCGGCGTGGCCGTCATCATGGCCTTGCTGCTGACGGCGCTGGCCATCACGGTGGTCGCCAGCCTGTTCTGGCAGCAGCAGGTGCAAGTGCGCTCGATGGAAAACCAGCGGCTGCGGCTGCAGACGCAATGGGCCATGCGCGGCATGGTCGACTTTGCCCGCTTCTGGCTGCGCCAGGACAATCCCTCGCTGACGGCCGCCGACGGCATCTGGGCCACGCCGATCGAGGAAGCGCGGCTGGACGATTATGTGGACCGCGAAAAGGTCGACACGGAGAAATTCGACGCCACCGTGTCGGGCCGCGCCTTCGATGCGCAGGCGCGTTTCAACATCAGCAACCTGGCCAATGTCATGGGCAGCGTCAATGCGCCGCAGGTGAAGGCATATCAGCGTTTGCTGGCCAACCTGCAGCTCGACAGCGGCCTGGCGCAGGCGACCGCCGATGCGGTGGTGCGCGCGCGGCCGAGATCGGCCACGCCGAATGGCGGCAGCAATGGCGGCACGAATGGTGGTACAAACACGCCCCCCAGCTCGGGCGGCGACAGCGCGCCGGTGGCGTTCACGCAGATCGAGGATTTATTGTCCGTGCCCGGCTACACGCCGCAAGTGATCGAGAAGCTGCGCGACTTCGTCATCGTGCTGCCGACCACGAGCCCCAGCGCCGTGAATGTGAATACCGCCCCGGCTGAAGTGCTGTCGGCCGTGACGACGCTGTCGGTTTCCGAGGCCAGCGCCGTGACCTTGAGCAATCCGCGTAAAAAGTTTGTCGATGAAGGTAATTTCACGAATAATACCCATGCCAGCCGGATTGACGGCGTGCCTATCGATGTAAAAAGCGACTATTTCCTCGCCGTCATCCGGGTGCGCCTGGACCGCGCGGCGCTCGATGCGCAAGCACTGGTGTGGCGCCAGCCCAATCCGCAGCGCACTACCAGCCTGGTCTGGTTGCGGGAAAATTAAAACCTGAAAGCGAGTCACTTTGAGAACTCTGTATATCCGGCACCCGGCCAAAGCGTCCACTGACAGTGCGGCGGCCTGCCCCTTCGTGCTGGCCGGCGACGGCGGCGCCCTGCTGCAGCAGGGCAGTGCGCCACTGGGCAACCTGGGGCCGCTGATCGCCGGCGCGAAGCAGGTAGTGCTGTTGCTGGCAGCGGCCGACGTGACCCTGCTGCGCCTGAAAACCCCGCCGCTGGCGGGCGCCCGCCTGCGCGCGGCCTTGCCCGGCCTGGTGGAAGAACACATCCTCGGCGATGCGCAAGACTGCGTGCTGGCCGCCGGCAGCAGCGATGCGGCCGGCCTGCGCACGGTGGCCGTGGTGCAGCGGGCCTGGATCGACGTGCTGGTGAAAGCCTTGCTGGCGCAGGGCGCGCGCAAGATCGCCGTGCTGCCATCGCAGCTATGCCTGCCCTTGCAAGCCGGTGGCGTGACGGCGGCCCTGCAGGCGGGCGGACAGGGCCTGGAACTGGTGTTGCGCCAGGCGCCGCAGGAGGGCGTGGGCCTGATCCTGCCGGCCCAGCCGCAGCAGGCCTTGGCGACCACGCGTGCGTTTGCCGGCGATGCCCCCCTGAGCGTGTATGTGGCCCCGGCCGACGTGGCGCACTACCAGGCGCTGGCCGCCGGCATGGCTGGCGTGACGGTGGAAGCCGAGCATTGGGCGCACTGGATCGCCGGTGCGCAAGCGGCGGGCCTGGACCTGGCGCCGGCGCTGGGGTCGCATGGCGGCGCAGCGCGCGACTGGCGGCGCTGGCGCTGGCCATTGCGCCTGGCGGCGCTGGCCGTGATCGTCAACCTGGTGGGCTTGAATATCGAATGGTCGCGCCTGAAACGCGAGGCAGCGACCGTGAACACCTCGATGCAGCAGACTTTCAAGGCCGCGTATCCGAATGAAGCGCCGGTGTATGGCATGGAAGCGGAGCAGATGCAGCGTAATATCGCCGCCGCCAAGCTGCAGAGCGGACAAGCCAGCATGGACGATTTCACCAGCCTGAGCGCGGCTTTGGGCGAGGCGCTGGGCGGCCTGGCCGGCCGTGGCGTGGTGGCGTCGCTGGAATACCGCGAGCGCAGCCTGATCGTCAGGCTGAAACCCGATATGGTGGACGCCAGCGCCCAGGCGCAGGTGCGCGATGGCCTGGCTGCGCGCAAGCTGTCCTTGAATGAAACGGAGCCGGGCGTGTGGAAAATCACCCTGGCCACGGGAGCGAAAACATGAACGCCGTAGTCAACAAGGGACGGCTGGCCCTGGCCAGCCGCCAGCAGGCGCTGCAAGTCTTCTGGAGCGAGCGCACGGCGCAGGAACGCAAGCTGCTGACCATCGGCGGCATCGTCGCCGGCCTGGCGCTGGTGTATGCGGTCTTTTTCGATCCGGCCTGGAGCGGCCGGCTTGCCTTGCAAGAAAAACTGCCCCAGCTGCGCCAGAATGCGGCCCAGCTGCAGGCGCTGGCGCTGGAAGCGGGCGAGCTGGCGCGCCAGACGCCGCTGCAGGTGGCGCCGATGAGCCGCGATAGCCTCAATGCGTCCCTGAAGGCCAGGGGGCTGACGCCGCAATCGCTGTCGATGACGGGAGAATACGCCAGGGTGCAGCTCAATGACGTGCCGTTTTCGAATGTCATGCTGTGGCTCGACAGCTTGCGCCGTGAGGGCCGCGTCGCGGTGCAGGAAGCGAAGATCACGGCGCAGACCAAGGCCGGCCAGGTGGACGCCAGCCTGACCTTGCACCAGAGCCCGGGCGCGACGCGATGAAGCGCCTGCTCGGATGGCTGCTGGCCATCATCGTCAGCGTGACGGCGACCCTGCTGGTATTTTTTCCGGCTGGCTGGGTGGCCGGCATCGTCGAGCAGCAGACCGGGGGGCGATTGACCCTGGGCGATGCGCAGGGTACCCTGTGGCGCGGCTCGGCGTTTATCGGCGGGGCGGCCAGCGCGAATGGCGCCGTGACGCCGCTGCTGCCGGGACGCTTCAGCTGGCGCATCTCGCCGTCGGTGCTGTGGGGAGCGGCGGACGTGGAATTGCAAAACCCGCAAGCCTTGTCGCAAACCGTGAATCTGCGCGGCGGCTGGTCGCACTGGCAAGTGAGCCCGGCGTCCCTGCTGCTGCCAGCCGACGGCCTGGGTGGCCTGGGCGCGCCATTGAATACGGTGGCGCCGACGGGCAGCATGCGCTTGTCGTGGACCACCTTGCAGCTGGCGCTGGAAAACCGGCAGTTTTCGGCGGTCGGGCGCACCACCTTGCAGATGACGGACATGGCCTCGCGCCTGTCGTCGCTGCGCCCGCTGGGCAGTTATGAACTCGATTTCGATTGGCAGGGGCAGCAGGCGTCATTGACCCTGCGTTCCATCAAGGGACCGCTGCTGCTCGATGGCAGCGGCAGCCTGAATCAGGGGCGCATGCAGTTTTCCGGCCAGGCCCAGGCCGCAGCAGGATATGAAGAGACCTTGGCGAGTTTGTTGAATTTGCTGGGACAGCGCCGTAGCAATAGCGAAAAAAACATCATCGCCTTAGAGTTTAGACAATGAAAAAACCATCCGTGAGCCCAAACAAATCCTCCTTTTCGTTGCGCCGCCTTTCCGCCGCCGCTCTCTTGTGCTGTTCGGTGGCGGGCATGCCGGCGCCTGCCTGGTCTGCACCCGGCGATGAAGCCGCGCTCAATTTCGTCGGCGCCGATATCGAATCGGTGATCAAGGCGGTGGGACATTACACCAACATCAATTTCGTCATCGATCCCCGCGTCAAGGGCACGATCACGCTGGTGTCGGAAAAATCGATCAGCAAGACCCAGGCGTTCGGCCTGCTCGCTTCCGCGCTGCGCCTGCAAGGCTATGCCGTGGTCTCGGGCGACGGCTACGCCAAGGTGGTGCCGGAAGCGGACGCCAAGCTGCAATCGGTGCCGACCCAGGTAGGCGGCGGCGCCAGCCAGGTCAAGGGCGACCAGATCGCCACCCAGGTGTTTTACCTCAGCTATGAATCGTCGGCCAACCTGCTGGCCGTGCTGCGCCCGCTGATTTCTCCGAATAACACCATCAACGCCAACCCCGGCAACAACTCGCTGGTGATCACCGATTACGCCGATAACCTCAAGCGCCTGGCGAAGATCATCGCCGCGCTCGACGTGCCGGCCTCGACCGACCTGGACGTGATCCCCGTGCGCTATGCGATCGCCTCCGACCTGGCCTCGATGGTCAACAAACTGATGGAAGGCAGCGGCGGCACGGCGGCCGGCGCCGATGCGGGCAAGGTGTCGGTACTGGCCGATCCGCGCACCAACTCGCTGGTGCTGCGCGCGCCATCGGTGGCGCGCGCCAACCTGGCCAAGTCGCTGATCTCGAAACTCGACCAGCCCACCACGCAGCTGGGCAACGTGCACGTGGTGTACCTGAAGAATGCCGACGCCACCAAGCTGGCGCAAACCCTGCGCTCGGTGGTGACGTCCGACGGCACGGCCGCCGGCGGCCAGCAAAACAATGCCGGCAACCTGAATAACCAGGGGCTCAACAGCCAGGGCCTCAACAGCAACAGCAACAGCAACAGCAACAGCGGCGGCATCAACAGCACTGGCCTGGGCGGCAATACGCAAAACGGCACCTCGGGCGGCGCTTCGCTGAACAACGGGCCGCAGCAGCTGTCATCGGGCGGCGCGGCCGGTTTCATCCAGGCCGACGCCTCGACCAATACCCTGATCCTGACCTGCAACGAAGCCGTCTACCGCAACCTGCGCGCCGTGATCGACCAGCTCGACGTGCGCCGCGCCCAGGTCTACATCGAAGCGCTGATCGTCGAGGTGACGTCGGACAAGGCGTCCGAATTCGGCGTGCAGTGGGCCGGCCTGTCCGGCAACAGCAACAGCAATTACCGCGTGGGCGTGCTGCAATCGTTCGCCGGCGGCACCAGCAACAATATCGGCGCCATCGCCACCGGCAAGGGCGCCGTGCTGCCGACGGACGGCCTGAACGTGGGCATTTTCAAGCAGATCAATGGCGCACTGGGCCTGGGCGCCATCGCCCATGCGCTGGAATCGGATGGCAACGCCAACATCCTGTCGACGCCTAACCTGATCACGCTGGACAATGAACTGGCGACCATCAAGGTGGGCCAGAACGTGCCTATCCTGACGGGCCAGTACACCAGCACGGCGGGCACCAACTCGAACCCGTTCCAGACCATCGACCGCAAGGACGTGGGCCTGACCCTGAAGGTGCGTCCGCAGATTTCCGAAGGCGGCACCATCAAGATGAGCATCTACCACGAGACTTCCAGCGTGGACAAATCGACGGCGTCGGCCGTGAGCGGCATCACCATCAACAACCGCGTGATCGAGAACAATGTGCTGGCCGACGATGGCCAGATCATCGTACTGGGCGGCCTGATCGAAGACAGCACCAGCGACAATGCCGAGAAAGTGCGCGGCCTGGGCGATATTCCGGTGCTGGGCAATCTGTTCCGCTACCAGACGCGTTCGCGCACCAAAACCAACCTGATGATTTTCCTGCGCCCCATCATCGTGCGCAGCAAGGAGCAAAGCGGCAGCCTGGCGGCCGACCGCTACGACTACATGCGCGCGGCCGAGGAAGCGGCCGTGCCGGCCACGGGCAACCTGATGCTGAAAGACCTGGGCACACCGGTGATGCCGGCTTTGCAGAATGGCCAGCCGATCGGTGGCGGCATGATTACGCGCCCGATACCGCCGGCGCCGGCGCCACTCGGTGCGCCGGGCAATGCGGTCACGCCAGCCGCTGAACCGCAGTTGCAGCCGCAACCGCAGAACTGATCGCCGTCATGAGTAATCTTTTACCTTACGCCTACGCCCGCGACTTCGGCTTGCTGGCCCGCCCCGGCGCGCAGGAGGGCGATGCGGTCGAAGTGCTGGTGGCCGCCGCCACCGCGCCGGCCGCGATCGCCGAAGTGTCGCGCCGTTTCGGCCAGATCCAGCTGACGGTCCTGCCGCGCGGCGATCTCGATGCGGCCATTGCCAGCGCCTACGCGGGCGGCGGCGGCGATGCGTCGCAGATGGCCGATGAATTCGACGCCGACCTGGACCTGACCAAGCTGTTGCAGGATGTACCGGCGATCGAGGATTTGCTCGAATCGTCGGACGACGCGCCCGTGATCCGCATGATCAATGCGCTGTTGACGCAGGCGCTGCGCGAAGGCGCCTCCGATATCCATATCGAGCCGTTCGAGCAGACCTCGGTCGTGCGCTTCCGCATCGATGGCAGCCTGCGCGACGTGGTGCGCCCGCGCAAGGCGATCCACGGTTCGCTCATTTCGCGTATCAAGATCATGGCGCAGCTCGACATCGCTGAGAAGCGCTTGCCGCAGGACGGCCGCATCACCCTGCGCGTGGGCGGCAAGCCGGTCGACGTGCGCGTCTCGACCCTGCCGACCGGCCATGGCGAGCGGGCCGTGCTGCGTCTGCTGGACAAGGAAGCGGGCCGCCTCGACCTGCAGCACCTGGGCATGAGCGCACCCATGCTGAAACAGTTCGACGGCTTGATCACGCAGCCGCACGGCATCGTGCTGGTGACCGGGCCGACCGGTTCGGGCAAGACCACCACGCTGTACGCCGCCCTGTCGATGCTGAACGCCACCACCACCAATATCCTGACGGTGGAAGACCCGATCGAGTACGACCTGGCCGGCGTGGGCCAGACGCAGGTCAATGCGCGCATCGACATGACGTTTGCGAAAGCGCTGCGGGCAATCCTGCGGCAAGACCCGGACGTGATCATGATCGGCGAGATCCGCGACCTGGAAACGGCGCAGATCGCCGTGCAGGCGTCGCTGACGGGCCATCTGGTGCTGGCAACCCTGCATACCAACGATGCTTCGGCAGCCGTGACGCGTCTGCTGGACATGGGCATCGAGCCGTTCCTGCTGTCGTCGTCCCTGCTGGGCGTGCTGGCGCAGCGCCTGGTGCGCAAGCTGTGCGGCTCCTGTAAAACCTTTGATGGCACATATTGGCAGGCGGTCGGCTGCGAACAGTGCGGCCACACGGGCTACCAGGGCCGGGTCGGCGTGTATGAATTGCTGCGCACGACCGAACAGATCCGCGCGCAGATCCACAACCGCGCCTCGGAGGCGGAAGTGCGCACCGTGGCCCTGCAGGACGGCATGACGGGCATGCGCGAGGACGGCGAACGCTGGCTGCGCGATGGCACGACGACACAAGCCGAACTGCTGCGCGTGACCAAAGACTAGGCCCGCCACCATGCCCGCATTCCGTTATGAAGCCGTCGATGCGCAAGGCGCCACCCGCAAGGGCGTGCTCAATGCCGACAGTCCCCGCTCCGCGCGCGCCGAGCTGCGCCTGCAAGGCCTGGTGCCACTGGCCGTCGACCTGATCGCTGCCCAGGTCGATGCCGCTGGCGTAACCCGGCGGCGCGGTTTCGGCGAACGCCTGACCAGCACCGAGCTGGCGCTGTTTACGCGCCAGCTGGCCAGCCTGCTGGAAGCGGGCCTGCCGCTGGAACAGGCGTTTTCCGCCTTGCTGGAACAGGCCGAGCGCCCGTACCTGCGCGACCTGATCGCTTCGATCCGTTCCGAAGTGATCGGTGGCGCCGCGTTTTCCGACGTGCTGGCGCGCCACCCGCGCGACTTTGCCGAGATCTACCGCGCGCTGGTGGCGTCGGGCGAGCAGATCGGCCACCTGTCGCGCGTGCTGTCGCGCCTGGCCGATTACATCGAGCGGCGCAATGCGCTGGTGCAGAAGGTCAAGCTGGCGTTTACGTATCCGGCCATCGTGACGGTGGTGGCGTTCTCCATCGTGATCTTCCTGCTCACCTACGTGGTGCCGCAGATCGTTTCCGTGTTCGCCAATACCAAGCAAAAGCTGCCGGTGCTGACCGTGATCATGCTGGCGCTGTCCGACTTCGTGCGCCATTACGGCATCATCGTGGCGATTGCCCTGATCGGCGCCTGGGTCACCTGGCGGCGCGCGCTGCAGCAGCCGGCGTTGAAGCGGCGCTGGCATACCTGGCTGCTGACGGCGCCTTTGTACGGCAAGTTCGAGCGCAGCCTGAACACGGCCCGTTTCGCCAGCACGCTGGCCATTACGACGGGTTCCGGCGTGCCGATCCTGCGCGCGCTCGACACCAGCCGCGATACGCTGACCAATGTGGCGATGCAGGAACTGGTGGAAGAGGCCAGCGGCGCCGTGCGCGAAGGCGTCAGCCTGGCGCGGGCGCTGTCGGCGCAAAAGCATTTCCCGCCCATGTTGATCCACATGATACGCGCCGGCGAAATCACCGGCGAACTGCCGGCCATGCTCGACCGCGCCGCCAGCGCCCAGGAGCAGGACCTGGAGCGCCGTACGCTGACCATCGCGGGTCTGCTGGAACCGGCGCTGATCCTGGCGATGGGCGTGGTGGTGCTGCTGATCGTGCTGGCCGTGCTGATGCCGATTATCGAGATCAACCAGCTGGTACGCTAACAAGAATTCAAGGAAGCCATGAAGCGTTTGCCTCAATTAACAAGTCTGGTCGCCGTCGTGGCGCTGTCCGTGTCGCTCGCCTACTGGGCCATGCAGCTGTTCAAGGCGCCACAGCGGCCGATCAATCCGCCGGCCGTGCCGGTGGTGCAGGACGCCAGAGTGGAAGCCGGCGCGTCGCTGTTCGGCGGCCAGGTCAGCGTGGCCAGCGTCAGCAATTATCAGTTGCGCGGCGTGGTCGCGGCCGGCAATGGCCGCGGCAGCGTGGCCATCATCGCTACCGATGGCAAGCCGTCGGTAGCCTTGCCGGCCGGCGCCGAAGTGGCGCCTGGCGTGACGGTCAAGGAAGTGCAGCCGCGCTATGTGGTGCTGCTTGATGGCGGCGTGAGCAAACGCCTGGAGCTGGTTGCCGACGACAAGGCGCTGTCGCTGCCGGGCGCCGTGGGCCCCGCGCCACAGCCGCAGCCGCCGGCGCCCAGCCTGGTGCCGCCGCCGATGCCGGCCGAGGCGCAGCAGCGCCCCGGTGGCGTGCTGATGCCGGCGGCAGGGGGCGTCGTATCGCAACCGCAGCCGGCCACGCCACCGACGAATTGACGATCGCAGCGATGCATCACACCGGCGGCTGCCGTTCAGCCGTCGTCACAGGAGTTCCTATGTTCTTGATCCGCGCCCTGCTGGTGGGCTGCGTGGCGACGCTGTGCGCCTTGCCAGTCCTTGCCGCCGAACCGCTTGCTACACCTGCCACCCAGGCGGCGGCACCGCCTGACTTGACGGATGCCGCTGCCCCTGCTGCTGCGCCGGCCCGTCCCCGCATCGCGCTGGTCCTGTCTGGCGGCGGCGCGCGCGGCTTCGCGCATATCGGTGTGTTAAAAGTATTGCAGGAATTGCATGTTCCGATCGACATGGTGGTCGGCACCAGCATGGGCGGCGTGGTGGGCGGCGCGTATGCCGCTGGCGCTTCCGTGGCGGACCTGGAAAAGATGGCGCGTGAAACCAACTGGGACCGCGTGCTGGCGGACCGGCCGGCGCGTGACGACCTGACTTTCCGCCGCCGCGAAGAAGACTTGCTGCTGCCGTCGCGCATCGAGTTCGGCGTCAGCCGCAATGGCATTTCCACGCCGCCGGCCGCCGCCAGCAATGCGGCGCTGGAGATGGCCTTGAACCGCCTGCTGCCCGCTGGCATGCGCGACCGGCCTGCCAGCCAGTTGCCGCTGCCTTTCCGCTCGGTGGCGTCGGACCTGGTCAACGGCGAACTGGTGGAACTGGTCGACACGCCGTTATTCCTGTCGATGCGCGCGTCGCTGGCCGTGCCGGGCGTGTTTGCGCCGGTACGGGTGAACAACCGCCTGGTGGTCGATGGTGGCCTGGTGCGCAATCTGCCGGTCGACATGGCGCGCGCCATGGGCGCCGATATCATCATCGCCGTCAACGTGGGCACGCCGCTGGCGCCGGAAAAAGAACTGGGCAGCGCCATCGGCGTGGCGCAGCAGATGCTGCAAATCCTCACGGAGCAGAATGTGCAGCGCTCGATCAAGGAACTGCATCCGCAGGATATCCTGGTGGCGCCGGACCTGGCTGGCGTGAGTTTTCTCGATTTCCAGAATTACGCGCGCGCCATGCGCGCCGGCGAGCAGGCGGCGCAGGCGCTGGCCGCGCGCCTGGCGCCGCTGGCGCTGCCGCCGGAACAGTATGCGGCCCGGGAGCAACTGCGCCTGGCTGCGCCAGCGCTGCTGGACGTGGCGCTGCCGCTGACGCGCTTGACGGTGGAGAGCGAAGGGCAGATCAATCCGCGCATCCTCGAGGCGCAATCGGGGCTGGCCGAAGGACAACTGGTGAGCCAGGAAGATGTGCTCAAGGCGGCCAGCAAGCTGTATGGCCGCGGCGACGTGGCGCGCGTGGAATCGGAAGTGGTCGATGCGGGCGAGCAGCGCGCCGTGACGTTAAAGGCGACGGAAGCGCCGTGGGCCAGCAACCGGCTGCGCGTGGGCCTGGAACTGGGCAGCGATTTCAATGACAAGAACAGCTTTGCGATCAAGCTGATGCACGTGCGTTCGAACCTGAACGACTGGGGCGGCGAGTTGCGCAGCCTGGTGCAGATCGGCACCGACCGCAGCTTCTCGATACAGTATTTCCAGCCGCTGGGCGCGGGCAGCCCCTGGTATCTGGCGCCGACGATCCAGTACAACTCTTCGTCGCTCGACGTGTTCGACAAGGGCCGCCGCACTGCCCGCATGTCCTACAATGGCCAGGGCGGTTATCTGGCGCTGGGCCGCCAGTTCGGCTACTGGGGCGATTTGCAGGTGGGCGTTGCGCGCAGCGAGAGCAGGGGCAATATATCGATTCCGGCCAACCTGGGCGTGCCGGAGTCACGCGCACTGGGCACCACCAAGTTCGTCAAATTCCGTGCCGATACGCTCGATGAGCCGGGATTCCCCACGCGCGGCATGGTGATTGACGCTACCTGGACGCAGTCGTCCACCACGGGTTCTTCCGAAAAGGCGCTGGGGCAGTCATCGATCTCGGCCATGAAGGCGCTGGGCAGCGGCAACTGGGCGGGCCATGTGTACGGGGAATGGGCGCGTGCGCAGCGCGGCGAGGCGCCGCTCAGCCTGGGCGGCTTCCTGCGCCTGTCCGGCACGCCATCCGACTCGGTCACGGGACGCAGCATTGCGCTGGCCCGCTTTGTCATGGCGCGCCGCATCGGCTCCTTGCCCACCACGTTTGGCGGCGCCGTGCGGGCCGGTTTTTCGCTGGAGATGGGCGGTGGCTTCGACCAGAGCGAACCGCTGCGGCGCAGCGTATTTACCCAGGCGTCCAGCGTGTTCGTGGCCGTCGACACGCGCTTTGGCCCCGCCTATCTGGCTACCGGTTCCAGCAAGGGCAATTCGGGCACCATCTACCTCTTCCTGGGCCCCGTCTGGTAAGGCAGCGTGGCCGGCGTGCCTGCCGGCGCGCTGCGGCGCAGGGCCGTGAAGGCGGCAAATTCCCATGAGCGGAAACCCAGCAGCAAGGTAAAGCCATCGCGCTCGGCCGGCGCCAGACGCCGGTCGCTCTGGTGCAGCCGCGCCAGTTCTTCGGCCAGCTGGCGGATCTTTTGCACCATTTCCTGGGCGCTGGGCAGGCACAGGCGGGCGGGGATGCACATCAGCGTTTCACCGGCGCCATCGAAATGGCCGCTGAAATAATCGGCCACCACATGCTCGCGGAAGTACTGCTGCACGGGACCGTCGGCCAGCCAGTGAAAGGCGTTCGAGACGCGCAGGCTGTAGCGGTTCAGCGGCTTGAGTTCGATCAGGCCCAGGCGGTCCAGTTCAGCCAGATAGCCGATGCATTCGGCTTCGCTCAGCGCATAGGTTTCCACCACTTGTTCCAGGTTCCAGTGGCCCAGGCAGCAGATCGCCACCAGCAGCAGGCGCGGGTGCGCGATCAAGGATTTTTCCTGCACCAGGGTGAGCGTGTCGGCATGCGGCGTGATGTCGGCCGCGCCGCGCAGCACATCTTCCATGGCGATGCCGGCCGCCTTGCAGATCAGGGCCAGGCGCGAGAGCGACATGTCGTTCTGGCCGAACATGCGCTTGACGCTCGACTCGCTCATATCGATGCGTTCGGCCAGCATCTTGTAGGTGATGCCGGCGGCGCGCAGCTGGGTGCGCAGCACGCGTAAAACCAGTTCGGGTGAACTCATGGGACTTCTTTCATGGATGTCTTTCTTGCAAATCCGGGAGCAGATTACGGTACTAAATGTAGCCTCTAAAAGAACTTTGCACAAGCAGATAGTACTTTTTGGAAAAACAGCAGACACTGTATCCGTTGGCCCGCACAGCGCGCCAGCACCAGGAAGTCCCATCACTTGTAGAGGTTATTCATGTCACCACAACACATCATTCCAGCGGCGATGCTGGCGCTTGCCGCTTTCACTCCTTTTCACGCTTCGGCGGCAGACGCCAATGCCAGCGCTGGCGCCAATCCAGGTCCCGTCTATGCGGGCGCCAGCTACGGCTTCCGTAGCAGCACCGGGCTCGATTGCGCATCGGGCCAGCAAAATTGCGACAAGAACAGCAAGCGTAGCGCCAAGGCCTACGTGGGTTACAGTTTCGACGCACTGCCCTTTCAGGGGGGCGTTGCCGTGCCTGCGATTGAGCTGGTGGGGTACACCAGCGGCAGCGTCACCTCCGGCTTCGACACGGCGGCAGGAAAAGTAGCGGGACGCGGCAAGTTCAACGGCGCCGGCGTGCAAGGCGTGCTCGCTTACCATTTCGATGCGTTTTCCGTGAGCGGACGCGCTGGCCTGGCTTACACGAAGGCGAAAGTCGATTACCTGAGCGGCGGTTCGGACAAGGAAAGCAAGGCGGGGGTGATGTACGGTCTCGGCGCGGCGTACGCGCTGAACAAGAACTGGTCGCTGCATCTCGATTGGGACCGTCTGCCCGTGAAGTACAGCGGCAGCCAGAAAACCAAGGCGGACATGTTTTCGCTGGGCGCGTCTTACCGCTTCTAAGCTGGCGCGCCGGGCAACGATGGCCTGATAGCGGGCGCCCTGGCACAGGGCGCTTGCTGGCGGCCTAGGTGTCGCTTGCCACTTTCAGCAGCAATTTTGCCAGCAAGCGTTTTTCTTGCTGGCGCTGGCCGGACACGGTTTTCACATGCGCCCCGGCCGCGCGCTGCTTGGCGGCGGCGGCCACCGGGTTGCGTGGCTTTTGCGACGGTTCGACGCGGAACTGCATTTTCTGCCGCGTCGCCAGGGCCTTGTTTGCCACCGTGTCCTCCTCTGCCGTGATTACAGCGCGCAGTTACAGCACATAGCGCGACAGGTCTTCATTGACCGACAGCGCTTCCAGGCGTTGATTCACGTAGGCGGCGTCGATCACCAGCAGGTTTTCGCTGGTGCTGCTGCCTTCGCTGGCCGTGAACGATACTTCTTCCAGCAGCTTTTCCATCACCGTATGCAGGCGGCGCGCGCCGATGTTTTCCGTGCGCTCGTTGACCGAGTAGGCGATTTCCGCCAGGCGCGTGATGCCTTCCGGCGCAAATTGCAGCTTCAGGTTTTCCGTCGCCAGCAAGGCTTCGTACTGCATCGTCAGGCAGGCGTCGGTACTGGTGAGAATACGCTCGAAATCGGCGATCGACAGCGATTCCAGTTCCACGCGGATCGGGAAGCGGCCCTGCAATTCCGGGATCAGGTCCGACGGTTTCGACAGGTGGAAGGCGCCCGAGGCGATGAACAGGATGTGGTCGGTGCGGATCATGCCGTACTTGGTGTTCACCGTGGTGCCTTCGACCAGCGGCAGCAGGTCGCGCTGCACGCCGGCGCGCGAGATGTCGGCGCCGCCCGATTCCGAGCGCGAGGCGATCTTGTCGATCTCGTCCAGGAAGACGATGCCGTTCTGCTCCACGTTCTGGATCGCCTTCTGTTTCAGCTCATCTTCGTTGACCAGCTTGGCCGCTTCTTCCTCGACCAGCAGTTTCAGCGCCTCCTTGATCTTGACCTTGCGCGCCTTCTTGCGCGCCTGGCCGGCGCCCGAAAACATGGACTTGATCTGCTCCGTCATTTCTTCCATGCCAGGCGGCGCCATGATTTCCATCTGCGGGCCCGCTTCGGCCAGTTCGATCTCGATTTCCTTGTCGTCCAGCTCACCCTGGCGCAAACGCTTGCGGAAGGTCTGGCGCGTGCTGTCGCCGCTGCCCGTGTCCACGGCGGCCGCCGTATTCGGCGTAAAACCGAAGTCGCGTGCCGGCGGCACCAGGATATCGATGATGCGGTCTTCCGCTGCGTCTTCGGCGCGCACGCGCACTTTCTTCATTTCCGAGGCGCGCGTCTGCTTGATGCCGATGTCGATCAGGTCGCGGATGATGGTGTCCACGTCGCGGCCCACATAGCCCACTTCCGTGAACTTGGTGGCTTCGATCTTGATGAAGGGCGCGTCGGCCAGCTTGGCCAGGCGGCGCGCGATTTCAGTCTTGCCGACGCCCGTCGGGCCGATCATCAGGATGTTTTTTGGCGTGATTTCATGGCGCAGCGGCTCGGCCACCTGCTGGCGGCGCCAGCGGTTGCGCAAGGCGATCGCCACGGCGCGCTTGGCCTTGCCCTGTCCCACCACATGCTTGTCGAGTTCGGCGACGATTTCCAACGGGGTCATGTTCATGATCATATTCTGCTCGGCTTTCGTACTTAATCTAACGTTTCGATGATGTGCGACATGTTGGTATAAATGCACAGTTCGGCGGCGATGGTCAGCGATTTCTTGACCACTTCGGCCGGCGACAAGTCCGTATTTTCCTGCAGCGCCTTGGCGGCCGACTGGGCGTAGGTGCCGCCCGAACCGATCGCGCCGATGCCGTCTTCCGGCTCCAGCACGTCGCCGTTACCGGTGATGACCAGGGTCGATTCGCTGTCGGCCACCAGCAGCATCGCTTCCAGGCGGCGCAGCACGCGGTCGGTGCGCCAGTCCTTGGCCAGCTCCACCGAGGCGCGCAGCAGGTTGCCCTGGTGTTTTTCCAGCTTGCCTTCAAAGCGGTCGAGCAGGGTGAAGGCGTCGGCCGTGCCGCCGGCGAAACCGACCAGGACTTTACCCTGATACAGCTTGCGTACCTTGCGGGCCGTGCCCTTCATGACGATGTTGCCGAGTGTTACCTGGCCGTCGCCGCCCAGGGCGACTTGCTTGCCGCGCCGTACGCAGAGGATGGTGGTGCCGTGAAATTGTTCCATATTGACCTCAAAAGTTCGTGCAAAGCCGTGCGATTGCGCACCGATTGTTCAAAAATGGGGATGGAAAAGGCAATTGCAAGCCAGATTCAGGAGAGATGTGCTGCTTCCAGTGTAGCCGGGCCTGGGCGAAAAAAAAGCATGCAAGGACATTTGCATGCTTTTGGATGGCGTGGCCACAGGGCCCGGCGATCAGTCGCCGTACAGTTTTTGCTTCAGTTCGCGCCGTTGCTGGGCTTCCAGCGACAGGGTGGCGGTCGGACGGGCGATCAGGCGGGGGATGCCGATAGGCTCGCCCGTTTCTTCGCACCAGCCGTAATCGCCGGCATCGATGCTGGCGATCGACTGTTGTACTTTTTTCAGCAGTTTGCGTTCGCGGTCGCGCGTGCGCAATTCCAGCGCATGCTCTTCCTCGATCGTGGCGCGGTCGGCCGGATCGGGCACCAGCACCGTTTCGCGCAAATGTTCGGTGGTTTCGCCTGCGTTTTTCAGCAAGTCTTTTTCGAGCTGCTGCAGGCGCGCCTTGAAGAATGCCAGCTGGGCCGCATTCATGTAGTCGTCCTCGCTCATGGCGCGAATTTGCTCTTCGCTGATGAGAGGGATCTCTTGGTTGGCGGCCGGGGTCGATTTATTAGTTTTGGTCATAACTTCGCTTACCTTCGATACGACAGAGTTTTCAAATTGATCAGTTACTGCGGCGATGCCGAGCAACTGTACAGGTTCCGCTTGGCATTGCTGTCCGGCTGTACTGCTTGCGACCTTGGCTTGCCGGCAGACTGCTGTCCGGCTGCATTTGCCATGTTGATAACTTTTTACCGCTATATGCCAGTCTCGCTGTTGCGTGCGTCGACCTGCGTAGTGGGGTGGATCGATTTCATGCCTGGCATGTGGCCAGCGGCAGTTTGCCAGCATTTCATGACAGGTTAACGACAAGGGCCGTTTTCGTCGCTGATTTTGGCATGCTTTGCTTTATATTGCCATCCCGATTTGTTGACTGGCAGATCAGATACGGCCACTTGTTGGTTTATTCCAGCAAGTTTTGGCAAGTTCCAGCAAAATCGTCGTCAGACAGCGGGAAAGCGTGGTTTCTTTCCCTTTCCTGTTTGCAACGGGCCTTTTGCAAAACCCGGCTAGTTTATACCAAACATTGTTCGAGTCCGCGAATAAAAATGTCTTTTGGTAGATTTTTGCCAATAAATACCATTTTGCTGCCCCGCACTTCATCTTCGCCCCATTTGGCGCCCAGGTCGCTGCCCATCAACTGGTGCACGCCCTGGAACACTACCTTGCGCTCGGCGCCCTGCATCAGCAGTACCCCTTTGTAGCGCAGCATGCGCGGGCCATACACCTGCACCAGGCCGCCAAGGAACTCGTCGAGCTTGGCGCTGTCGAACGGTTGCGTGCTCTTGAAAACAAAGGCGGCGATATCGTCGCTGTGCTGGGCGTGGTGGTGATCATGGTGAGCATGGTGATCATGCCCGCAGTCGCTGGCGCAGGCGTCGCTGTGCTCGTGGCCGTGCGCATGGTCATGCTTATGGTCGTGATCGTGGACATGGGCGCTCTCGGTGGCCAGGAAATCCGGGTCCAGTTCCAGCTTTTCATTCAGGTTGAAACCGCGGATATCGAGTACTTCGGCGAGCGGTGCACGGCCGAAATCCACTTTGCCGATCGGCGCGCGCGGGTTGATGCGCTTCAGGCGGCGGGTCAATGCGGCTACGTCGTCTTCGCTGACGAGGTCGGTTTTCGACAGCAGCAGCTTGTCGGCAAAGCCCACTTGCCGCTGCGCTTCCTCGTATTCATCAAGTTGCTTCATGGCATGGCGTGCATCGACCACGGTGATGATGGCGTCCAGCATGTAATGGCTGCCCACCTCTTCATCGACAAAGAAGGTCTGCGCCACGGGGCCGGGATTGGCCAGGCCCGTGGTTTCGATGACGATGCGGTCAAATGCCAGCAAGCCGGCGTCGCGCTTTTGCGCCAGCGCCGTCAGGGCCACGATCAGGTCGCCGCGCACGGTGCAGCAGATGCAGCCGTTATTCATCTCGATGATTTGCTCGCTGCTGTCCTGCACCAGGATTTCATTGTCGATATTTTCCTGGCCAAACTCATTTTCGATCACGGCGATGCGCATGCCATGGTCTTCCTGCAGTATGCGGTTGAGCAGGGTGGTTTTGCCGGCGCCCAGGAAGCCGGTGAGGATGGTGGTTGGTATCAGTGCCATGAAGAATGCCTATGCTGTGTGTCGGTGGTGCCGCCGCGCAAGCCGGCGAATCCGGACGATTATGCCGGAATTTTGCAAATGCTTGCAAACAGCGGCTATCGGCTTGATATGGATCAGGCCGCAGGTTTGCTTACTTGAGCTTGGCCCGTGGGTGGGCCTGGTCATACACCTGGGCCAGGTGCTGGAAATCGAGCGCCGTGTAGACCTGGGTCGAGGTGATGCTGGCGTGGCCCAGCATTTCCTGCACGGCGCGCAGGTCGCCCGACGATTGCAGCACGTGCGAGGCGAACGAGTGGCGCAGCACGTGCGGATGCACATTGGCGGGGATATCCGAGTTCAGCGCGTGCGCTTTCAGGCGCAGTTGCACTACGCGTGGCGAAATGCGCGTGCCGCGCGTGCTTAAAAACAGGGCGGCGCTGCCGTCCTTGGCGGGCGGGCGCACGGCCAGCCAGCTGGACAGGGCGACCAGGGCGGCCTTGCCAACGGGCACCTTGCGCATCTTGCTGCCCTTGCCGGTGACGATCACTTCAAAACTGGCCATGTCGATCCAGCCCAGCGAGGCGGGCAAACCGTTTTCCGCCTTGCAATAGTGCGTATCGAGGCTGGTCAGCTCGGACACCCGCAGCCCGCTCGAATACAGCAGTTCGAACATGGCGCGGTTGCACAGCTGTTCCGGCTCCGGCGTGCCTTGCGGGTGAGTGGCGGGCGCGACCAGGCGCACGGCGTCATCGACCGACAGGGCCTTGGGCAGGGTCTTGGCCCGCTTGGGTGCGCGGATGCCTTCGACGGGATTGGCGTCGAGCACCGTTTCGCCGCTGAGCCAGGCAAAGAAACCGCGCCACGACGACAGTTTGCGGGCGATCGAACGCGGGTCCAGCCCGCCCGCGTGCAGCTTGGCCGTGTAGCGGCGCACTTCATTATGGGCCAGCGCGGTCCAGGCGATCTCTCCGCTGAGCGTCAGCAGCTCACGCAGGTCGCGTGCATAGGCGTCCACCGTATGCGGCGACAGCTTGCGCTGCGTGGACAGCTGGGCCAGGTAGGCCTCCAGCCAGTCCGCCTTGCTGCGCGCGGCCAGCATATCAGTGCAGCTTGCTTGCCACCAGCGCATGCAGTGCGGCGCTGGCGGTGGCGCCGATATGCACCAGGAAATCGGTGCCCATGCTGGACGTGAAGCGCTCGCTGTCGGGCGAGCCGAGCACCAGCAAGCCGAAGGTGTCGCCCGTGCCCGGCGTGCGCAGGGCGATCATGACGGTCGACTCCACCTTGTCTGCCTGCAGCCATTGCACGGCTTCAAAATCGTGGTTGCTGCCGCAGTACGGGGTTTGCAAGCCGTTGGCGAACATGCGCACATCGGCCGTGATGTCCTGGCTGTACCAGGCGTCCGCGTATTCGGGCGCCAGTTGCCACAGGCGCAGGCTGACATGGGGTACGCCGAAATTGCTTTGCAGCGCATCGACCAGCACGCGCGGCATGGCGGCATCGTCGCGCACCTGCAGCATGGCCTGGTTCCAGCCGTGGAATTTGTTGGCAATCGCGCCATTTTCTTCGGCGACGCGGCTCAGTTTGGACATGCGCAGTTCCAGCGCCTTGTACTTGTCGCGCATCACTTCCATCTGCCGCTCCTGCAGCGAGATGGTACGTCCCGTCAGCGGACTGCTGAGCTTAACTTCACCGAGCAGGCTGGTGTGTTCTGCGAAGAAGTCCGGATGCTCGCTCAGATACTGGGCGACGGTGCTTGAATCGAGTGTGGCAGTCATGGTTAGTGTCAGGAGGAAGAAGATGAACGCCTGATTCTAACCGAGAGTGGGCTGCGGACGAGGCAAAGTTGGCGTTGTTCCTTGTTGCCATGAAAAAAGCGGCATGGTCACCCATGCCGCTGTGTGTCCTGCGCTGCCAAGGCGCCCGCTGTGGGCGCCGATGGCGGCATCAGAAGTTGTGGTGCAGGCCGACGCCGATATAGTTGTTCGAGCTGACGATCTTTTTGTTCGAAATGTCTGCGTACAGATAGGTGCGTTTCGACAGGTTGTAATCGTAGCCCAGCGATGCCTGCTTGGTCTTGGTGACGCCATCCGGCGTTTTTTGACCGTAGCCAGCGCGAATCTTGCCTGGGCCGACATCGTAGTTGGCGCCGACCAGCCAGGCCTTGGTGTTGGTGTTGATGATCTTGAAGTTTTCATCGTTCTGATGCTGGTACGAGGCCATCAGTTTCAGTCCCGAGGCGGGATTGACGGAACCACCGACCGACCACAGTTTCGCTTGCACGGCATTGCGCTCATAGGCGCCCATCAACGCAAACAGCGGGTTGGTGTAGGTCACCGAGACCGAGTACGGGTTCGAACCTGCCTGCGTGTTGGCTGCCAGCGCGTAGTTGCCGCTAGGATTCGTTGCCGATGGCGCTGCAAACGGTACGGCGATATTGCCGAGCGCTTCCTTGGAGGCCACGGTAGCGTTGAACTGGAAGCCTTCGATGACGGGCGAGTTATAGAACACGGCGTTCGAGAAGCGGTTGCGCGAGTTGCCCGGTGGGCTCAGCGGATCGCTGGTGTAGCCGGCCACCTGCAGGTCGGTCTGGAAGCCGACAACGGTAGGCATGCCCGACCATGGTTCAAAGTAGGTGCTGGTTTCCTGGAAGGCGGTCAGGCCACGGCCCAGGCGCAAGGTACCGAAGTCGCCCTGCAGGCCGACGCGGCTTTGTCCCTGGAAGAAGGGACGGGAATTGACACCCGAGGTGTTTTCAATGGTGCCGGTATCGGATTCGTAACGGATTTCCAATTGGAAAATTGCTTTCAGGCCACCACCCAGGTCTTCCGACCCCTTGAAACCCAGTTTGTTGTTGTCGCGCTTGGTGACCTGGGCCGTGGTGCCGGTGGCCTTGGCGATGCCGGCATCGATCGTGCCGTAGATCTGGACGGACGACTGTGCATGTGCGGCACCGGCGAATGCGCCGAAGATGGCGATGGCAACGAGTGATTTTTTCATGTCTTATTCCCTATATAAAAGTGATTTCCGTCAGAGTCCCGAGCAGATTGAAACGCGGCAAATACTGCATTCCGATGAATCCACCTTAAGTGTTCAGCACGCCAGCCACATGGGATTGGTCAAATAGGCGTGAAAAGATTGGTGAAAAGCACCATAAAGATCATCGGCTGTTGTATTTTTGTAACGCTGCACAGGATGACGGTTTCAGCGTGTTTCCGCTGTCGTTAGCTATTTCGCTATTGGTAAAATGATAGCAGCTAGGGGGTGGGCGATGCAGAAAATGTTGCGCTAAATCAAGTTTTTTACCCGTTTTTCACGATTTCGCGGGATCAGGACGTTACACTGTGAGACAGGCTGATCAATATGACATCGCTTTTTGGATGGCAGGCATGGGCAGACCCGGAGACAGCACATTATTAGAATCATTGACTCAATATCGAGAATCGATGGCAAATCGCGAAATACTAGGCTTGATCAAAGGGGCCAGGGCGGGTGATGTGCGCTGCCAGCTGGCATTGGGCAGGGTGTATCTGTTTGGCCAGGGCGTACCGCGCAGCGTGCCCACCGCCTTGCACTGGCTGGCGCGGGCGGCGCAGGAGCAGAGCGAAGAAGCTTGCCTGCTGATCGGCACCCACGTGCCGTTCGAGGTGGCGCTGCCGTCGGCCAGGACGCTGATTCCCTATTATCAACAGGCGTTCGACGCCGGGCTGGCGCAAGCGGGCCTGGTGCTGGCCCAGCTGGTATTGGGTAACGCCAGTGTTGATTGCGGCATCTTGCGGGCCAAGGCCAGGCTGGGGTTGGAGGCGGCGGTGCGTGCCGGCTTGCCCGAAGCGCAATGGCTGTTGTCCCGCCAGGATGGCCTGGGTCTCACGGACGGCAATGTCTGCGAACCGGACGGTATCCATGGCGCACCGCTGTATGCCTGGCTGGAACAGGCGTGGTGCAGCGGCGACCAAAGCGCGTATGTATTGCGGGCCTTGCCGCTGGCGCGGGAACTGCTGCGGCGCCAGGGTGCGCAGGGCGTTGGCCGCCCGCCAATGGAAAGGCAGCAAGTGCTGCTGCTATCGCGCTGCGCCCAGGCGCTGGCCCTGACGGACGCGCCGGAAAGCTGGCAATGCTGCGAGCTGGCGGCCCATGGCGGCGACCGCACGGCGCAGCTGGAATTGGGACTGGGCTATGCGCGCATGGATGCGCAGGGCCGGCGCCTCGCCACGCGCAGTGGCGCGGCCAATTTCAAGCGCGCCGTGCGCTGGCTGACGCAGGCGGGCGAGCAGGGCCTGGCCGACGCCTGGTTCGTGCTGTCGCGCATCTATATCAAACCTGAGTTTTCGCAGCGCAATGTGATCGAAGCGCAATCCTGCCTGGAGCGTGCCGCCGACCTGGGACATGCACCGGCCCAGCTCGAATGCGGCATGCATGCCTGGCGTAACCGGCGCGAAGGATGCAATAGCGATGTGCGCGCCGCCTACTGGCTGCTGCAGGCGCAAGCGCAGGGCTGCCTTGAAGCGGGAGCGGCGCTGGCCAAGATCGCCCCTTGCGTCGACGTTGGCGAATGGGGCCAGGGCAGCGTGGCCGATGGCGGGTCGCAGCAGCGTCAATTGCAGCAAAGCCAGCCCCTGCTGGCGGCGCGGCTGGAACTGGCGCGCTGCTTTCATCTGTCGCGGGCGGAAGCGTTATTGCTCGATATCCATGCGGCTGACCACGGACATTGTTTGTTGATCGATATCAGCGCCACCCACGGGCGTGGCAAACGGCGGCTGGTACTGGTCCGCACGGCGCAGGAGCGCCACGTGCTCGACCGTGTGCTGCGCCTGTTCGAGCTGGTCGATTGCAGTGTGGAGGGGCCGGAAGGCAATTATCGCCAGCGCCTGTATCGCTTGAAATGTTATCTGGCGGAGTCGCAGCTGCCGCCGGAACCGGAGTTCCTGGCGGCTTGATTCCTGTGGTTTTACAGCTCGATCGTGCCTTCGAAGACAGTGACTGCCGGGCCTGTCATCAGCACGGGCTGGCCTTCGCCTTGCCAGGCGATCGACAGTTCGCCGCCGCGCGCGCTGATGCGTACCGGGGAATCGAGCAGGCCGCGGCGGATGCCGGCCACGGCGGCGGCGCAGGCGCCCGTGCCGCAAGCTAAGGTTTCGCCGGCGCCCCGTTCATACACGCGCAGTTTCACGTGCTGGCGGTCGACGATCTGCATGTAGCCGGCGTTGACCCGGCGCGGAAAGCGCCGGTGGTGTTCGATCAGCGGGCCCGAGCTTTCCAGGTCTAGCCCATCGACATCATCGACCACCTGCACCGCATGTGGGTTGCCCATCGACACGACCGACACCAGCACTTGGGCAGCAGGCCCGGGCAGGGCCAGGTCCAGCGGCCACAAGGTGTCGTCGCCTTCGGCTACCCCGTCGAGGCCGCTTGCATCGAACGGCACCAGGGCGGGTTCCAGCACGGGCGCGCCCATGTCGACCGTGATGCTGCCGTCCAGTTCCAGCCGTGGCGTGATCACGCCGGCCATGGTTTCCACGCTGATGCTGGACTTGCCAGACAAGCCTTTTTCGCTGACGAACTTGACGAAGGCGCGCGCGCCATTGCCGCATTGTTCGACTTCGCCGCCGTCATTGTTATAGATGCGGTAGCGGAAGTCGCAGCCGGGCAGGCGGGCTTTTTCCACCACCAGGATCTGGTCGGCGCCGATGCCGAAACGGCGATCGGCCAGGCTTTGCCACTGGGCTGGCGTGAAATCGACCTGCTGGTTGATGGCGTCGATGACGATGAAGTCATTGCCGGCGCCGTGCATCTTGGTGAACTGGAGTTTCATGGTAGGGCGATCAGATCGATATTACTGGTTGTCGTAGAACGAAGCCTCGCCTTCGGGGCGCGTCTTGAAGCGTTTATGGGTCCAGAAGTATTCGGCCGGCGTCTCGCGCACGCGCTCTTCGATGAAGGCGTTCATGCGGCGCGTGGCAGCCGTGATGTCTTCGCCCGGGTAGTCATCCCACGGTGGATAATACGTCACTTTCCAGCCCTGGTAGTCGGGCAGGAAAGTGGCGATCACGGGGATCACCTGGGCCCGGGCGGCCAGCGCCAGGCGTGCCGTGGCCGTCAGGGTGGCTGCCGGCACGCCAAAGAAGGGCACGAATTCCGCGTCTTTTTCGCCGAAATCCATGTCCGGCAGCATGAAATAGGGCAAGTTGTCGCGCAGGGCGCGCAAGATGGGCTTGATGCCATCCTGGCGCGTAAACAGCTTGGACGGCTTGAAGCGCGAGCGGCCGTCGCGCAAGGCCTTGTCGAACACGGCGTTTTTTTGCTGCGCATACATTGACGAGGCGGAAATTTCCATCGCCGTGGCGGCGCCGGCTACATCGAGACAGACGAAGTGCGGGCACAGCAAAATGGTCGGCTTGGAGGCGATCAGTTGCCCCGGAAACGCCGGTACTTTCCTGATCAGGCGGTTCAGGCGCTTTTCCGAAGCCCACCACAGGATGGCGCGTTCCCACACGCTGCGCGAATAGGCCTGGAAATGCTGGCGCGCCAGGGCCACTCTTTCCTGCTCCGATAATTCCGGCATGCACAGGCGTAAATTGGTCAGCGCGATCTTGCGCCGGCTGGGCATGGCGATAAACAGCAAACTGCCGACGGCGACGCCAAAGCGGCCCAGGATGGGCAGCGGCAGCCAGTGCAGCAGCCACATCAGTGCAAGCAGCAACCTCATGCCTGCGCTCCTGCATCGCTGCCGGCAGCGCTTGGCGGCGGCGCACCGCGCGGCACTTTATAACGGTTGTAGCTCCACAGATATTGGGCGGGGCTGCGCGCGATCAATTGTTCCATGGCCGCGTTGATGGTGCGTGCCTGTTGCGGGGCAGGGCAGTCGAGCGACTCGGTGAAGGGCACGAAATGCACGCGGTAGCCGCGTCCGCCCGGCAGGCGTTCGGCATAGGTGATGATGACTTCGGCGCCGCCCATCTGCGCCAGTTTGGCCGGCAAGGTCATGGTATAGGCGGGGCGGCCGAAGAAATCGGCCCACACGCCTTCGCCCTCTTGCGGCACCTGATCTGGCAGCAAGCCGATCGGCTGGCCTTTCTTCAGGCACTTGGCGAAAATGCGCACGCCCGACATATTGGCCGGCGCCAGCATCAGGTTTTCGCGCGCGCGGGCACCCTCGATCAGCGGTTTCAACGCGGCCCGTTTCGGCGGGCGGTACATCACGGTCAGCGCCGTGCGCAGGGCGATTTGCTGCGCGACGATTTCAAAACAGCCCAGGTGCGGCGTCAGGAACACGATGCCGCGGCCATGCGCCAGCGCGCGTTCGACCAGTTCCCAGTTTTCCACGGTGGCGTGGCGCGCCACGCGTTCGGCGGGCGCGCACCAGATGAAGGGAAGTTCCAGCACGCTTTTGCCCGCTTCGGATACGGCTGTGTGCAAGTGTTGCGAAAAGCCGGCGCCGTGCATGTTTTCGCGCATGCGGCGTCGATAAGAGGGAGAAATGGCGTAAATTAGCCAACCAAGCACACTGCCCAGCGCATGCAAAACAGGCAGGGGAAAGAGGGATAAAAAGCGGAAAATGGGGACTAACATGAATAATCTGTTTTCTACGGTTGGCGTGTTGCCGTGCCAAAATTTTTTAAGAAGCGTAAAATACCACGTATGCAGTACCGCCGAGTTAATAGACAACTTGCGAAGCGGAATATAAATATCGCTAAAGCGTCGCAGGCAAATCCTTTTTACTGCGACAGAACATTCATATCGTAATCAGGAGCTTGCAATGTCAAACGACTATCTCTTTACTTCCGAATCCGTTTCGGAAGGCCATCCCGACAAGGTTGCCGATCAAATTTCCGACGCCATCCTTGACGCCATCCTGACCCAGGACCCGACCGCCCGCGTGGCTGCCGAAACCCTGTGCAACACCGGTCTGGTGGTATTGGCTGGCGAGATTACTACCCACGCCAACGTGGATTATATTCAAGTTGCGCGCGAAACCATCAAACGCATCGGTTACGACAATACGGAATACGGCATTGACTATAAAGGTTGCGCCGTGCTGGTGGCTTATGACAAGCAATCGCCCGATATCGCGCAAGGCGTCGATGAAGGTGCTGGTATTGATCTGGATCAAGGCGCTGGTGACCAGGGCCTGATGTTTGGCTACGCCTGCGATGAAACGGCCGAGCTGATGCCTGCCGCCATCCACTACGCGCACCGCCTGGTCGAGCGCCAGTCGCAACTGCGCAAGGATGGCCGTCTGCCATGGCTGCGTCCGGACGCCAAATCGCAAGTGACCCTGCGCTACGTCGATGGCCGCCCGGTTGGCGTGCATACGGTGGTGCTGTCGACCCAGCATGCGCCGGAAATCTCGCACTCGCAAATTGAAGAAGCGGTGATCGAAGAAATCATCAAGCCTATCCTGCCGCGCGAATGGCTGAACGACACCAAATTCCTGGTCAACCCGACCGGCCGTTTCGTGATCGGTGGCCCGCAAGGCGATTGCGGCTTGACCGGCCGCAAGATCATCGTCGATACCTACGGTGGCGCAGCGCCGCACGGCGGCGGCGCGTTCTCGGGCAAGGACCCGTCGAAAGTCGACCGTTCGGCAGCGTACGCGGCCCGCTACGTGGCGAAAAACATCGTCGCCGCCGGTCTGGCGTGTCAATGCCAGGTGCAGGTCAGCTACGCCATCGGCGTGGCCAAGCCGATCAACATCACCGTCTACACGGAAGGCACGGGCGTGATTCCTGACGCGGAAATCGCCAAGCTGGTGCTGGCGCACTTTGACCTGCGTCCAAAAG
Source organism: Janthinobacterium sp. Mn2066 (assembly GCF_049319705.1). Taxonomy (NCBI): domain Bacteria; kingdom Pseudomonadati; phylum Pseudomonadota; class Betaproteobacteria; order Burkholderiales; family Oxalobacteraceae; genus Janthinobacterium; species Janthinobacterium sp. Mn2066. Next base: position 391,117 of record NZ_JBMOUF010000006.1, on the reverse strand, counting down.
GCATCGTGCAAATGCTGGACCTGCTGCGCCCGATCTACCAGAAGAGCGCCGCCTACGGCCATTTCGGCCGCGAAGAGCCGGAATTCACCTGGGAGCGCACCGACAAGGTCGCCCTGCTGCGTGACGCTGCCGGCCTGAAGTAACCCGACGGTTGCAAAAAAAGCGCCCCGGCTGTCAGGCCGTGGGCGCTTTTTTCGTTTTTGCTACGCCTGCTTTTTATATCTGTATAACAAAAAAGACAGGCGAACCTGTCTTTTTTGCTGTGGCGTCTAACGCTTACTTGGCGGCAGGAGCTGCTGCTGGTGCGGCTTCCGTTTTTGCTGCCTCGGTTTTGGCCTTGGCTTTTTTCGCAGCGTGATGCTTGGTTTTGGTCACTTTGGCTTCTGCCTTGGTGTCGGTAGCTGCCTTGGCTTCGGCTGCTGGCTTGACAGCCGCTTTCATGGCGACCGGAGCGGAAGCGGCAGGAGCCGATGCGGCTGGCGCTGGGGCTTGAGCGAATGCAGCGGAAGCGAACAGGCCGGCGATCAGGGTAGCGATAACTTTTTTCATGATGCAATCCTCAAGTGGTTGTTTGGTTGTTTGTGCTGGGATGATTCCCGTGTCACTGAGCAAAAAACGCGGTGGCGGACGGATGCGTTGACGACCATTACAAACGCTTACATTTGCTTGCCGATGCCGAATCGGTTGGCGAACAGAGTGCGCCAATGGTAAGATATCGGGTCCGAGGAGCGTTGCGACGAAGAAATTCGCCAGGCTCGGAATATCCTGCAACCGCGCTCACGTACCTTTTTCACACTGAAAGGAGGGCGTGATGAACGCCGTACTCAAATCGCAACACGACTACACCATCGCCGATATCACCTTGGCCGCCTGGGGCGACAAGGAAATCAAGATCGCTGAAACGGAAATGCCTGGCCTGATGGCCATCCGCGAAGAATTCGCCGCTGCGCAGCCATTGAAAGGCGCGCGCATCACCGGTTCCATCCACATGACCATCCAGACCGCCGTGCTGATCCAGACGCTGGAAGCACTGGGCGCGCAAGTGCGCTGGGCGTCGTGCAATATTTACTCCACGCAAGACCATGCTGCTGCCGCCATCGCTGCCGCCGGCACGCCGGTATTCGCCGTCAAGGGCGAAACCCTGGACGACTACTGGGAATACACGCACCGCATCTTTGAATGGCCGGATGCGGACGGCAAGGCGGTCTACTCGAACATGATCCTCGACGATGGCGGCGATGCAACCTTGCTGCTGCACCTGGGCGTGCGTGCCGAGACCGACCTGTCGGTGCTGGCCAACCCCTCGTCGGAAGAAGAAATCTGCCTGTTCAACTCGATCAAGAAACACTTGCTGGTCGATCCGACCTGGTACTCCAAGCGTCTGCCGGAAATCCTCGGCGTGACCGAAGAAACCACCACCGGCGTGCACCGTTTGTACCAGATGCATAAAGAAGGCAAGCTGGCCTTCCCGGCAATCAACGTGAACGATTCCGTCACGAAATCGAAGTTCGACAACCTGTACGGCTGCCGCGAGTCCCTGGTGGACGGCATCAAGCGCGCGACCGACGTCATGATCGCCGGTAAAGTGGCCGTGATCGCCGGTTACGGTGATGTCGGCAAGGGCTCGGCGCAAGCCATGCGCGCCCTGTCGGCGCAAGTGTGGGTGACGGAAGTCGATCCGATCTGCGCACTGCAGGCGGCGATGGAAGGCTATCGCGTGGTGACCATGGATTACGCCTGCGAACACGGCGACATCTTCGTGACCTGCACCGGCAACTACCATATCCTGACGCACGATCACCTGACGCGCATGAAAGACCAGGCCATCGTTTGTAACATTGGTCACTTTGACAATGAAATCGACGTCGCTTCGTTGAAACAATACGAGTGGGAAAACATCAAGCCGCAAGTCGACCACATCATCTTCCCGTCGGGCCGCCGCATCATCCTGCTGGCCGAAGGCCGCCTGGTCAACCTCGGTTGCGGTACCGGTCACCCATCGTACGTGATGAGCTCCTCGTTCGCCAACCAGACCATCGCCCAGATCGAACTGTACGCCAACACGGCCAACTACCCGGTCGGCGTGTACACTTTGCCTAAGCACCTCGATGAAAAAGTCGCTCGCCTGCAACTCAAAAAGTTGAATGCGCAGCTGACGGAACTGACCGAAGAGCAAGCCGCTTACATCGGCGTGCGCCAGGAAGGTCCATACAAGCCAGACCACTACCGTTATTAAGATGGTTGCCTCGGGAACCTACTGCGCGGTGCGGGGCGCGGCCGGCGATGCTCACTGTGCTATAGCACAGCTGCGCTTCTCGGCCACGCCGCGCATCCGCTCGCTACGGTTCGCGAGGCAACAAGGCTGATCGGTATGTCGCCCAAGGGCAGCTGTCACTGTGCTGCCTTCTATCATTTTTTGACAGGCTAAAGAAATGCGCTTGCTACTGACCTGGTTGATCAACGCGGCAGCCCTGTTTGCCGTTCCTTACCTGATGCATTCGGTGTCCATGAGCAGTGGCTGGACCGCGCTGCTGGCTGCCGCCTTGCTGGGCCTGGTCAACGCCCTGATACGTCCATTGTTGATCCTGCTGACCTTGCCGGTGACCGTGTTGTCGCTGGGCCTGTTCATCCTGATCGTCAATGGTTTCCTGTTCTGGCTGGTGGCGCAGGTCATCGATGGTTTCCATGTCACCAGTTTCTGGGCGGCCGTGGGCGGCGCTTTGTTGTACAGCGTCATTTCCTGGGCCTTGTCGACCTTACTTTTGAGTAAAACCGATGGCAGAGCATAACTTCAGTATTGAGTTTTTCCCGCCGAAAACCCCGGAAGGGACGGAAAAGCTGCGCGCCACGCGGGCAAAATTGTCCGAACTGCATCCGAAGTATTATTCGGTGACCTTTGGTGCGGGGGGTAGCACCCAGCAGGGCACGCTCGATACCGTGCGCGATATTTTGGCGGCCGGCGAAGAAGCCGCGCCCCATCTGTCGTGCGTGGGCGGCACGCGCGAGTCGATCCGCCAGGTATTGGCTGACTTCAAGGATGCCGGCGTGCAGCGTATCGTGGCCTTGCGCGGCGACTTGCCCAGTGGTTACGGCGGGGCGGGCGAGTTCCGTTACGCCAATGAGCTGGTGGAATTCATCCGCGCCGAGACGGGCGACCATTTCCATATCGAAGTGGCCGGCTATCCGGAAATGCATCCGCAAGCCCGTTCGCCGCAAGACGACTTGTTGGCGTTGCTCCGCAAGGTGCAAGCCGGCGCCGACTCCGTCATCACCCAGTACTTCTACAATGCCGATGCGTATTTCCAGTTTATCGAGCAAACGCAGAAGGTGGGCATCAACGTGCCTATCGTGGCCGGCATCATGCCGATCACGAATTACACGCAGTTGTTGCGCTTTTCAGAGATGTGCGGCGCGGAAATTCCACGCTGGGTGCGCCTGAAACTGGCCAGCTTCGGCGATGACAGCGCTTCCATCAAGGCTTTCGGCCTCGATGTGGTGACATCCTTGTGCGAACGCCTGCTCGAAGGTGGCGCGCCTGGCTTGCATTTCTATAGTCTGAACCAGGCAGCCGCCACCACGGCTCTCTGGCAGCGCCTGGTCAAATAATCCTGCGCTAGCTGCATTACAGGATATCGCCCTCGGTCATCATGTGATCGAGGGCGATGTCGTATGGGCCGCAGGCAAACTCGGCTGCCAGGCACGCATACGCGATGCCGACCGTGCGCGGACGCGGCGCTTGCGCCAGGGTACGGTCGTAGTAGCCGCCGCCATAACCCAGGCGGTAACGTTGCGGATTGAAACCCAGGCAAGGCACCAGCAGCGCGGCAGGCGCCGGGCGCAAGCGCAACTGGCCGGGCACGGCCACGCCCATGTCATCCTTGACCATGCTCTCGCCCGGCGTCCAGGCGGAAAACGCCAGCGGCGCATGTTTTTCCAGCACCACCGGCAACACCAAGGCTACGCCGCGCGCGGCCAGCTGCGCATAGGCAGCGTGCAGATCGGGCTCGCCATGCAGCGGCCAGTACACGCCCAGTTCCTTGATGTTTTCTTGCGCGCACCAGTCCAGCAGGCGCTCGGCGATGGCGGCATCCCACTGCGTGCGCGTGGCTTCCGGCAAGGCGCGCCGCGCGCTCAGCAGCTTCTTGCGCAAATGGGCTTTTTCCTCTGGTGCGATGGGTGGCCGTGTAGCCGGATCGCATGTTATTCTAGGGTCGCTGTTCATATCGCCATCACGTTAGAATTGAGAGTCGTACATTGATTTCGCCATTAAAATGGATTGCCGGTACGATGCTGTGTGCGGCGTCGGCCATGTCACCCCTGGCCGTCATGGCCCAGGTTGTTGCCAACCCAGCTCCTGCTGCCGCTCCAGCGCTTGCCGCCGATACGCGCAGCGATGACGATGCCTTCTTGCTGCTGCGCGACGCCGCGCGCAAGGACGACATCGAAAAGGCGGATTTTTATGCCGACCGCCTGACAAATTACCAGATTCCATCGTATGTCGACTATTATCGGCTGAAACCGCGCATCAAGCAGCTCACTGAAGCGCAGTTCCGCGATTATCTGAACCGCTACCAGGGCAGCGCCATCGCCGACCGTTTCCGCAACGACTGGCTGCTGGAACTGGGCCGCAAGCGCGACTGGGTCGTGTTTGACGAGCAATATCCGCAATTCGTGCTCGATGACGACACCCAGCTCAAATGCTATGCGCTGATGTCGAAAGTGGCCAAGGGCCAGAACGTGGCGGCCGATGCGCGCAAGCTGCTGCTGTCGCCGCCCGGTTATGGCGAAGCCTGCGGCAGCCTGATCGGCGCGCTGGCGCAAAGCGGCCAGTTCGACAGCAATGATTTATGGGCGCAGATTCGCCTGGCAGGCCAGACCAATGCCACCGGCCCGGCGCGCCGCATCGCGCTCTTGCTGGGCGCGTCGGACGCAAAAATGGCGCAGGCGATCGATTTGCCGGCGCTGGTGCTGGCCAAGGGACCGGGTCTGAGCCGCGCCGACCATGAGATGTACCTGGTGGCCGTGGGCCGCATGGCCAGGAGTACCCTGAAACTGGGCGTGGTGGCGCTGGAAAAAGCCAGCGCCAAACTGACGCCGCCAGAGCGCGCCATCGGCTGGGCCAGCCTGGCCCTGCAAGCGTCGTATGCGCTGGCGCCGGAAGCGTCCGATTACTGGCAAAAAGCAGCGGGTGCACCGTTGAGCTCGGAACAGATCCAGTGGAAGGCGCGCATTGCCTTGCGCGAAGGCAATTGGCCGCTGGTGAAGTCAACCATCCAGTCCATGCCGCAGGCCCTGCGCGACGACCCGACCTGGGTGTATTGGCTGGCGCGCTCGCTGCAGGCGGAAACGCCGGGCCGGCCGAACGCCCAGGCTGACGCGCTGTATCGCACGATTGCCGACCAGTCGAATTTCTACGGCCTGCTGTCCAACGAAGAACTGGGCAACCATTTGATCCTGCCGCCGCCGGGCAAACCGGTCAGCCCGGCAGAGATTGCCGCCATGGCCGCCAATCCCGGCTTGCAGCGGGCCTTGAAATTTTTCAATATGCGCTTGCGTTTCGAGGGCACGCGCGAGTGGAACTGGGAATTGCGCGGCATGACGGAGCGCCAGTATCTGGCGGCGGCCGAGTTTGCGCGCCAAAACAATATCCTCGACCGCATGGTCAATACCTCGGACCGCACGCGCCTGGAAATCGATTACACGCAGCGTTACCCGACTCCGCACGACGATGTGATGCATCCGGCCACGCAGTTACTGGGGCTCGATAAGGCCTGGGTGTATGGCTTGATCCGCCAGGAATCGCGTTTCATCATGGATGCGCAATCGCATGTGGGCGCTTCCGGCCTGATGCAGGTGATGCCATCGACGGCCCGCTACGTGGCCAAGAAGATCGGCCTGACCGATTTCGTGGTGGAAACCTTGAGCGATGTGCGCACCAACGTCATGCTGGGCACCAATTACCTGAACATGGTGCTGGGCGGCCTGGACGGTTCGCAAGTGCTGGCCAGCGCCGCCTACAACGCTGGACCGGGCCGGCTGCGCATCTGGCGCGCCACCATGACGGGGCCGCTGGAAGGCGCCGTCTTTGCCGAAACCATCCCGTATTCGGAAACCCGTGGCTACGTGAAAAACGTGATGTCCAACGCCACCTATTACGCCGCCCTGTTCGAGAAGAGCCCGCAATCGCTGAAATCGCGCCTGGGCACCGTGGGACCGAAAAATAGCGCCATTTCCGCCGACTTGCCGGCATCCAACTAAGATAGCTGATCCATGCAAACGACCATTCTCGACCCCAGCCTGACGCAAGCCCTGGCCGCTGCGCGCGAGCCAGGCCTGACCCTGATCATCGGCAACAAGAATTATTCATCCTGGTCGATGCGCCCGTGGGTGGCCATGACGGCGTTCGGTATCCCGTTCCAGGAAGTACGGGTCTTGCTCGACCAGCGCGACACGGTCAATAAAATTGCCGAATACTCTGCCTGCGGCCGGGTACCCGTGCTGCTGGCCGGTGAAATGACCATCTGGGACAGCCTGGCCATCTGCGAATACCTGGCCGAGCAGTTTCCCGATAAACATTTGTGGCCGCAAGACGTGGCCGCGCGCGCCATGGCGCGCAGCATGTGCGCCGAAATGCATTCGGGCTTTGCCGGTTTGCGGCGCGATATGTCGATGCATATCAAGGCCAGCTTGCCGGGCCGTGGCCGCACGGCTGCAGCGCAGGCCGACATCGGGCGCATCAGTGAAATATGGGAAGAGTGCCTGTCGCGCTTTGGCCACCACCAGTTCCTGTTTGGCGACTTTTCCATTGCCGACGCCTATTTTGCGCCCGTCGTCATGCGTTTTCATACCTATGGCGTGACCCTGGCGCCGGCCCTGAATGCGTATTGCGAGCGCGTGAAGGCGCACCCGGCCGTGGCCCGCTGGATAGCCGAAGCGCTGGCGGAGACGGAAACGGCGCCCAGGCACGACGCCGCCTTACCCGATTAAAGAAGACATATGATGAAGATTTACACGGTCGGTGGCGCGGTGCGCGACCAACTGCTGGGCTTGCCCATCAAGGACCGCGATTATGTAGTGGTGGGCGCCACGCCCGACGAGATGCTGCGCAAGGGGTTTCGTCCGGTCGGCAAGGATTTTCCTGTGTTCCTGCACCCGAAGACGCAGGAAGAATACGCGCTGGCCCGCACCGAGCGCAAGACGGCCCCCGGCTACCGGGGCTTTGTGTTCCATACGGCGCCCGATGTGACCCTGGAAGAAGACCTGGTGCGGCGCGACCTGACCATCAACGCCATCGCCCAGGCCGATGACGGCAGCCTGAGCGACCCGTTTGGCGGCGTGGCCGATATCGAGAACAAGGTATTTCGTCACGTGTCCGAGGCATTTGCAGAAGACCCCGTGCGCATCTTGCGCCTGGCCCGCTTTGCCGCCCGTTTTGATGGGTTTACTGTCGCGCCCGCCACGCTGGCCCTGATGCGCAGCATGGTCGACGCTGGCGAAGTCGACGCCCTGGTGGCCGAGCGCGTGTGGCAGGAAGTGGCGAAAGGATTGCTGGAAGCCCATCCCTCGCGCATGTTGAAGGTGCTGCAAGAGTGCGGCGCACTGGCCCGCATCCTGCCGGAACTGCCCATCGACGCCCGCTTGCTGCAAGTGATCGACGAGGCCGCCGTGCGTGGCCTTGAGTTGCCCGTGCGCTTAGCCGTGCTGATGCGGCAAGTGGACGTAAAACTGATCGATCAATTGAGTCTGCGCCTGCGCGTGCCCAATGACTGCCGCGAACTGGCCGTGATGGTGGCGCGCGAGGCGGACAAGGTTGCGCTTGCGCTGCAATCGTCGGCGGAAACCCTGGTCAGCCTGTTCGAGCGCTGCGACGGTTTTCGCAAGCCGCAGCGTTTTAGCCAGATGCTGCAGGCGCTGCAATGCGTGGCTGGTAATGATTTTCCGCAAGCTGCCTTGTTGCAGGATGGACTCGATGCGGCGCGTGCCGTCAATGCGGGTGCGCTGGCGCAGGGCTGTACCGATCCCAAAACCATCCCGGCCGTCATCCATGCGGCGCGCGTGCAGGCCGTCAAGACCCGCCTGGACCGGGCCGATGGCCCGTCAGCCTGAACTTCGGGAATACGCTACAATGGCCGGATGTTGCACTGCACAATAATGCTATTTAATAACATTCTGTGCCGCGACACCGCCCCCAGGAGTTGACGTGAGCTTACCCAAATTATTTCAAAACCCGTTCCGGCGCTGGCTCAGTAACACTGGCGCTGGCAGCGTGCGTCCGAGCGTGCTGGTCAAGCAGTTGCATGAGCGCGACCGGCGGCGCATGATGAAGCATTTCTTGTCTCTGGAGAAGAGTGACCGCTTACTGCGGTTTGGCAGCGCCTTGCCCGACGAACTCGTCGCCCAGTACGTACAGAAGATGAATTTCTCGCGCGACATGATTTTTGGCGTGTACAGCAGCAGCTTCAAACTGGTAGGCGTGGGCCATCTGGCGTTTGCGCCCAAGGAGCAGGCGCCATCCAGACAGGTGGTGACGACCAAGGAGCAAGTGGCGGAGTTTGGCGTGTCTGTCTCGAAATCCATGCGTGGCATGGGCGTGGGCTCGAAGCTGTTCCAGCGGGCGGCGATACACTGCCGTAACAACGATGTCGATACCCTGTATATGCATTGCTTGTCGAGCAACAAGACGATGATGCACATCGCCAAGAAAGCGGGCATGGAAATCCAGCGCGACTATGGCGAAGCCGATGCCTACCTTAAAGTATTGCCGCCGAATCCATCGAGCATGCTGCAGGAAGCCGTGCAGGAACAGTTCGCCATGTTCGACTACACCTTCAAGGCGAACGCGCGGGCCGCCTATAAACTGTTCGAGCGCTTGCCGGGCCGCAAGAAAGCGGCGCCGCCGCAATAAGATTACAGTAAGGGCAGGGCGGTCGTATCCTTGATGCGCTGCAAGGCAAAGCTCGATTTCACGTCCAGCACGGCCGGGTGGCGCAGCAAAGTCGCCATCATGAAGCGCGAAAAATGCTCCATGTCTTCCACGTGCACGCGCAGCAGATAATCCATTTCGCCCGTCATCGCATAGCAGGCCACCACTTCCGGCCATTGCGCGACAGCAACAGCGAAGTCGGCGCGGGGCGAGGTATTCGTCACCAGGTTGGGCGCCAGTACCCGCGCCGTGCTGTGGGCAGTAGCGTCGCTATGCTTTTCCAGCCGCACGTTGACATAGGCCAGCAAGCCCAGGCCGATCTTTTCCGGGTCCAGCAGGGCCACGTACTGGCGGATCACGCCGGCCTCTTCCAGGCGTTTTACCCGGCGCAAGCATGGCGATGGCGACAGGCTGACCTGCTCGGCCACGTCCTGGTTAGACAGGCGGCCGTCGGCCTGCAAGACAGAGAGGATCTTGCGGTCCGTTTTATCCAGCGTAATTTTGCTCATGCTTCCTCCGGTGGTTCGACTTTCACGCAATATTATTGCGCAAATCACGGTTCATCGGGAGATCTTTGGCATTTAATGCCCGAAGACCGCGCCTATACTGTGCGCTACTTCTTGGAGGAGACATCATGCAATTTCAGCCCTGGGATAACCCGATGGGTACCGATGGTTTCGAGTTTGTAGAATATGCAGCGCCAGACCCAAAAGCATTGGGCAAGCTGTTCGAAAACATGGGTTTTACCGCCATCGCCCGCCACCGCCACAAAGATGTCACCCTGTATCGTCAAGGCGACATCAATTTCATCATCAATGCCGAACAAGATTCGTTCGCGCAGCGTTTTGCCCGTCACCACGGCCCGTCCGTGTGCGCCATCGCCATCCGCGTCGATGACGCCGCCTTCGTGTACCGCCGCGCGCTGGAACTGGGCGCCTGGGGTTTCGACAATAAAACCGGGCCGATGGAGCTCAATATCCCGGCCATCAAGGGCGTGGGCGATTCGCTGCTGTACTTCGTCGACCGCTGGCGCGGCAAGGGTGCGGACAAGGAAGGCGCCGCAGCGCCCGGCGGCATCGGCGACATCAGCATCTATGACGTGGACTTCGTCGCGATTCCCGGCGCCGTGGCCAATCCGGTCGGCCATGGCCTGACCTATATCGACCACCTGACGCACAATGTGCACCGGGGCCGCATGAAGGAGTGGGCCAGCTTTTACGAAAGCCTGTTCAATTTCCGCGAAGTGCGCTATTTCGACATCGAAGGCAAGTTGACGGGCCTCAAATCGAAGGCCATGACTTCGCCCTGCGGCAAGATCCGCATCCCGATCAATGAATCGTCGGATGACAAGTCGCAGATCGCCGAGTACCTGGACGCTTACCACGGCGAAGGCATCCAGCATATCGCGCTGGGTACCGACAATATCTACGCGTCGGTGCAAGGCATGCGCGATACGGGCATCGATTTCCAGGACACCATCGAGACGTATTACGAACTGGTCAACCGCCGCCTGCCGAACCACGGCGAGCAGCTGGAAGAATTGCGCCGTCTGCGCATCCTGATCGATGGCCACAGCACGGAAAACGAGCGCGAACTGCTGCTGCAAATCTTCACGCAGACGGTCATCGGCCCGATCTTCTTCGAGATCATCCAGCGCAAGGGCGACCAGGGCTTCGGCGAAGGCAACTTCCGCGCGCTATTCGAATCGATCGAACTGGACCAGATCAAGCGTGGCGTGCTGCAAGATAAAACTGAAGCTTAAAACTGGGGTCAGACCCGGCGGGTCTGACCCCGGCTTTCGTTTGATGTAACAATAAGTAGTAAAAGAGCGCCCGCCGGGAGTGCAGTGCAGCAAAGAACTGTGCGCATTCCTGTGCTAGTCTATGACTATCAGTCATTTTTCCGCACCGGCCTGCCCACAAGGCAAGGCTGGTACGTGTGAGTTCAAGCGACTTGGCACGGCGTAGTACAGAGAATAATGGAGACACATAATGAACGCACCCCTGAAAGGCTCGGAACTAGAGCCAGGCACGCACGCAGCTGATATTTCACTGAACGACAAATACACGCTGGAGCGCGGCCGCGCCTTCATGACGGGTACCCAGGCGCTGATCCGCCTGCCCATGATGCAGCGCGAACGCGACTTGAAAGCGGGCTTGAACACGGCCGGCTACATCACCGGCTACCGTGGTTCGCCCGTGACGTCCGTCGACATGACGGCCGTGAAAGCGAAAAAATACCTGGACGAACACCACGTCAAATTCCACCCTGGCCTGAACGAAGACCTGGCCGCCACGGCCGTCTGGGGCACGCAGCAAACGAATCTGTTTGAAGACGCCAAATACGATGGCGTGTTCGGCATGTGGTACGGCAAGGGCCCGGGCGTGGACCGCTGCGGCGATGTGTTCAAGCACGCCAATAACGCCGGTTCCGCCAAGCATGGCGGCGTGCTGGTGCTGGCCGGCGACGACCATGCGGCCAAGTCTTCCTCGACGGCGCACCAGTCCGACCATATCCTGAATGCCTGCGGCATCCCCGTGCTGTACCCTTCGTCGGTACAGGAATACATCGATTACGGTCTGCACGCCTGGGCCATGAGCCGCTACACGGGCTTGTGGGTCTCGATGAAATGCGTGACCGACATCATCGAGTCGGGCGCCGCCGTCGATTTCGATCCGGACCGCGTGCAAATCACCTTGCCGACCGACTTCGAAATGCCGCAGGGTGGCTTGAATATCCGCTGGCCAGACACGGTGCTGGAGCAGGAAGTGCGGATGAACAGCTATAAATGGTATGCCGCGCTGGCCTATGCGCGCGCCAACAAGCTCAATAAAATCATCTGGGACAGCCCGAAAGCGCGCATCGGCATCATCACGGCCGGTAAATCGTACCTCGATACGCGCCAGGCGCTGGCCGACCTTGGCATCGATGAACAGACTGCGTCTGACATCGGCATCCGCCTGTACAAGATCGGCATGACCTGGCCGCTGGAAGCGGATGGCGTGCATGAATTCGCCAAGGGCCTGGACGAAATCCTGGTGGTCGAAGAAAAGCGGCAAATCCTCGAATACGCGCTGAAGGAAGAACTGTACAACCTGAAGGATGGCGAGCGTCCGCGCGTGGTCGGCAAGTTCGACGACACGGGCGAATGGAGCAACCAGAAGGGCACCGGTCACGGCGACTGGCTGCTGCCGGCCACCTATGAACTGAACCCGGCCATGATCGCCCGCGCCATTGCCAGCCGCATTTCGCGCTACTACGCCGGCCACCCGGTCGAGCAGCGCGTCAAGGAACGCATCGCTTACCTGGAAGCGAAGGAAAACGTGCTCAAGGCGATCAGCGTGAAACCCGATCCGCAAAAAGACCGCACGCCGTTCTTCTGCTCCGGCTGCCCGCACAACAGCTCGACCAAGGTGCCGGAAGGCTCGCGCGCGCTGGCCGGTATCGGCTGCCACTACATGGTGCTGTGGATGGACCGCGAAACCTCGACGTTTACCCACATGGGCGCCGAAGGCGTGACCTGGGTGGGGCAGGCGCCGTTCACGAATGAAAAACACGTGTTCACCAATCTCGGTGACGGCACGTATTTCCATTCGGGTATCCTGGCGATCCGCGCCGCGGTGTCGGCCAAGGTCAACATCACCTACAAGATCCTGTTCAACGATGCGGTGGCCATGACGGGCGGCCAGGAATTCGACGGTCCGCTGTCGCCAGCCATCATTTCGCGCCAGATCGCCGCCGAAGGCGTGAGCCCGATCATCGTCGTCACCGATGAACCTGAAAAATATCCGTCCGATTACGCCTGGGCGCCTGGCGTGACCGTGCGCCACCGTTCGGAACTGATGGACGTGCAGCGCGAACTGCGCGACATGCCCGGTGTGTCGGCCATGATCTACGACCAGACCTGTGCCTCGGAAAAACGCCGCCGCCGCAAACGCAATGAATACCCGGACCCGGCCAAGCGCGCCGTGATCAACGAAGCCGTCTGCGAAGGCTGCGGCGACTGTTCCGTGCAATCGAACTGCCTGTCGGTAGAACCGCTGGAAACGGACCTGGGCCGCAAGCGCCAGATCAACCAGTCGTCCTGCAACAAGGATTTTTCGTGCACCACGGGTTTCTGCCCAAGCTTCGTGACGGTGGAAGGCGGCGGCCTGAAAAAGCCGAAGAAAGCAGCTGCCGCCGATAAAGGCGGACCTGCCGTGCCGGCCTTGCCGACGCCGCAGATTCCATCGACTGCGGAACCGTTCGGCATCCTGGTGACGGGTATCGGCGGCACCGGCGTGGTGACGGTCGGCCAGATCCTGGCGATGGCGGCGCACGTGGAAGGCAAGGGCTGTTCCGTGCTGGACATGAGCGGCCTGGCGCAAAAAGGCGGTCCCGTGATGTCGCACGTACGCCTGGCGGATCGCCAGGAAGACATCCACTCGACCCGCGTCGGCACCGGCGCGGCCGATCTGGTGATCGGCTGCGACCTGATCGTCACGGCCAGCCGCGACGCGCTGTCGCGCATGGGCGAGGGCCGCAGCTGGGCCATGATCAACTCGACCAGTTCGTCGACGGCGGCCTTCGTGAAAAACCCGGACTGGCAATTCCCCGGCGCCGGTGCGCGCCTGGAAATTGAAAAGGCCTGTGGCAGCGACCATGTGGACTTCATCGACGCGGGCCAGATCGCCACGGCGCTGATGGGCGATTCGATCGCCACCAATATGTTCATGCTCGGCTACGCCTGGCAAAAGGGCAAAGTGCCTTTGAGCGAAGCGTCCATCATGAAAGCGATCGACTTGAACAACGTCTCGGTGGCGTTCAACAAGGCCGCCTTCAACTGGGGCCGCGCCGGCGCGCATGACGCGGCCAGCCTGGTGCGCATGACGACGCCAGCCAAGGTGGTCGAGTTCAAGCGCATTGAAACGCTGGATGACATCATCGAGAAACGCGTCGAGTTGCTGACGGCTTACCAGGACCGCGCCTATGCGCAGCAGTACCTGGATTTCGTCGGCCAGGTGCGTGCGGCCGAAAGCGCCCTGAATGGCCCGCATCTGCGCCTGACGGAAGCCGTGGCCCGCTACTTCTACAAGCTGATGGCGTACAAGGACGAGTATGAAGTGGCGCGCCTGTACACGGATGGGGCGTTCAAGGCGAAGATCGACGCCATGTTCGAAGGCGACGTGAAGCTGAAATTCCACCTGGCGCCGCCGCTGTTCGCCAAGACGGATGCCCAGGGCCACCTGGTCAAGAAGGAGTTCGGCCCGTGGATGATGAAGGCCTTCGGTGTGCTGGCCAGGTTCAAGGGCTTGCGTGGCGGTGCGCTCGACGTGTTCGGCTACACGGCCGAGCGCAAGATGGAGCGCGCGCTGATCGCCGAATACCGCCAGACGGTAGGCGCGCTGCTGCCGAAGCTGACGACAGCCAAGCTGGCGCAAGCCGTGGCGATTGCCAGCATCCCGGAAGATATCCGCGGTTACGGCCACGTGAAAGAGCGCCATTTGACGGCGGCCAAGGAGAAGGAAGCCAGTTTGATCATCGCTTTCAATGCTCCGCCCGCCGTGCCATCGACGGTCGTGCCTGCGCCTGCCGTGGCAGCGCCCGTGGCTTGATCCGGCTATCAAGTTGACAGTTCAAGATGGCGCCTGCGGGCGCCATTTTTACGCCTGGACAGCATGGCGCCTGCCATTTCACTCTCTTGCCCTTTGAAGTATTAAATTTACTAACATATTATTCCCAACCCCACTATAATTATTGTTTCTCCGTGGAAAGGTGTTGGGATGAAAGTGTTGCAATGTTTGAGTCTGGCTAGCTTGTTGGCGCTGGCCGCCTGCGGTGGTGGCGGTAGTTCCGCACCCGCGACCAATACCGCCGGTAATGGCAGCGGTACCGGGACCGGTAATGGTGGTAATGGCGGCGCGACTGTCTTTGCGCCTTCCGCCACCCTGGCCAACCGTTGCGAAAAACCGCGTGCCGGTAACAGCAGCGACAAGCCTGGCACCTTGCGCAACGAGCAGGACTGGGTACGCAGCTGGATCGATGAAGCTTATCTCTGGTACAACGAAGTACCGAATACCTATCTGGCGCAAAACTACAGCACGGCCCCAGCCTATTTCGACGTGCTGAAAACGTATGCCACCACGCCTTCCGGCAAGCCGAAAGACCAGTTCCACTTTACTTACTCGACGGCCGAGTGGGAAGCATCGCAGAGCGGCGTCGAATTCGGTTATGGTTTCCTGATGGCCAACAACAGCCTGCGTCCGCCACGCAATGCGGTGATTGCCATGGTCGAGCCTGGTTCTCCTGCGGCGTTGGCCGGTCTGCAGCGCGGCGATGTGCTGCAGCGCGTCGATGGAGTCGATTTCGTCTATGCGGGCGACTCGGCCAGCGTGGATGTATTGAACGCGGGCATATTCCCCGACAAGAAAGTCAGCCACACCCTGGTCTTCAGCCGTAACGGCACCCAGGTCATCGCCACCATGACCGCCGGCGACATCAATACCACGGCCGTGCAAAACGCAAAAGTCATCAATACGCCGACCGGCAAGGTGGGTTATCTGACCTTCAACACGCATAACTATGTCTCCGAGCGGCAGTTGATCGAGACGATGCAATCGTTCCAGACGGCCGGCGTCAGCGACCTGGTGCTCGACGTGCGCTATAACGGTGGCGGCTTGCTCGATGTGGCCAGCGAAATGGCGTACATGATTGCCGGTCCGCAGCAAACGTCGGGCAAGACGTTTGAACAGATCGTGTATAACGACAAGACGAAACCGGAAGCGCCCGTGCCTTTCCACGCGCGCAGCATCGGCTTTGCCGCACCGAATCCCGTGCAGAAAAACCTGGCCTTGCCTTATCTGGGCTTGAAAAAGGTCACCGTACTGACCACGGCCAATACCTGCTCGGCCAGCGAGGCGATCATCAACGGCTTGCGTGGCGTGGATGTGGAAGTGAACCTGATCGGCGGCACGACCTGCGGCAAACCGTATGGCTTCTATCCACAGCCCAATTGCGGCACCACCTATTTCGCCGTCAACTTCAAGGGTGTCAATGCCAAGGGCTTTGGCGACTTTGCCGACGGCATGGCGCCGACCTGCGCTGCCAGCGATGATTACCAGCACGCATTGGGTGATCCCGCTGAAGGCATGCTGGCGCTGGCGTTGCAATACCGCAACAACAAGAGCTGCAGTTTGCCTACAGGCAAGGCACAGTTGCTGAGCCAGTCGGTCGACTCGGGCGCCACGGCCATGCGTTTGCTGCGTCCGCAATATCGCGAGATTTCGGTGCGCTAAGGCGGAAAACACCGCCGTGTGGCGAGCTGGCGCCGGGAGCAATCCCGGCGCCTTTTTTTTATGTCAATTATCAACTTATACATTAAAAAAATTTCGATATAACAATAACGATATAAGCAAGAATGAAAGCATTCGTTCTGGACTGACTATCACTTTGATACCTTTCGCCTCTTCTGCCACATTGAGAAGTGCAAAAGATGTCAACAGCATACAAATTAAAACCACTGAGCATGATGATCCTGGCCGCCCTCAGCGGCGCCGCGTGGCAGGTCCACGCGCAGTCGTCTAGCGCCGACAATGCTTCCGCAGCCGCGCCTCAGGCCGTGGTCGTGACCGGTTCGCGCATCCCGCGCGCCGGCCTGGAAGGGCCGTCCGCCGTGACCGTGATCACGGGCGACGAGATTACCCGCCAAGGGTATAGCAATGTGTTTGATGCGCTCAATAACCAGACGCAAAACAGCGGCGTGACGCAGGGCGCCGATTACGGCAATACCTTTACGCCATCGGCCAACGCCATCAGCTTGCGCGGCCTGGGCCCTAACCACACGCTGATCCTGCTGAACGGCCGCCGCATGGCCGATTTCCCGGTCGCGTATGACGGCGCGGTCAATTTCACCAACCTGGCCAATATTCCATCGAGCATCGTCGACCGGGTTGAAATCCTGACCGGTGGCGCCTCGGCCATTTATGGTTCCGACGCGATTGCCGGCGTGGTCAACGTAATCCTCAAGAAACAGGCCGACGGCGTGACCATCAACGTCAAGGCGGGCGACACCACCCGCGGTGGCGGTGGCAACCAGCGCGTGCAACTGACGGGCGGCGGCACTTACGACAAGCTGACTACCCTGTTCAGCGCCGAATTGAGCCAGCGCGATGCGATCTGGAGCCGCGACCGCGATTTCATGTCCAGCCGCACTGGTACACCAACGGTGATCGCGGGCCGCAAAGACCTCACTACCGGTAAATATATCGACCTGGGCGATACCTGCAACAACTTTGGCGACCTGTTCGAGCATAGCGTGACCAAGTACACGGGCGGTAGCGGCAGTTATTGCGCCAGCCAGAAAGCCCGTCCTACCTTTTGGACCACCCAGACCAAGAATGAAAGCCAGAATGTCTTCGGCAGCCTGAATTACGAGCTGACGCCGGAACAGACCCTGTTCGCCGACTTTTTGATCGGCAATAACGCCACCGCCAACAATACCCGTGGCCCATCGTGGACTTCTTCCACGTTCAATAACAGCTATTTCCTGAACCAGAATACGGGTCACTACGAGAGCTGGACCCGTTTCATTTCGCCGGAAGAGATCGGCGGCGTTGGCCGTTACAACCGTAAATGGAACGATTTCTCCACCTCCATTTCCCTGGGCGCCAAGGGCCGCATTCCCGGCACGACCTGGAGTTACGAAGCGGGTTACAGCGCCTCGCTGTACCAGAGCGACAGCCATACCCAGCGTCCGCTGGCCAATATCGATTCCTTCTTCCTGGGACCGAAACTGGGCGTCGAGTCCGACGGTACGCCTATCTATGCACCGGACCCATCGCGTTTGTCGCGCCGTTTGACGCCGGAAGACTTCAACAGCATCACCGGCACCGTCAACGGCAAGGATAAATCCTGGACCAATACCCTGAGCCTGGCCACCAATGGCGATTTGTTCGAATTGCCAGGCGGTACCGCCAAGGTGGCGACCATCGCCGAATGGGGCAAGCAGGGTTTCAGCAATAACCCGGACGACCGCATCAACCAGGGTTATTTCAACCTGGCGCCGACGGCCCAGACGACGGCCGGTACGCGCGACCGTTATGCCTTGGGTGCAGAATTTAACTTGCCGCTGACCCAGATGCTGACGGGTACCCTGGCGGGCCGTTATGACCGCTACAGTTTTGCCGGCCGCAGCGATGGCAAATTCACCTATAGCGGCGGGCTGGAACTGCGCCCGACCAAAACGCTGCTGGTGCGTGGCAACTACTCCACCAGCTTCCGCGCGCCCGACATGAACTATATTTACCAGTCGCGCGGCACCGGTTATTTCCCAAGCACCACCGATTACTACCGCTGCGGGAAAGCCGGCGAGGACGTCTCCAATTGCGAGTACGCCAATGTATCGCCGGGCGCTGATTATGTGCAGACCGGCAGCAAGGACTTGAAATCGGAAAAAGGCAAATCCTTCGGCCTGGGCGTGGTATGGTCGCCGAGCAGCAATTTTGACGTATCGGTCGATTACTGGAACATCAAGATCGACGACATGGTCGTCAACCTGAGCGATGACCAGATCTTGCGCGATGAAGCCAGCTGCCGCCTCGGCAAACTCGACATCAGCTCGCCGACTTGCGTCGACGCACTGAGCCGCGTCGAACGTTTTGCGTCCAATGCCGTGAACCGTCCTGGTGAAATCAAGACCATTTATGTGATGCCGATCAATGCGGCGATGGAGCGTAGCAGTGGTATCGACCTGAGCGGCAAGTATCAGATCCGCACCGCTGATTACGGCAACTTCTCGCTGAGCGCGAATTACTCCAAGGTCTTGAGCAAGAAATCGAAGCAATTCGAGGCTGACACGGAAAAGAACGACCTGACCTCGCTGGACAATACCGACTGGCCGGACAAGCTGATCGCCAGCCTGAACTGGAGCCGTGGCGACTGGTCCAATACCTTGACCGTGACGCGTTACGGCAAGGTGCCTAACGCTGCCCAGACCGCGTACCTGACACCGACCGGCATCGCCAACTTCAGCACGGTCTACAAGTTGTCACAGCAAACGACGGTCTCGTTCATCGTCAACAATGTGCTCGACACGATCAAGCGCGACACCAGCGATGGCTGGCCTAACTATCCAATCGGCAACTACAGCCCGCTGGGCCGCCAGATCTGGCTGGAACTGAACCACCGCTTCTGACGCCAGTGTGATGTCATGGCATGGACCATAAAGCCATGCCAGCCATCCTGAAAAGCGCCCCGGCCAGCCAGGCCCGGGCGCTTTTGAAAACATCAATTACTGGGTCGCGAATATCGACCAGTGGACCGCGCACGTGTGCGGCCATCTGTCTGCGCTGCGCATGGTGGCGCTGGAACGGCTGCTGGCAGTCGAAGCCTTGCTGGCGCTGCATGCCGGCACGCCGGAGCCGACCGAGCCGACCGAGCCAATGCCGGCGGCGCTGGCGCCATCGTCCGTCGCGAGCGATTATGTGCGCTTTCCGTATGGCGCCGAACGTCCTTTGCAGTTGCGGCCGGGCTGGTGGGCCCGTTTTCAGCGCGCCGATGGTTTCTTGCCTGGCGCCGCGCGGCTGGCCCTGGCCGGTGGCATCGTGCTGGCAGTGCTGTGCGTCGGTAGCCTGAGCGGTGAGAGCCGGCTGGCGATCTACAATGGCCTGGGTTTGCCGGTCGAGGTCAAGCTCGATGGCGCTACCTTTACGTTGCAGCCTTACAGTTCGCTGGTACGCGATGTCGCACCGCAGCGCCGTCACCATATCGTCAGCCGTAACGAACAGGGACAATTGCTGGAAGAATTCGACACCGAAGAGGTGGGTAGCTTTTCAGGCGCTGTCTACAATGTGGGCGGCGCGGCGGTGCTGGTCGAGTCGACCGCCAGCTATGGCAGCGCGGCCCAGGTGCCGCCACGGATACTGGGTGCGCCGCGCTGGTCATCGACCAATGCCGATATCCTGTTCAGCCGGCCGCCCGACAAAGTCTCCGGCAATAGCAGCAATACCCGCAGCGTGCTCGCTGGTCTGGGCGAGCTGGAACCGGAACAGCAACTGGCTTTGCTCACTGATGCTGCTGAACGCACGCGCGTCATCGGCTGGCATGCGCGCTGGGACGATACGCTGCAGCCGCATACCGCCGACTGGCTGGAACTGGCCGCCAGGGATACAGCGCATGCAGGCATACTGGCGCAGCGGCTGAAGGCAAGCCCACGCGATGTGGTCTTGCTGCGTATTCAACAGGATCTGGCCGGCCCCGAACGCAGCGCTGCCGTGTGCGCGCCATACCAGGCCAGCGCGGCGCGCGAACCGGATAACGGCGACTTGCAATACATCGCCTTGCGCTGTTCGCAAGCCAGCCCGGAGCTGTCGCGCCAATTCCTCGCGGCAAGCCGTACCTGGCCGGATAATCCATGGCTGGCTTATGTTGCAGCCTATACCCGGCTCGATAGCGGTGATTTGGTGGCGGCGATTCCAGAGCTGCAACTGGTGGTGAAAAAACTGCCGCCCAAGGCAGAAGAGGCTGCAGTGTTGCTGGCACGCCTGCAGCGCTATACTGGTCAAAGCATCGATCTGGCTGCCTTGAGGGAGGTTTCACCGCGCCTGAACACTATGTTGATGCTGGAACGCAGTCCGGAAGACGCGAAAATGATGCGCTTGACGGGCATGGATGCAGGGGAAGCCTGGCAGGCCGATAGCGAGTCGCCGTTGCCAGGCTACAGCCTGATGGCGCGTGGTGATCTGGACGCTGCCGACAAGCGGACCCTGGGCCACGATTGGCAGTCGGCGCATTTGTTGCGCATGCTGGCAGGGTCGGATGGCGCCAGCAGCGATGTCATACGCCGCGCGCTGGCATTGCCGCAAGATCAGGGCAGCGATCCGGGGACGCATTTGGTCAGCCTGGCGCTGGCCATGAAAACAGGTGCCGATACGGCGCCCTATATGGACACGGGCAAAGTCATGCTAGGCATTTATCAGCCGAAGGTCATGGCGTTTCTGGAGCAGCTGCGGCGTGGCGCCAATCCGGCCACTGCCGAAGCCAGCCTGTCTGCCGTACCGCTGGCCGTGCGCATGTATGTGTATAGCGCCGGCATCATCCTGTTGGGCGACAAGGCGCCGCCGGCATGGCGTATTGCCAGCCGGCGTATGTTGTTTGCCTCGGAGCGGCCTTATTTTCATAGTTGAGTAAATAGACCGCAGCATGCCGCCTGGCGTGGCAAAGCGGTCTATAATTTCCGGCTACCTTGTTTGCCATCGATCTGGAGTTCCGCCCATGTTACGTTCCGCCCTGTTACTGGCCATGCTGGCCGTTCCGCTGGCCCATGCCGCACCCGATACGCTGACCACCATTTCCGAACGTTCCGGGTTCCTGAAAACCGGGCGTTACGATGAAGTGGTCAAGCTGTGCAGCGCCTTCCAGCAAGCGTATCCGAAGCAGGTACGCTGCTTTGAATTTGGCCGCACGCCGGAAAACCGTCCCATGCTGGCGCTGGCCGTCAGCAACACGGGCGCCCTGACAGCTGCCGAGGCGACGCGCCGCAAGCTGCCGGTGCTGCTGGTGCAGGGCGGTATCCATTCCGGCGAAATCGATGGCAAGGATGCCGGTTTCCTGGCGCTGCGCGAAGTACTGGAAGGGAAAGTGGCGCCCGGTGCGCTCGACAAGCAGGTATTGCTGTTCGTGCCCGTGTTTAATATCGATGGCCATGAGCGCTTCGGCCAGTGGAATCGCCCGAACCAGCGCGGGCCGGTGGAAATGGGCTGGCGCAGCACGGCGCAAAATTTCAATCTGAACCGTGACTACATGAAGGCCGACGCGCCCGAGATGCAGCATATGCTGGCGCTCGTCAATCAATGGGACCCGCTGGCCTATGTCGACTTGCATGTGACCGATGGCGCGCAGTTCGAACCCGATATCTCGATCCAGGTCGAACCCGTGCATGCGGGCGACGCCGACTTGCGCGTGGCCGGCACGGCCTTGCGCGACAATGTGCTGGCCGACCTGGCGAAACAGGGTTCGGACCCGAAACCGTTTTATATGTCGTTTGCCGAAGAAGACAATCCGCAATCGGGCTTTGTCGATTCGACCCCGAATCCGCGCTTTTCGCATGGCTACTTCTTGCTGCGCAACCGCTTCGGCATGCTGGTGGAAACCCACTCGTGGAAGGATTATCCGACCCGCGTGCGCATCACCCGCAACACCATCGTTTCGCTGCTGTCGCAAATGGCCCAGCATGGCGCGCAGTGGCGCAGCATCGCGCAGCAAGCCGACGCCCGCTCGGCTGCACTGGCCGGCGCCACGGTTCCCCTCAGCTACACCACCACTGAAAAAAGCCACCAGATCACGTTTCGCGGTTATGCCTACACGCGCACCCTGTCCGAGGTGTCGGGCGCCCTGATGACGCGCTACGATGAAAAGACGCCGCAGCTGTGGACGGTGCCGCTGCGCGACGAGATCGTGCCCAAGCTGCAGGCCGAGGCGCCCAAGGCTGGCTACCTGGTGCCCGCTGCACAAGCGCAGATGGTGGCGGAAAAACTGCGCCAGCATGGCGTGGCGTATCACGTGCTGAAAACGGGCTTCGGCAAGCAGCCGGTGCAAACCTTCCGCGCCACGCAGGTGAAATTCGGCGCGCAGTCGTTCGAGAGCCGCCAGACGGCCAGCGTCGAGGGCGAATGGCAACAAGAAGCGCGCGAGATCGGCGCAGGCGCCTTGTATGTGCCCATCGCCCAGCCGAAGGCGCGCCTGGTGATGGCGCTGCTCGAGCCCCGTGCACCCGATTCGCTGCTGGCCTGGGGCAGTTTCAATACGGCCTTCGAGCGCAAGGAATACATGGAAGATTACGTCGCCGAAGACGTGGCGCGTGCGCAGATGGCGGCCGATCCCGCACTGGCGGCCACCTTCCAGGCCAAGCTGGCCAGCGACCCGGCCTTCGCCGCCAATCCGCGCGCCCGCCTGGAATTCTTCGCCCGCCGCCACAGTTC
Source organism: Janthinobacterium sp. Mn2066 (assembly GCF_049319705.1). Classification (NCBI taxonomy): domain Bacteria; kingdom Pseudomonadati; phylum Pseudomonadota; class Betaproteobacteria; order Burkholderiales; family Oxalobacteraceae; genus Janthinobacterium; species Janthinobacterium sp. Mn2066. The sequence continues at coordinate 368,239 of NZ_JBMOUF010000006.1, read as the reverse complement.
CTGGGACGAGCGCCTGAACCTGTATCCGGTGCTGCGCACGGACGTGGCGCCACTCTAGCGTGATAGAGGGCGCGGTGCTTTCTATTGCCGCGCTCGCTTAAGGCTAATAAAAACCGATGGCGGCGCCAGCGGAAATCCGATGTTCAGCTGGCTGCCTGGTTTCCTGGACAAAGAAGAGATGGACTTCGGAGTTGTTCAGCCAGCTGACTTTTCCTACTGGCAAACCAAGTTTATCCGCGGCGGTTTTACCCCATTCGTCGACGTTGCTTTGAGTGTCTGCGCTGCATTGCTCAAGCCAGTAAAGCCGCTGCGCCGCTACGCTGCCGAAAATGGGAGGCATACTGGTTTGCAGCGGAAGGGTACTCCCCCACTGTAGCCATAGCGCCAGGTCAGGCCAGCGCATGCATAGCACGCTCCAACGCTGGTACTGTAATAAGGTCGGGATGGGCAAGTGATGCGTGGTGCGCGAAATGCGCAGCAGGAGCAGAAAGCGTACAAAGTTCAGGGTGCGCTTGATTTCACGTGGGCTACAGTTGTACTCCTTGCAAATCCCGCGCATGATTGTTTGCACGTCCTTGCCATCACTGCGCAATGCCATACTTTCTTGACGTTGTTGCCGTTCCAATACCCTGGCGTTTTCCTGCTTATCTGCGACGCTACGCTCTACCTGGGCTGCCGCCGATGCACCAGCATCGGATAGCGGTGCGGAGTGTTCAGATGTGGCTGGCGTATTTTGCGTTTCTGATGTCTCGGGACCAATCAGGAAATCGATAAAGATATCGTTTTCTGTAGTGTGAACGGGCGGAATGGTAAATCCCAGTTGGATGAACTTGTCCATGAAACGCCATCCGAGCGGCACCACCTGCTCGTAGGAGGGCAAGTGGCTTTTGACGTCTTTGTGCGCATGCTCAAGAGCCGCAGCCACTACCTGCGGATCCATGCCGATGACAAACAGAAATTCGGACTGGTCTCCCGCGAGGAAGGCATTGAGTCCTTCAACGACACTGGCAATTTTATTGGGGGTGCAACGATCGAGGTCATCGATGAAGATGACGAGTGGTTCGGTGACGCTGGCGCCGCTGCCATCTTGCATCATGCGCTTCGGCAAGATGTCGAGTACGCGCCGCAAATCCTGATGTATCTGATGCATGACGCCCACTGACTTGGCATAGTCCGGTACGCGGACATATTCGGCCAGACTGAATTTGGCAGGTTCATCCGCTACTTTCTTCCTGGATTGAAAAAAAGTCCATACCGCATAGGCTGCGAGGGCGATTTGCGTACCGGCGGCACCGAACATGGCGGCCAGGCTGAGATGTTTGAGATCAGGAACAGCATGGGTGAGCACTGTGATACTGCCAAAGCTGAGTATCAGTGCCATGGCGGTCAACACCCAGCGGCGTATCGTCACCCACCAGAGTGCTGCCACGCGCTGGTAAATTTTCTGACGCACCAGGCCATCATCAATGCGGGAAAGGTTCAGGCGCAACAGGAAAAGTTCGCGCTGGACGCGGCCCAGACGTTCGCTGACCTGACTGACGATAGCATCGACGAGACCGGCCCAGACTTCTTCGGAGCTTCCATATTTCCAGGCATTGAACCAGACGGTCCAGCGTTTGTCTGGACCGCTGCTGCTTTGTTGCGTGAGAGGTATCTGGCGATCAAGAAATTTCACCACGTCAAGCGTGCGAATGTCTTCCAGTATGGACGTCTGTTGCGCAGGTGGATCCAGTTCATATTGAATCTGGCGCATCAGCGAGGACTTGCCTACTCCCCATGGTGCCTGGATACTGATGCTGATAGGACCATGCGTATCGCTGCTGGTCAGAAATGCAGCGATGGAAATGGCATATTGCTTGAAGCCTAATTGATCGAGATGTGAAGCTCTGTCGTGTTGCAGGTACTGGCGGATATTGTTCTGCTGCAGGTTCCGTAGCGGCACCTCCGGGATGTGCAGCGAAAGCAGGTCTTGCTCGTAGTAACTTTGCAGCGCATGGATGTCAACTGCCATGGTTTTTAGCCTGGACAACCATCTTCCATGCTTCAAGCCCCATAGCGCGCTGATCAGATCGCCAACTTCGATCTGTCGATGATTTGCCATCCGTGCTGCCTGGCTTGCGTTTTGCAGCCAGATGGCAGCATTGCTTGACATTGGGGGCGTATCGTCACCGCTGACATTTTCTGTCGAGGCCATAGCTGATGGCGGGAAGTTGAAGTAGCTATTCCAGGTTTCTTCGAAGCGGTTTTCTGCCAGTCTTTTCAGCGTCTTGGCAAAGCATAGCGTTTCGGCCGAATGGGTTTGCAGAGGTGCAATATCGCTACTGGCGAGTGCAAATAAAATCATGCTGGTGCTGAGATGACGCCCAGGCGAGGAATTTTGTGCACCCAGTGCATGCGCTTTGTGTAACAAAGCCAGCAGTTCAGGCCCTGGCGTGGGGACGACATCTCGGTCACGGATGTGTCCGACCCGGCTGCTTCGATGGCTTCCACCCTTGACGGACCATCAAAGTCGGAGCTGGATGACTGCTCTGCTGGCGTACTGCGGTTGACGGGATTTATCTGCATGAGCTGGACTCCGGTATTTGCGTAATCGGAAGCTATCGCCTGGTTTTGCCATCGTTCTGGTGCCATGACGATTCTTGCCGCTTGGTCCGGAGGCGATTTGCGCTAGCGCAAGCCAGATGGAAATGGCATAGCTGCGTGGAGCGAGTCAGCGTCGTTGCCAGTCAGAGAACTTGTCGTCTCTGGCTGGGATCGTTTCTACAAGACCGGTTCGTGATGCTTCAGGTACTGCATATCCTGTAGCGGCGGGGCGCCGAACAGGCGCCGGTATTCGCGGCTGAACTGGGACGGGCTTTCATAGCCGACCTGGTAAGCCACGGTGGCCGCTTCCAGCTTGCCGGTCAACAGGAGTTTACGCGCTTCGAGCAGGCGGATCTGCTTTTGATATTGCAGGGGGCTCATCACGGTCAGCGCCTTGAAGCGGTGGTGCAGGCTCGACACGCTCATGCTGACCGATTTGGCCAGCTGCTCGATTTTCAGGGGCTGGTCGTAATGGTGCTTGATCCACAGCATGGCTTCGCTCACGCCTTTTTCCTGCGCGTGCGCCGTCACACTGTCATACAGCGCTTCGCCGCCGCGCGCCGTCAGCAGGCGGTACAGGATTTCCTGCTTGAGCAACGGGCCGATGGCTGCCAGGTCCTGCGGCTTTTTCAGCATGCGCAGCAGCCGCAAAAACGCCTCCCGCAATTCCGCATCGGCTTCTTCGACATAGGCTGCGGCAGGCTGCTTGCGCCGGGTGCCGGGCACGGCCAGCTGCATGTCGATCACCAGCGCCGCCAGTTCGCGCGCGTCGAGCGCGATGCGCAGGCCGATATATGGCTGTTCCGGCGTGGCTAATGACACCTGGCCCGAGACGGGCAAGTCGATCGCCGACACCACATAGCTGCCGGCGCCGTAATTGGTGATCTCCTTGCCGATCAGGATCGTCTTTTCCCCTTGCAGCACCAGGCACATCGACGGCTCCAGCATGCCGCGATGGAGTGCCGTCGTTTGCGTAAAGCGGATGAACGACAGGTAAGGCAGCGCCGTCGGCAAGTCGCGCTGCCCCAGGGGCGTATCCTGAAACAGCGCGAGCGCTTCCGCACGCAGCAGTGCCAGCGTGGTGGCAGCGGGGGTGGGATCAATCGATTTCATGGCTAGCAGAGTAGCCCATCATGGCCTTCGGCTCAAGGTAAGCTTCCAGTCCATAGGTGCCGAATTCGCGGCCGATGCCCGATTGCTTGAAGCCGCCGAAGGGCGCCAGCGGTTCGTCGTATAGGCCGTTGATGAAGACGCGGCCGGCCACCAGTTGTGCCGCTACCCGGTTGGCGCGCGCAGGGTCGCCTGAACTGACGTAGGCTTGCAAGCCATACACCGTGTCGTTGGCAATCGCGATGGCTTCCTCTTCGCTGTCGTAGGCGATGATGGACAGCACCGGGCCAAAGATCTCTTCGCGTGCGATGGCCATGTCGTTGCGCACATCCACGAACACGGTCGGCCTCACAAAATAACCATGTTCCAGCCCTGCTGGCTGGCCGGCGCCGCCTGTCAGCAAGGTCGCGCCTTCTTCTGTGCCCAGCGCGATATAGCGCTGCACCCGTGCATACTGGGCGGCATTGACCAGCGGCCCGATCTGCGTGTCCGGGTTGGCCGGGTCGCCCACCTGCAAGGCATCGACGGCCAGCTTGATGCGCTGCTTGATTTCTTCCAGGCGGCTGGCCGGTACGATCAGGCGCGTGCCCGCCAGGCAAGCCTGGCCGCTGTTGAAGGTGAAGGCGGCGACGGCGGTGGGAATGGCCAGATCGAGGTCGGCATCGTCCAGCAGCACGTTCGGCGATTTGCCGCCCAGTTCCAGCGTGACGCGTTTGAGGGTGTCGACGGCACCACGGGCGATGTGTTTGCCGACGGCGGTCGAGCCCGTAAACGAAATCTTGGCGATGTCCGGATGCGCCGTGATGGCGTTGCCGACGATCTGGCCGCTGCCGTTGACGATGTTGAACAGGCCGGGCGGCAGCTGCGCCGCATGCAGGCATTCGGTGAGGATCTGGGTCTGGGCCGCGCTCAATTCGCTGGGCTTGATGACGGCCGTGCTGCCGGCGGCCAGCGCGGTGGCCAGTTTGCTGCAGATAAAGCCGTAGCTGGAGTTCCACGGCGTGATGATGCCGACCACGCCCAGCGGTTCGAGCACGACGCGCGCCGAACCGGCCGTGCGCACGAAATCAAAAGTGTCCAGTAGCTTGCTGGTTTGCAGGAAGCTGCTGGCCGCGCGCTGCACGCTGGCGCGGCAAAATGCCAGGGTGCCGCCATATTCTGCCACCATCACCTGCACCAGTTCTTCACTGCGGGCAGCCACCGCTTCGTGCAGGCGCTGCAGCATGATCATGCGTTCCTGCTTGCTGCTGCGTGAATAAGCCGGGTAGGCTGCCTTGGCGGCGGCGACGGCCGCATCGACGTCGGTGGCGTCGCCCAGCACCACGCGGCTGGCTGCTTGCCCAGTGCTGGGATTGATCAATTCCAGCTGCTGGGTGCCGTGCGGCGTGACGAACTGGCCGTTGATATAGATCTGGTCGATGGTCTTCATGGTAGCTCCGCTAAAGGTGAATTCAGGATGCCATCTTGCACCTGTACGCCTGGCTGGCGGTAGACCAATGCTGTGCGAAGATTGCCTGATTCTGCAAATCCTGTGCGTCCCCGCGACTTCAGGCATGATGACGTTTTACATATATTTTCCCGGATTACTCCCATGGAACACCACGGCTTTTTAATCAATCTCTTGTTTTACCTGGTGGCCGCCATCGTCATGGTGCCGCTGGCCAAGCGCCTGGGCATGGGCGCCGTACTGGGCTACCTGGTGGCCGGCGTGATCATCGGGCCGTGGGGCCTGGGCTTGATCAGCAATGTCGAAGTGATCCTCGACTTTTCCGAATTCGGCGTGGTGCTGCTGCTGTTTTTAATCGGCCTGGAACTGGAACCGAGGCGCCTGTGGCTGCTGCGCCGGCCCATCTTTGGCTGGGGCGGCGCGCAGGTGGCGCTGGTCAGTGCGGGCTTGTGCGCGGTGGCCATGGCCTTCGGCGTGGACTGGCGCACGGCGCTGGTCGGTGCGCTGGGCTTGTCGCTGTCGTCGACGGCCATCGTGCTGGCCACCCTGGGCGAGCGCAAGCTGATGTCCACCCCGGCCGGTTCCGCCGGCTTTTCCATCTTGCTGTTCCAGGATGTGGCGGCGATTCCCATGATCGCGCTGGTGCCGCTGCTGGGCGGCCTGGTGACGCACGCGGGCGAACCGGGCTGGCTGCGCGTAGCCAAGCTGGCCGGCGTGCTGGCGGCGCTGGTGATCGGCGGGCGCTGTTTTGTGAACCCCATCCTGCGCTTTATCGCCAGGACCGAATTGCGCGAAATCTTCACGGCCTTTGCGCTGCTGCTGGTGATCGCCATCTGCGTGCTGATGGAGTCGGTGGGCCTGTCGATGGCGCTGGGGACGTTTGTGGCGGGGGTGCTGCTGGCCGATTCCGAATACCGGCATGAGCTGATCAGCGACCTGGAACCGTTCAAGGGGCTGCTGCTTGGCCTGTTTTTCATCGCGGTCGGCATGTCCGTCGATTTTGGCGTGCTGCGCGCGCAGCCGCTGCTGATCCTGGCGCTGGTGGCGGGCCTGCTGGCCATCAAGATCGCCTTGCTGTATGGCTTGTCCAAGCTGTTCGAGATTCCCCGTGGCCAGCAGTTGTTTTTTGCGCTGCTGCTGTCGCAGGGCGGCGAATTCGCCTTCGTGGTGTTCGCCACGGCGGTGGCCGCGCATGTGTTCACGCCCGAGACGGGCGCCGTGCTGGTGGTGGTGGTCACCCTGTCGATGGTGGCCACGCCCTTGCTGCTGCTGTTGCACGATCAATTCATCGCACCGCGTTTCCAGGGCGAGAAGAAGCGCCGTCCCGACGACCATATCGAGGCGCAGGACAATCCCATCGTCATCGCCGGTTTCGGCCGCTTCGGCCAGATCATCGGCCGTTTGCTGGCGGCCAACAAGATCGGCGTGACGGTGCTCGACCACGATCCGGACCAGATCGAGCTGCTGCGCAAGTTCGGCTTCAAGGTGTTTTATGGCGACGCCACGCGGGTGGACTTGCTGGTGGCGGCCGGCATTGAAAAAGCGAAAGCGCTGGTGATCGCGATCGATAATGTGGAGGACAGCCTGGCGCTGGTCGACGCGGTGCGGCTGCGCCTGCCGCAGCTGACGATACTGGCGCGGGCGCGCAACGTCACGCATTACTATGAGTTGATGAAGCGCGGCGTGACCCTGATCGAACGCGAAACGTTTGAAGCGGCGCTGCTGCTGGGCGAGCAGACCTTGCTGCAGGTGGGCTATCCGGCCGAGCGGGCGCGCCGCGCGGCCGCCATCTTCCGCACCCACAACCTGAAAACCCTGCTGGAAGTAGCGCCGCACTTCCAGGACCAGCAAAAAGTCCTGTCAATCGCGCGCCAGGCACGCGAAGAACTGGAAGACATGTTCGAAGGCGATGCGGCCGCGTATGCGGCCGAGGAAGCGGCGGGGTCAGACCCTCGGGTCTGACCCCAGCCCTTGCTGTTGGGGCTACAGGGGGGACTTATTTCCCCCGCTTGCTTTCAATCGCTTCGATCTGGTCCATGATGCTGTTCATGCGCGCCGCCAGTGCCTGGTACGGTTTCGGCGAGGCCAGGTCGACGCCGGCTGCTTTCACCAGGTCATACGGGTAGGCCGAGCCGCCCGAGCTGAGCATCTTCAGGTAAGCGGCCAGCGCGCCCGGTTCCTTGGCCAGGATGCGTTGCGAGAATTCCTGCGCCGCCGCGATCGAGGTGGCGTACTGGAACACATAGAAGGCGTTGTAGAAGTGCGGAATATAGGCCCATTCCACCGTGTACAGCGGATCGACCTTCATCACGCCCTGCGCTTCGCCGTGGTAGCGCTTGAGGATGCCGCCATAGATGCTGGAGATTTCCTCGCCCGTCAGCGCTTCGCCCTTGTCCACCTTGGCGTGGATGGCCGCTTCGAATTCGGCCAGCATGGCCTGGCGGAAGTAAGTGCCGCGCAAGCCTTCCAGCGCCGCGCCCAGGTACAGCAGGCGCTCGTCGTCATTCTTGGCTTGTTTCAGGCGCTCGTCCAGCAGCAGCGCTTCATTGGTGGTCGAGGCGATTTCCGCGACAAAGGTGCTGTACGACGCGTAGAGGGCTGGTTGCGCCTTGTTGGCCAGCACCGAGTGCATGGCGTGGCCCCATTCGTGGGCCAGGGTGGTGGCCGATTCATAGTTGCCCGTGTAATTGAGCAGCACATACGGGTGCACGTCATACGCTTCGCCGATCATGTGCGCGCCCGAAGTCTTGCGCGGACGCGGATAGGCATCCATCCAGCGCGCATTGACGGCGGCACTCAGGGTTTTCACATAATCCGGTCCCAGCGGCGCGACGGCGTCCAGCATCATCTTCTTGCCATCGGCCAGCGGGAAAGTCTGGTCGCTATGCAGCAGCGGTGGATACAGGTCGTAATAAGCCAGGTCCTTGATGCCCAGCATGCGCGCGCGCAGCTTCAGGTAGCGGTGCAGGGTCGGCAGGTTGGCATTGGTCTGCGCGATCAGGGTCTGGTAGACGGCCGGCGGCAAATGGTCGCCATCGAGCGCCGCCGTTTGCGAGTCGGGATAATGGTGGACCTTGGCATAGGCGGCGTCGCTTTTCAGCTGGCCGTACAGGGTTTCGCCGAAGGTGCGCTCGAATTCCTTCCACTTGCCCCAGAACGCGTCGAATACCAGCTTGCGGTCCGCGCGGTTGCCCTGTTCGCGGTATTGCGTGTAGGCGGCCTGGTCCAGCTTGACCTGGGTGCCGTCCGACAAGGTCACGGTCGGCCACGGGATTTCCGAGCTGGACAGGGTCTGGTAGATGGAACCGGCCGAACCCGTCGCCAGGCCAAATTGCGAAATCAGCTGTTCGCCGGCAGCGTCCAGCGTATGCGGTGCATTGCGCAAGATGTTGTCCAGCTGGAAGCGGTACAGCTGCAAACCCTTGTCCTGGGCCAGCATGGCCTGGATGCGCCTGGCGCCGACGGCGAGGATTTCCGGCTGTATGAAGGCGGTGGCCTGGCCAAAGTCATTGCCCATCAGGGCGGCGCGCTGGTTCAGCTGGTTGCCCGTATTATCGCCCGTATCCTGGTCATAGTATTGCGAGGCGTACACATTCAAGGTGTTGATGCGTTTGCGCGCATCCGCATACAGGTCGAGCGCGCTTTTCAGGCGGGCCGATGAGGCGCCCAGCTGTCCCTTGTACGCTGCCAGTTGCTTGAGCTGCGCCGACAGTTTGGTGGCGTCGGCGTCGAAATCGGCCTGGCTTTTATACAGTTCGCTCAAGTCCCAGCGGTCGGCTGGCTGCTCTATCGCTGCGGGAGCGGCGGTGGGTGCCGGCGCGGCGGCAAAGGCCGAGGAGATGGCCAGGCTGAGGGCCAGCATGGTAAACAAGGGGCGCTTGAGTGCGGATGACGTCATGGATGTTCCAGTCAGGTTGTCGGAAGAGTATTAGCGGTCCGCGGGGCAGGGATGCGTGCGGCAGGCTGCACCGGCAGAGCTACTTACGGTACATCAAACGCGGGGAAATGTGGTGTGGAAATGACGCCGCCACCGGGGAGGTGGCGGCGAAACAACAGAGAGGAGGAACGGGCCGAGTCGTCCGTTATCAGTCCGTTATTGCTTGCAAGCTAATCGTCGTGCCGAACGGCGACGGTGTCGCGCAAGGTTCTTCATCGAAGGCGATATCGCCCATGGGATTGGCCACGCCATCGGCCTTCAAATCCTTGAAGCCATACAGATTCGGGTCCATCAGGTGCGATGGCGCCACATTGGCCAGCGACGAGAAAATGCTTTCCACGCGGCCAGGGAATTTCTTGTCCCAGTCGCGCATCATGGCCTTGATCTGCTTGCGCTGCAGGTTTTCCTGCGAACCGCACAGATCGCATGGAATGATGGGGAAACCTTTTACTTCGGCATAACGCTGGGTGTCCGACTCCTTCACATAGGCCAGCGGGCGGATGACGACGTGCTTGCCATCGTCCGAGACCAGCTTGGCTGGCATGCCTTTCAGTTTTCCGCCGAAGAACATATTCAGGAAGAAAGTTTCCAGGATGTCATCGCGGTGATGGCCCAGGGCGATCTTGGTGGCGCCCAGTTCATCGGCCACGCGGTACAGGATGCCACGGCGCAGGCGCGAGCACAGCGAGCAGGTGGTCTTGCCTTCCGGGATCAGGCGCTTGACGATGCTGTAGGTATCCTGGTTTTCGATGTGGAAAGCCACGCCCAGTTCCGTCAGGTAGGCAGGCAGGATTTCCGGCGGGAAATTCGGCTGCTTCTGGTCCAGGTTGACGGCGACGATATCGAAATGGATCGGCGCGCGCTCGCGCAAGGTCATCAGGATGTCCAGCAGGGCGTAGCTATCCTTGCCGCCCGACAAGCACACCATCACCTTGTCGCCTTCTTCGATCATATTGAAGTCGCCGATGGCCTGGCCCACCAGGCGGCACAAGCGCTTGTGCAGCTTGTTGTTTTCCAGCGCGATCTTGTCAGCCTTCTTTTTAGCCGCTTGCTGTGCTTCCGGGTTCGCCGGGATGGCGACGGCGGTCTCTGCTTTATCAAGCACGGTGTTCATATCGTTCATACATCATCCTTGATCTGGAATACTTCCACGCCGACGCCTTCGCAGTCGGGATACACATCCGGTTTCATCGACGAGACGCGCGCGGCGCGCACCTGCGGGTGGGCCAGCATGGCGGCCAGCACATCGTCGACCAGGCTTTCCTGCAGTTGCACATGGCCTTGCGCCATGCGCCTGGCGATGGTCTCGCGCATGAAGTCATAGTCGACCACTTCTTCCAGCTGGTCATCTTTTGGCGTCGACAGGGCCAGGGGAATGTACAGGTCGACGTTGATGAGGACGCGCTGCTCGCCCTTTTTTTCGAAGTCGTAGACACCGATATTGATGAGGACTTCGTAATTGCGCAGGAATAGCCGGCGGCAATCGGCCAAGCGGGGGTGAGACAGGGCGGACGACATAGTTTTACCTTTTAGGGAATGCTGGAATGCTAATTTTTTACGGATATTCGGTAGATCGCTTTTTTATTGACTCTTATTTGGCCAGGAACATCACGTCGCGCGGCAGGCCGATCAAGTGCTGGCCGCCATCGACCAGCAAGGTGGTGCCCGTCAGTGCGCGCGCGCCAGCCACATAACAGACGCTGTCGGCAACATCTTGCGGCGTGCTGGAACGGCCCAGCGGCGTATTTTCGTGCGCCGTGGCAAAGTTCGCTTCTGTCTGCTCGCCGGACACCATGGTGATACCGGGCGCGATGCCGACCACGCGCACCTTGGGCGCCAGTGCCTGGGCCAGCATGGTGGTCGCCGACAGGAGCGCCGCCTTGGATAATGTGTAGGACAAAAAATCAGGATTGAGATTGTACAGTTTTTGGTCCAGCAAGTTGATGACAACCGCTTGTTCGCCTTCTGGCGTGGCCTGATATAAGGCTTGCGCCAGCAGCACGGGCGCCGCCAGGTTGGCGTGCATATGGGCGTCCAGCGCGGCCACCGAGAAATCGGCGGCGTTGTCGTATTCAAACAACGATGCGTTATTGACCACGCAAGTCACGGCGCCCAGTGCGGCTTGCACCTGGGGCAGCAGCTGGCGTACGGCGCTTTCCTGCGCCAGGTCGCACGGGAAGGCGTGGGCGCGCCGGCCCAGCGCGGTAATTTCCGCCACCAGCGCGAGCGCTTCGTCGCGTGATGCGCGGTAATGCACGGCAATATCCCAGCCGTCGCGCGCCAGGCCCAGCGCGATGGCGCGGCCGATGCGGCGCGCCGCGCCCGTGACGAGGGCGACCCGCGGGGGGCTGGCTAAGGGCGTTGTGCTTGCTTGATTCATGTCTTTGCTAATAGTTGAGAGTGAGGTGTACGGGCCATGACTGGCGGCAAGCGCCGCCGATTCGCTACAATGCCGGAATGTCCCTACCCGAACCCGATAGCGACGCGCTGGCCGCGTCCCATGCCTTGCAGCACCTGATTGCCGCTGAAATCGCGCGCAATGACGGCGCCATTCCCTTTGTCCGCTTCATGGAGCTGGCGCTGTATGCGCCTGACCTCGGCTATTACAGCGGCGGCGCCGCGAAGCTGGGCAAGGATGGCGATTTTACAACCGCGCCGGAAATCTCGCCCCTGTTCGGCGCCAGCCTGGCCCATGTAGCAGCCGCTATTATGGCGCAAACGGCCCCGCGCATCCTCGAATTCGGCGCCGGCACGGGCAAGCTGGCCTTCGATATCCTGACGGAGGCGGCCAGTGCCGGCATTTCAATTGAGCAATATGCGATCGTCGAACTGTCCGGCGAACTGCGCGCGCGCCAGGAGCTGGCGCTGGCGGCGTTTCCGCAAGTGGTGTGGCTCGATGGTTTCCCGGAATCGTTCGAAGGCGCCGTGTTTGGCAATGAAGTGCTGGACGCCATGCCCGTCAACCTGATCAGCAAGACGCCCGCCGGCTGGTGCGAGCTTGACGTCGGCATTGCCGATGGCAAGTTCGTCTGGATCGAGCGCCCCGCCAGCGGCGAAGTGGCGGCGCAGATCGCCGCCCAGGTGCCCGAGGCGGACGACTTGCCGGTCGGCTATGTCAGCGAAATCCACGGCGTGGCCTGTGGCTTCATGCGTTCGCTGGCGCGCATGCTGACCAGTGGCAAGGGCGGTGCGGCGGTGCTGTTCGACTATGGTTTCCCGGCGCACGAATATTATTTTGTACAGCGCGCCACCGGCACCCTGATGTGCCATTACCGCCACCATGCCCACGCGGAACCGTTTTATCTGCCCGGCTTGCAAGACATTACGGCCCACGTCGACTTCACGGCCATGGCCGTGGCGGCGCAGGAAGCGGGCCTCGATGTGCTCAGCTATATGAGCCAGGCAGCCTTTTTGCTAGGGGCGGGCATCGGTGACTTGCTGCTGCGCAGCGATCCGCTCAAGGTCCAGACGTATCTGCCGCAGGCCAGCGCCGTGCAAAAACTGCTGTCGCCTGCCGAGATGGGCGAACTGTTCAAGGTACTGGTGGTGGGCCACCAGGTGGCATTGCCGGATAGCTTGTTGTCGGGTGACCGCTCGCATCGCTTGTAAGGGGAGGGTAAGCGCGTCAGGAGCGCCGGGCGCGGTCCAGCCCGGTCCTGCATTTTCGCGGGCCCAGGCGGTTATTGTCTTGTCATTTCGTATATGATGCTTGATACAGCACGGTTTCCATGCATCAGCACCCGTCGCCGCGCACCGATTTCAAGATAAAACGATGGGAAAGATACATACACACTATGACAACCTGAAAGTGGCGCGCCTGGCGCCGCAGGAAGTCATACGTGCGGCGTACAAGGCCCTCAGCCAGAAATACCATCCCGACAAGAATCCCGGCGACGAGAAGGCCGCCCGCATCATGGCGATTCTCAATAGCGCCTATGGCATCTTGTCCGACCCGCAGCGCCGCCGCGAGCACGATGAGTGGATCGCCGCCGAGGAGTGGGAAATCGCCTGGCTGGAAAGCACCCAGCACGAGGAAGGCAAGCACAGGGATGGCCGGCCCAAGGGCCAGTCCGCGTCACAGCCACAAAGCTGGGCGCAGGATGTACCGTCGCCGCAAGGCGGACCACGGCGCCGGGGCCGGACCACCTGGCGCAACTGGCGCTGGTGGCTGAGCCTGAGTGGCTGTCTGCTGCTGGGCTGGCTGGGCGCCATGCTGATGCTCGATCACTCGCCTGCCGTCCCCGTCGCGCTGGCCTCGGCCTGGAATGGCCTGGCCCGCGATGGCGTCAAAGCTGCCGACACCGGGCGCGCCTTGCCGCCGGCGCCGAAAACAGAAGCGGCGGCCGTCGATGGCTGGGCGGTGAGCAAGCCGTCCGCACCGGACCCCGTGCAGATCAAGGCGCCCGAGATCAAGGTGCTGGCCGTGTCGCAGCTGAGCCTGAGCGCGAGCCATGCCGCTTGCGATGGCATAAACCAGGCGCAAGCGCAGGCCCTGGTGGCGCCGAATGGCGAACCGTGGCCGCGCCAGTCCGGTTATGTGGACGGATTCCCTGTCAGTAACAAGGGCAGCGAGCTGGAATTGATGCTCGACAATAGCGAGAATGCGGCGCCCGTCTTCGTCAAGCTGTACGACCTGGAGCGGCGCTCGAATGTGCGCTATCTGTATATCCTGGCGCACGACAAGCTGAACGTGGAACAATTGAGCGCAGGCAAATATGAAGTGCGCTACCAGTCGCTGGCGCCGGGCGCCGATGGCTGCGCCGCCAAGCCGGTCGGGGGTGTCCTGAGCCCGCCGCCCGCCTTGCCTGCGGTACCGGACGGTGTACAGAATCCTGTTGTAAGCAGCATCTAATCTGATTATCCTTGACAGGCATCCACCATCGTAGCCATCCATCAGGAGTATCCATGACTGACCGCAATGCCGATACAGATGCAGATGATAACTGGCTGCTCGAGGAGGATGAACCAGCGGCCGCTCCCACCGGGCTGACGGCGCCTGACCAGCGCCTGTGGCGCGTGCTGATCGTCGATGATGATGTCGATGTCCATGCCGTCACGCGGCTGGCGCTGCGCAACGTCAGCTTCAAGGGCCGCGAGCTGGAACTGTTTTCCGCCTACAGCGGCCAGGAAGCCTACGACATCCTGCGCAATACGCCCGACATCGCGCTGGTGCTGCTGGACGTGGTGATGGAAACGGATGACGCCGGCCTGATACTGGCCAGGCGCATCCGTGCCGAGCTGAACAATCCCATCGTGCGCGTGGTGCTGCGCACCGGCCAGCCGGGCCAGGCGCCCGAGCAGCGCGTGATCATCGAATACGACATCAATGATTACAAGGCCAAGACCGAACTGACCACGCAAAAGCTGTTTACCACCGTGATTTCGGCCCTGCGCGCCTATGAAAGCCTGATGATGCTCGAACGCAGCCGCATCGGCCTGGGCAAGATCCTGGCGGGCGCCACCAATTTGTACCAGATCCACTCGCTGCGCGAATTTGCCTCCGGCGTGCTGAACCAGGTCAGCGCCATCCTCGACGTGGGCGCCGACGGCGTGCTGTGCTTGATGCAGGGCGGCTCCGGGCGGCCCCAGGTGGTGGCCGCCACCGGCTCCTATGCCGCCCTGGCCGACGCGGAAAACATGCCGCTCGGCCATGCGCTCACGCCCACCATCGACAAGGCCTTCGCGGAAAAGCGTAGCCAGTTCGAGCATCCGGCCAATGTGCTGTTCATCCATACGGAAAGCAATCGCGAGCTGGCCATCTCCGTCACGCCGCCGTGGCCGCTGGCGCAAATCCAGCGCGATCTGCTGGAAGTGTTTTGCCAGCGCATCGCCGCCGCCTTCGACAACCTGTATATGTTTGGCCAGTTGCGCAAGGCGCAGGAAGCGACCGTGGTGGCGCTGGCCGACCTGGCCGAGTTTCGCGACAGCGACACGGGCGGCCATGTGCGGCGGGTGCAGCAACTGTCCGACGCGATCGCCCGCCGCATGCAGCAGCGTGGCGCCTATCCCGATGAACTGACGGCGCAGCTGATCGACATGATCGGCCTGGCCAGCATCCTGCACGACGTGGGCAAGGTGGCCACGCCGGACGCGGTGCTGCTGAAGCCGGGCCGCCATACGGACGAGGAAAGGGTGCAGATGCAGCTGCACGCCGGCGTCGGGCGCACCATCCTCGAACGGGCGGCGAACATGGTCGACGGCGTCAGCTACCTGACCTATGGCGCGCAGATTGCCGGCAGCCACCACGAACACTTCGATGGCGCCGGTTATCCGCAAGGCCTGAAGGGACGCGCCATTCCGCTGGCCGCGCGCATCGTGGCCGTGGTCGACGTGTTTGATGCGCTGCTGCACGAGCGGCCATACAAGGAGCCGTGGCCGTATCCGCAGGTGCGTGCTTATATAGAAGAGCGCAGCGGCAAGCAATTCGATCCGGAAGTGGTGGCGGCGCTGCTGGAACTGATCGCGGACGAACCGGCACTGTGGCATCCTGGGCGCACCGGTCCCTGACGCAGCGGCTTTCTGCGCCGCGCCATTCCCTTGCGCGCGGCGCCGTCATATACTCGGCAGCCTCAGGTGGTCTGGCGCCACGCACCAGTCTGGCGCGCCGCTGAGTTTTCGGATACCGACATGAAAGAACTGCACGGCCTTACGGCGCTGATTATCGAACCGCATCCGGGCATGCGTTCGAGCCTGCACAATATGCTCAACCTGTGCGGCCTGGCGAAGATCGACGATGCGGCCAGTTCCGGCCAGGCGATCCGCATGCTGGGCAATAAATCCTATGATTTGATCCTGTGCGAATACACGCTCGAGGGCGGGCAGGATGGCCAGCAGATGCTGGAAGACTTGCGCCACCACAAATTGATCCACGCCTCCACCATGTTTTTCATGGTGACCGGCGAAGGCAGCTTTGCCAAGGTGGTCAGCGCGGTGGAACTCTTGCCCACTGATTACATCCTGAAACCCTTCACGGCTGACCGCATGCTCGAGCGCATCGGCCGCGCGCTCGACAAGCGCAACGCCTTCGTGCCCGTGTACCAGTTGATCGACGTGGGCAACGAACGCGCGGCGATTGCCGCCTGCAGCGAAGGCGCCACGTTATATCCGCGCTACGCGACCGATTTCCTGCGTTTGCGCGCCGAATTGCATTTGCTGCTGGGCGAGGCGGCCGAGGCGGAACCGATTTATGCCGCCCTGTATGAAAGCAAGGCGATCGGCTGGGCCCGCCTTGGCCAGGCCAAGACCCTGTTCCAGCGCGGCGAGTATGCGGCCGCGCAAACCATGCTGGAAGGCTTGCTGGAAAACAATAAGCGCTTTCTCGATGCCTATGACTGGCTGGCCCGCACGCATCAGGCCCAGGGCCGTCACCAGGAAGCGCAGCAGGCACTGAGCGACGCGGTGGCGCTGTCGCCGCATGCGGTGCGCCGTTTGCGCCGGCTGGCCGAGGCAGCCGTGGCGGCCGATGATATGGAGGTGGCGGAAAAAGCCCAGAAGCTGGTGGTCGCCAAGGCCAAGTATTCCGAGTTCCGCGATCCGGAAGACCAGGTGCGCCTGGTGCAGACCCTGGTGCGCAAGGGCGACCCGCTGCAGGCGGGCGCCGTGATCCGCGAGCTCGACAAAACCATGGGCGGCCAAAAGAACGTGGAATTATGCAGCGCGCTGTGCAGTGTCATGCTGCATGCCCATACGGGTAATCAGCAGCGCATGGAGGAATCGCTGGAAGCAGCCCTGCACGCCAACCGGCACAGCGTGGGCGGCTCGAACGCCGTTAAAACGGCACTGGCGCGCCTGTGCCTGGCGCATGGCCGCGAAGAGGGCGCCGCCGAAGTGATGCGCGAAGTCATGCGCAATGCCCCCGACAGCGCCGCCATGACGCAGGCGATGGCCGTGTTCGAGCAAAGCGGGCGCGAAGAGCTGGCCAAGGCGCTGGCGCGGCAAAGCCGCCAGGAAGTGGCCGAGATGGTGGCCGCCGGCGCCGCCAAGGCAGGCGAGGGCGATTTCCGTGGCGCCGTTGAACTGATGCGCGAAGCCGTCACGCGCTTGCCCGACAATCCGCAAGTGGTGTTCAACGCGGCCGTGGCGGTCCTGAAATGCCTGGAGCATGACGGCTGGGATGAACGCCTGGGCCAGCAGGCGCTGAGCTTTATTGCCGGCGTGCGTCGGCTGGACCCGCGCAACCCGAAATTGCCGGTGCTGTCGGGCTTGCATCAGCAGATATTGCGCAAGTACAAGCCCCGTGGCCTGGCCTGGATGCATCCGCCTGACGCCCTGTAACCAGGGGAAATAAGTAGTGATGGACGGAAAAATGCGGCTTGCGGGCAGGGGATGAAAAAATTTGTGATTATTTTCTCGGAACCCTTGCACATTCTCAAATCGGAAGCTTATAATCACGCCCCGAAGCAGCCAACTTCTTCTTTATAAGCAAATGCGGTAGTCGAGCAGTAGCAAATAAGGTTGACAGTTGTGAGTAGATGCTTCATACTCTGCGGTTCCCGCGGAGGGGTGGCCGAGTGGTTAAAGGCGACAGACTGTAAATCTGTTCTTTCGAGTACGCTGGTTCGAATCCAGCCCCCTCCACCAAGTTTTCAGGTTTTTGAACGGAAAACTGGGTCGTAGTAAGTGAAGATGAAGTGAACGATACCTCGCGGGTGTAGCTCAATGGTAGAGCAGAAGCCTTCCAAGCTTACGACGAGGGTTCGATTCCCTTCACCCGCTCCAGTCCCCGTTCAGATGCTTGATGCATCGCATGCAACAAATTACAGCCCTTGTAGCTCAGTGGTAGAGCACTCCCTTGGTAAGGGAGAGGCCACGTGTTCAATCCACGTCAAGGGCACCAGAATTCGCAGCAAGTTCGCAGCAAGTAATAAACAGAAGCAAATTCAACCAGACCGTCGGGCGTGTGCCTGAGCAATCTAATCAAATCATTAGGAGTTCAAAATGGCAAAAGGTAAATTCGAACGGACCAAGCCGCACGTCAACGTCGGCACCATCGGCCACGTCGACCACGGTAAAACCACCCTGACCGCTGCAATCGCAACGGTGCTGTCGAAGAAATTCGGCGGCGAAGCTAAAGCATACGACCAGATCGATGCAGCTCCAGAAGAAAAAGCACGCGGTATTACGATTAACACCGCGCACGTTGAGTACGAAACGGCTACCCGCCACTACGCTCACGTTGACTGCCCAGGCCACGCCGACTACATCAAGAACATGATCACCGGCGCAGCACAAATGGACGGCGCGATCCTGGTTTGCTCCGCAGCAGACGGCCCAATGCCGCAAACCCGCGAGCACATCCTGCTGGCCCGCCAAGTTGGCGTTCCATACATCATCGTGTTCCTGAACAAGTGCGACCTGGTCGACGACGCAGAACTGCTGGAACTGGTTGAAATGGAAGTGCGCGAGCTGTTGTCGAAATACGACTTCCCAGGTGACGATCTGCCTATCATCAAAGGTTCGGCCCGTATGGCGCTGGAAGGCCAAGAAGGCGAAATGGGCGTGGACGCAGTGCTGCGTCTGGCCGATGCCCTGGATGCTTACATCCCAACCCCAGAGCGTGCAGTTGACGGTGCGTTCCTGATGCCAGTAGAAGACGTGTTCTCGATCTCGGGTCGCGGTACCGTTGTGACCGGTCGTATCGAGCGCGGCATCATCAAGGTCGGCGAAGAGATCGAAATCGTTGGTATCACCGATACCGTCAAAACGACTTGCACCGGCGTGGAAATGTTCCGCAAACTGCTGGACCAAGGTCAAGCAGGCGACAACGTTGGTCTGCTGCTGCGCGGCACCAAGCGTGAAGACGTGCAACGTGGTCAAGTTCTGGCAAAACCAGGCTCGATCAAGCCGCACGCGCACTTCACCGGCGAGATCTATGTTCTGTCGAAGGACGAAGGCGGCCGTCACACGCCATTCTTCAACAACTATCGTCCACAGTTCTACTTCCGTACCACGGACGTAACCGGTTCGATCGAGTTGCCAGCAGACAAAGAAATGGTGATGCCAGGCGATAACGTGTCGATCACCGTCAAGCTGATCAACCCGATCGCGATGGAAGAAGGTCTGCGCTTCGCTATCCGTGAAGGCGGTCGTACCGTCGGCGCCGGCGTGGTTGCAAAAATCCTCGCATAAGGAAATGTTATGCTTCCACCCGAGGCGTCTTGGGTGGTAGAATAGCGCTCCACTAAAGTTTTACGTAGGGACGTAGCTCAATTGGCAGAGCGTCGGTCTCCAAAACCGAAGGTTGGGGGTTCGATGCCCTCCGTCCCTGCCACCGTCAAGGTGCAGGGCACCGAAAGTAGAAAAATGTCAAATCAATCCGTGCAAACCGTTAGCACGTCGAGTGACAAGATAAAAGTCGCGCTGGCAATAGTGGCGGCGATTGCAGGAGTAGTCGGGTTTTATTACCTGGCAGGCCAACCAGCTCTGGTGCGCGCAGGCGCGCTTGTGGCTGGTTTGCTTATTGCTGTTGCGTTCTTGTGGATCTCGACGACCGGCCGTGAATTCCTGAATTTCGCCAAAGAATCAGTGCGCGAAACCAAGAAAGTCGTTTGGCCTACCCGCAAAGAAGCCACGCAGATCACGGCGATCGTGTTTGCTTTTGTGCTGGTCATGGCGATTTTCCTGTGGGGCACGGATAAATTGCTTGAGTTTCTGTTGTATGACGTAATTCTTGGTTGGAAAAAATAATGAGCGAAAATGTGCATGATGAAGCGACGGGCGAATCCGTGTCGGGCGATACGCCGGCAACGGAATCTGGCGCAGCGCTGAGCGTACCGGTAAGCAGCAAGCGCTGGTATGTCGTGCACGCTTATTCCGGCATGGAAAAAAGCGTCATGCGCGCCCTGACCGAGCGTATCGAACGCGCGGGCATGCAAGACCAGTTCGGCCAGATCCTGGTGCCGATCGAAGAAGTGGTTGAAGTCAAGAATGGTGTCAAGTCGGTCACCGAACGTCGTTTCTATCCTGGCTATGTGCTGGTTGAAATGGAAATGACGGACGAGAGCTGGCACTTGGTCAAGAACACCAGCAAGGTTACCGGCTTTATCGGTGGCAAATCGAACAAGCCGACGCCGATCTCTGCGCGCGAAATCGATGCCATCATGCGCCAGATGCAGGAAGGTGTTGAAAAGCCCCGTCCAAAGACCTTGTACGAAGTGGGCGAGCAAGTACGTATCAAGGATGGTCCGTTCACCGATTTCAACGGCAATGTCGAAGAAGTCAACTACGAGAAATCCAAAGTACGCGTTTCGGTTACCATCTTCGGTCGCGCTACCCCGGTAGAACTCGAATTCGGCCAGGTCGAAAAAGTTTAAATCAGTATCAAACGCCACCAGGAGCGTTGCGGCAATTCAGCAAAATCCGGTCAGAGGAGCCCCGCCAGGGTAGTATCGGCGGGGCGCTACTACTCAATCCAAGATAGGAGCCATCATGGCAAAGAAAATCATTGGTTTTATCAAGCTGCAAGTGCCAGCTGGTAAAGCAAACCCATCCCCACCAATCGGTCCAGCTCTGGGTCAACGCGGTCTGAACATCATGGAATTCTGCAAGGCGTTCAACGCGCAGACCCAAGGTCTGGAGCCAGGCATGCCGATTCCAGTCGTGATCACCGCATTTGCTGACAAGTCCTTCACCTTCGTGATGAAGACGCCTCCAGCAACCTACCTGATCAAAAAAGCTGCTGCGATCACCAAAGGTTCGCCGAAGCCACATACCGACAAAGTCGGTACGCTGACCCGCGCACAAGCTGAAGAAATCGCTAAATTGAAAACCCCTGATCTGACCGCTGCCGACATGGATGCTGCTGTACGCACCATCGCTGGTTCCGCACGTTCGATCGGTATCACGGTGGAAGGTGTTGTATAATGGCTAAGTTATCCAAACGTATCAAGGCTTTCAAAGCCAAAGTTGACCGCACCAAAGCGTACGGCTTCGACAACGCTGTTGCTCTGATCAAAGAGTGCGCAACGGCCAAGTTCAACGAATCGATCGACGTATCGGTACAACTGGGTGTTGATCCGAAGAAATCCGACCAAGTGGTACGCGGCTCCGTCGTGTTGCCAGCTGGCACCGGCAAAACCGTACGCGTGGCTGTATTCGCGTCGGGCGACAAAGCGGAAGCTGCCAAAGCAGCTGGCGCCGACATCGTTGGTATGGAAGACCTGGCTGAGCAAATCAAAGCCGGCGACATGCCTTTCGATATCGTGATCGCTTCGCCAGACACCATGCGTATCGTTGGTACCCTGGGTCAGATCCTGGGCCCACGCGGCCTGATGCCTAACCCGAAAGTGGGCACTGTTACTCCTGACGTCGCTACCGCCGTGAAAAACGCGAAAGCCGGTCAAGTTCAGTACCGTACCGACAAATCCGGTATCATCCACGCTACCATCGGCCGTAAATCGTTCGCTGACGCAGATCTGAAATCGAATCTGGTCGCACTGATCGACGCGCTGAACAAAGCTAAACCAGCATCGAGCAAAGGCGTGTACCTGCGCAAAGTCTCGCTGTCGTCGACCATGGGCGCTGGCGTCCGTATCGACCAGGCTAGCCTGGCAGCTTAAGTAAAGAATCAAGTCCTGTGGCGCCTTCGGGCGCTGCAGGCGCATCT
Organism: Janthinobacterium sp. Mn2066; assembly: GCF_049319705.1. NCBI lineage: Bacteria > Pseudomonadati > Pseudomonadota > Betaproteobacteria > Burkholderiales > Oxalobacteraceae > Janthinobacterium > Janthinobacterium sp. Mn2066. Next base: position 346,558 of record NZ_JBMOUF010000006.1, on the reverse strand, counting down.
TTGGGCTGTCTGTGTGGTGTTTTTGCCGTGCAGGCAGACAATCAAAGACCGTTGGGCCGACTGGGACAGCAAGTACAGAAGGTTAATAGGCTTCCCGGCAACGGGAAGTGCCCAACGCAGATGGTGTACCCGAACAAGTTTTGTAGTCCTCATGCTGCGTGAATCCATCCGCTCAGTTTAGTACTTCTTGACTTCGGACGCCGTGTTCGAACCGATGCAAGACGCTTTACCACTCGGTAAAGAGTGTCGAACATCATTTAAGGAGGTTGACCGTGAGTCTCAATCTGAATGACAAAAAGGCCGTCGTCGCCGAAGTTTCCGCACAAGTAGCAACTGCGCAAACGATCGTCGTGGCCGAATATCGTGGCATCCAGGTTGGTCACTTGACGCAACTGCGTGCTAAAGCACGTGCCCAAGGCGTGTACCTGCGTGTGTTGAAAAACACATTGGCTCGTCGCTCCGTCGAAGGCACCCAATTCGCCAGCCTGGCCGATTCCATGACCGGTCCGTTGATCTACTCGATCTCGGCCGATGCCGTTGCCGCAGCTAAAGTCATCGCTGACTTCGCTAAAACCAACGACAAACTGGTAATCACCGCAGGTAACTACGCCGGCAAATCGCTTGATAAAGCGGCTGTCGTAGCACTGGCGAGTATTCCTTCCCGTGAAGTCCTCATTTCGCAGCTGTTGGGCGTCATGCTGGCTCCGGTGTCGGGCTTTGCACGTGGTCTGGCTGCTCTGGCAGCGAAAAAAGGCGAAGGCGCCGCTCCTGCAGAAGCAGCAGTGGAAGAAGCCCCAGCAGCCGCTTAATCGCGCGCGCTTTTTTCTCTCAGTACCAATCTGATGTAACTAACGTAATAAATTTAGGAGTTTCAAAATGGCAATTAGCAAAGACGATATCCTGGAAGCAGTTAGCGCCATGTCCGTAATGGACCTGAACGACCTGGTAAAAGCTTTCGAAGAAAAATTCGGCGTGTCGGCAGCAGCTATGGCTGCTCCAGCAGCCGGCGGCGCAGCAGCTGGTGCAGCTGTTGAAGAGCAAACCGAGTTCAACGTTGTTCTGGACACCTTCGGCGCAAACAAAGTTGGCGTCATTAAAGCAGTTCGCGAAATCACCGGCCTGGGCTTGAAAGAAGCTAAAGACCTGGTCGATGGCGCACCAAAAACTGTGAAAGAAGGCGTTTCGAAAGCCGACGCTGAAGCAGCACAGAAGAAACTGGTAGAAGCCGGCGCAACCGCTTCGATCAAGTAATATCTGTACTGGCGTCAGTTAGCGCCCGAGCCAAAGTCTGAGATTTCCCCTTGCAAGGGGGGAAATCCGACTTTGGCTCCTTTGTCGTCTGTATCGTATTTGTAGCGTATTTGTAGCAATATCTGTCGCAGTTTTGTTCGATTCAAGCCGGAAAGCAGAGCCTTGAGGTTTCGTCTGTGTCACACGCAGCGTTGCAAATGAACACTTGCAAAACCTGAATTTTCTATCCTTTCTGTCACTCACGGAGTGTCCATGCACTACTCATTTACTGAGAAGAAACGCATTCGCAAATCATTCGCGAAGCGCGCCAACGTTCACCACGTTCCGTTCCTGCTGGCGACCCAGCTCGAGTCTTATCATAGCTTCTTGCAAGAGGACATAGCACCGTCCGGCCGCAAGAACGATGGCCTGCAGTCGGCCTTCACTTCGATTTTCCCTATCGTTTCGCACAATGGTTTTGCGCGTCTCGAATTCTTGTCGTACGTCCTGGGCGATCCTGCCTTTGACGTCAAAGAATGCCAACAACGTGGCCTGACGTTCGCGTCGCCGCTGCGCGCGAAAGTGCGCCTGGTGATCCTGGACAAGGAATCGCCAACCAAGCCAGTCGTCAAGGAAATGAAAGAACAGGAAGTCTACATGGGCGAATTGCCGCTCATGACGACCACCGGTTCCTTCGTGATCAACGGCACTGAGCGTGTGATCGTTTCCCAGTTGCACCGTTCGCCTGGCGTGTTCTTCGAGCACGACCGCGGCAAGACTCACTCGTCCGGTAAACTGCTGTTCTCGGCACGTATCATTCCTTACCGCGGTTCGTGGCTGGACTTCGAGTTCGACCCGAAAGACATCCTGTTCTTCCGCGTCGACCGCCGCCGCAAGATGCCAGTGACGATTTTGCTCAAAGCAATCGGCATGTCGCATGAGCAAATCCTGGCCAATTTCTTTGTCTTCGACAATTTCAACCTGCGCTCCGAAGGCGCGGAAATGGAATTCGTTGCCGAGCGTCTGCGCGGTGAAGTTGCGCGTTTCGACATCGTCGACAAGTCGGGCAAGACCCTGGTGCTGAAAGACAAGCGTATCAACGCAAAACACGTGCGTGATATCGAATCGGCTGGCATCAAGCACATTTCCGTACCTGAAGACTACCTGCTGGGCCGCGTATTGGCGAAGAATATCGTCGATGGCGACACCGGTGAAGTCGTGGCAAACGCCAACGATGAGCTGACCGAAGACCTGCTGGGCCGTCTGCGCGAAGCCAACGTGACCGAAATCCAGACCTTGTACACCAACGACCTGGATCAGGGCGCGTACATCTCGCAAACCCTGCGTATCGACGACACCGCTGACCAGATGGCAGCGAAAGTGGCGATCTACCGCATGATGCGTCCAGGCGAACCGCCAACGGAAGACTCCGTTGAAGCGCTGTTCAATGGCCTGTTCTACAACTCGGACCGCTACGACCTGTCGGCCGTGGGCCGCATGAAGTTCAACCGCCGCATCGGCCGTGATGAACTGACCGGCGCCATGACCCTGTCGAACGAAGACGTGCTGGCCGTGATCAAGATCCTGGTGGAACTGCGCAATGGCCGCGGCGAAGTCGACGATATCGATCACCTGGGTAACCGTCGCGTACGTTGCGTGGGCGAACTGGCAGAGAACCAATTCCGTGCCGGTCTGGTACGCGTTGAGCGCGCAGTCAAGGAGCGTCTGGGCCAGGCCGAAGCCGACAACCTGATGCCGCATGACCTGATCAACTCGAAGCCGATTTCGGCAGCCATCCGCGAGTTCTTCGGTTCGTCCCAGCTGTCGCAGTTCATGGACCAAACCAACCCTCTGTCGGAAATTACCCACAAGCGCCGCGTATCGGCGCTGGGACCCGGCGGTCTGACACGCGAACGCGCCGGCTTTGAAGTGCGCGACGTGCATCCGACCCACTACGGCCGCGTCTGCCCGATCGAGACACCGGAAGGTCCGAACATTGGTCTGATCAACTCGCTGGCGTTGTACGCCCGCCTGAATGAATACGGCTTCCTGGAAACCCCATACCGCAAGGTGGAAGGCTCCAAGATCACCGACCAGATCGACTACCTGTCCGCTATCGAAGAAGGCCGCTACATCATCGCCCAGGCGAATGCGACCATCAACGATGCAGGCATGTTGTCCGATGAACTGGTATCGGCCCGTGAAGCCGGCGAAACCATCCTGGTATCCCCAGAGCGCATCCAGTACATGGACGTGGCGCCGGGCCAGATCGTTTCCGTCGCTGCCTCGCTGATTCCCTTCCTCGAACACGATGATGCGAACCGTGCATTGATGGGCGCCAACATGCAACGCCAGGCAGTGCCTTGCTTGCGTCCTGAAAAAGCGCTGGTCGGTACCGGTATCGAACGCACTGTTGCGGTCGACTCGGGCACCACCGTACAAGCACTGCGTGGCGGTATCGTTGATTACATCGATGCAGGCCGTGTGGTGATTCGCGTGAACGATGACGAAGCGCAAGCTGGTGAAGTGGGCGTCGACATCTATAACCTGATCAAGTACACCCGTTCGAACCAGAACACCAACATCAACCAGCGTCCTATCGTGCAAGTGGGCGACCGTGTTGCCAAGCGCGACGTGATCGCCGACGGCGCATCGACCGACCTGGGTGAATTGGCGCTGGGCCAGAACATGACCGTGGCGTTCATGCCATGGAATGGTCTGAACTTCGAGGATTCGATCCTGATCTCGGAAAACGTCGTCAAGGATGACCGCTACACCTCGATTCACATCGAAGAGTTGTCGGTTGTTGCACGCGATACCAAACTGGGCGCGGAAGAAATCACCCGCGACATCTCGAACCTGGCTGAAAACCAGCTGGCACGTCTGGATGAGTCCGGTATCGTCTATATCGGCGCTGAAGTGCAGGCTGGCGACACCCTGGTTGGTAAAGTGACGCCGAAGGGCGAAACCCAGCTGACCCCGGAAGAGAAGCTGCTGCGCGCGATTTTCGGCGAAAAAGCTTCGGACGTGAAAGACACCTCGCTGCGCGTGCCTTCGGGCATGATCGGTACCGTGATCGACGTACAAGTCTTCACCCGTGAAGGCATCGTGCGCGACAAACGTGCTCAGCAAATTATCGATGACGAACTGAAACGTTTCCGTCTGGACTTGAACGACCAGATGCGTATCGTGGAAGGCGATGCCTTCCAGCGTCTGGAAAAAATGCTGATCGGCAAAGTCGTTAACGGCGGCCCTAAAAAGCTGGCCAAAGGCGCCAAGATCACCAAGGAATACCTGGCTGACCTGGACAAATACCACTGGTTCGACATCCGCCCTGCGGACGACGATGCCGCGGTAGCGCTGGAAGCGATCAAGGAATCGATCAACGAGAAGCGTCACCAGTTCGATCTGGCCTTCGAAGAGAAGCGCAAGAAGCTGACGCAAGGCGATGAGCTGCAACCAGGCGTGCAAAAAATGGTCAAGGTGTACCTGGCCGTGAAACGCCGCCTGCAGTCGGGCGACAAGATGGCAGGTCGCCACGGTAACAAGGGTGTGGTTTCCCGTATTGTTCCTGTGGAAGATATGCCATACATGGCCGACGGCACGCCAGCGGACGTGGTGCTGAACCCACTGGGCGTTCCTTCGCGGATGAACGTTGGTCAGATCCTCGAGACGCACTTGGGCTGGGCTGCCAAGGGTCTGGGTATCCGCATCGGCGAAATGCTGAAGGCGCAAACCAAGGTCGAGCAAGTGCGCAAGTATTTGACCACGATCTACAACGACAACGGCCGCGCCGAAGAGCTGGATAACTTCGACGACGAAGAGATCATGAAGCTGGCGGAAAACCTGAAAAAAGGTGTTCCATTCGCCACGCCAGTGTTTGACGGCGCCAATGAATCCGAAATCCGCCGCATGCTGGACCTGGCGTATCCGGACGACATCGCCAAGAACCTGGGCATGACCGCTTCGAAAAACCAGGTGACCATGTATGACGGTCGCACCGGTGAAGCGTTCGAGCGCAAGGTCACTGTCGGCGTGATGCACATGCTGAAACTGCATCACTTGGTCGATGACAAGATGCATGCCCGTTCGACCGGTCCTTACTCGCTGGTCACGCAACAGCCGCTGGGTGGTAAAGCCCAGTTCGGTGGTCAGCGCTTCGGTGAGATGGAAGTGTGGGCACTGGAAGCGTACGGCGCGTCGTATGTCTTGCAAGAGATGTTGACCGTCAAGTCCGATGACGTGAATGGCCGTACCAAAGTGTACGAAAACCTGGTCAAAGGCGACCACGTGATCGACGCCGGCATGCCTGAGTCGTTCAACGTGCTGGTCAAGGAAATCCGTTCGCTGGGTATCGATATCGACCTCGAACGCAACTAAAAGACAGCTTATTGACTAAATAAGTGTCATTTGGTTTGGGAAACACAAGGCCCGGCACAGGAAACTGCGCCGGGCAATGTAGTCTCAGGAATATAGAAATTTAATCACCTCTGGAGTGATACATGAAAGCACTGCTCGATCTATTCAAGCAAGTACAGACTAACGAGACCTTCGATGCAATCAAGATCGGTCTCGCTTCGCCTGAGAAAATCCGTTCGTGGTCCTACGGCGAAGTCAAGAAGCCGGAAACCATCAACTATCGTACCTTCAAGCCTGAGCGCGATGGCCTGTTCTGCGCCAAGATCTTTGGCCCGATCAAGGACTACGAATGCCTGTGCGGTAAATACAAGCGTTTGAAACACCGCGGCGTGATCTGCGAAAAGTGCGGCGTTGAAGTCACTTTGGCGAAAGTGCGCCGCGAGCGCATGGGCCACATCGAACTGGCCTCGCCAACCGCGCACATCTGGTTCCTGAAATCCCTGCCATCGCGCCTGGGCATGGTGCTGGACATGACCCTGCGGGACATCGAACGCGTGCTGTACTTTGAAGCATACGTCGTGACCGATCCAGGCATGACCCCGCTGAAGAAGTGCCAGATCATGTCGGAAGACGACTACGCCGCCAAGTACGAAGAGTACGGCGACGACTTCACCGCTTTCATGGGCGCCGAAGGTATCCGTGAACTGCTGCGCTCGATCGACATCCACCGCGATGCCGAAACCCTGCGCGTGGAACTGAAGGAATCGAAATCCGAAGCCAAGATCAAGAAATACGCCAAGCGCCTGAAAGTGCTGGAAGCGTTCCAGCGTTCGGGCATCAAGCCTGACTGGATGATCATGGAAGTGCTGCCAGTGCTGCCGCCGGAACTGCGTCCGCTGGTACCGCTGGATGGTGGCCGTTTCGCGACCTCGGATCTGAACGATCTGTATCGCCGCGTCATCAACCGTAACAACCGTCTGAAACGCCTGATGGAGCTGCGCGCTCCAGAGATCATCACGCGCAACGAAAAGCGCATGCTGCAAGAAGCAGTCGATTCGCTGCTGGACAACGGCCGTCGCGGTAAAGCGATGACCGGCGCCAACAAGCGTCCGCTGAAGTCGCTGGCAGAGATGATCAAGGGTAAAGGCGGCCGTTTCCGTCAAAACTTGCTGGGCAAACGCGTCGATTACTCCGGTCGTTCGGTGATCGTGGTGGGCCCGCAATTGAAACTGCATCAGTGCGGCTTACCGAAACTGATGGCGCTGGAACTGTTCAAACCATTCATTTTCAATAAACTGGAACTGATGGGTCTGGCTACCACGATCAAGGCCGCCAAGAAGCTGGTCGAGATCCAGGAGCCGGTCGTCTGGGACATCCTGGAAGACGTGATCCGTGAACATCCGATCATGTTGAACCGCGCACCAACCTTGCACCGTCTGGGTATCCAGGCGTTCGAGCCAGTGCTGATTGAAGGCAAGGCCATCCAGTTGCACCCACTCGTCTGCGCGGCATTCAACGCCGACTTTGACGGTGACCAAATGGCGGTCCACGTTCCTCTGTCGATCGAAGCACAGATGGAAGCACGTACCCTGATGCTGGCATCGAACAACATCCTGTTCCCATCGAACGGCGAGCCGTCGATCGTGCCATCGCAGGATATCGTGCTGGGTCTGTACTACGCGACCCGCGAAGCAATCAATGCGAAGAACGAAGGGATGTTGTTCCCTGACGTCTCCGAAGTGATCCGCGCCTACGATAACAAGGAAGTCGAACTGACGACCCGCGTGACCGTGCGTATCACCGAATACCCGAAAAACGCTGAAACCGGCGAATTCGAAAAAACCATCACCCGCTACGAAACCACGGTCGGCCGTGCGATCCTGTCGGAAATTCTGCCTAAAGGCTTGCCGTTCTCCGTACTGAACCGCGCGCTGAAAAAGAAAGAAATTTCCAAACTGATCAACACGTCGTTCCGCAAGTGCGGCCTGCGCGCAACTGTTGTGTTCGCAGACAAACTGATGCAATCGGGCTTCCGCCTGGCGACGCGCGCAGGTATTTCGATCTGCGTCGACGACATGCTGGTACCACCTCAAAAAGTGACCCTGATCGCGACGGCCGAATCGGAAGTCAAACAGATCGAACAGCAATACGCTTCGGGTCTGGTGACCGCCGGCGAGCGTTACAACAAGGTCGTCGACATCTGGGGCAAAACCTCGGACGAAGTCGGCAAGGCCATGATGGACCAGCTGAAAGTCGAAGACGTCGTCAAGCGCGATGGCACCAAGTCGACGCAAGAATCGTTCAACGCCATTTACATGATGGCCGACTCCGGCGCGCGCGGTTCCGCAGCCCAGATTCGCCAGTTGGCCGGTATGCGTGGTCTGATGGCCAAACCGGATGGCTCGATTATCGAAACGCCGATTACCGCGAACTTCCGCGAAGGTCTGAACGTTTTACAGTACTTCATTTCGACCCACGGTGCACGTAAAGGTCTGGCCGATACGGCGCTGAAAACGGCTAACTCCGGTTACCTGACGCGTCGTCTGGTTGACGTTACGCAAGATCTGGTGGTCATCGAGGACGATTGCGGCACCACCAACGGTACCGTCATGAAGGCCCTGGTTGAAGGTGGTGAAGTCATCGAACCGTTGCGCGACCGTATCCTCGGCCGCGTGGTGGTGCATGACGTCGTCAATCCTGAAACCCAGGAAACCCTGTATGACGCCGGCACCCTGATGGACGAAGACATGGTCGAAGAGATCGAGCGTCTGTCCATCGATGAAGTCAAGGTACGTACGCCACTGACTTGCGACACGCGCTTCGGCCTGTGCGCCAAGTGCTATGGCCGCGACCTGGGCCGTGGCTTGCTGGTCAACGCCGGTGAAGCAGTCGGTGTGGTGGCAGCGCAGTCGATTGGTGAGCCTGGTACCCAGCTGACCATGCGTACCTTCCACATTGGTGGTGCGGCATCGCGTGCAGCAGTGGCATCGTCGGTTGAAGCCAAATCGAACGGCACCATCCGCTTCACGGCAACCATGCGTTACGTGACGAACGGCAAGGGCGCGCAAATCGTCATTTCCCGTTCCGGCGAAGTGCTGATTACCGACGACCATGGCCGTGAGCGCGAGCGTCATAAAGTACCGTACGGTGCGACCCTGATCGTCAAGGACGGCATGGTCATCAAGGCCGGTACGGCACTGGCAACGTGGGATCCGCTGACCCGTCCGATCATTACCGAATACGCCGGTCAAGTGCGTTTCGAGAACGTCGAAGAAGGCGTCACCGTGGCCCGTCAGGTCGACGAAGTGACCGGTCTGTCCACCCTGGTGGCGATCGATGCAAAACGTCGCGGTTCGCTGACCAAAACGTTGCGTCCGCAAGTCAAGCTGATCAACGACGCCAACGAAGAAGTCAAGATCGCCGGCACCGAACACTCGGTGGCGATCGGCTTCCAGGTCGGCGCGCTGATCATGGTGAAAGACGGTCAACAGGTATCGGTTGGTGAAGTGCTGGCACGTATTCCTACCGAATCGCAAAAAACGCGCGATATTACCGGTGGTCTGCCACGCGTTGCCGAGCTGTTCGAAGCGCGCTCGCCGAAAGACGCCGGTATGCTGGCGGAAGTCACGGGTACGGTTGCGTTCGGTAAAGAAACCAAAGGCAAGCAACGTCTGGAAATCACAGACATGGACGGCAACAAGCATGAGTTCTTGATCACCAAGGACAAACAAGTGCTGGTGCATGACGGCCAAGTCGTGAACAAGGGCGAGATGATCGTGGACGGCCCGGCCGATCCGCAAGACATCCTGCGTCTGCTGGGTATCGAAGCACTGGCACGCTACATCGTTGACGAAGTCCAGGACGTGTACCGTCTGCAAGGCGTGAAGATCAATGACAAGCACATCGAAGTAATCGTGCGTCAGATGCTGCGCCGTGTACAGATCGTCAATGCCGGCGACACCAACTACATCGTTGGCGAGCAGGTAGAGCGTTCGGAACTGCTGGACGAGAACGATCGCGTATTGTCGGAGAACAAGATTCCTGCGACCTACGAGAACGTCTTGCTGGGTATTACCAAGGCATCGTTGTCGACCGATTCGTTCATCTCGGCCGCATCGTTCCAGGAAACCACCCGCGTGCTGACCGAAGCGGCGATCATGGGCAAGCGCGATGGTCTGCGCGGCCTGAAAGAGAACGTCATCGTCGGCCGCCTGATTCCTGGCGGTACGGGCCTGGCCTTCCACCGCGCACGCAAGGAAAAAGAAGCGTGGGAAGTGGAAGAACGTCAAGCGCTGCTGCTGGCCGAAAAAGCCTCGCTGGCTGGCGAAGCTGCCGAAGCACTGCAAGACATCGAAATCCAGCAACACCAGGGCGACGAAGCGTAATCTGGCTTCTTGCTAACAAAAACGGCACCGTGGAGAAATCCCGGTGCCGTTTTTTTATGCCCGATAGAAATAGTGTTAAGCCGGAACTTCCCCAAAATGACCAGCTTGCAAGCGCTCCAGCGCCTGCTGCAGCGAGGCCTTGCTTTCGAAGACAAAGGGGCCGTGCGTGACCACGGCTTCGTCGATATGGGGCCCTGCCAGCAGCACGCAATGGACTTCTGCCGTGGTGCTCAAGCTGAGCTGGCCGGCTTCTGCTGCGCTGGCGCAGATGGCCTGGCCGGTCTGCACGCTGATGCCCGCGTCGATATCGAGCTGGCCGCTGACCACATGCAGCCAGGCGTTCCAGCCGGCAGGCAAGTCCACCGCGTAGGGTTCGGCAATGCCTTGCAGCTTGATGTCGAGCATCAAGACGGGCGTGGGCGTGCTGGCGGGGGAGACCAGCGGACCGACCTGGCCCGCCACCACGCGCACGCGGACACCGGCCTTGCCGATGATGGGCATCTGCTTGCCCGGCACGCAAAACGAGTCGGGCGCCAGGTTTTTCAGGTAGGCTGGCAGGTTGACGAAAATCTGCAGGGCGTGGATATGCGCTTGTTCGCCAACCGGCAACTGCGTATGCAGGATGCCGCTGCCAGCCAGGGTCCAGTGCAGGTCGCCGGCGCCGAACTGGTTGCGGTGGCCCAGCGAATCGCGGCTGAGCATTTCGCCCCGGCTATCTTCAAACATCAAGGTGACGGCCGAAAACCCTGCATGCGGGTGCACGTCGAAAGTCGGTTGCCACATATGAAAATGGTCGACCATCACGAAGGGCGACATGGCCGCGCCATGAAAGGCGTCATGGCGAAATTGCGCGATGGTGCAGCCGGTGCCGACCGGCATGGGCCTGGCCGTGACGATATGGGAAAAACGTAAGCTCATGCTGATGGCCTCCTGATCAATGATGGATGCAGTGTAGTCAGGCTGCCAGGGTGGGGGAAGACGGTCCGGCACGGACAGATTGTTCGGAAATGTGGGAAGATCGCTCCATGCTCAATCTGAATGACGTCTTTTACTTCGTGCAAGTGGTCAACCATGGCGGCTTTACGGCGGCCGGGCGGGTGTTGCATGTGGCCAAGTCCACGCTCAGCGCCCGCGTCCAGTTGCTGGAAAACGACTTGAATCTGCGCCTGTTGAACCGCAGCACGCGCAAGTTTGGCCTGACCGATGTGGGCAGCGAATTTTATGCACAGGCGCAAGTTTTGCTGCATGAAGCGGAGCTCACTGAAAATATCGCGCGCCGCCGCCTGAGCGAGCCGGCCGGGATGATCCGCATCAGCACTTCCGTGACGGTGGCGCAATTTGCCTTGCGCGATATCCTGCCCGCGTTCATGCGCCGCTTTCCTGGCATCACGGTAGTGCAACATGCCAGCGATCTGATGACCGACTTGATCGATACGGGTTATGACCTGGCGATCCGGGGTCACTCGAGTCCACTACCCGATTCTTCGCTGGTGCAGCGCCGGCTGAGCGCTGTTTCCTGGTGCCTGTATGCATCGCCGGACTACCTGCAACGCTGCGGCGAACCGCTGTTGCCGCAAGAGTTGTCCAGCCATGAGACCCTGATCTTCGGACGCGAAACGCAGCAGCACTGGCAATTGCATAGTGATAATGAACCAGCGCTGTCCGTGCCGGTGCAGGCGCGGTTTGCCAGCAACGATATGGTTGCCCTCAAGCATGCCGCATGTGCCGGATTAGGTTTGGTGGCCTTGCCTGCCTATGTGTGCCGCGAAGACGAGCGCAGTGGCCGCTTGCGGCGCGTGCTGCCCGCATGGCGCGCCACCGATTCGTATCTGTACGCCGTGTTTCCGTTTCGCCAGGGCTTGCTGCCTTCGGTGCGCGCCTTGCTCGATTGCCTGGCCGAGGAAATGCCGGCGGCAATCGGCTCTTGAACTATGCCGGGTTTGCCTGCCGCAAGCCGCGCTTGATCGCCTGCGGCGGCATGCCATAGGCGCGGATAAAGGCGCGGCGCATGCGTTCCGGATCATCGAAACCGTTTTCGCGGGCCACCACGTCGATCGCATGATTGCCTTGTTCCAGCATCGTGCGCGCCGCTTCGACCCGCAAGGTTTCCACGGCTTTCGCGGGCGAATGGCCTGTTTCGAGGCGAAAACTGCGGCTGAACTGGCGCCGGCTCAAGTGCGCCGCGTCGGCCAGTTCATCCACGCTCAGCGGTTTGCGCAGGTTGGCTTTGGCGTAGCTGAGGGCGCTCTGGATGCGGTCTGACTTCGGCTCCAGTTCCAGCAGCGCGGAAAACTGCGATTGCCCGCCGCTGCGCCGGTGATACACCACCATCTGGCGCGCCACCGTGCGGGCGATCTCGACACCAGCGTCCGCTTCCAGCAGGGCCAGGGCCAGGTCGATGCAAGCCGTCATGCCGGCCGAACTCCAGAATTTGCCATCATTGATAAAGATGCGGTCTTCTTCCACCTTGGTCTTGGGAAACTGGCGCTGCAATTGCCGCGCCTGGCACCAGTGCGTGGTGACGCGGCGGCCATCGAATAAACCGGCCTCGGCCAGCAGCAGCGCGCCGGTGCAGATGCTGGCCATGCGCCGCGAGGCCGCGCCCGCCTGGCGCAGGAAGTCGAGGAAAGGCGCCGTGGCGACGATGGCCGAAGTGGCGCCGCCGACCAGCACGGTATCGTAGTCATGCCGTGAAAATGGCAAGGTATCGACCTTGGCCAGCGAGGAACTGGCCACCAGACCGCCATGTTCGGACAGCATCTGGATGGCGTAGCGCGGCCCGCCGGGCAAGTTATTGGCCAATTCAAAAACGGTGATGGCGGCCAGGTCGACGATCTGGAAGCCGGGAAACACGACGAAGGCGATAGTCTTTTGCATGATGGCCCAAATTGAGGTTTCTATGTCATTCGGGTTAAAGGTTAACCCTCTACACTGGTCCTGTCAATGCATGCCAAGCCGGGCGCGACGCGCCGGGAAGCATGCCCAACCTAAAGAGGATTTATCATGACGACCTTGAACAAGACAGGTACTGCAGTGATCACGGGCGCATCGACCGGCATCGGCGCCATTTACGCCGAGCGCCTGGCGCGCCGCGGCTACGATTTATTATTGGTTGCCCGCAGCGCGGACAAGCTCGATGCGCTGGCAACCAGGCTGGCCCGCGAAACGGGCCGTGCGGTTGCTACCGTAACAGCCGACCTGGGCAAGGCCGACGAGGTGCGCGCGCTGGAGCAGCGCTTGCGCAATGACGCCAGCATCACCTTGCTGGTCAACAATGCAGGCGTGGGCGCCACGGCGAGCCTGATCGATTCATCGGCCGATGACCTCGACAATATGCTGCAACTGAACGTGTTGTCGCTGACGCGGCTGACGCACGCCGTGGCGCCGGGCATGGTGGCGCGCGGCCATGGCGCCATCATCAATATCTCGTCGATCGCCGCCGTGGCGCCCGAGCTGTTGAATGGCACGTATGGCGGCAGCAAGGCCTATGTCCTGGCGCTGACGCAATCGCTGCACCACGAGCTGAAAGACAAGGGCATCCGCGTGCAGGCCGTCTTGCCGGGCGCCATTGCCACGCCATTCTGGGACCGCGCCGGCGTGCCGATCTCCCATTTGCCAGCCGCCATCGTCATGACGCCGGACAACCTCGTCGATGCGGCGCTGGCCGGTTTCGACCAGGGTGAAGTGGTGACCGTGCCATCGCTGCCTGACGCGGCCGACTGGGACCGTTTTGAAACAGCGCGCCTGGCGCTGGGGCCGAACCTGTCCCATACCAAGCCTGCTGCCCGCTATCAGGTGGCTTGAGCCTATCGCTGATCACGCCGCATTATCGGCATAGCCATCGGGCCGTATCAGCAAGCTTTTCAGGCCGGCCAGCGATGGGCCGGCCTGTTTGACTTGCAGCGAGGTCAGCCAGGAGTTATCGAAAGCATAGGGCAGCGTGCCGGGCGCACCGTCGAAGGACAGGTGCAGCCATTTGCCCGCGTGCAGTAATTCATGGATGCCGACGGCCGTGCCATCGTGCAGGCGCAACAGCCAGTCGGGGATGCGCCGGCCTGTCCAGCCAGCGTTGCCGAACGGACCGGACGTCGCCAGCGGCGCCGCATAACGCAAGCCGAAGCCGGACAGGTCGCTGGCCATCTTGCGGTTCAGTTCCGGCTGGGCCAGCATGTCGCTGACGGTGTCGCGCAGGGCCAGCATGTGTGCATCAAAGCGTGTCAGCAGGGCCGTTTGCGCCAGGGTATTGTGTTGCAGCGCCAGGCCGACCGGGTGGCGCTCCGCATGATAGCTGTCGAGCAAGCTGTCCGGCGCCTGGCCCTTGATCACGCCCGCCAGCTTCCAGCCCAGATTCATCGCATCCTGCATGCCCACATTCATGCCCTGGCCACCGGTCGGCATGTGGATGTGGGCGGCGTCGCCGGCGAGGAAGATGCGGCCCTGGCGGTAGCGCTGCGCCAGCCGCGTTTCGTCGCCAAAACGCGATAGCCAGACGGGATCGTGCAGGCCAAAGTCGTGTCCCGCGATGGCCGTGCTCACTTGTGACAACTCTTCCAGGGTCGCCGCTTCGCTCACCGCGACGTGCGGGCGCTGCGCATTCATGACGATCACGCGGTAGCGGCCATTGCCGAGCGGCACCATCATCAGGCTACCCGCCGCGTTCGTCATCGCCAGCATGGGCGATGCCGGCGGATGCCGCAACAGCACGTCGCCCATGATCATGCTGCAACTGGCGGCCAGGCCTTCGAAGGCGATGCCGGCCTGCTGGCGCACCAGGCTGCGGCCGCCATCGGCGCCCACCAGGTAGCGGGCCCGCAGCGTGAAAGGTGCGCCATCGTGCGTGCCGGCCACCGTGACGCCATGCTCATCCTGCCGGGTTTGCTCGACCAGCGCACCGCGCCAGACAGCCAGGTCGTCTTGTAACAGCTGCTCTTCCAGCAAACGTTCCGTGGTGCTTTGCGGCAGGAACAAGGTGTAGGGATGCGGTGTATCGAAGCCGGAAAAATCCAGCCGTGTATCGAGCCCGGCGAAATGGCCGGTGGGGAGGGTTTTTCCCAGGGCGATCAAGCGCTGGTCCAGGCCGCGCAGCCCCAGCATTTCCAGGGTGCGGCCATGGATGGTCAGCGCGCGTGAATGCACGGTCGCTTCCTGGCGGCGTTCCAGCACCGCCACGCGGATGCCGGCCAGGCGTAATTCGCACGCGAGGGTCAGTCCTGCCGGACCGGCGCCCACGATGATCACTTCAAGTTCTGTCTTTTGCATGGCATCAATCTAACGTTGTTAGTCTACGCAAAATGGTAAACTAACGTCGTTAGAGTTTCAAGAAGAATGCACACAAAATGAAAATTCAACGTGACACCGTCGTCGCCAGGGCGCTCGACTTGCTCGATGAAGTGGGTATCGAAGGCTTGACCATGCGCCGCCTGGCCGAGGCCATGGGGATCAAGGCCGCTTCGCTGTACTGGCATTTTGCCAACAAGCAGGCCTTGCTCGATGGCATGGCCGATATGATGATCGAAGGCGTGGCCCGCACGGTCGACCTCGATGCCCCGTGCGATGGGCAGGTACGCCAGGTGGCGGCGCAATTACGCCAGGCGCTCTCTGCGCGGCGCGATGGGGTGCGCGTTTTTGGCGGCACCTATGTGATTTCCGATAATGTATTTCGCGTGGCCGAGGCATTAATCAAGCCCATGCGGATCAGCGGCGCATCGGAGAAACTGGCCAGTTGGAGCACATTTACTTTGCTTTATTATGTGATGGGTTTTGTCATGGAAGCGCAAGGCACCGGACCCGGCAATTCCTCCACCGATGCAATGGAAGACCGGCGGGGTGATTTTATTGCCATGGCAAATGGCCGTTATCCCCATGTATTTGCTTCGATGGCTTCCATTTTTGATCCCGACCTCGATACGCGTTTTGATGCGGGGATCGATTTAATTCTGTTGGGGCTGCAACAGAAAATCCACATGGCTTGAAACCCAGGGCATTCAGGGTAAGCAGCATTGTTGCACCTGCGCCCCAGGCATGCCAATTGTCAGTTTATTCATGCTAAGATTTGGCGCATGATAGCCCATGCCCTGTTCACCCCGGCCCAGCAGAAGCTGTTGGGACTGCTGTTTGTGCGCGTGAACGAAGGTTTCCACCTGAATGAAATCATGCGCCTGACAGGCCTGGGCAGCGCCTCGGCCCAGCGTGAATTGCGGCGCCTGCATGATTCCGGGCTGATCACTTCCGAGCGTATCGGCAATGTGCGGCGCTTCTGGCCGAACAAGGAAAACCTGGTGTATCCGGAATTGAGCGGCCTGGTGCAAAAGACGTTTGGCCTGGTTGGCGTGCTGAGCACCAGCCTGGCTCCCTTATCGCCCCAACTGCAACTGGCTTTTGTGTATGGCGTAACAGCCAGGGGGCAGGATGTGCCGGGTGATCCGGTCGAGTTGCTGCTGGTGGGGGAAGAGGCCAATTATGGCGATATCCTGACGCGATTGGCGCCTGCCGAACGAACCTTGCGCCGTAAAATCAATCCCAACTTATATACCTTGGCCGATTATCGGCGCCGCTTGCGCGAAGGCCAGCCATTTCTGCTGCAAGTATTACAGCAGCCGAAATTATTTGTGATCGGCGATGCTGCGATATTGGCGGCATTGGAAATACAGGATGTTTATTCTTGAGTCCGGCCGGATATACATGTTTCTGTTATAAGGTCATGACTGATTACTGAATTTTAAAATAAGTGATGAGAATAAGTAATGAGAATAAAAACAGAGGCGGAGTGAGCGTATGATGAATAAATTACAGGCATTCGGCTTGATCGTTTCCCAGGCGGTACGCGGGGAATTGACTTTCCCTACCAGCGTTAATGCCGCCTTGAAATTGCAACTGGCCTTGTCCGAACCGGACTGCCATATCGACCTGGCCATCAAGCTGGTGTTGGCCGAGCCGTTGCTGGCGGCGCGCACGGTGGCCTTGGCAAACTCGGCCGTGTACAGCCGTGGCGCGGCGGCGCCCGTGACCAGCGTGCGCGCGGCCGTCATGCGCATGGGTTACCGCAACCTGTATGCGCTGGTGGCGGCCATGGTGGTGCGCCAGTTCGGCAGCAAGATCATCGATCCCCAGCTGCGCTTGAAGGCCGAGCAGTTGTGGGAACATACGGCGCACGTGGCGGCGCTGGCCCATGTGCTGGCGCGGCGCGTGACCAATATCGACCCCGATACGGCCCTGTTTGCCGGCATCGTGCATGAAGTGGGCGGCTTTTACCTGCTGTCGCGCGCCGACGAATTTCCCGGTTTGCTGGAAGACGATGCGGAACACTGGATGGAGTCGGCCGAAGAAATCATTTCGCGCGAAGTCATGAAGAAGCTGCTGATTCCACAAGCGGTCTCCGAAGCGATCGAAGGCTTGCGCGATGGCTTGCTGGCGATACCCCCCGATTCCCTGCTCGATACCTTGTTATTGGCCAAGCAACTGGCACCCGTGCCATCGCCGCTGCAACAGACTTTCGTGGAAATGCTCACGCCGTCGGACTCCGTCATCGATTTCATTATCGATAACGAGACCTTGCAAAGCATCCTGGCCGAATCGGCCGAGGAAGTGCGTTCGATGAGCGCGGCGCTGCTGGTGTAGCGGCGAAAAAAACGGCAGCCCCGACTGGCGCTGCCGTTTTATCCCATGCCCGATGCGCCTAGCTTTGTTTCTGCTGCGCGATCCAGCGATCTACCTTGGCTTCCAGCAATTTCAACGGCAAGGTGCCGTCGCTGAGCACCACTTCATGGAATTTCGGCAAGCTGAACTTGTCGCCCAGCGCCTGCTGCGCGCGCTGGCGCAGTTCCAGGATTTTCAGTGCGCCGATCTTGTAGCCCAGCGCCTGGCCTGGCCAGGCCATATAGCGTTCCGTTTCGCTCTTTGCCACGGCGTCGTAGCCCAGGGTGTCGCGCATGTACTGGATGGTTTGTTCGCGCGTCCAGCCCTTGCTGTGCAAGCCCGTGTCGACCACCAGGCGCACGGCGCGCAGCATTTCGTCATTCAGGTGGCCGAAATATTGCGCCGGATCGTCATACAAGCCCATTTCCTTGCCCAGGGTTTCCGCATACAGGGCCCAGCCTTCCGTAAAGGCATTGTTGCCGCCAAAGCGGCGGAAGTTCGGCAAGTCCATTTCCTGCACCAGCGCCAGGTGGAAATGGTGGCCTGGCTTGCCTTCGTGCAGGAAGAGGGTCGTCATGCCCGTGCTGCCATACTCTTTCGGGTCGGTCACGACCGACCAGAACACGCCGGGACGCGAACCGTCGGCAGCCGGCGCCGTGTAGTGGTCGGCAGCCGTGTCGCGGCTCAGTTCAGGCTCCAGGCGCAAGTCCAGCGGCGCTTTCGGCACCAGGGTGAACAGCGCGGGCAGTTTGCTGTCGAGCACTACGTTCAGCTTGCGGTAGACATCGAGCACTTCCTGGTCCGTCTTGAACGGATGGTATTTGGCTTGCGCCGCCACCCAGGTCGGCAAGCCGGAGGCTGGCCCCGTGTAACCCATTTTCGGTCCCACGATGGCAAATTGTTCCTGGATGCGGGCCACTTCCTTCAGGCCGATGGCGTGGATCTGCTCCGGCGTCATGTCGGTGGTGGTGCCGCTGGCCACGCGCGCCTGGTACCAGGCGGCGCCATCGGGCAGGGCGCTCCAGCCACTGCTGCTGCGGCTGGCCGGCAAGTACTCTTTTTCCATGAAGGTGGCCAGGCGCTGCAGGGCCGGCATCAGCTTGGCCTGGATGATCACTGTGTAGGTTTGCGTCAGGCGTTCCTTGTCGGCAGCCGAAAAACTGGCCGGCAAGTTCTTGATCGGCGTGTAGTACACGCTGGCCTGCGGCGTGTCGCTGACCAGTTTCTTGAATTGCGGCAAGGCCGATTCCGTCAGTGCGCGCGGCAAGACGATACCTTTTTGCATGCCGACGCGCATATTGGCGATGGCCTGGTCTATCCAGCCCGGCAACTGGCCCAAACGGCTCAGATAGGCGTTGTATTGCTTGACGGTCGTCAGCGGCTGCGAGCCTTCGCCACCCGCATAGTTGGCCAAAGTGACGGGCATGCTATCCATCTGGTTCAGCGGCAGCAGGTGTTCGGGGAAACGCTCGAAGCTCAGGGCCGAGGCCAGTTCATAGTCGAGGATATCGTAATTGATCTGGTCATGCTGCGACAGCTGCGGGCGGGCGATGGTCCGCAAGCGCTTCTGGAACTGGTGATACAGCACAAACTGTTTCGCGCGCGCTGCGGGCACGATGGAAGAGCCGAGCTGGTCGTCAAAACGGTTGTCGCCACTTTCCGTGGCATTGACGGGATCGAAACGGGCGAGGGCATCGTAATACTGGTCGGCCAATACTTGCAGCTGCTGCCTGGCTTGCGGCGCGCTGACGGCGGGCGCCGGCGCGGCTGCCTTTGTGGTGGACTCCGCCGCTTGCGCCAACGGCGCATAGGCAAACAACAGGGCGGTGGCCAGGGTGCCGAGGGTGCCGGCGGTAAAACGATGCTTCATTCGTTATGTCCTTTGCAAGGGGAATCAGGGAGACGTTCAAGGCGACCAGCCGATAAGCGCAGCGGCTGACAGTCGACCCGCAAGCATACGCCATCGCCCAGCCCGTTTGCATAAAAACCGAGAGGGAGCGTGGCTATTTGGCTGCAGCCGGCAAGCTTGCTTGCATCGCTGGCCAATGTTCGCTGTGCAAGGGCACACAGCCGGGGCAAGGGTTGGCGGCGATCAACTGTGCGATGCCCTGTGCGCGTACTGTTGTTTGCGGATGCGATGACAGCCAGCCAGGCGCGGCTTTGTCGCTGCCCAGTTTCTGGAAGAATGTCAGCATGCCATCGGGGCGAATGTTTGCCCGTTGCAAGGCGTGCAGACCGAGCCGGTCGGCCTCTTCTTCCATGTCACGGCTGAAATACAGGGTGCCGGCCTGGTGAACCACCATGGCGGCCACGGCGCTGATGTCGCCGATTGTCACGCCTACCAGCGCGCCCCAGCCCAGGCTGCTGATCATTTGCCGCAAGGAATGGCGCTGTTCCACATGCTGCACTTCATGCGCCAGCACGCCGGCCAGTTCGCCGGGGTCGGCCGCCTGGCGCAGCAAGCCCGTATGCACGACGATAATGCCGCCCGGCATGGCGAACGCGTTGACGCTCTCATCCTGTTTCACCAGCCAGCGGTAGCGATAGCGCGAACCCGTGGTCAGGCGCTGGCCGATCTCTTGCACGGTTTGCTGTGCGGGCCCCTGTTCCAGCAGGCCGCCCTGGCTGCGCACTTGCGCCAGGGCCAGGTCGCCCAATTGCTTTTCCGCCGACAGGGGAATGTGGCCGGCCAGCCAGGCGATGGTATTGTTGCCCTGCCACCACAGCAGGGCCGCCGCCACGACAGCCGCGCCCGTGACGCCGGCCAGCCAGCTGGAAACTTGCCGCCGGTTGCGCTGGCGTTCGCGCCACAGCTTGTGCAAGGCGGGCTGCAGTGCGGCGGGTGCGCTGACCAGCAAGATGGCGACATCGTCCGGCGTGGCCGCCTGCAATGCCATTTGCCGGCCCTCGTCATCAAGCCAATTGAGGAATAGTTGCGGCTGATCCATGCCGCCCACGCTGACATGCAGTTGTGCCGCATCGACGCTGGCGGTGGCGTGATCGGCGATCGACAATTGCTGGCCGAAAAAATGCGCCGTCAGCGGACCCTGCGGGGCGGCGTTGGCGACATGCAGATAGGCTTGAAACGCGGTCATGCCGCCAGCTCGGCAAAGCGGCTTTCGTACAGGGCCGCCATCAGGTCGGACTGGCTGATGATGCCGGCCAGGCGCGCTTCCTCATCGAGGATGGGAATATGGTGGTAGCCGGCGTCGGCCATCAGGGGCAGCACATCGATGATGGGCGTGGCCAGCCGGGCCGTGTGCGGCGACGCCGTCATCAGCTGGCCCACCACTTCCGGCTTGTCGCCATGGCTCAATCCGCTGCGCTGCAGCAGCAGGCGCAAGTGGTGGCGCAGACCGTGGTAATCGTCCATGGTCTGCTGGCGCAGGAAATCGGTCTGCGTGATGATGCCGATCACGCGGCGGGCCCGGTTCAGCACGGGCAGGGCGCCCACCGCGTGCTGGCGCATCAGTTGCCAGGCTTCCGCCAGGCTGGTGCCGAATTCCACGCTGAGCACGTCTTTCGACATGATGTCGGCGCAGGTGACGACGCCGAAGCGGCGCTGGTAGGCGCGCATTTCCGTTTGCAAAAAGATGGCCTGCAAATCATCGCGGCTGATGTCGAGCACTTGCTTGTGCTGGCGCAATACGGCATCCAGGTCGTCCGGCGAAAAACCCAGCCGCGTGCTGGGCGGCGTGTCGGCCGTGGCATGCGGATGTGGCTGCACCAGTTGCTGGCTGTGCGGATAGCGCCGCCCCGTCAGGTTGTTGTACAGCACCGCGCAGGCGACCAGCATGGCGGAATTGCACAGTACGGTAACGAAGACGAATTCAAAACCGGCCGCATGCACGCTGGCGCCGCCCACCACGGTGGTCAGGGCCACGGCGCCGCCCGGCGGATGCAGACAGCGCAGCGCGAACATGGCGGCAATCGCCAGGCAGGCGGCCAGCGCCGCCACGCCGACCGTCGGCCCCAGCCATTTTACGCAGGCCACGCCCACCAGGCCCGAGACGACATTGCCGCCCACCACGGACCACGGCTGGGCCAAGGGGCTGGCTGGCAGGCAAAACAGCAGCACGGCCGAAGCGCCCATGGGCGCGATCAGGTAAATACTGGCGCTATCGGGCGCCAGCAGGAAGTGGCAAGCCAGGCCCGTC
This sequence comes from Janthinobacterium sp. Mn2066, assembly GCF_049319705.1. Classification (NCBI taxonomy): domain Bacteria; kingdom Pseudomonadati; phylum Pseudomonadota; class Betaproteobacteria; order Burkholderiales; family Oxalobacteraceae; genus Janthinobacterium; species Janthinobacterium sp. Mn2066. The sequence continues at coordinate 324,792 of NZ_JBMOUF010000006.1, read as the reverse complement.
AGCAGCAAGCCGCAGATGGCGCCCGCGCAGGCGCGCAATTGTTCGCGGCGGCTGCCGTTATTTGGTTGTGGCAGCCAGCGTGCCAGGAAAGAAGATTTCATGGGAAAGGGCGCGTGGACATCGCGCTGCTCAGTCTGATTGTCGGAGTTGATGGTCCATTATCCCATGCACACGCCAGGCTTGCCGGCCGCCTTATGCGTTTTTCGTATAAGCACAGTGTGAATTAATTGTAGATATTTCTTTCGAGCAGGAATATTCTAGTCAGTCATGCATGCTGAGCTCGGATCAGCTTGCCTCATGCCTACTCTGGAGATTCAATATGCGTATCGCCGCCAAGTCCACCCTTTCCGCCTTGCTTGCCAGTGCACTGTTTGCCGGCGCCGCCATCACCGCCGTCGCCGCCGCACCTGCCCCGGCGGAGCCAGGCGCCGCGCAGCACTTGCCGTACAACACGGCGGCCGACGCCAAGGCCGACGTGGCCCGCGCGCTGGCCGACGCCAAGGCGGCCCACGTGCCCGTACTGCTGATCTTTGGCGCCAACTGGTGCGAAGATTGCCGCGCGCTCGACAAGGCATTGAAGCAAGGCAAGAACGCGGAACTGATGCAAAAGGAATTCCGCGTCGTCAAGGTTGACGTGGGCAATTTCGACCATAACCTGGACGTGGCCAACGCCTATGGCAACCCGATCAAGAAGGGGATTCCTGCCGCCGTGCTGGTGTCGAGCGAGAATAACCAGGTGCTGTACGCCACCAAGGGCGGTGAACTGGCCAATGCGCGCCGCATGAGCGAGAGCGGTATTTTTGACTTCTTTACGCACGCGGCGACGGTCAAGTCGCCAACCTTGTAAAACTGTCAGGCAGGCAAGCCATGGGCAATCAATTCCAGCGGCAATTCCGTGGTGAACTTGATTTGCTCCATGGAAAAAGCAGATGACACGCCCGTCAGCTGCACTGCCTTGATCAGTTTTTTGTAGAAAGTGTCATAGCCCTTGATATCGGTGGTGACGACTTTCAGCAGATAGTCGATATCGCCGCTCATGCGGTGAAATTCCTGTACTTCGGGCAAGACGATGACGGCGGCGGCAAAACGGCGCAGCCATTTTTCATCATGCTGGCCCGTGCGCACGCTGACGAACACCGTCACCGGCAAGCCCACTTTTTGCCGGTTGACGATCGCCACCCGGCTCTCGATATACCCCTCTTCTTCCAGCCGCTTGACCCGCTTCCAGCATGGCGTGCTGGACAAGCCTATCTTGTCGCTGAGGGCCGCGATCGACAGGGTGCCGTCGCTCTGCAGTGCAGCCAGTATCGCGCAATCGAATTTGTCGAGAGAGTTCATGTCGTTTATCGCCAGGATCCAGAATATTTATCCTGGATCTTAGCAGAGTACGACCAGCTTTTACTGCGGCTTTATTGTGGCTTGGCCCAGCGTCCCGTCATGCCGATCATCGTCAGCATCTTCAGGCTGTTGCCGTAATAATCTTCCTGCTGCAGGGTACGCCCTTGTACATTGGTCCAGATGGCGTTCAGCCAGGCCTGGTTTTCCGGTGCGATCATGGCCGCCACGCCCAGCGCCGAGACGAAGGCCAGCTCATTGGTGTCGTTGGCCTTGATCGGCGTGCCGTTCAGCTTGTAGCCGCTGGCGAACTTGGCCGGGTTGTTGCCCGTTTGCGTACGCGCCCAGGCATTGAAGGGCGTCAATGCATTGAAGGCGCGCTGGTCGCCGTAGACCAGGTAATCGAGCGCCACGCGCCATGGGTATCGCGAGGCGTTCCACGAGTACTGGCCATCGGTCGTGCCTTCCAGGAAGTTGCTGGCAGCGGGCTTGGCTGCAATATTCAGGTTCACGACAAAATCCGGCACCAGTGCGGTTTGCGGGCTGTAGCTGGTGCGCAAGGTGTCGATGATGGCGTAGCTGCGGTCGCGCACGGCGCTCCAGCGTGCGTCGCCGGTGCTGGCGGCGAAGGCGGCCAGGTGCGACAGGGTGAAGTCCGAGGTGCGGGTGGCATAACCGTATTTGCCGGTGGTGCCGGTCCAGTCGCCCAGCAGCAAGTGCTTGCCCGATGGGTGGACTTCGCGCGCCATGATGGCGTTCAGCACGGTTTGTGCTTCCTGGCGGTAATTGATTGCGCCCGTGCTGCCCCACTGGCGGTGCGCCAGCAGCAGCGCGTAGGCGATGTCGAGGTCGCCATCGGTGGCGCTGCTGCTGCCGTCGCTGGAATTGCCGCAGCCGGTGATCTGGTTCCACGCCATCAAGCCCGGTCCCGAGCTGGCCTGGTGATCGCGGAAATACGCCACCATGCCGTCGAACACGGTCTTGGCGCCCGGGTCTTCATCGGCCATCAGCACGCTGATCAGCATGCCGTAGCCATGCGCTTCCGAAATCGTCAGCGTGCCATTCTGCGTGCCGCCGCCGGAAAACTTGCCATCCGCATTGACCTTGACGAAATACCGGCCGGCGCCGCATTCCTGGGCGATATATTTGCTTTTCCATTGCTGGTAAAAGGCCAGGCGCTGCTGGTCCAGCTGCGCCTGGGTGACGTGGTTCGGGCGGATGGTGCCGGCCGTGTACGGTTGCGGCGCCAGCGACGTCACGACTTCGGCGGCATTCACCGGCGCTTGCCCGCTTTGATAGTCGCCGCCGCCACAGGCGGCAAGCATGCTGGTCATGATGGCGAAGGCGAGGGTACGGTGCGTCATTGCAGGCATGGTCATTTCTCCGGTAAGGTGGGCAAGGCAAGGGAATGCGCACGCAGTACGGCGCGGCGCATGCAATTAGTTGCCACAGTGTAAAAGTGCCCGGCCGGGCCGGCTGTCACAGGATGTAACGGACGCGCTGGCCTCAGTCCAGCCGCAGCGGCAAGACCAGGCTGAAGCGCGCGCCGCCCAGCGGGCTGCGCGTCACCTGGATATCGCCCTGCTGCCAGTGGGCGGCGCGCCTGGCCAGCGCCAGGCCCAGGCCATGGCCCGTGTGCTCGGCATCGTGCGGCATGAGGCGCACGAAAGGCTCGAAGATGCGGTCGCGGTCTTCCAGCGCCACGCCGGGACCATCGTCATCGACATGCAGCACGATGTGAGCACTGCCATGGTTGGCCGCGCTGAGCCGCAGCCGGCCATGGCCATAGGTGCAGGCGTTGACCAGCAGATTGCGCACGATCAAATGCAGCAGTGCACGGTCGCCGCGCAGTTCGCGCGCGGTGGTATCGATGACCAGTTCGGCCGGTTGCCCGGCCAGTTCCAGCGCATCGAGTTCTTCCTGCAGCCAGCTGCGCAGCAGTACCGGTTCGCGCGCCAGTGCCGCCGGCGCGTCGGCCAGGCGGGCGAAGGCCAGGCTGGCGCGCACCAGCGATTCCAGTTCGGCGATGTCTTTCAGCAGGCGCTGCTGCAGGCGTTGCCGGGTGTCTTCGTCCGCGCCGCGTTCCAGCAGGGCCAGCGCAAAACGCATGCGCGCCAGCGGCGTGCGCAATTCGTGCGACACGGCTTGCGACACTTCCTTGTGGCGTTCGCCCATCGCGGCAATGTTGTGTGCATGTTGTTGCAGCGCGGCCAGCAACGGCGCCCATTCGCCACTGCCAGTGGGCAGGATCAGTGCGGGCGTACGCGCCAGTTGCGACAGTGACATGCTGAGTGCCGCCATGGTGGCGGCGCGCTTGCGCCGGCGCTGCCAGGCCGCCAGCAACAGCAGCGGCAAGGGCAGCGCGGCGGAGGCGGCCGTCAGCCAGTAGATGCGCAGGTTCAGCACGTCTTCCATGGCCGCCGCGCCCCACATCGGGCCGAACTGGATCAAGGTGTCGCGGTCCAGCGCGTAATACGCGATTTCTTCGCTGACGCCCAATACCGCGTGTTCATTGTCGAGCATCACGCCCGCTTCCGGCGCCAGTTCAACGCTGTTGCGCGGCACCAAGGTGAGCGGGAACTGGAAGCGCCGCTGCAATTCCTGCAGGCGCTGTGCGCGCACCTCGCCCGACAGGCCGCGCAATTGCCCGACCAGCAAATAACCGGGACCGCTCATCAGGCGGCGGAAGCTGTATTCGCTGACGCCGACGGCGCTCTTGGCCGATAAAAAGAGCAGCCAGACGGTCAGTGCGCCCCAGCCGACGCCTGCCAGCAGGGCCAGGCCGCCTGCGAGACCTGGACGCTTAATCCGCATGCGGTGTCCCGCTGGTGTCGCTGAACAGATAGCCTTGCGCCATGACGGTCTGTATCGTTACGGGACAATCGAGTGCGCCCAGTTTCTTGCGCAAGCGCGATACCCGCATGTCGACCGAGCGGTTGCTGCCGTCATAGGCCAGGCCGCGCAGCTGTTGCAGCAGCACTTCGCGTCCCAGCGGCAGCCCGGCGTGGCGTGCAAAGATGGCCAGCAACTCGAATTCGGCGGTGGAAAAATGCAGGCGGGCGCCATCGAGCGTGGCTTGCTGGCCGTGTAGGTCAAGGCTGAAACGGCCGAAATCCAGGCGCCGCGCCTGCCCGGGATGGCGCCGCAGCATGGCCCGTATGCGTGCCAGCAAGACCAGCGGATCGACTGGCTTGACGACAAAATCGTCGGCGCCGGCGTCGAAGCCGGTCAATTGTTCATGGTTTTCATCGAGTGCGGTCAGCATCAGGATCAGGCCGGGATACGCGGCGCGGATCTGGCGGCAGACGCTGAAACCGTCCAGGCCCGGCAGCATCACGTCGAGGATCACCAGCGCCGGTTGCTGCTGTTCGATCGCCGCGACCGCTTCGTCGCCACGATGGACTACGCTGACGCGCAAGCCTTCGGCGCGCAGGAATTCCGCCGTCAGCGCAGCGAGCGGCAAGTCGTCTTCGATCAGCAGCAGGTGGTCTGGCATGGCGCAAACGGCATCGAGGCGGGATGAACGAAAAGGCAACTATACAATAAGTTAGCCATAGGAAATTAGTTCATCGACGACGGATAGTGATCTTATGCTGTGTAATGACTTAAAATAAAATGAATATGCTTTATGTGATGGCATACGCAGGAATTTTTGGTATATATTGACGGAGCGAATTCGTTAAGCTGTCTATTCGCCAGCAATTTTCTGATACCACCATGCACACTGAAATCTACCTCGACAGCAACGCCACCACCAGCGTGCTGCCCGCCGCCGTCGCCGCCGCAAAACAGGCGATGGAGCAAGGCTACGGCAACCCCAGCAGCACACATGCTACGGGACTGCAGGCGAAAGCGCTGCTCGATGGCGTGCGCCGCCGCGCCAGCCACCTGCTGGGCACGGGTGACGGCAGGCTGATGTTCAACAGCGGCGCCACCGAGGGCATCCAGACGGCCGTGCTGTCGGCGCTGTGCGCGCTGCGCGAACGCCGCGCTGCAGGCAAGCACATCGGCAGCCTGCTGTTGTATGGTGCGACCGAACACAAGGCCGTGCCGGAAGCCCTGGCGCACTGGAACCGTTTGCTGGGACTGAACCTGGAATTGCGCAAGCTGCCCGTCGATGCGCAGGGCCGCCATGATCTGCAGGTGTTGGGCGAGCTCATCGGCGACACGGCCATGCTGTGCACCATGGCGGCCAACAATGAAACCGGTGTCATCAGCGACCTGACGGCGATTGCGCAATTGCTGCAGCAGCACGGCGCCGATGCCTACTGGATGGTCGATTGCGTGCAGGCGCTGGGCAAGCTCAAGCTGAACCTGGCCGCCACGCGCATCGATTACGCGCCGTTTTCCGGCCACAAACTGTATGCACCGAAGGGCATCGGCATGCTGTATGTGCGCAACGGTGCACCATTCACGCCCTTGCTGATGGGCGGTGGCCAGGAAGCCGGTTTGCGTTCGGGCACGGAAAACATGACTGGCATCGCCGCCCTGGGCGCCGTGCTGGCCGCGCTCGACGACGGCAAGACCTTCCGTGGCCATGCCGAACTGTCCATCTTCCGCGAGCGCCTGGTAGCCAGCCTGGAACGGGCTTTCCCCGGCATCGTCTTCAATATGCCGCTGGCCTTGTCGCTGCCGACCACGCTCAACTTCAGCGTACCCGGCCTGTCGTCGAAAGAATTGCTGGACCTGTTCGATGCGGCCCGCGTGCGCGTCAGCTCCGGCAGTGCCTGTTCGGCCGCCAAGGCTCTCCCCAGTTATGTGCTGGAAGCCATGAACGTGCCGCAATGGCGCGCCAGCTCGGCTATCCGCATGTCCTTCGGTCCCTTGATCGATGCGCAAACAATCACGGAAGCGTGCGCCCGTATCGAGCGCTGCGGCGAGGCGCTGCGCAGCAATTGCCTGCTGCCGTCCGCCTCATCGCCGGTACCGCACGACGGCGTGCTGCAATTGACGTTTGACGGCGCCAGCACCTGGCTGATCAGCGACGCTGCCAGCGCCACCTGCGTGATCATCGACCCGCTGGCCGCGCTGGTGCCGCGCCTGGCCGCCTTGCTGCGCTGCCAGGGCTACAGCGTGCGCGCCATCGTGTACACGTCTGTGCCGGCCGACCAGGGCGCGGCGCGCCAGGCCCTGCTGCAAGCGCTGGGGCTGGAACAGGTCGGCGATATCGCTGCAGACGATGCACTGATGCTGGGGCAGCAGCGCTTGCACCGTGTCGATTGCGAAGGGCAGGACGTGTATGTGCTGGGTCTGGAGTTTGCCTTTACCGGTACGCTGGGGGCTGCTTCACTTGTCAGCTTGCTGGACCAGGGCATGCTCACGCCCGACACCGTGCTGTGTTCCGCCCGCGGCGATCAGCTGTGCAGCACCCTGCGTGCCGTGCTGAGCCAGCCAGCGTCGGCTCCCTTGCAGCTCGATGCCAAGGATCTCTCCGCCTTCCTGCAGCAGCACCGCGATGCGATCCTGGTGGACGTGCGCGAAGGCCATGAGCAGGCCGCTTGCGTGGACGATGTGTTCGAGGGCCTGGCCGTGCACAGCGTACCGCTGAGCCGCCTGGCGGAACAGGTCGGCGCCTGGCTGGAGCAACCACAGCGGCCGCTGGTGTTTTTTTGCCGCAGCGGCAATCGCAGCGCGCGCGCCAGCGCCTGCCTGCGCAGCCTGGGCCACAGTGCCGCATGGCAACTGAACGGCGGCCTGGCCATGGCCGCCGCGATGCGCGAGACCCTGGCGATCGCTGCCTGAGGCAGTTTGCTTTCACCTGAGTCTGACACCCTGTTGCATGGCTGCCATGCTGTGCTACAGGGCGTTAATTTCCTCAAAGAATCTTTCCGTATTCTCCCCGCCGAATTTCCTCCACGACAGAGCGATAATGCGCGGGCTTTGTACGCTAGCGCACGGTCTTGCGCGGCACGCACCCCTACGATGAAGTTCAGAAAATCTCCCTAACCCCGAGATAGACCGCCACGCCACGGCGCTACGTTTTCCACCTCAGACACGACGGTGGCGCACCGTTGCTTGCGGCTCATCATGTTATGCGCGCACCGAGCGAGGCCCAAGTTGAAAGAGTACACCGCCGCCGTCAAGGAAAAACTGTCCCGTCTCAAAGACGTTTTTCAAGACCCATCCCCTTCCTCCTTCATGTTCGACACCGCGCGCGACGACGACTTGCCGCTGCGTTCGGAATTGTTCAGCGCCATGCAAATGGCGGCCCATGGCAAGAACGTGGCCATCGGCCATGCGGTGGGCAGGCGCCATGGCCGAGACCGCTTGCTGGCGCGCCTGGCCGATAACGCGGCCCTGATCACGGCCACCGTCAATGAGTTGACTGCCACCGTGAAAAGCGGGCGCCAGGTTACGCCCGCCTCGGAATGGCTGCTCGATAATTTTTACCTGATCGAAGAGCAGATCCGCACCACGCGCCGCCATCTGCCGAAAAATTACAGCAAGGAATTGCCACGCCTGACGTCGGGCCTCGATGTCGGTTGTCCCCGCGTCTACAAGATTGCGCTGGAAATCATTTCGCATGGCGATGGCCATGTGGACCTGGAAAACCTGTGCCATTTCGTCGAGGCGTATCAAGATGTGGCGACCCTGACCCTGGGCGAACTGTGGGCCGTGCCCATCATGCTGCGCCTGGCGCTGATTGAAAACCTGCGCCGCGTGGCCGCGCGCGTAGCCGACGACCGCATGCAGCGCGACCTGGCCAATACCTGGGCCGACCAGATGACGGAGATCGCCGAGCGCAATCCCAGTGGCCTGATCCTGCTGGTGGCCGACATGGCGCGCTCGAATCCGCCCATCACCAGCGCCTTCGTGGCCGAACTGGCGCGCCGCCTGCAAGGGCAAAGCGCGTCGCTGACCCTGGCCCTGTCGTGGCTGACGCACCGCCTGGCCGAATCGGGGCTGACGATAGAGCAGCAGATCCAGGCCGAGATCGGACAGCAGGCGGCGGACCAGGTCTCGATCTCGAACAGTATCGTCAGCCTGCGCTTCCTGGGCACCATGGATTGGCAGGAATTCGTCGAGACCATGAGCGTGGTCGAGCAAACCTTGCGCCTGGACCCGGCCGGCACCTATGGCGCGATGGATTTCGCCACGCGCGACAGTTACCGGCACGCCATCGAGCGTATCGCCAAGCGCAGTGAGCGCAGCGAAGTGGAAGTGGCGGAAATGGCGGTGCAGCTGGCGCACACGCATGGCAACGGCAACGATGTCCGCCGCGCCCATATCGGCTTTTACCTGGTCGACAAGGGTGTCTTGATACTGGAAAAACAGGCCGGCGCCAAACTGCCTTTCATCGAGGCGCTGCAGCATACGGCGCGTGCGGCGCCGCTGGCCGTCTACCTGGGCTCGATCGCTTTCGTGACCCTGGCCGCCACTGCACTCTTGCTCGACCATGCTGCCCGCAACGGCGTGCATGGCTGGCTGCTGGCGCTGGTGGGCGTCTTGTGCGTGCTGGGCAGCAGCCAGCTGGCCGTGGCGGTGGTGAACTGGGTGGCGACCTTGCTGACGTCGCCGCACCCCTTGCCGCGCATGGATTACACGGGCGGCTTGCCGTCCGATGCGCGCGGCATCGTGGTCGTGCCGACGCTGTTGTACAGCGCCGAGAATGTGGCGCAGCTATGCGAAGCGCTGGAAGTGCGCTACCTGGCCAACCGCGACCCTAACCTGCGTTTCTGCCTGCTGACGGATTTTGTCGATGCGCCCACGCAGACTTTGCCTGGCGATGCGGCCTTGCTGCAGCAGGCGCAGGAAATCATCCGCAGCCTGAATGACAAATACCGCGTGGAAGGCCAGCCGTACAAGGAAAACGGCGATCCGGCCGAGCGTGCAGACCTGGGCCAGGTGGGCCCTTTCCTGCTGCTGCACCGGCCCCGCCTGTGGAACTCGCAGCAAAATGCGTGGATGGGGCAGGAGCGCAAACGGGGCAAGCTGTCGGACCTGAACGCCTTTTTACGCGGTGAAGGACGCGATAAATTCAGCCTGGTGGAAGGCGAATTGCGCGGCCTGCGCACCATCAAATACGTGATCACGCTGGACACCGATACGCAGCTGCCGCGCGACGCGGCGCGCCAGCTGATCGCCACCATGATGCACCCGCTGAACCGGCCAGTGCTCGATGCGGCCGGCACCCGCGTGGTGGCTGGCTACGGTATCCTGCAGCCGCGCGTGGCCGTAGCGCTGCCCAGCGCAAACGCTTCGCGCTACGAACTGCTGTGCGGCGGCGAACCGGGTATCGACCCGTACACGCGCACGGTGTCCGACCTGTACCAGGATGTGTTTTATGAAGGCTCGTTCATCGGCAAGGGCATCTACGATCTCGACATGTTCGAGCGCGTGCTGGGCCAGCGCCTGCCCGACAATAAAATCCTCAGCCACGATTTGCTGGAAGGCTGTTATCTGCGCGCAGGCCTGCTCAGCGACTCGCAACTGTACGAAGAATATCCGGCCCGCTATGACGCCGACGTGAGCCGCCGCCAGCGCTGGATACGCGGCGACTGGCAATTGATCGGCTGGCTGCTGGGCCGCGTGCCTGGCCGTGCCGGCAAGCGCGAACGCAATCCCCTGTCGATGCTGTCGCGCTGGAAGCTGTTCGATAACCTGCGCCGCAGCGTGGTGGCGCCCGCCACGACCTTGTCCTTGCTGCTGGTCTGGGCGGTGATGCCGCAAGTGGCGTTCTGGAGCGTGGCCGTGCTGGCCATCATCTTCCTGCCGCCGGTGGTGTCGGCGCTCTACGATTTGCTGCGCAAGCCGCGCGACACCTTATGGCGCCAGCATCTGGCCGCGTTTGAGCGGCGCGCTAGCGTGCAGTTTTCACACGCCATGCTGACCCTGGTGTTCCTGCCCTACGAAGCCTATGTCAGCCTCGATGCGATTGTCCGCACGCTGTGGCGCCTGGGCGTGTCGCACAAGCATCTGCTCGACTGGCGTGCCTCGAATCTGCATACGTCCACCGGCCGGCAAAGCGATAGCTGGCAAGCCATGTGGTGCTCGCCCGTGCTGGCGCTGCTGGCCACCGGTGGCTTGCTGTACTGGCGTCCGCAAGCCTTGCCGGCCGCCTTTGTGATCCTGCTGCTGTGGCTAGCCGCGCCGGCCATCGCCTGGTGGATCAGCCGTCCCATCGAGCGCGCCGTGGCGCGCCTGTCGGCCGAGCAGGGCGTCTTTTTGCATGGCGTGGCGCGCAAGACCTGGGCGTATTTCGAGACCTTTGTCGGCCCCGACGACCACTGGCTGCCGCCCGATAACATGCAGGAGCATCCGACCCAGGTGGTGGCCCACCGCACCTCGCCGACCAATATCGGCCTGGCCTTGCTGGCCAACCTGAGCGCCTACGATTTCGGCTATCTGACCATGGGCCAGCTGGTCGAGCGCAGCCGCGCCACCTTGCGCAGCATGGGCGAGCTGGAACGCTACCAGGGCCATTTCTATAACTGGTACGACACGCAGACGATGAAAGCGCTGCAGCCCATGTATATCTCGACGGTGGACAGCGGCAACCTGTCCGGCCACCTGATGACCTTGCAGCCGGGGCTGGTGGAACTGTATGACGCGCCCATCTTCGGCGCACAACTGGTCCACGGTATCGCCACCACCGCGCAAGTGCTGCAGCAATCCCTGATCGCCGAGGGCCACGGCCGCGCAGTGCCCGTGATACGCGATGCACTGGTCCTGCTGCAAAAAAACGCTGCACCGGACACCCTGCCGGCGTGGCATGCCTATCTGCAGCGGGCCAGCGAGGCGGCGGAAACGCTGCTGTCGCAGGCGCTGCCGGATGGCGATACCGACGGCGAGTCGGCGATGTGGTCGGGCGCGCTGGCGCGCCAGTGCCGCACCGCCCTGGCCGAACTGCTGTTGCTGGCGCCGTGGTCCGCGCAATCGGGACTGGACGCGGCCTTTGAGCGCGTGCCCACCCTGCGCGAACTGGCGAACATGGAAGCGCCCGACGGCACGCCGCAGGAACTGGCAGCCTTGCTGGCGCAGGGGCGCGAACAGGCGAACCGCCAGTTGCGCGACATCGCCCAGGCGGCAAGCCAGGCGCGCGACTTTGCGCAGATCGAATACGCCTTCCTGTACAACCCGTCGACCAAGCTGCTCTCGATTGGCTACAACGTCAGCGAGCGGCGTCTCGACCCCAGTTATTACGACTTGCTGGCGTCTGAAGTGCGCCTGGCCAGTTTCATCGCCATCGCCCAGGGCCAGTTGCCGCAAGAGCACTGGTTTGCGCTGGGCCGGCAACTGTGCATGGTGGCTGGCCAGCCGGTGCTGCTGTCGTGGAGCGGCTCGATGTTCGAGTATCTGATGCCGCTGCTGGTGATGCCGAACTACCCGAATACCCTGCTCGACCAGACCTATCACTCCGTGATCGAGGCGCAGATCGATTATGGCCGCCAGCGCGACGTGCCGTGGGGCGTTTCCGAGTCCGGCTACAACACGGTCGACGCCAGCCTCAATTACCAGTACCGTGCCTTTGGCGTGCCGGGCCTGGGCTTGAAGCGGGGCCTGGCCGACGACCTGGTGATCGCGCCGTATGCCTCGATGATGGGCTTGATGGTGCAGCCGGAAGCGTCGTGCCTGAACCTGCAGCGCATGCAGGCGGCCGGCTATATGGGCCGTTATGGTTTCTTCGAGGCCGTCGATTTCACCACGGCGCGTTTGCCGCGCGGGCAGGGCAGCGCCGTGATCCGCTCGTTCATGGTGCACCACCAGGGCATGGGTTTCCTGGCCCTCAGCTACCTGCTGCACGACCGCCCGATGCAGCGCCGTTTCGAGTCCGATCCGCTGCTGCAATCGGCCTTGCTGGTGCTGCAGGAACGCACGCCGCAGGCGGGCGCCTTTTATTCGAACACGGCTGAACTGGCCGTGCTGCGCAGTGGCGCGGCCGAGCAGACCATGCCGATGCGTATCCTCACGCAAGCCAACAGCGCCGTACCCGAAACGCAGCTGCTGTCGAATGGCCGCTATCACGTGATGGTCAGCAATGCGGGCGGCAGCTACAGCCGCTGGAAAGACTTGTCCGTGACGCGCTGGCGCGAAGACAGCACGCGCGATCACTGGGGCAATTTCTGCTACCTGCGCGACCTCGACGACGACGCCGTCTGGTCGACCACGTACCAGCCGACCCTGGTCGATCCGAAAAAATACGAAGTGATTTTTTCGGAAGGGCGCGCCGAGTTCCGCCGCTCCGACCATGGCCTGGACCTGTACACGGAAATCGTCGTCTCGCCCGAGGACGATATCGAAATCCGCCGCACGCGCATCAGCAATAATTCGAACCGCCAGCGGCACATAGAAATCACCAGTTATGCCGAAGTGGTGATGGCGCCGGCGCCGGCCGATGCCGCCCATCCCGCCTTTAGCAAGCTGTTCGTGCAGACGGAAATCCTGCCGCAGGAAAATGCCATTTTATGCACGCGCCGTCCCCGCTCGAAAGACGAGCAGATGCCGTGGCTGCTGCATGTGATGACGGTGCATGACGCTGACCGTTATGGAGTGTCGTTCGAGACGGACCGTGCACGCTTCATCGGCCGTGGCAACACGGCGCAACTGCCGCTGGCGCTGCAGGAAAGCGGCCCCTTGAGCGGTGGCCAGGGTTCCGTGCTCGATCCCATCGTGGCGATCCGCTATGTGATCACCCTGGAGCCGGACCAGGCCATCACCGTCGATAGCGTGACCGGCATGGCCGAGCAGCGCGATGCGGCGCTGCACCTGATCGACAAATACCAGGACCGCCATCTGGCCGACCGCGTGTTCGAACTGGCGTGGACGCATAGCCAGGTGGTGCTGCGCCAGCTCAATGCCAGCGAAGGCGACGCGCAGCTGTATGCGCGCCTGGCCAATGCGGTGATTTATCCGAATGCCGCGCTGCGCGCCGAAGCGAGTGTCCTGATCAAGAACCAGCGCGGCCAGTCCGGACTGTGGGCGTATGCGATTTCGGGCGACTTGCCCATCGTGCTGCTGCAGATACGCGATCCGGCCAATATCGAACTGGCGCGCCAGATGGTGCAGGCGCACGCGTATTGGCGGCTGAAAGGTCTGGTGGTGGACCTGGTGATCTGGTACGAAGACCAGTCGGGCTACCGCCAGCTGCTGCACGACCAGATCATGGGCCTGATTGCTTCCGGCATCGATGCGCAGGCGGTCGACCGGCCGGGTGGCATTTTCGTGCGCCTGGCCGAACAGATCGCCAATGAAGACCGCATCCTGCTGCAATCGGTGGCGCGCGCCATCATCAGCGATACGCGCGGCACCCTGGCCGAGCAGGTCAAGCGGCCTGCCAGCCCCGTGCTGCGCATGCCGCCTTTGATGCAGGACACCAGCCGCGAACAGCCGTCGCTGCCGCACCGCGCGGCAGAGCGCGAACTGATCCTGGAAAACGGCCTCGGTGGTTTTACCCCCGATGGCCGCGAATATGTGATCACCACCAGCGATACGCAGCAGACCCCGGCGCCGTGGTCGAATGTGCTGGCCAACGCCCAATTCGGCACGGTGGTGTCCGAGAGCGGCCAGGCGTATACCTGGAGCGAAAATGCGCATGAATTTCGCCTCACGCCATGGCATAACGACCCGGTGTCGGATCTGTCGGGCGAAGCGTTTTATGTGCGCGATGAGCAGAGCGGGCATTTCTGGTCGCCAGCGGCCCTGCCGGCACGGGGCAGCGGCGATTACGTGACGCGCCACGGCTTCGGCTACAGCGTGTTCGAGCACAGCGAAGGGGGCGTCACCACCGAGCTGACCACCTATGTGGCGCTGGACGCCGCCATCAAATATTCGGTGATCAAGGTGCGCAATGACAGCGGCGTGCCGCGCCGTTTGTCCGTCACGGGGTATGTGGAATGGGTGCTGGCCGATTTGCGTCCCAAGTCCAGCATGCACGCGGTGACCGAGGTCGACACCGTCAGCGGCGCCCTGTTTGCGCGCAATAACTACAACACGGAGTTTTCGGGCCGTGTCGGCTTTTTCAACACCGACGCCAGCATCCGCTCCATCACCTGCGACCGCAATGAATTCATCGGCCGCAATGGCAGCATGGCGCAGCCAGCCGCCTTGCGCCGGGTGCGTTTATCCGGCAAGGCGGGCACGGGCCTGGACCCGTGCGCGGCGATCCAGGTGCCATTTGAACTGCAACCGGGCCAGGAGCGCGAAATCGTCTTTATCCTCGGCGTGGGCGGGCGCCGCAATGCCGATGCCAGCACCATGGTGCAGCGTTATGTCGGCAAGGAGACGGCCCGCAGCACGCTGGAAAAAGTACGCGCCTACTGGGACACCACCTTGGGCGCCGTGCGCATCGAAACGCCGGAGCCATCGCTGGACGTGATCGCCAATGGCTGGCTGATGTACCAGACCATCGCCTGCCGGCTGTGGGCGCGCAGCGGCTACTACCAGTCCGGCGGCGCCTATGGTTTCCGCGACCAGTTGCAGGATGCGATGGCGATGGTGCACACTGCCCCGCAACTGCTGCGTGGCCATCTGCTGCTGTGCGCTGCCCACCAGTTCGTGGAAGGCGACGTGCAGCACTGGTGGCATCCGCCAGCGGACCGGGGCGTGCGCACGCATTGCTCGGACGATTACCTGTGGCTGCCGCTGGCGACCTGCCGCTATGTGATCGCTACCGGCGACCTGAATGTCTTGTCTGAAGTAGCGCCGTTTATCGAGGGGCGCGCCGTCAAGCCGGAAGAAGATTCGTACTACGACCTGCCGGTGCGTTCGGGCGAATCGGCCGACCTGTACGAACACTGCGTGCGGGCCATACGCCACGGCTTGCGCATGGGCGTGCACGGTTTGCCGCTGATGGGCTCTTGCGACTGGAATGACGGCATGGATAAGGTGGGCGAACACGGCAAGGGTGAAAGCGTGTGGCTGGCCTTCTTCCTGTATGAAGTGCTGCAGCGTTTTGCCGAAGTGGCCGTGCTGCGCGGCGACGCAACGTTTGCCCAGTTCTGTCGAGATGAGGCGGTGAAACTGGCGGCCAATGTCGAAGCCAACGCCTGGGACGGCGAATGGTACCGGCGCGCTTATTTCGATGATGGCACGCCGCTGGGATCGCACGAGAATGAAGAATGCCAGATCGATTCCATCTCGCAAAGCTGGGGCGTGTTGTCAGGTGCAGCCAACAAGGAACGCGTGGCTGGCGCCATGCGCCAGGTCGATGCACGCCTGGTACGCCGCGATTCGGGTGTGATTCAATTGCTTGATCCGCCGTTCGATAAATCCGCCCTCAACCCGGGTTACATCCGTGGCTACGTGCCCGGCGTGCGCGAAAATGGCGGTCAGTACACGCACGCCGCCATCTGGACGGCGATGGCCTTTGCCCGGCTGGGCGAAGGAGAGAAGGCGTGGGAGCTGCTGCGCATGATCAATCCGGTGCGCCACGGCGCCGACGCAAAGGCGACGGCGCGCTACAAGGTCGAACCGTATGTGGTGACGGCCGACGTGTACGCCGTGGCGCCCCACGTGGGGCGCGGTGGCTGGAGCTGGTACACGGGGTCGTCGGGCTGGCTGTACCGGCTGATCGTCGAGTCGTTATTGGGCCTGACGCGCGAAGGTAATCAATTGCACATCAGGCCATGCATGCCAGCCGGCTGGGATCGCTACAAGCTGCATTACCGCTACGGCGCCAGCAGTTATGCCATCACCATCGAAAAAGCCCAGGGCCAGCAAACCGGCCTGTCGCTCGATGGCGTGGCAGTGGACGGCGACAGCATCCCCCTGCTTGACGAGGGGCGGGAATACAGCGTGCTGTTAAGGATCTAAAAACCCAGCAGCTTGCCTGCACCCAGCAAGGTCGCCACGCCCAGGATGGCGAAGACGATGGCCGCGATGCCGTGCACCAGCGGCAGCGAGACCTTGTTGGCGATCCTGTCGCCCAGGTAGACGGCCGGTACATTGGCCAGCATCATGCCGACGGTGGTGCCCAGCACGACGGAATAGACGTCGTGGTAGCGGGCTGCCAGGGCAACCGTCGCCACTTGCGTCTTGTCGCCCATTTCCGCCATGAAGAAGGCGATCAGGGTGGTCAGGAACACGCCATATTTGGCCAGCTTGGTGTCGTCTTCATCGATCTTGTCCGGGATCAGGGTCCAGGCCGCCATCACGAGGAAGGAGACGCCCAGCACCCAGCGCAGCACATCGGGCCCCAGCATGCTGGTGATCCAGGCGCCGACGGCGGCGGCAAAGGCATGGTTGACGATGGTGGCGGCCAGTATCGCCAGCACGATAGGCAGGGGTTTGCGGAATTTGGCGGCCAGCAGGAAGGCCAGGAGTTGGGTTTTGTCGCCGATTTCAGCGAGACCGACGATGCCGGTGGAGATGAGGAATGCTTCCATGAGATTGCAAGAGGTACGTGGGCCGGACGAATTAACCAATGATCCACGGGCGACTCCGGCCCATGCGGCCGCCCTGGATCAATGGTCTCGTCAAGTTTTTCAACCACCTGCACCATGGCCTGCGGGCCAATTATGTTGATACAGGTTCCCGCGGCAGGACCGCAAGACGACTACTCCCCAATGTTCGAGGCGAATCATACGCCGATGGCCGCTTTCGCGCCAGTGCGGCAAGCGCCTGTTGTCAGCTGCCGACAACACAGAAAATGATCGTTTTGAAAACAGGCTGGACTTAAAATGGATCTTGTTTTTTCAACTATCCTATGGACTGTCCATGCGTTCTCCGGTGTCTTTTAACTTGCGCGCTCTGCTCCCTTGTCTGCTGTGGTTGACCGCTTTGCCCGGCCTGTGTGCCGGCGCCCCGCCGTTCGACGACATGTTTCGCCAGCTGGAAGAAATCCTGCCCACGCCGAACACCTATCGCACGGCGTCCGGTGCGCCCGGTCACGCCTACTGGCAGCAGCGTGCCGACTATGTGATCCACGCAACGCTCGATGAAAAGCGCCGCGCCATCACGGCCAGCGAAAAGATCACCTATCACAATCGCTCGCCCGACAGCCTGAATTACCTGTGGCTGCAGCTGGACCAGAATGGCATACGCAAGGATGCCGACCAGCGCCGTGTCCTGAGCGCGCCGTCGCGCCAGGCCTGGTTGAGTGGCAATGAGGATGAAGCGCTGAAGTTCGAGGATTTACGGGCGATCCACGCGGGCCGCGCATTCGATGGCGGCTTTAACTTGAGCGCCGTGACGTCGGATGCCGGCAAGCCCCTGCCTTACGTCATCAACCAGACCATGCTGCGCATCGATTTGCCGGTGGCGCTGGCGCCTGGCCAGAGTATCAGTTTTACTATCGCCTGGTCCTACAACATCAATGACCAGAAGGTGCTGGTCGAGCGTTCCGGCTACGAGCACTTCCCGGAGGAAGACAATACGATTTTCCAGATCGCACAGTGGTTCCCCCGCATGGCTGCCTACTATGACGCGGTGGGCTGGCAAAACAAGCAGTACCTGGGCACCGGTGAATTTGCGCTGGAATTTGGCGACTACGAACTGTACCTGACAGTGCCCGCCGACCATGTGGTGGCTGCCACGGGCGAGTTGCAGAACGCGTCCACGGTGCTGAGCGCAGTGCAGCGCGAACGCCTGGCAAAAGCGAAAAACAGCGCGACGCCGCTGCTGGTGATTACGCCGGAAGAAGCGCTGGCGGCTGAAAGAAGGCGCAGCACGGATACCAAAACCTGGCACTTCAAGGCGGTCAATGTGCGCGACGTGGCGTGGGCGTCCAGCCGTAAATTCATCTGGGATGCGCAGGGACTCGACAGCGGCGGCAAGCGCGTGATGGCCATGTCGTTTTATCCGAAAGAGGGCAATCCCTTGTGGCAGCAATACAGCACGCGCGCGGTGGTGCACGCCATCGAGCAGTACAACAAGTACAGTTTTGATTATCCCTATCCGAACGCGATTTCCGTCAACGGCGCGGTGGGCGGCATGGAGTATCCGATGATTTCGTTCAATGGCGGGCGTCCCGTGAAAGACAAGAAGACGGGCGCCGTCACGTATTCGAAGACGGCGAAATATGACTTGATCAGCGTGATCATCCATGAGGTGGGCCATAATTATTTCCCCATGGTGGTCAATTCCGATGAACGCCAGTGGGCCTGGATGGACGAGGGTATCAACTCGTTTTTGCAGTACCTGGCCGAGCAGGCCTGGGAAGAGGATTACCCGTCCTGGAATGGCGAACCGCGCAAGATCGTCGACACTATGCGCAGCCAGAATCAGGTGCCGATCATGACCAATCCCGAGTCGGTATTGCTGCTGCCGCAGAATGCCTACGACAAGCCGGCTACCGCCCTCAATATCCTGCGCGAAACCATCCTGGGACGCGAGCTGTTCGACTTCGCCTTCAAGGAATATGCGCGCCGCTGGAAGTTCAAGCGGCCGACACCCGCCGACTTTTTCCGCACCATGAAGGATGCGTCCGGCACCGACCTGGACTGGTTCTGGCGCGGCTGGTTTTATACGACCGACGCGGTCGATATCAGCATCGATGGCATCAGCGAATATGGCGTCAGCACGAAGGATCCCGAGATCGAAAAGGCGTGGAAAAAAGCGCAGAAGGCTGCCCAGCCCATCTCGATATCCAGCCAGCGCAACAAGCTGCTGCCGAAGAAAGTCGATAGCGACCCGGCACTCAAGGATTTCTATAACGAGCACGACGACTATACCGTCACCAACAAGGACCGCAACGCTTATCTGGAAGAGCGTGAGGGACTGGAACCGTGGGAGCGCCAGCTGCTGGAGCAGCGCGCCCAGGGCAAGCATCTCTACCTGGTCGATTTTTCCAACCTGGGCGGGCTGGTGATGCCGCTGATCCTGGAAATCACACTGGCCAGCGGCAAGAAGATCGTCGAGCGCGTACCGGCCGAAGTGTGGCGCTATAGCCCGAAAAAGATCAGCAAGGTGATTATCACCGATGAACCCATGGTGGGGCTGGTGCAGGACCCGTACTGGGAAACGGCCGACATCGACACCAGCAACAATGCCTGGCCGCGCAAAGTGACGCCATCGCGCCTGGAACTGTTCAAGCAGGACCGCGACAAGAATAATCTGATGAAGGATTTCAATACGCCGTTGAAGGGCGTGGAGGCCAAATAGGCGGTGAGATGCTTACGCTGCCAGCTCCAGTTGCAAGGCTACCCGCATGCCCGCTGCCGCCGCCATATTGACGAGGGTATCGATGGAGAAAAGGTTGATCTTGCCGCGCAAGAGATCGGAGATGCGCGGCTGGGTCACACCGAAAACCTTGGCAGCCTCTATTTGGGTCAAACCGCTGCGGGTGAGATGGTTTTTCAGCGCCATCATCAGTTCGGCACGCACATGCAGATTGGCGCTGGCATCTGGCGTGTCGGCGATAGCGTCCCAGATGCTGGAGAATTTTTCTTGGCTCATACGTTGAGCTCCTTCATTTTGAGTTCTTTTAATAAGTCCTTGTAGCGTGATTGAGCCAGATGAATATCCATCTGGCTGGTTCGCTGAGATTTTTTCTGGAAACAATGCAGGACATAGATTACATCCATAAATTTAGCCACATAGATGACGCGGAAGGCACCAGAGCTATCGCGAATACGAATTTCATTGGCGCCAGGGCCTATCGTTTTCATGGGTTTCCAGTCATCCGCATCTTGCCCATGCTGGATTTGATGTAGCTGGTAGCCTGCTTCATTTTTCGCGGGCTGTGGAAAGCCGCGCAGATCCGCAAGCGAGCTGCCTCTGAACACCACTGGTTTGGCGCCGTCCATGGTTGCAATATACAATATTTTATATATTTATGCAATCACGCGCACCAGCCCTCCAAAAATCCCGGGACGTGGATTTTTCCGCCAGCGTCGCGCCGGAAGTGCTATTCTGCGCGACGCCCGGCGTACACTTGCCGGTGCTTTCGCAATCATTCAAAAGACGACCATGCAAACTTTGACCTTCCTGCGCGCGCTGGGCTGTGCGCTACTGTGCCAGGCGACCCTGGCCGCGCACGCCGATCCTCTCAGCTATGCGCGCTACGACCAGGTACGCACGCGCGACCTGCAACTGGACCTGAAAGCCGACTTCAAGCAAAAGACCCTGTCCGGCTATGCCGAACTGTCGCTGAAGTGGATCGATCCGGCAGCCACTACCCTGGTGCTCGATACGCGCGACCTGGCGATCGCCAAGGTGCAGGTGCAGGACAAGCGCGGTGTTTGGCAGATGGCGCCGTATCAATTGGATAAGCTTGACCCGGAAAAGGGCCAGGCGCTGCGCATCACCACTACCGGCCAGCCTGAAAAAGTGCGCGTGTATTACCACACGGCGCCAGGCGCCATCGCGCTGCAGTGGCTCACGCCGCAGCAAACCATGTCGGGCAAGCTGCCTTTCATGTTCAGCCAGTCGCAAAGCATCAACGCCCGTTCGTGGGTGCCGTCGCAAGATACGCCAGCCGTGCGCTTCACCTACAGCGCGCGCATCGATGCGCCAGCGGGCATGCGCGTCGTGATGAGCGCCGAGAATGATGAAAAGGCGACCGGCAAGGGGGGCTGGAAGTTCAGGATGCCGCAGCCGATTCCTTCGTATCTGCTGGCGATCGCCATCGGCGAACTGGACGTACGCAAGCTGGGGCCCCGTTCGGCCGTGTATGCGGAACCGCCGCGCATCAAGGCGGCCGAATACGAGCTGGCCGATACGGAAAAAATGATCAAGGCGGCCGAGTCGCTGTATGGTCCGTATCGCTGGGGCCGTTACGACATGATCGTGCTGCCGCCATCGTTCCCTTACGGCGGCATGGAAAACCCGCGCCTGACCTTCCTCACGCCAACCATGATCGCGGGCGACCGCAGCCTGGTCGATCTGATCGCGCATGAACTGGCCCACTCGTGGTCGGGCAACCTGGTCACCAACGCTTCGTGGAAGCATATGTGGCTCAACGAAGGCTTCACCACCTACGTCACCACGCGCATCGTCGAGCAGCTGTACGGCAGCGAAGTGGCGCAGATGGGCGTGCAGGTGGACCAGGAAGAACTGGCCGCCGAAATCCGCGAACTGCCGGCCGCCAAAACAGCGCTGGTCTCGCGCGATGCGGACGCCAATCCATCGGAAACCTATACCGATGACGGCATCATTTATCCGAAGGGCGCCTGGTTCCTGGCCACCATGGAGCACCGCGCCGGCCGCGCCGTGTTCGATACCTTCCTGCGCGGCTGGTTCGACCAGCATGCTTTCCAGAGCGTGACGACCGACCAGTTTGTCGATTACCTGCGCAAGAATCTGCTGGCGCAGCATCCGGGCGTGATGCCGGAAGCCGAATTGAACGACTGGCTGTATGGCACCGGCATTCCGGCCAGCGCGCAGCATGTGGTCTCGCCGCGTTTGACCCTGCTGGACCAGCACCGTGACGCCTGGCTGAAAGGTGAACTGCCGACCAAAGAACTGGGCATGGACAAGTGGGTAGCCCTCGAATCGATGCACTTCCTGAACGATATCAACGGCAAGGCCAGCGCTGCGCAGATGCGCGAACTGGACCAGGTGTATGGCGTGGGCAAGAGCGGCAACAATGAAGTGGCGTACCGCTTCTACCTGGCGTCCGTGAACGCCGGCTATGACGTGCACGAGCCGCTGCAGGCATTCCTGCTGAGCGTGGGCCGCCAGAAGTTCGTCGTGCCCCTGTATGGCGCGCTGATGAAGACGCCGCAAGGCGATGCGTGGGCCAGGCAGGTGTACGCCAAGGCGCGTGAACGCTATCATCCTGTGACGCAGGAAAGCGTCGACAAACTGATGGCCGCGCAAGCACGTTGATCGATTCCAGGAGATTGAACTGATGAAGAATATGCATAAACTACAAGGTATTAGCGCCGCCATCGTGTTGGCGTTTTCCAGCGTCACCCTGCCGGCCATGGCCGCCGATACCGTGCCTGCCGTCGCTGGTACAGCAGCGGCAGTACCTGCCTTCGACCTGGACCAGGATGTCAACAGCGCCCTGAAAACTTTCGATGTGCCCGGCATCGCGATCGCCATCGTCAAGGATGGCAAGGTTATTACGGCCAAGGGTTTTGGCGTGCGCAAGCTGGGCGATCCGGCACCGGTCGACGCCAGGACCTTGTTCGAAGTGGCGTCCAACTCGAAGGGCTTTACGGCCGCTGCGCTGTCGATGCTGGTCGACGAAGGCAAGCTGGCCTGGGACGATCCGGTGACCAAGCATTTGCCCGGTTTCCAGATGTACGATTCCTACGTCACGGGCGCCATGACCATCCGCGACCTGCTGACGCACCGCAGCGGCCTGGGCCTGGGCGCCGGCGACTTGCTGTGGTGGCCGACCACCACCTTCAGCACCGATGAAATCATCGAAAAGCTGCGCTACATCCGCCCGGCCACGAGTTTCCGCAGCAGCTATGCCTACGACAATCTGCTGTACATCGTCGCCGGCAAGATCATCGCTGAAAAGACGGGCAAGACCTGGGGCGAGGCCGTGCATGAACGCATCCTCGCGCCGCTGGGCATGACCGGTACTACCACCAGCCTGGCGGAAAACGCGGGCAATCCCGACGTCGCCAACGCGCACAGCAAGATCAATGGCAAGATCGCCGCCGTCAAATCGATGCCGGTACCGAACGCCGTGGGCGCCGTCGGCATCAACACGAATGCGGAAGATATCGCCAAGTGGATGATGGTGCTGCTCGATGGCGGCAAGATCGCCGGCGTGAAAGACAAGGATGGCAAGGAAGCGCGCCTGTTCAGTGAAAAGCAGGGCCGCGAAATGTGGTCCGAGCAAACGCCGGTGAAAATCAGCGAGCCGAAACCGGCGCTGGCCGCGACCAAGCCGAACTTCAGCGCGTATGGCCTGGGCTTCCAACTGCGCGACTACAAGGGCATGAAAGTGGCCATGCATGGCGGCGCACTGCAAGGCTTTTATTCGCGCGTGGTGATGGTGCCGGAAGCGAAACTGGGCGTGGCGATCCTGACCAATGCCGAGAATGGCGGTTCGATGACGGCGCTGCAATGGCGCATCCTCGACCATTACCTGAATGCGGCGCCGTCCGACTGGATCAAGCTGGTGGCCAAGGTGGAGCAGGACCAGCACGAAGCCGAAGTCAAGAAGGTCGGCAATGCTTCGAGCGCGCGCGCCGCAAAATCGCAGCCTTCACTGCCGCTGGCGTCCTATGACGGCGAATACGAAGACGCCTGGTATGGCAAGGTCGTGATCAGGCATGAAGGCAAGAAGCAGATCCTCAGCTTCACGCGCACGCCGGACCTGACGGGCGAGCTGGAACACTTCCAGCACGATACCTTCATCGTGCGCTGGAAAGAGCGCAACTTCAACGCCGACGCCTATGTGACGTTCTCGCTGAACCCGGATGGCAGCATCGACCGCGTGAAGATGGCGCCTGTCTCGGCCGAGACGGATTTCAGCTATGACTTCCAGGATTTGAACCTGGTGCCGGTAAAAGCCAGGGAAGCGAAGAAATAAGCAGGGCGATACACGATGCATACAAGAACCGCAGCCTGGCCTGCGGTTTTTTTTCGTCCCTCGCCATCTAAATGCGCGTTGACTGGGCGATAAGCCATTTTTTATTTCATGAAAATATTTAACAAATAAACATTATCTTGTTTTCCTGTTTGCGTATTTAATAACTTTCCTTGGTGCTACTATTTCCATGCGCCGAACGTCTATCGATAGACGATTTCTGGTGGCTGGTTTGTCCGTCTTTCAATGGTTTTTATAACGACTCAACACTTTGGGAATGGAATAAAAATGATCAATGTAAAGAAAGCCGTCTTTGTCTTTTGCGCCGCCGTCGGTTTTGCTGGCGCCCTCAGTTCCACCGCCTATGCCCTGCCGACGCGCGAAACGTGTGAAGAAGCCCGCGATGCCTGTCTTAATGAAGGCGATCAGAATGGCTGCGCACTGGTGAAGCGCCTGTGCGGCGTGTATGGCATCCACGTATAAGGCAGCCAGGACAGCTAGCCCTGGTTTTTATAAGAACTGAACTCTTCGGGATTGGAATCGATATGCTGAATATGAAAAAGGCGTTCTTGTTGTTCGCTACCGCAGTCGGCCTGGCAGGCGCCCTGGGTACTGCGTATGCGCAGCCGACGCGTCTTGAATGCATGAAGGCATCAATCGCATGCACGGTGGACGATAATATGGACCAATGCTGGGTGGTATCGCGCTTTTGTGGCGTGTACGGCATTTTCGTGTAAGACAGCCGCTTGGGCAGAAGGACGGCGGCACGCCATATCGGCGTGCCGCCGTTCAGGCATTACGGTTTGACGAACTTCAGGGTCATGCGGTCGCTCTCGCCGATGGCAGTGTATTTGGCGCGGTCGGTGTCGTTGTTGGCATAGGTGGGCGGCAGTGCCCAGACGCCGCCCTGGTGCTCGGCATTGTCCTTGGGATTGGCGTTGATTTCCGACTTGGCGGCCAGCTTGAAGCCCGCGCTTTCGACCAGGCGTATCACATACGCTTCATGCATGTAGCCGGTGCTGGCCTGCGCATCCTGTACCTTGCTGGCGGGCAGGCGGTGCTCGACGACGCCGAACACGCCGCCCGGTTTCAGGCTGTCGTAGACTTCCTTGAACAGCGTTTTCATCCCGTCTTCGCCGATCGGTATCCAGTTATGGATATTGCGGAAGGTGAGCACCATGTCGGCCGTGCCCTTGGGGGCGATGCGGTAGGTGGTGGGCGGAGCGAAGGCGCCGATTTCCACCTTGCCGTAGGCGGCCGGATTGGCATCGAGCTTTTGCTGGAAACGGGCCGCGCTTTTGCGCGCGCCTTCGCTGGCCGACTGCGGGTCGCTGCCAGCGGCGATCAGCTTGCCATGGTCGTGCAGATACGGGCCCAGGATTTCCGTGTACCAGCCGCCGCCTGGCGCCAGTTCCACCACCGTCATGGTCGGCTTGATGCCGAAGAAGGCCAGCGTCTCGTAAGGGTGGCGGGCGCCATCGCGTGCTGCATTGGCCGGCGTGCGCGTGCTGCCGGCAATCGCCGCCTTCAGGGCTGCGTCGCCGCTATCGGCAGCCACTGCAGCGCCGCTGCCGCAGGCCAGCATGGCGGCCACTACCACGGCCAGGGATACTCGCTTGCTCATCGTGTGCTCCATATGTTGGGGAATCGGTTGGCGGCTATCGCCATCAATCCTGATCATCAGGCAAGCACGCGTGCGGGTCAAGCGGATTGTGTTGGCCACGCCGTGACATAGGCGGGCGCCTCGCTGGCGCACGGCACATCGGCGATGGGCTGGCCACGGCCGTGCGTGAAGGGCAGCTGTCCCACCCATACCATCTGCGCCAGGTCCGCCTCGTCATCTTGCGGGCCGCCGCTGCGCTGCTTGACGGCGCATTCATCGAGGGCGATGCGCAGCACCGTGGTGGCGGCATATTCCTTGTCGCTGCCGCCACGCACCTGCGCCTGGCGGCCCGGCGCCAGCTTGTCCATCAGCGCTTCCATGGCTGCATGCTGCAGGGCGATGTCATCGATTTTTTCAAATTGGCCATAGATCATCGCCGAACGGTAATTCATGGTGTGGTTGAAGGCGGAGCGGGCCAGCACCAGGCCGTCGAGATGGGTGACCGTCACGCAGGCGTCGCCACCGTCCAGCAGGCGCTTGAGCATGCGGCTGCCGTTTGAGCCATGGATGTACAGATGCCCGCCGATGCGCCAGCAGGCGGTCGGTATGCAATGGCTGCCGAGGCTATCGTGAAAGGCGATATGGCACAGGTAGGCATCGTCGAGGATGGCGTGCAGGATGGCCTGGTCGTAGCGGGCCAGTTCGGCCACGCGGCGCACGCGGGTGCGCAGACTGGGAGGAGAGGGGGCGATAGTGTGGTCGGTCATGGCGGCAGTCCTGTGGTTGAATGGCAGAGCGCGCACTATAATCGCTGGCTGGTTCTGAAAAAAGATCCAGAACCAGGTAATAATTTAGAGCCACGATGCAGAGGGAAGTGCCATGGACTACAGCCTGCTGTTCGCTACCTTCCAGCGTGGGCACCGCGAGCGGGGCTGGCCGCGCCAGCGCCTGTTGCACGAATGCCTGCGCACGGCCATCCGCACGGGCCAGCTGTCGCCCGGCATGCGCCTGGCGGCCACGCGCGTGCTGGCACAGGAACTGGGCCTGGCGCGCAATACGGTGCTGTATGCCTATGAACAGTTGGCCAGCGAAGGGTTTGTGGTGGCAGGCCGGAGCGGCACGGTCGTCGCTGGCAGCGCCGGCGTGGCTGTTTCATCCGCGGGAAGCAGTTTGCAAGGAGGCCTGTCGCGCCGCGCCACGCATTTGCGCGGGGTGGCCGGGCAGGATAGTAATGCATCGGTGGTGTTTCCGGCCGACGTGATGGGCGCGTTTGCACCGGGCGTGCCGGCGCTCGACGCCTTCCCTTTGATGCAATGGCGGCGCATGCTGGACCGGGCCTGGCGCGCCATCTCGCCGCGCCAGCTCAATTATGGCGACCCGGCCGGCGAACCGCAGCTGCGCGTGGCGATTGCCGAGCATTTGCGCGCCGCCCGCGGCGTGGTCTGCGATGCGGGCCAGGTGTTCATCACGGATGGCACGCAGAGCAGCCTGGAAGTGTGTCTGCGCGCGTTTGCCGACCAGGGCGACACCTTGTGGATCGAGCATCCCGGTTATGGCGGCGCGCTGGCGGCAGGGCGCGCGGCTGGCCTGGACGTGGTCGGCATCCCGGTCGACGCCGATGGCATGGCGTCCAGCGACAATGACTGGATCGCTACGCCGCCGCGCCTGATCTACACCACGCCCTCGCATCAATATCCGACCGGCAGCGTACTGAGTCCGGCGCGCCGCATGGTCCTGCTCGAACGCGCGCGCGCGGCCGGCGCGCTGATCCTGGAAGATGATTACGACAGCGAATTTCGCCATGGCGGGCCACCGTTGGCAGCCATGCAGGGCCTGGTGAACGATGCGCCGGTGGTGTATCTGGGCACCTTCAGCAAGACCATGTTCCCCGCGCTGCGGATCGCCTTCATCGTGGTGCCGGCGATGCTGGCCACGGTGTTTGCACAGATGCAGGCGCAGTGCGCCGTGCGCGGTCGCGCAGCAGAGCAGCTGGCGCTGGCCGACTTCCTGCGCAGCGGCCTGTTTGCGCGCCATGTGCGGCGCATGCGCCGCTTATATCAGCAGCGCCGCGATGCCTTGTCAGAGGCGTTGCTGTGCCATGCATGTGCAGGCGCCAGCGTGCATGGCGGCGCGGCTGGCATGCACCTGGCGCTGCGCTTTGACGACCCCGCATGCGATGACCTTGCGCTGAGCCGGCGCGCCGCGCGGGCCGGCATCGTGGCGCTCGCGCTGGGCGCCCACGCCACGGCAGAACGTCCCGGCTGGAACGGTTTTCTGCTTGGCTATTCGCAGGTACCGGCCGAGAACATGGACGGACTGGCACGCCAGCTGGGGGCCTTGATTTACTGCTGATCCAGCATCCACTGCTTCAAGCCGTTGACCCAGTTCTTGGCGGGCAGGTTGTACTGTTTCTTGATGGCCGCGGCGCGTTCGTACAGCTCGCTGAAATCGAGCGAGGGCGATTTCTTGAAGGCCAGCACGACGATGTTTTCATCCTGCAGTTCAGGCACCCAGACGACGGCGTCGAATACCAGCTCCATCGCCTGCAGATTCTTGTCGTAGCGATCGAAGTCGCCAAACACATTGGTGGTCATGATGCCGTCGTCAGTCAGGCAGTCGAAGCAGGCCTGATAAAACTCGGGCGTGTCGAGCACGGGGCCGCGTGCTTCCTCATCGTACAAATCCACTTGCAGCACATCGACCGTGCCGTGATTGCCTGTGTCGAGCACGAAGTCGAGCGCATTCATTTCACGCACGTCGAGGCGCGCGTCATTCGGCGGCAGCGCGAACTGGGCGCCGCAGATGGCGATGATGTTGGGATTGAGTTCGGCCACTGCCACGCTGGCATCAGGAAAGCGGCGGTAGCTGAACTTGGTCAGCGCGGCGCTGCCCAGGCCCAGCTGCACGATGCGTTTGGGCTGCGTCTTGAACAGCATCCACATCATCATCATCTGCACGTATTCGAGCTCGATGGCGTCGGGTTTGTCGATGCGCATGGCGCCCTGCACCCACTTGGTTCCCAGGTGCAGGTAGCGGATGCCGCGGTGTTCGGTGATGGTGGCGGGCGGGTGGTCCGGATGGCTGAAAGCGGTATTGCTGTTGTTGGTGAAGTCGGTATGCATGGCGCCAGTGTAGCAGCCCGCAAAAAAAAGACGCCGCAGCGTCTTTTCCTCGGTAGGCCTCAGCTGCGGCGCCGGCGCACCGCATAGCCGATCAGGCCCAGCCCGGCCAACAGCATGCCGTAGGTTGCCGGTTCCGGCACGGCCACGATGTTGAAGTTGCCGCCATAGCTGGCAATCCCGCGCGAGATGCCGGTAATGGTCAGCACCAGCGGTGCGGTCGTGGCCAGGTCGCCGATCGACGCGGCGCCGGAAAAAGTCGTGCCGCCGCCATTGGTGGTATACAGCTGCAGCGCCACCCCATTCAGGGTCGCCGACAGGAATTCGATGAATTGGTTGCGGTTCACGCTGACATTGACGAAGCCGCCATTGACGAGAAAGTCGCCGGTCGCCGGGCCAAAGGTAAAGGTGTCGATAAAACTGTCGGCGACATGGTCTGCGCCAAAATGGGCAGTCCACTGGGGTGCGCTGCCCGCCAGCGTGACGTCGACAGTCTTGTTGTCGGCGGCATACACGCCGCCAGCCGACACGGCAAGCACGGCTGCCAGTATCAGTGATTGTAGTTTCATGTTTGCCCCGCAAAGATAGTTTCGATAAGTGGCGAGTTCAGCTGGAAGCACGCCTGCGATTACCTTATCGGCAAGACTTTTTATTGTCAATAATGTATTTATAAATCGAAACAGATGAGTAAATAGCTTATTGCTAACTACGGGGCGGAGCTTCGCAGATTATTTCCGACAGGAATTCAAATGATGTATTTTTAATACAAATAAATATTTTAAAAGCAATCAAATCGCTAATTGTTTCCTTCGCCTACAGGCAGGATCATGGCCACGGCCAGGCCGCCGCCGTCGCGGTTGGACAGGGTGATGCGGCCGCCATGGGCTTCGGCGATTTCGCGCGCCAGCGCCAGGCCCAGGCCGGTGCCGCTGCGTTTTGTGGAGTAAAAGGGCACCAGCGCGTTTTCCAGCACGGCGGCACTCATGCCGGGGCCACGGTCGCGCACTTCGATGCGCAACTGCCCCAGGGCCTGGCTGACGTGCAGGCTGATGTACTGTGGCCGGGAACCCGATTCGCGCGCGTTCTTGAGCAGGTTGAGCAGCGCTTGCTGCATCTGCGCCGCATCGAAAATGGCTGGCTGCGCGGGCGGCTGGCCATCGAGCGTGAATGGAATCTGCGAGGCCAGCGTATCGAGAAACGCTGGCCAGTCGCAGCTGCCCAGGCGCGGCGTGGGCAGCTTGGCAAAGCTGGCGTAGCCAAGGATGAAGCTTTCCAGGTGCCGCGTGCGCTCTTCGATCGTGGCCAGGATTTGCGGCAACCGTTCGGTCTGGCCACGCCGTACCAGCTCAGCGCCGGAATGGGCCAGCGAAGCCAGCGGCGCCAGCGAATTGTTCAATTCATGGCTGATCACACGGATGACTTTTTTCCAGGTTTGCACTTCCTGGCGGCGCAGTTCATGCGTCAGCTGGCGCAGCAGCAGCAGTTCGTGCTTGCGGCCATTCAGGCTGAAGCGGCGCCGCGCCAGGTGATACACCTCTTCCTCTTCCCCTTCACCGCTGGCAAACAGGCCGTCGTGGCCGCGCGCCAGTGCATCGGCCAGCGCCGGCGAGGATTGCTGCACGATGTCTGCCAGCCGCTGCCCCTCCAGGCGGCGGCCCTGGTGCAGCAACTGGCGCGCAGCCAGGTTGGCATACACGATGGCGCTGCCTTCTGCCACCAGCAGCATGGCGACCGGCGTATTTTGGACCATGGTGTCGAGCAGCAGTTCGCGCTGCACCAGGTCCAGGCGCTGCTTGCGCAGCACGTCGCCCAGCGTGTTATGGGCGTCGACCAGGTCGGCCAGTTCATCGTTTTGCGGCCAGCGCAGGCTGAAGGCGAAGTCGCCGTCCTGGTAGCTGGCGACCGTGCCGCTCAAGGCGCGAAACAGCGACAGCATCGCTTGCAGCTGGACGCGGATGGTGATGATGGCGATCGGCACCACGCACAGCAGGGACAGGCCCATCACCAGCCATGGCTGGCCGGGGAAAAAATGCGACAGCAGCAGGGCGATGCCCATGCCGAGCACCATCAGGGTAGCGATCAGCGCCGTCCAGCGCGTCAGCAAGGACAGGCGCAGGGGCGGCGGTGGCTTGGGCATGGTCATCAGGCGCGATCGATGCCCAGGCGCTCCATGCGCCGGTACAGCGCCTGGCGCGACAGGCCCAGTTCCTGCGCCGCCTGGGTTACCACGCCCTGGGCGCGCTCCAGCGCTGCGATGACGCTGGCGCGGTCAGGTTCAGCGACCGCTGCGTCGCCGTCGGCCTTGGCGCGCAGCAAAGGCAAGCCCAGTTCTTCGGCGTGGATCAACGGGCCAGGCGTCAGCAGGCTGGCGCGCTGCATGACGTTTTTCAATTCGCGCACATTGCCTGGC
Source organism: Janthinobacterium sp. Mn2066 (assembly GCF_049319705.1). NCBI lineage: Bacteria > Pseudomonadati > Pseudomonadota > Betaproteobacteria > Burkholderiales > Oxalobacteraceae > Janthinobacterium > Janthinobacterium sp. Mn2066. Next base: position 293,953 of record NZ_JBMOUF010000006.1, on the reverse strand, counting down.
CAGCCGTAGGCCATCAGGCTCGCCTGCGCCTGCGCGTCCAGGCTCTTGCCGGTCCCCAGGAAATGCCGCGCCAGCACCAGGATGTCGGCCGGACGCTCGACCAGCGGCGGCAGGCGCAGTTCAATCACATTCAGGCGGTAGAACAGATCTTCGCGGAAGGTGCCGGCGCGTATCATGGCTGGCAAATCCGCATTGCTGGCGCTGATCACGCGCACTTTCACATGCCGTTCGCGGTTGGAACCGAGCCGCTCGAAGCGGCCCGTCTCCAGCACCCGCAACAGTTTCATTTGCCCGGCCAGCGGCAAATTGCCTATCTCGTCGAGAAACAGGGTGCCGCCGTCGGCCGCGTCGAATTTGCCGTCGCGCGCGCGGGTCGATCCCGTGTAGGCGCCCGCTTCGGCGCCAAACAGTTCCGCCTCGATCAGGTCGACCGGCACGGCGCCGCAATTGAGCACCACGAAAGGGCCGTCGCGGACTGCCGAATTGGCTTGCACGATGGCGGCGATACGTTCCTTGCCGCTGCCATTCGGACCGCTGATCAGCACGGACACGTCGGCGCGCGCCACCTGGCAGGCCAGGTGCACCACGCGTTCGGTGGCCGGGTCCTGCCATACCATCCCGCACAAATCGAAGGACGCTTCCAGCGTGTGCCGCTGGCGCTGCTCCTGCACCAGGCGGCTGCGCAGCGCCTGATTCGCCTGGCCCAGTTCCAGCAGGTTTTGCACCGAGGCGATCAGGCGCCGGTCATCCCATGGCTTGGCCAGGTAATCGGCCGCGCCGGACTTGATCAGGTCGACGGCGGCGTCGAGCTGGGTCCAGGCGGTCAACAGGATGACGGGCAGGTCCGGATGGCGTGCGCGGATCGCGTGAAACAGCGCCACGCCTTCTTCGCCCGAGGTGGTGTCGGCCGTGAAGTTCATGTCCTGGATCACCAGGTCGATCGCGTGGCCCTGCAGCAGCGCCAGGCCTTCTTCGGGCGAAGCGGCGCGCAGGGAGTCGATCTCATGCAGCGAGAACAGCACGTCGAGCGCGATGGCCACGGCGGCATTGTCGTCAATAATCAGTACGGTAGGCATGCGCGCAGCATAGCATTGTCACGAAAGATGTAAATGCCGATGTCAATGCTCATGTGCTGCGCGTGGCGGTCGCCGGCGAAATGCTGGCCGCGCGCCAGGCAGGACCATACACGGCGCCCAAGCCCAGTAGCCAGAACACCAGTGCGCCGCCGAGCAGATACGGCAGCGGCAGGCGGGCCATCTCCAGTTGGCTCACCAGCAGCTGGTTCAGCGCCAGTGCCAGCAGTACGCCAGCGGCCACGCCCAGGCTGGTGATCATGAAATTCTCCGTCAGGAAGTAGCGCAGGATATCGATGCGGCGCGCCCCGAGGGCACGCCGTACGCCGATCTGTTTGCGCCGCTGCGTGACCCACAGGCTGGCGATGCCGACAATACCGCTGGCTGTGATCAGCAACAGCAGCGCCGAGACCGTGATCAGCATCCAGGACAGGGCGCGGTCGGCACGGTAGCGTGTATCGCGATCCGTATCGAGGGTGCGTATGCGTACAACCAGCTTGTCCGACGTGGCGGCGCGCACGGCCTGCTCTGCTTCTTTCATCACACGCTCGCGCTGGCTCGGCTCGGTACGGATGGTCAGCAAAGTGTTGCCGTCGCCGGACAGGCGAACCGGATAGATGACCGAGAATTCGCCGCGTTCACCAAGTTCTGCGCCCTGGGTCTGCAACTGATTGATGACGCCCACGACCTGCAACTGTTGCGCACTTTCTCCCGTTCCCAGGAACAGCGGCATGCCCAGCGCGCTGCCGCCGGCTGGCTTGATCTTGTTGGCCAGGGCTTGCGTGATGATAATTTGAGACGGAAATTCGTCCGTGACGTTCTGGTCGATATCGACGATTTCGGCAGGATTGAAATCGCGCCCTTCGATCAATTGCAGGCCCCAGGTCTTGATCAGGGAATCAGGCGAGGCGTAGACGGCGGCATTGGCGGAACTGTTTTTCTGCGTGCGGTTCTCGGAAAAGCCGCTGGTGCTGCCCGAGCGCGACAGCGGTACCTGACTGACCTGCGCCACGGAGACTACGCCGGGCACTGCACGCACGGCGGCAGCCAGGCGTTTTTGCAGCGCGATTTCCTCATTGTGCTCTGGCGTACGCAAGGTACGTGCCAACAGGTGAAAGACTTCACCTTCGGCCACCACGCCGCTGGGCCGGGCCGCCACTTCCTGGCGCACGTTGACGATATGCAGGGCGTTGGCCAGGATGGCCAGGCTTAGCGCTACCTGCACGGCAACCAGGATGGCGCCGGTTTTGCTGCGCATTAGCGCAGACAGGATGGGTCGGATTTCCATGATGGTCCTATTTCTATTCGTATGCGGTGAACTGATTTACTGCGACTTGAGCTGAATGGCTGGCGTCACCTGGCAGGCGCGCCAGGTCGGCAGCAGGCCGGCCAGGATGGCGGCGGCGACCGAGATGACAAAGGTCATCGTCAGCATTATCCAGTCCATATGGGCGGCGACGGTCAGTTGTTTCGATTGCATGCCGATCAAGGCCAGCGCACCAAAGGCCAGCAGCAGACCCAGCACGCCGCCGACCAGGCCGATGACGGTGGTCTCGATCAGGAACTGGCGGAAGATGTCGGCACGCGAGGCGCCCAGCGCACGGCGTATGCCCACTTCGGAGGCGCGTACCGAGAATTTTGCCAGCAGCAGGCCGATGGTATTGACCAGGCACAGAGCCAGGAAGCCGAAGGCCAGCCAGGCTGACAGCTTGTTGTCGTTGCCGACCACGCGCAGGTGTTCCATCCATTCGCTGATGCTGAACAGCTGGTTGGGTGCATTGCGTTTCAAACGTCCCAGCTTGCGCTGTTCCTGTGCGTAGCTGTCAAGGTAGTTTTGCAGTTCACCGCGCTGGCCATCGCTGGCCATTTCGAACCAGAATTGTAGCCAGGTGCATTCCGAATCGAGCGTGCCCTGAAAGCCCGGTTCGCGATTGCCAGAGCAGCTCATGTTGCCGTCTACGCCTTGCTGGTGCCGAATCGCGCTGGTAAAGGGAATGAAGTAACTATCTTCGCTGCCGAAGGCGCTGCTGCCGACGATGCGGTGGATACGCGGCACGGGCTCCCAGGTATCAAGCACGCCCGTAATCTGGAACTGGCCGCCCATCAGCGACATGCGCTGGCCGACGGGATTGGCGTCGCCATACAGTTTTTGCGCCAGCTTGCGCGACAGGACGATCACGTCGGCGCCGGCGGTGTCGTCGGCCTCACTCCATGGCTGGCCATACAGGAAGGGCGTCTCGAACATGGGGAAAAAGTCGCGATAAGCGGCAAGGCCTTGCGAACCGAATGGCCCCAGATCCTTGTTTTGCGGTTCGATCGTGCCACCCACGCCGTACATGGCGCTGCGCCGTTCGCCCATTTTGCTGTTCTGGAAGTTGACAGCATCGCGGTAGCTGAGCTGGTTGTCACGGGTTTTGTCGCCTGGCGTATAGCCAGAGAGCGGGCCGTTATCAACCAGCGGCACAAACATGCGTCCATTCTTGTCCGGCAGAGGGTTGCTAGACATGACGTGCAGGATGGTGAGGGTGGAAACGCTGGCAGCTACACCGATGGCCAGGGTCAGCACCATCAGTGCTGTCAGGGCCGGATTGCGGCGCAGGCTGCGCAAGCCCAGCATGAAGTAATAACGCAACATGGGCTATCCTCAGGCGGTGGCGGCATTGCTGCCAGCCTTGTGTTGTCCTGCCACCAGCGATGGTCCCTTGTGCACCAGGTCGGACACCTGGCCATCGATGATATGCACGTTGCGCGGGCTGCGCAGCGCCAGTTCCGGATCATGGGTGACCATCAGGATGGTGGTGCCCTGCGCATTGATTTCTTCCAGCAGTTCCATCACGCCGCGCGCCATTTGCGTATCGAGGTTACCGGTCGGTTCATCGGCCAGCAGCAGCTTGGGCGAGCCGGCCAGCGCACGGGCGATCGCCACGCGCTGCTGCTGTCCGCCCGACAGTTCGGCCGGATAATGCTTCATGCGCGAGGCCAGGCCCACCTTGGCCAGTGCGTCTTCGATGCGTTCGCGCCGTTCGGCGCTGTTGAAGCCCCGGTAGCGCAGCGGCACGTCGACATTGTCGAACAGGGACAGATCGGGAATCAGGTTGAAGCCCTGGAAGATGAAGCCCAGTTTTTCATTGCGCAGGCGCGAACGGGCATTGTCGTTCATGCCTTTCACGTTGACGCCGTCGAGGATGTAATCGCCATCGGTGAATTCTTCCAGCAGGCCGGCGATATTCAGGAAACTGGTCTTGCCGGAACCGGATGGCCCCGTGACGGTGACGAATTCGCCTTGCTTGACGTGGATTTCGAAACCGCGCAGCGCGTGCGTTTCGATCATGTGGGTGCGGTAGACTTTGCTCAGATTTTGCATGCGCAGCATGGCGGGCCTCTTGTATGCGTAGGAATGAATGGGGATTATTGATTGATGGAGACGCGTTCCGCGTTCTCGAACGTTTCGGTGCCGGCGATGACGACCTTGTCGCCCTGTTTCAGGCCACCGAGGATTTCAACCGCCGAGACGCTGGTGGCGCCCATCTTGATCGGTGTGCGGATGGCCACGCCATCGCGCACCACATAGGCAAAACGGCCGCCTTCGGACTCGACGAACGGGCCGCGCGCCAGCATCAGCACATTCGGTTTTTCATCGATCAGCAGGCGCGCCGTGGCGCGCTGGTTCTGGCGCAGGCCGGGCGGCTGTTCGCCATTGAAGCGCACGCGCGCCAGCACCTGGTTCTTGACCACTTCGGGCGACAGCGCCGACAGCTTGCCGGTGGCCTTGACGGCGCCCACTTCGATTTCTGCGCTCATGCCCAGGCCGATGTCGGCGACATAGGTTTCCGGTACTTCCAGCTCCACTTCCAGCTGCGACAGGTCAACCAGGGTCATCAACGCCGTATTGGCTTGCACCACGCTGCGGTTGGCCACCGACAGGGTGCCGATAAAGCCATTCACGGGCGCGCGCACGGTCAGCTCGTCAACCCTGCGCTGGGCGTTGTCGCGGCTCAGGCGCTGGCGGTCCAGTTCATTGATCTTGGTTTTCAGGGCCAGGGCCACGTCCTCGCTTTCCAGGCCGGCCGCTGCCGCCGCCTGCTTGCTGCGGATCTCGGCCGAGTTCAGTGCATCCTTGGCCTTCTGGTAATCGATCTTGGCGATGATGCCGACCTGGGCCACGCTTTCATAGCGTTCCATCGTGCGCTGCGCGGACAGGCGGTCGATCTCGGCCGTGTCGGCATCGCGGCGCGCCACCAGTTTCTGTTTGCGCGCCAGGATTTCCTGGCGCGCCACTTCCGCTTCCAGCTGCTGCACGCTGGACTGTTCGCGCTTGAGCGCGTCCGACAGGTCGGGCGATTCCAGTACGGCCAGGATATCGCCTTTTTTCACCGTGTCGCCCGCTTTCGCTTTCAAGGTGACGGTGGCGACCGTGGTCGAATACAGGGTGGGGCTGATCGAGGCGACCACGCGGCCATTGACGGCGGCGTCGCGGATCAGGGTGCCGCGCGTGACTTCGGCAATGCGCAGGCGGCTGGCGTTAACGGAATGTTCGCTGTTGCGCCAGCCGCTGATGGCGGCGATGGCGGCGGCAATGAGGAGGGCCGCACCGATGGCGAGCAGGGCGCGTTTCTTGTTGCGTTGGCCGGCGGGAGCGGCGACGACGGCGTCTTGGGCAGAGGTATCGCGGATCATGGTGGACATTTCGTGAAAGATGTCCTGACCTATGCACGATCCGTGCCAGTTTTATGTCATTGATTTTAAAGTAAAAACATTTGATGTCCAGGTGTCCGCGCGTGTCCGGCCCTGTCCGCCTGTCCGCCCGGCGCATGGGCGCCGGGCGGACAGCGCGGCAGTTCAGTGACGCCGCGCATTGAGTTGCCTGACCAGCACGTCGCCGAATTCTGGCGCAGACATCGGTTGCTGGCCGGTGATCAGTTCGCGATCGACGATGACGTTGCTGTGCCAGTTTGCCACCGTGTCCACGTGGGCGCCCGCTTCGGCCAGGACGTTGACCGGATAGAACTCCACGTTGCCGCCCAGACCGGACGGACCTTCGAGCTGCTGTTCTTCACCCGTGGAAAACACCGTCAGGCGATAACCGGCGTATGGCCAGCCTGCCGCCAGCGCATTGGCCTTGCCGTCGTTCGCCCGCATCGACGCGAGGAAGGCGTCAGGGTCATGCAGGGTGGACAGCAGCACCACCGGAGCATGGCAGATGATGCCGGTGGGACGGCCCGCGGCATGGAAGCTGGCGAGGATCTTGCCCAGGTTGCGGTCCTTCAGCAGGTCAGCCATGGGGGCATGGCCACCCGGAATGAACAGGCCCGCATAGCCTTCGCTCCCCTCGGCAACGACGGACGCCAGCGTTTTCGGATGCTGCAATTGGGCGATCGTTTGTACGTATTTCGCCGCTTCGGCACGCGCTGCCTCATCGCCGCCGAAAAACAGCCTGTTATTCGAATTGACGTCCATGACGGGCATGTCGCCGTTCGGGTTGGCGATCACCGGCTCGTAGCCGGCTTCGACCAGCTTACGGTAAGGCACCACGAATTCGTTGAGGTAGTAGCCGGTCGCGTATTGCTTGCCGTCGCGTAGCGCCAGTTGGTGGGCGCTCGACATGACGACCAGTACTTTCCCACGCGATTGGGCGGCAGCGGAAGGGGGCAGCGCGAAGCTGGTGGCCATTGCCAGCAGGGCGGCACTGATTTTAAGGACATGCATGAGGTTGCTCCTGTCAGGGGGAAATTAATCCTTGTTGGCCGCGAGGGCATAGCGGGGGGCGGGCTTGGCGTTGGCGAACTGCGGCGCCAGGGCGCGGCGATCCGTTTCCCAGCGTGTCCAGCCGTCGGCATCGTGCAGGGTGGGGATGGTCACCAGCTCGCCCTGGTCCAGGCCGGCCAGCGCTGCGTCGACCAGGTCGCCGGCCGTCATGGTGCTGGGGGCTTCTTTTTGCTTGGCATAGCCGGCCACGTCCCAGAACTCGGTGGCTGTCGCCGCCGGCAGCACGGTTTGAATGCGCACGCCCTGGGCAGCCAGGTCGCGCTGCAGCGTATGGCCAAAGCTCAGCACATACGACTTCGACGCGCTATAGACGCCGTTCAGCATCTCGACGGCGATGCCGACGGCCGAACTGATATTGATGATGGTGCCCGAGGCCTTGCCGGCAAATACCGGCGCCACGGCATAGGTCAGGCGCGTCAGTGCGGTGATGTTCAGGAAGATCATCGCTTCCATCTCGTCGACATCCGCGTTGAGCACCGAGGCGACCGAACCGACGCCCGCGTTGTTGACCAGCATGGTGATGCTTGTATCCTCGCGCAGCACGTTCTCGATCTGCGCCAGTCCTGCCTTGTCGTTGAGGTCTGCTGCGATGGTCTGCACCGAGCGGCCGGTTTCCGCGCTCAGGCGCGTGGCCAGCGCCTGCAGGCGCTCGGCGTTGCGGGCCACCAGGATCAGGTCATGGCCGCGCCTGGCCAGGCGGTCGGCATACACGGCGCCGATGCCGGCCGAGGCGCCAGTGATGAGGGCAGTGCCTTTCGGGGAGGGTAGAGGGGAAGTCATGATAGTGTCACTTTCGAAATGTTCACGCGACGGGATGTCGGGGGTAAGTGTGCATTCTGGGCTGAAAGACGGCGTTCTCAAATGACGTAGATGCAATGATTCAGGTCATGCAGCATGGCGGCTGCGTGCATTGTCGCTGGCCTGGTGCGATGGCTGTTTTGTGCTACATTCAATGAATTATGACTAGCTGGAATGGGGCGCACATGCACACCGTCGGACTCCTTGTTTATGCCAATTTCCAGGCCATGGGCCTGGCCGTTGCCAGCGTGTTTGAGTACACGAATCGTTTTCGTGGCGAGCAGGCCTATGTATTTCGCCTGGTCTCCGAGGAAGGTGGTCCCGTGATGACGTCGCAGCATTTTTCCGTCAATACGGAGCGGCTCGGGGACTTCGCCTACGACACCCTGATCGTGGCGGGCGACAATGACTGCCAGCTGCCGCCGGACAGCCTGCTGGACTATCTGCGCCAGGCGCCCGGCCAGAGCCGGCGCGTGGCCGCCATTTGTACCGGCGCCGTGGTGCTGGCCGCGGCCGGACTACTCGACGGCAAGCATGCGACCACGCACTGGTTCCATGCCCAGGCCTTCAAGCAGCAGTATCCCGGCGTGCTGCTCGACGAAGACCGCATCTTTGTGGTCGATGGGCAAATCTGGACGTCGGCCGGCATGACCGCAGGCGTCGACCTTGCACTGGCCATCGTCGAAAAGGATTTCGGCCTGGAGACCGCCCGCATGGTGGCGCGCAAGCTGGTGGTGCACCAGCGCCGTGGCGGCGGCCAGTCGCAGTTCTCGGCCTTGCTGGAGCTCGATGCAAAATCGGACCGCGTGCAGATGGCGCTGACGCACGCAAGGGAGCACCTGGCCAGCGAGCTGTCGGTGGAGGTGCTGGCGCAGGCCGCGCGTCTCAGTCCGCGGCAATTTAGCCGGGTGTTCCGCGAAGAGACAGGCCAGTCGCCGGCCAAGGCGGTGGAACGCCTGCGCGTGGAAGCGGCGCGGCTGATGATGGAGACCACCCGCCATCCGATCGAAGTGATCGCGCGCGAGACCGGGTTCGGCGACCGGGAGCGCATGCGGCAGGCCTTCCTGCGCGCCTTTGGACAACCGCCGCAGGCGATACAAAGAACTTCGGCAGGCGCGGTGCTGGCCCTGTAAGCCGAACTTGCCTAGGCTTGCAGGAAGGCTACGGCGAACTGGTCCGAAAAGATATCGGCCAGCGCAAGGCGCAGCGCTGCCGAGCGTTCCGGCCCATAGGCTTTTTCAAAGCGTGTCTGGGCCTTGCGCCATAACAGGTTTGCCTGCCTGAGCTTTGCCTTGCCCGATGGCGTGAGGCTGACGCGCCGGCTGCGGCCATCGTGTTCATCCCTGGCCTGCACCAGATAGCCTTCGCGCTCCAGCGGTTTCAGGTTGCGCAGCAGCGCCGAGCGGTCCAGCACCATGGCACGGGCCAGCGCCGACATGGTCGGCGACCCGGCGCGCTGCACGTGCACCAGCACCGAGCGCTGCGAGATGGTCAGCCCGCATGGCGCAAGCAGGCCGTCGTAGAGCTGGGTCACGCGGCGGCTGGCCTTGCGTAGCGCGGCGCCGTTGCACACCAGCGTATCCCTGGCGTCCTTCCGGATCGCTGCTGTCTCTTTGTGCTTCATCGCCGGTCTATGCCTCTCCCGCGGACCATTCGGGGCTGAAGCCGCCCAAGGTCGGGTGATACATCTCGTCTCCCGAGTGCTGCGTGAATTCGACGTTCAGCCGGTCTTCGCGCAGGCCCAGTATGGCGATGCAGTCGGCGCATAGCGCCTTGGCCACCTGCATGCGCAGTTCCGCCGGCCGTCCCTGGCGTATATCGCACATCAGGACCGAGACGGGCACTGGCTCCCCATCCACCGTTCGCCATACGCCACCTTGACCGACTTCACGGATGGCGATGCTGATGCGGCGGATATCGACCGTCATCAGCTCGGCATAGGTGAGCGCCATTTTCTTGGCGAGGGCCTGTTTGAGTTCGACGGGGTAGCTGTCGTTGACGTCCAGCTGCAGGTAAGGCATGAGAATCTCCTGGGTGGTTGAAGCAAGTGATCTCTATTTAAGTGCATATGCAAGTATTTTTCAAGGCCGATGGCGGTGTTTCAGGCGCGATGTCCGGAAACCTTGCGGATATGGCGTTGCTGCCGCCTCCATGCAGACCTAAGATGATTTCAACAGGGCTGCCGCGGCGGCCTTCCTCACCTCCTTCGGGGGCGCAATCAGCGTGGCGCGCCAGGGAGGCACCTTATCCAGAACGGAGTTTCTCATGGCATACCAAACCATTAATCCCACCACGAATGTACTGGTCAAGACCTGGCCCGGCCATACGGATGAACAAGTCGAAGCGGCGCTGTCGGCCGCCCACCGGCTGTACCAATCGCCCTGGTCGCAAGGCGCGATCGCACCCCGCCTGCGGGTGCTGCACAAGCTGGCGGACCTGCTCGAATCGCGCGTCGAGGAACTGGCCCGTATCATCACCCTGGAAATGGGCAAGCTGATCGGCGAAAGCCGCGGAGAAATCCAGGTCGTCGCGCAGATCGCCCGCTACTATGCCGAGCATGCGGAGCGCTTCCTGGCGCCGGTCAGCCTGCCCACGGGGCAGGGCGAAGCCTGGATCGAACACCATGCCATCGGCGTGCTGCTCGCAGTCGAACCGTGGAATTTCCCGTTTTACCAATTGATGCGCGTACTGGCGCCGAATCTGGCGGCAGGCAATCCGGTCGTCGCCAAGCACGCCAGCATCGTGCCGCATTGCGCCAGCGTCTTCGAGCAGCTCGTGACCGAGGCGGGCGCCCCGCAAGGCGCCTGGACCAATCTGTTCATCACGGCCGACCAGGTTGGCAAGCTGATTGCGGACCAGCGCGTGCAAGGCGTCGCCATGACGGGTTCGGAAGGCGCTGGCAGCGCGCTGGCGGCCCAGGCCGGCAAGTACCTGAAGAAGTCGACCCTGGAGATGGGCGGCAACGACGTGTTCGTGGTGCTCGAGGATAGCGACATCGACAAGGCGGTCGAGGCCGGCACGTTCTCGCGCCTGCACGTCGGCGGACAGGAGTGCATAGGCGCGAAGCGGTTCGTGGTACGCGCCGAAGTGGCCGATACCTTCCTCGACAAGTTCACCGCGGCGTTCAAGGCGGTCAGGATAGGCGACCCGCTGGACGAGACGACCACCCTCGGCCCGCTTTCGTCCACCGCCGCGCGCGACAGCCTGGCCAGCCAGGTCAGGGCGGCGGTCAGCCACGGCGCCACGCTGCACCATGGCGGAAATGCCATCGACCGGCCTGGCAATTTTTTCGAGCCGACCATACTGACGAATGTACAGCGCGACAATCCCGCTTATTTCGAGGAATTTTTCGGCCCCGTCGCACAGGTCTACGTCGTCAACACGGATGACGAGATCGTCGAGCTGGCCAACGATTCGCACTATGGCTTGTCGGGCGTGATCTTTTCACGCGATATCGCGCGGGCCAGGACACTGGCCTCCCGCATCGAGACGGGCGCCGTCTGGATCAATACCTTTTCAAGCACGGCGCCCGAACTGCCGTTTGGCGGTGTGAAGCGTTCCGGCTATGGCCGCGAATTGTCCGAACTGGGCATCAAGGAGTTCGTCAACCAGAAGCTGGTGCTGGTCGCCACCTCCTGAACCTGTGCTGAAGGAATGCAGATGAAACTCATTGGAAAAATTGCGGTCGTTACCGGCGGCAGCTCGGGTATCGGTTTCGCCACGGCCAGGGCGCTGGTCGCGCAAGGCGCACACGTCTACATCACCGGGCGCAGCCTCGATGCATTGCAGGCTGCTGCAGCGGTGCTCGGTGCGCAGGCCACGCCGGTGCAGGGCGACGTGGCCGATCCCGTACAGGTCGACGCGCTGTATGCGCGGGTGCGCGAGCAGCATGGGCGTGTCGATATCGTCTTCGCCAATGCCGGCTATGCCGCGTTCGCCCCGCTCGGCGACTTGAGCGAAGCGCACATCGACGGACTGTTAAGCACCAATATCAAGGGCGTGATCTGGACGGTGCAAAAGGCCTTGCCGCTGATGCCTGCCGGTGGCTCCATCATCCTGAGCGCGTCGATTGTCGCCAGCAAGGGCTTTGGCAACTGGAGTGTCTATAGCGCGACGAAGGCGGCCGTGCGTTCGTTTGCGCGCACATGGGCGTCGGACCTGAAGGGGCGCCATATCCGCATCAATGCCGTCAGCCCCGGTGTGATCGAAACGCCTGGGCACGAAAAGACGGGCGCTACGCAAGAGCAGCTCGATGGCTTCTTCGACCACGCCGCGAGTATCACGCCGCTCGCCCGTACGGGACGCGACGCCGAGGTGGCGGCAGTCGTGGCGTTCCTGGCTTCCGACGACAGCAGTTTCATGACGGGGAGCGAGATCTTTGTCGACGGTGGCGTCGCCCAGGTATGAAGGGGGCATGGGGGCAGGCATGGGGACTTGATATTCTGTCAATCGCCCTGATGTGCATGCTGCAGTAATGGCGCGCCGCGCCATGCTGCCCTCACTTTGTGGAGCATGATGTTTACCCTGATCCAGAATGGTCCCGTTCAGCCGCGTCCTTTTGCTGCCCGTATGGCGACCTGGCTGCGCCAGTTTGCCAGCTTGCCTGAACCGGACGAACTCGATTATCCGTTTGCCCATAGCGATGTCGAAAAACTGCAGCAGTTCGTGGGCGGGCCAGTGCAGATCGACGGCCAGACCTGGGACGAGATGCTGCTCGATTCCTATGCGGCGCAACTGGCGCAGCAGACCAGCATCTTCGGTCGGCAGCGCCTGCATCAGCGCCTGGCCAGCGGCGTCGCGGATGCGGCGTCGCGCGAGCGGGTGGATGCCTTGCTGGCGGCGCCGGCGCAGCAGCAACAGCTGGAGCACGCCATGCGCCCGTTGCGCACGGCCGACATGGAAGTGAGCACGCCGCTGTTTGGTCCGCTCTTGCCCGCGCCAGCCTGGTGGTCGCGCTGGCTGGCGCTGCCGGTATTGCTGCTGCTTGTGTCGCTGCTGGCAGCCTGCCTGTTTGCACCGCTGGCGTGGATGGCAGTGCTGCTGGTGTGGGGCGTGCTGATTGCGCTGCAAGTGCATTTTTATGAGCGTTGCAAGCTGTGGCAGCGCAGCGTGCATAGCTTGCAGATGCTGCTGCTGGTACATGGCCGCCTGGGCGGACTCGATACGCCGTTTACGCAAGCGATGCGCGAAGGCCAGCGGCTATCGGGCGTGATCAGCCGTGATCTGACGCCGCTGCGCTGGCTCAAACTCATGCCGCTGCTGGCTGAATATGAAGACTGGCTGATGCTCGGCAACGTGCGGCGCTATTTTCACAGCCTGAAGGTAGTGCGGCGCGAACGGACGTTCCTGCGCGAGAGTTTTCTGTTGCTGGCGGACCTGGAAGCGGACCTGGCGCTGGTCCGCCATCTGCGCCACCGCCCTCAATTTTGCTGGGCGCAAGCGGCCCCCGCGCGCCAGTTGTCGTTCGACGCCATGGTGCATCCGCTACTGGACGGCGCCGTGCCGCTGTCCCTGCAGCTCGATGGCCGGGGCGCGTTTATCTCGGGCCAGAACGCGATCGGCAAGAGCACCTTGCTGCGTGGCGTGGGCCTCAATCTGATCTGCGCGCGCGCCTTCGGCTTTTGCCATGCCCAGGCGGCTACGGTGCCCCTGATTCCCCTGTATTCAAGCATGCAGAATGAAGATTCGCTCGATGGCGGTGAAAGCCTGTACCTGGCCGAGTTGCGGCGCGCCCAGGAATTGCTGGCGCTGGCCGACAGTGGCGCGCCCGCCTTGTTCCTGATCGACGAGATTTTCCGTGGCACCAATCACCTGGAATCGGTGTCTGCTGCTGCGGCCGTGCTGCATGGCCTGGCCGAACGCCACCTGGTGATCGTCTCGTCGCATAACCTGGTGCTGGCGCCGCTGCTGGAAGACTGCCTGGCGCCGTGGTGCGTGAGCCGCGACGAGCAGGGTGTATTGCAGCTGGCGCCCGGCGTGCTGCTGCTCACCAATGGCATCTCGCTGCTGGCGCAGCGCGGCTTTGGCGCCAGTATCGAAGGCAAGGCGGGCAGGGTGTTCGATTGGCTCAGCACGCACATGGCGCAGCCCGTCGATTGTGCGGGCGTGCTGGCGCCAAAATCGCTTTAAGCCGCGCCAGGTTTTTTTCGCAGCTGCTCCAGCGGGCGGTGATCGACCCAGTCACCGATGTCGAAATCGCTTTCCAGGAAGCCGTGCGCCAGCAGGAAATCCTTGAAGGATCCCAGCGCGCTCAGCGATTCTGGCGCCAGGTCGACGCGCAGATTGCGGTGTAATTGGGGGCCGTAGGCGGCGCGTACCATGTGCGGTGGCGATCCCGTTTCGTCGGCGACATAGCTGATCGTTTCGAGCGGATGCGACGCCGCCCAGTCGCCGCCGTCGACCACCAGCTGCAAAAAGCCGCTGACAATATCGGGAAACTCGCGCAAGGTCGCGCCGCTGACCGTCAGGGGACGCGGCGTGCCATTGTTATTGCGGATCATGGGATCGGGATGAAAGCCGATATCGGTCACCACCAGCGCGTTGAGCATCAGCGCAATGTCCAGCCCCGGCGCACCGCGCACGTAAATGGCGTCCACCTGTCCCGCCAGCAGGGCGTGGGCCTCGGCCAGGTACAGGCGGCGCGGATCGCGCTCCACTTCGACCAGGGTAACGTCGCTGCCAGCCAGGCCTTCCAGGCTCAGTGCATTGAGTACGCCGCGCAGGGCGGTGGCGCGGAACATGTCGATCTGGTCGGTATCGCAGCGGGGAATGGCGATGCGTCGCCCGCGCAAGTCGCCGGTGCTGTGGATGCCGGACTGCGGCAGCGCGATGATCTGCTGCGCTTCATCGGTCCAGGTCAGGCCGATCACCCGCGTATCGGCGCCGCGTGCACGCGCCCACAGGGCTGGCGCGCTGCTGCCCTGGCGGAAGGTATTGGTGAGCATGTATTCCAGCTGCTGCGCCGCATTGCCGATCGGCTGGCGCGTGCGCAGCGAGCGGATCGCCACGCCGTCCGCGGACGGTTCGCCGTTAAGCCAGCCGAGATGCACGGCGATGCTGAGCGGCGTAGGCACTGGTGAGCGTTCATACCAGAATTGAGGATGGGCTTGGGTCATGGAGGATGGACGCGATAGTGTTTTTGACGCGACAACTATCAGCAAGAGCCATGCCACCGCCGACAGCGTGGTTTTCCGCCACCCGGACACGCCGATTGCTGCACCAGCAGCAGGCGATCAGCAGTGTTTTGCCCGCACGGCAGCAGCATGGCGGTGTCCCTCATTTTTCCGATATTCATATGCAAAACCGTTGCTTCCATGGCCGTGCGCAGCATGCTAACTTGATCAGATTACAGTCGCAATGAAAGTTTGTCATGGAGGTGCTCAGCCTGCCCAACCCCGCCGATCACGCGATCTCGATCCGTGCCAAGGCGCTTGCATTTGAAGATGCGGCATCGAAGGTGCTGCTCGAACGCATACGGCTGATCGCCCCCAGCGATGCGACCGTGCTGGTGACAGGTGAAAGCGGCACCGGCAAAGAGCTGATCGCGCGCCTGGTGCACAGCCTCTCCGAGCGTGGTCAACGTCCCTTTATTGCCGTCAATTGCGGCGCCTTTTCCGACACCCTGATCGAGAGCGAACTGTTCGGCCACGAGCGCGGTGCGTTTACCGGCGCGCTGGAAAGCCGTGCCGGCTGGTTCGAGGCAGCCAATGGCGGCACCCTGTTTCTCGACGAAGTGGGCGACCTGCCACCGGCCGCCCAGGTCAAGCTGCTGCGCGTGGTGCAGGAGCGTGAAGTGGTGCGCGTCGGCTCGCGCAAACCCGTGAAAATCGATGTGCGCCTGGTGGCCGCCACCAACGTCCGGCTGGAAGCGGCCGTGCGCGCCGGGCACTTCCGCGAAGACCTGTATTACCGCCTGAATGTGGCCAAGCTGGCGCTGTTGCCGCTGCGCGAGCGGCCCGACGACATCGCGCCATTGACGCGCCATTTCATCGAACTGTATAGCAAGCGCCTGCGCATCACCGCGCCGTTGCTGGAGGCTGATGCGCTGCTGCACCTGAAGCGCTATTCCTGGCCTGGCAATATCCGCGAACTGGAAAACGTGATCCATCACGCCCTATTGATCAGCCGTGGCGGCAAGCTCACGGCGGCCGACCTGCATTTCTCGACCTTGGGCGAGCTGTCGTCCGGCGGCGCACCGGCTTCCGCCGCCGCCGCTCCCCTCGCGCCGGCCACGACGCCCGAACAAGCCTTGCGCGCGGCCTTGTTGCGCCTGTTCGACCAGCACCATCCCGACCTGTGGCAAGCCATCGAAGGCGAAGTGTTTGCCAGTGCCTATGAATACAGCGACCGCAACCAGCTGCAGACGGCGCGCCTGCTCAACCTGAGCCGCAACATCGTGCGCGCCCGCCTGGCCGACCTGGGCATCATCAAGACCACGGTTGCCGGTACGAGTTGAGGCAGCTTGACGGCTTGCACTGCTGCTGGTGTGCTGCTGCCGCAGCAATCTGCTGATTTTCTGATCCCCGCGCAGCACTCGTTTCAATTCACCATTTCCTTTTAAATCAATCACTTGCATCGCAGTCCATGGTCTGCCTGGTGCTTGGCATGCTTCCTGCAAAAAGACTCCCAAGAATGGCGCGACACGCATGCATGGCGTAGCGACGCTGGCATGGAGACTTCTTTTCAATTCAACGCGCAGGCGCACAGGGAGTGGCAATGAAAGCAGCATCAGGCAGGGTGGCACATCATCAAGCAGCACGACGCGGCGCACGGCGCTGCATGGTACTGGCGCTGGCCAGTGCATTTGGCGCGCCCGCCTGGGCCGCCGGCGAAGTCCCCCTGGAAGGCGTTACGGCGACTACCGCACCGATTGCGGCGGCCGGCGACGAGGACGGTGCAGTCTTGCAGCGCGTGCTGGTGACGTCCGAAAAGCGCCGCGACAATGTGCAGTCGATCGCCTCGGCGGTGACCGTCATCGGTGGCGACACGGTGGAAAACAGCGAAGTGCGCAATGCGGGCGACATCATCCGTTTCGTGCCGAACATGACGGCCGATACCACCGACGGCCATGGCCGCCCGAAATTCTATATCCGCGGTATCGGCTTGTCCGACGCCTCCGTGTGGAACACCAATCCGATCGGCACCTACCTCGATGACGTGTATATCTGGAATGCGTCCACGGTGGGATTTCCCCTGTTCGACCTGGAACGGGTCGAAGTGCTGCGCGGGCCGCAAGGCACGCTGTGGGGCAAGAACACCACGGGTGGTGCGATCAACTTCATTTCGCGCAAACCCACCTTCAGCGATGACGGCTATGTCAAGGCCAGTATCGGCAACAAGGGCAGCACCATGCTCGAAGGTGCGGTGGGCGGCGCACTGAAGGAGGACGTGCTGGCAGGGCGCATTTCGCTGCACCGTGAACAGTCGGACCGCTATGCGCAAAACAGCTTTGTGCCGGGCACGGAAAAATGGCGCGACCTGGGCCTGCGCACGCAGTTGCTGGCGAAGTTTTCCAACACCTTTGACGCCCTGCTCAATGTTCATTACCGCGACTTCAAGGGCCCCGTGCTGATCAGTGGTACCACGGCCGTCCCCAGCCAGACGCGTTTCGACATTCCTTCGCTGGTGGAGCCGACCGATAAACTCAAGCAGAAGGGCGCGACCCTGACACTGAACAAGGAACTGCCGGGCGGGCTGTCGCTGATCTCGATCACGGGTTATGAAAAGTTCGACCGTGCACAAACCAGCGCCGATTCCGTCACCTATGAATCGAGCCGCAACCGTACCGTGTTTTCGGTTGACCAGCTGAGCCAGGAATTGCGCCTGGCCTCGCCGAAGACGGGAGCGCTGTCGTGGCTGGCGGGAGCCTATCTGTTTGACGGCAAGCTCGATTTCAGTTCGCAGACGGGCGTGCTGCCGGGCTCGCTGACGGCGACGGGCGCCAGCAAGACACGCAGCTACAACACCACCGACTATACGCTCAAGTCGACCAGCTACGCCCTGTTCGGCAACGCCGACTACCGCTTCAATGAGCGCTTCGACGTGGCGCTGGGCGTGCGCGAAACGAGTGAGAAAAAGGATATTGACTACAACTACCGCACGGCGCCCAACGGCGTCACCTATAACAACGTGGCCCAGTGGTGGCTGCCGTCCAGCCTGAACGCGAACCTGACCACGGCGGCGCTCCAGGATACCTCGAAGACCTGGTCGGCGTTTACCTATGACATCACGCCGTCCTACCAGGTCAGCGACGATGTGCGTACGTATTTCCGCTACTCGAAAGGCTTTAACGGCGGCAGCTTCAACGCAGGCGCGACCACGCAAAGCCAGGTCACGACGATACAGCCGGAATACCTGAAATCGTATGAGCTGGGGCTCAAGAGCGAATGGTGGCAGCGCCGCCTGCAGGTGAACGTGGCCGGCTTTTACTACGATTACACGAATATCCAGCAAAAGGCCACCACGCTCAATCCGCTCAATCCCAGCCAGCAGGTGCTGACGTTCATCAATGCGCGCGGTGGCGACGTCAAGGGCCTCGATATCGAGGTGGCGCTGGTGCCCGTGAAAGACTTGCGGCTGGGCGTCAACGTGGGCCTGAACCACACGGAATTCACGGATTTCCAGGACACGCTGACGCATAACTCGGCCGGCAACTGGTTCAACCGCGTGCCGCGCGTGGTCGGTAACGTGCAGGCCGAATACAAGTACCGGCTCGCCAGCACTGGCGCGCTGGTCTTCAATACGGACTGGGGCTACCGCAGCAAGGCGTATTTCAATGCCGTCGACCAGACCAGCCCCTTCCTGATTGAAAAGGCGTATTGGCTGGGCAACCTGTCGCTGGGCTACGTGGCGCCGCGCCAGCAGTATGAAGTGCGCCTGTACGTGCTCAACGCCACCGACAAGATCTACCGCAACACGGCGCTGATCACGGGCCTGTATTCGTATGGCGCGCCGCGTACCTTCGGTCTGTCGGCCACCTACCGTTTTTAAGGAAGCATCATGAGCGATACCTTCAAACTGCGCCGCCGGGCGGGCATTGCCTTGCTGGGCGCCGTGCTGCTGGGCGGTGCGCTATGGCTGGCCTTGCGGCCTTCCGCTGCGCCAGCATCCCGTGCCGCGCCGGCCGTGGGCTTTCGCATCGCCGCCGCGGCGCTGGGCAATCCCGAACAGATCAGCAAGCAGTTGCAGACGGGCGGTCCGCTCGGTTATGCGATCCACCTGGGCGTATTCCAGCGTGAGCTGGCGCGCGACGGCTTCCGTTTTGACGGCGTGCTGGGTTTTCCGCGCACGGCCGCCGCCTTGCTGGGCATGATGAGCGGCCAGGCGGAATTGGCCAGCACCGGCGATTCGCCGGCCGTGCTGTCGCGTGCACGCGGCGAGCAGCAGCGCGCCCTGTATGTCACGCCGCCGAATGACACGGAATCGGGTTTCTGGGTGGTGGGGCGCAAGGGCGGCCCGGCCACGCTGGAAGCGCTGGGCGGCAAGCGTGTCGGCCTGCTGTTCGGCTCCACCTTCGATTATGGTTTCCAGACCGCCGCGCAGGGACTGGGCTTGCAGGACGTGGCATACACGCAGCTGCCCTCGTCGGCGGCGCTGCCGGCGCTGCAGAATAATCAGCTCGACGCCTATGTAACGTCGGCCGCCGTGGCCAAGCTGTGGATAGACCGCCACGGCCTGACCCTGATCGGCAAGCTGGGCACGGTGCCATCCACGGGCCGCACGGTGAGCGTGATTTCCGCGCGCGCAGATTTTTTGGCGGCGCATCCCCGTTTCGCGCCTGCTTTCTGGCGCGGCCTGAAGGCTGGCATCGACGCCATCCGCCAGGATCCGGAGGCGTATTACCGCTGGAGCGCCGACAGTACCGGATATCCGCTCGAGGTGGTGCGCGCCACCACCAGCATCGCCTTTGACGACCAGCCGATTTCGCAGGCCGGTGTCGAAGCGCTGAAAAAGCTGCTGGCCTTCCGTGTCGCCCAGCAGGTGGCCCAGGCGTCGTTTTCGGTCGATGACTGGGTGGTGCGGCCATGACGGCCGCACTCAAGCATGCCAGTGGCAATACACTGCTGGCGCCGCCGACGCCGTTGCGTGCGCGGCCACGCTCGCCACGCAGCAGTATCTTGCTGCGCCTGTCGGTGCCGGTGCTGATCCTGCTGGCCTGGGCGCTGGCGTCGGCCAGTGGCGCGCTGCCGGCCAATGTGCTGGCGTCGCCCTGGGCCGTGTTTGACAGCGCGTGGTCGCTGGCCCGTTCGGGCGTGCTATGGCACCACCTGTCGCTGTCGCTGACGCGGGCTGGCCTGGGCTTGCTGCTGGGCGGCGGTTTCGGATTGGCCCTGGGTATCCTGGCAGGCCTGTCGCGCCTGGTCGAAGAACTGGTCGATCCCACCATGCAGATGATACGGGCCGTGCCTTTCCTGGCGCTGATACCGCTATTGATCGTCTGGTTCGGCATCGGCGAATCGTCGAAGATTTTATTGATTGCCGCCGGCGCCGCCAAACCCATGTACCTGAATGCCTATGGCGGCGTGCGCAATGTCGATCCCAAGATTATCGAGGCGGCGCGCATCTTCGGCCTGACGCGCTGGCGTTTGATCGTCGAGATCTATTTTCCTGCGGCCCTGCCTTCGCTGATGGTGGGCCTGCGCCTGTCGACCACCATGGCGCTGCTGGCCCTGATCGGCGTCGAAGTGATCAATACCACGCAGGGCATCGGCTTTCTGATGCTGCAGGCGCAGGAGTATTTCAAGACCGAGATCCTGATCGTGTGCGTGGTGATCTATGCCCTGTTTGGCCTGGCGACGGATCTGGTGGTGCGCGTGCTCGAACGCGTGCTGATGCCATGGCGCACGCAGGCACGCAAATAGGCGGCGTGCAGTCTGGCGCTGTAATGGAACTTTTGAACGGAAACGATATGGCGGCAACAAGCAAGCTCAGATTGGCCACCGATGCCGGCGTGGCGCCCGCGCAAGCGGCGCTGGCGGCGCGCGTCACGGGTGTGCGCAAGGTCTTCGACGGCAAGGCGGTACTCGATGGGGTTGATTTGTCCATCGGCCAGGGGGAATTCATCGCCCTGCTGGGCAAGAGCGGCAGTGGCAAGACCACCTTGCTGCGCATGCTCGCGGGCCTGGACGACGTCGACAGCGGCAGCGTACTGGTGGCTGAGCGGCGCACCGTGGTGTTCCAGGAGCCGCGCCTGGTGCCATCGAAGCGGGTGCTCGACAATGTGCTGCTGGGGCTGGACCGGCGCAGCCAGCGCCAGGCGGCCCTGGCCGCGCTCGACGAAGTGGGCCTGGCCAGCCATGCCGACGCCTGGCCGGCCACTTTATCCGGCGGCGAAGCGCAGCGCGTGGCGCTGGCGCGTGCGCTGCTGCGCGCGCCGCAGCTGCTGATGCTCGATGAACCGTTTGCTGCGCTCGATGCGCTGACGCGCATCAAGATGCAGGCGCTGGTGGCGCAGCTGTGCCGGCGTCACCAGCCGGCCGTGCTGCTGGTGACGCACGATGTCGACGAGGCGATCCAGCTGGCCGATCGCGTGCTGGTGCTGAGCGGCGGGCGTACCGTGCTCGATGAGCGCATCGGACTCGATCATCCGCGCCAGCGCGGCGCCGACCAGTTTGACCGCTTGCGCGTGCGGCTGCTGCGCACGCTGGGCGTGACGGAGACACCGTGAGCGCCTCCACCGCATCGACCATTGCGCGCTCTCCGCTGCTGCGCTGCCTGGCCATTTACCGCAGCATGCCGGTGCTGGTGGGAGTGACCTTGCTGCTGTTCGTGCTGGTGAATGCGGGCCTGGCTTGCCAGCAATGGCTGCTGGGCCTGGCCGTGCACGATGTCACGCAGGGACTGGCCGTGCTGCGGCTGGCCGACGGCACACTGGACCATGCACCGGCGCTGCGCTGGCTGGCGCTGCTGGGCGCCATCGCGCTGCTGCGCGCGGTGCTGCTGTACGCCGTGGCGCTGGCGTCGCAGCAATGCAACCAGCGCTTGCTGACGCAGCTGCGCGCACGCATCTTCAGCCATATCCAGCAACTGCAGCTGGTCTACCACTGGCGCCATGGCATGGGGGAACTGGTCAGCCGCACCACGCGCGACGCCGACAAGGTGCGCGACGCGATGATCACCTTCTGGCGCCAGGGGGTCGATACCGTGCTGGTGCTGGTGGCCGTGCTGGGCCTGCTGTGCTGGTATCACCCGGCGCTGGGGCTGGTGCCCTTGCTGCTCAGTGCAGTGGCGCTGGCCTTGCTGTTGCACCAGGCCGGCCATCTGGTGATGCTGGACCGCGCCACCGGCGCCGCCTACGACCGCGTCAACCAGGACCTCTCCGAAGGCGTGACGGGCGTGCGGGTGATCAAATCATTCGTGCTGGAGCAGCAGCGCAGCGAGCGCTTTGCGCGCGAGGTGGCAGTCTTTGCCCGCCAGGCCCGTACGGCGCTGGCGTATGCCAGTTCGCGCGTGCCGCTGCCGCAGGCCATCGTGGCCATGGGCCACGTGTGGATCATGCTGTATGGCGCCGTGCTGGTGGCGCGCGGCCAGCTGGACCTGGGCCAGCTGACGGCATCGCTGCTGCTGGCCACCATGCTGGTCTTCCGCCTTGAAGGCGTGGGCCGCGCCATGCAAGCCTGGTCCGATGCGCGCTCTTCGGCGGGCCGCATCTGGGATTTGCTCGATACGCCGCTGGTGCTCGATGGCGGCAGCGGCCAGTTGCCGTCCGGTCCCCTGGGCTGCCGTTTCACGCGCGTGACGCTGAGCGCACCGGGCGGCGGCAAGCAGATACTGGGCGGCTGCAGCTTGACGGTGGCGCCCGGTGAAGTGGTGGCGCTGGTCGGCGCCACCGGGGCGGGCAAGAGCATGCTGGCGCATCTGCTGCCACGCTTGCTGCAGCCCGATGGCGGCGCGGTCGAACTGGGTTCCGACGTGGCCGGCTGGAAGGATGCGGCCAGCCTGGAGTTGACGGCGTTGCGCCGGCGCGTGCACGTGGTGCCGCAAGAGAGTTTTCTTTTTTCCGATACGGTGGCGGCGAACCTCCGCTTGGCCGCGCCGCACGCCAGCGATGCAGACTTGCAGCGCGCACTGGCGCTGGCCAGCGCAGACGATATCGTGGCCGGCCTGGAACAGGGGCTGCACACGCGGCTGGGCGAGCGTGGCACGACCCTGTCCGGTGGACAGCGGCAACGCCTGTGCCTGGCGCGCGCCTTGCTGGCGGCGCCCGATCTGCTGGTGCTCGATGACGCCACCAGCGCGCTCGACGCCGTGACCGAGCGCCGCGTACTGGCCGCGTTGCGCGCCACGGCGTCGCGCCAGACGGTATTGCTGATCGCCAGCAAACTATCGACCGTCCTGCACGCCGACCGGGTGCTGTTGCTCGACGGCGGGCGCATTGTTGCCAGCGGCACGCATGCTGAACTGGCACGCTCCCAGCCAGCCTACCGCGAGCTGCTGGGCATGGACGGGGAGGGCGCGCATGACTGATCTGGCGGCGTCTGCCAGCGACCTGGCAACCGAGGAGGCGCTGGCCGGCCAGTCGCTGCGCCGCGCCGCATTGGGGCGCTTGCTGCCACTGCTGCGGCCCGTG
This sequence comes from Janthinobacterium sp. Mn2066, assembly GCF_049319705.1. Taxonomy (NCBI): domain Bacteria; kingdom Pseudomonadati; phylum Pseudomonadota; class Betaproteobacteria; order Burkholderiales; family Oxalobacteraceae; genus Janthinobacterium; species Janthinobacterium sp. Mn2066. The sequence goes on along the minus strand of NZ_JBMOUF010000006.1, from coordinate 270,748 downwards.
CGCGGACGCATCGCTGCCGTGGTGCTGCTGGAGATTTTACTGGTGGCGTCGATCTTTGTGCGGCCCTGGTTCGTGCGCGAGCTGGTCGACCATGGCCTGCTGCGCGAGGACGGCGGCTGGCGCCTGGACTGGCCCTTATTGTGGTGGCTGGGCGCGGGACTGGCGGCCACCTGGCTGGCGCGCTTTGCGCTGGCCGGCGCGGCGCAGTACCTGGCTGGCAGCGCCGCGATCGGCGTGTTGAACGATTTGCGCGTGCGCGCGTTTGCGCATGTACAGCAACTGAGCGTGTCCTATTTCGACCGCGCCAGGGCAGGCCGCATCATTTCCCGCCTCGACCGCGATATCGACGGCCTGGAGCCGCTCTTGATACAGGGACCGCCCGAACTGTTGTCGGCCCTGCTGCGCTGCCTGCTGGCCGGGGTGCTGCTGTGGCGTATCGCGCCGCCGCTGTTCTACAGCCTGGCGGCGGTGATCGCGCCGCTGGCCGCCGGCACCTGGCTGTTCCGGCGACTCACGCGCAGCAACTGGGCCACGGTGGCCGAGCACCGCAGCGGCTATACGGCCCACCTGGTGGAAACGGTGACGGGCGTGCAGCTGCTGCAGCAAAGCGGCCGGCAGGCGGCCAACCTGCTGCGCTACCAGGGTTTGCTGCGCCAGTTCAGCGCGGCCATGCTGCGCGGCGGCGTCACGGCCGGCTGGTTTGCGCCGTATACGGGCTTGCTGTCGAACCTGGCCATGGCGCTGCTGTTGCTGGTCGGTGCGGATGGCCTGGCGCAGGGGCAGATCAGCGCCGGCCAGATCATCGAAAGCCTGTTTTACGTGATGCTGTTCCTGGGGCCGCTGCAGGAATTGGGCGACCTGTTCGAGCGCCATGCGGCGGGCATGGCCTCGGCCGACCGCATTTTCCTGCTGCTCGATACCGCGCCCGGCATCGTCGACCGGCCGCTGGCCGTGTCGCCGGTGTCCGTGCGGGGCCAGGTCGATTTCGAGCAAGTGCGCTTTGCCTACGGCGCCCAGGCGGCCGAACCGGTCATACGGGGGCTGGACTTGTCCATCCGCGCTGGCGAGACGCTGGCCATCGTGGGCCCGACCGGCCATGGCAAGAGCACCCTGGTGCAATTGCTGACGCGCTTCTACGACGTGCAGCAGGGCCGCATCGCCCTCGATGGCCGCGATGTGCGCGACTATGCGCAGCACAATCTGCGGCGCCATGTCGGGGTGGTCTTGCAAGACAACGTGCTGTTTTCCGGTTCCATCCTGGACAACCTGCGTCTGGCGGCGCCCGGCGCCAGCGATGATGGATTGATCGCCGCCGCCCGCGCCCTGGGCGCCGACGAAGTGCTGGAGCGCCTGCCGCGCGGCTACCACACCGAGGTGGGGGCACAGGGGCGTCAGCTGAGCCATGGCCAGCGTCAGCTGGTGTGCCTGGTGCGCGCCTACCTGGCCGATCCTGCCGTGCTGGTGCTGGACGAAGCCACGTCTGCGGTGGACATGCACAGCGAACGGCGCATCAGCCGGGCCCTGCGCCGCCTGTGCGCAGGGCGCACCTCCATCATCATCGCCCACCGCCTGGCCACGATACGCGACGCCGACCGCATCGCCGTGATACGCCACGGCGTGGTGGCCGAACTGGGCAGTCACGATGCCTTGCTGGCGCAGGACGGCCTGTATGCCGATTTGTATCGCAACCATGCCGCTGCTGTGCCAGCAGCCTGCAGCCCGGCTGTTGCTGCGGCAGCAGCCTAAGACTAAAAAGGGGCAGGAACAGCGTCCAAAGCGGGCCATCAGCATGGCATGGAGTTTGCAAAACACGGTAGCAGGATGGCCGCCGGCCATCCGCCCACTTCCAGGAGAGCACGATGAGCAAAGCATTAGAAACCTTGTGGTACACCCGCTGCCCGGTTCCGACCAGCCTGGGGATCGCGCTGCAGCGCGGCTGGCTTGAAGAAGCGTTCGCGCGCCAGCACACCAGCATCAAGTCGCTGCAGGAGTCCAGCGACGTGGCCGTGCGCGAATCGCATTTCGACCATACCCTGCAAAATTCGGTGCGCCACGGCGGCAATATCCCGGCCATCTGGGCCCGCGCCAGCGGGCGGCAGACGCGCGTGGTCGGGCTGTCCTGGGCCGATGAGATCCAGCTGATATTGACCTTGCCCGGTTCCGGCATCAACACGGTGCGCGATTTGAAGGGGCGCAAGTTCGGCTTGCCGCTGTGGCGCAACGTGCAGATCGACTTTGCGCGGGCGCAGGCCATCCGCGCGCTGGAAAACGCGCTGCGCCTCGAAGGCCTCGAAGTGGCGGATGTGGAACTGGTCGATTTCATTATCGAACGCCGTCCCAGCGACGAGCCGGTGCAGCGTATCGATGGCAGGGCTGACCTGAGCACCAGCGGCGGTTCGCGCAATGCCGAGCTGGTGGGACTGCTGCGTGGCGAAGTCGATGCGATTTTCCTCAAGGGCGCGCATGCGGCCCAGCTGGTCCACCATTTCGGCTTGCAGGTAGTGATCGACACCGGTTCGCATCCGGAACCGCTGGTGCGCTCGAATAACGGCACGCCCCGTACGCTGACGGTGGACCAGCACCTGCTCGACCAGCATGGCGATGCGGCCGTGCTGTTGCTGGAGACGACCCTGCGCGCCGAGCAGTGGGCGCATGGACATCCGCTTGAAGCGCGCCAGTTCCTGGCCCGTGAAACGAACAGCAATGATTTCTGGGTGCGCCGCGCCTATGGCGAGGATGCCCATTTGCGCCTGCAAACCCATTTCAGCGAAGGCAACGTGGCGGCGCTGCAGGATTTCACCAATTTCCTGCACCGCTGGGGCTTCATTCCCGCAACTTTTGACGTGCGCGACTGGATAGCCGCGGGGCCGTATGAACAGGCCAGTGCGCGCCTGCATGCGCGCGCAGCATAGGGGGACGGCATGACGGACCTGACCCTGGCCGCCGCCACGCCGGCAGCGCTGAAACAGCTGTGGTTTACCCGTTGCCCGGTGCCGACGGCCACCGGCCTGGCCTACAAGCTGGGCTGGCTCGATGAGGAATTCGCGCCGGACGGCATCGCGCTGGCCACCTTGCAGGAGCAGCCGGCCGGCAGCGCCCTGGCGCGCCATCATTACGACCACGCACTGCCGCAACTGATACGCGAAGGCGGCAATATGCTGGCGCTGGCGGCGCGCGCACAGGGCGCCGATACCCGCCTGATCGGCCTGACCTGGATCGACGAAGGGCAGGCCATCATCGTGCGCGCCGGCAGCGGCTTGCGCGCGCCGCATCAGTTAAAGGGCTTGCGCGTGGCCTTGCCCGCCTATATTGCGCACCCGATTGCGGCGCATGTGCGCGGCAGCAGCATCGCGCGCGGCATGAGCTTGCATGGCGTGAAGGGCGTGCTCGCCTCGGCCGGCCTGTCGCTCGACGATGTGCGTTTTGTCGAAGTGGAGGCCGCGCTGCAGCGCGAGCGCGGAGCGAGTGGCTTGCAGGGCTTGTGGGCGGGACTCGAACACCTGGCCGCCGGCCGGGTCGATGCCGTGTATGTGAAAGGGGCGGCGGCGTTCGATGCGGCGCAGCGCCTGGGCCTGGAAGTAGGTATCGATATCGACGCCTTGCCGCAGCGCTACCGCGTCAACAATGGCACGCCGCGTCCGATCACGGTGCATCGCAGCCTGCTCGATGATCAGCTGGAGGTGGTGGCGCGCTTCCTGGCGCAGAGCTTGCGCGCGGCCGACTGGGCTGCCTGCAACCTGGACGGCGTGCAGCGGGTGCTGCAGGATGAGACGCGCGGCAGTGCTTTAGCGGTGACGCAAGCCTACCGCAACGGCTTTCATCAAGCCTTGCATCCGGACCTGTCGCCGCAGCGGCTGGCATGGTTGCGCCAGCAGGCGGACTTTTTGCTGCTGCACGGCTTTCTCGACGCCGATATCGATCTCGACGCCTGGACCGATTACCGTCCGCTGGCGGTGGCCCGCCGCCTGCTGCAGGAGCGGCAGATCTAGCGCGGGCGCCTACTTGTCCTGTTTTTCCGGCGTGCCCCGGTCGATCACTTCATGGCAATCGCCGCGCAGGGTGGAATTGTCGTAGTTGGTCCAGCCGTAGCTGTCGACATAGCGCTTGTGCTGCTTGAAGCGGGGATTGACGAAGCTCCACTCGGGCTGTTCGCCGGGGAAGTGGATGTCGCCCATGTCGAGCAGGGTGTGGAACATGTTTTCCGTCGACAGCCGCGCTTTCTGGTGCAGGTGCAGCTGCGCCACCTTGTCCGGATAGCGGATCTGGAATTGCGGCGAGTACCAGACGAAGGACGGCACGTGGAATTCATATTGCGTGTTATGGCCGTGGAAGGCCAGGCGGCAGGTGCCGTCGTACAGGGTCTGGCCATGGTCGGCCACGTAGACGAGGGAACTGCGCAGGGCCGTGCGCTCGCCGCCGTCCTTGAGGATGCCGATCACGTTCGATAAAAACCAGTCCGTGTACAGGATCGAGCTGTCATAGCTGTTGTTCAGCTGCGGCTTGATGGCCGTATCCGTGTAGACGGGCTTGTCCACGCCGAACAGCGAAGGCTGCCATTTGTCGAATGATTTCGGATAGCGCTCGCTGTAGTTCCAGTGGCTGCCCAGGGTATGGAGCACGATGAGTTTTTTCGGCGCCGGGTCGGCCAGCGCATTTTTGAGCGGGTCGAACAGGATCTGGTCGAAGTTCGAGGTATTCGTGAAACCGCCCAGGTTCAGGAACTGCACCACGTCGGCTTCCTTGGCAAACACGGAGACGGGCGTGTCGAACTTGCCGAACGAGATCTGGTTCGACAGCCAGTAGGTTTTAAAGCCCGCTTCCTTGTAGGCGGTAATAAACGACTTTTCCGAGAAGCCGTCCTTCAGGCTTTGTCTGGCCGGCTTGCGCGATACGATCACGGGCACCGACAGGCGGGTGGCCGAGACGGACGTGATGACGTCGGCCAGCGGCACCAGGTTGCTTTCCTGTTTCAGCAGCGGATTGGTGTCGCGCGTGTAGCCATTCAGGCTCCAGCGGTCGTAGCGCGACGACTCGCCGATCACCATCACCACTACTTCAGGTTGCGTGTCCGGATCTTGCTGCCGGGCGCCGAAGCGGAAGCTGCTGCTTTTCTTGCCCAGTTCGGCCAGGTAGCGGCGTTCCTTGTAAAAATCGTAGCCGCGTCCCAGCAGGCCGAAGGGCCAGGAATTATTGACCATGCCGATGTCATACGGCAGCTGCGCCCAGTGGGGCAGGCTGGGCCAAGCCAGACCCGTTGTATCGGCGCCGGCGATGCTGGCGTCTTCGGCATTCTCTTCCTCGTCTGCCTGGTCGCTGTCGGCGCTGGCTGATGCCGAAGCGTGCGGCGCATGGTGGCGCACCTTGGCGGCGTAGCCGAATTCGTGGCCGTACAACCAGAAGCCGCCCAGCAGCAGCAAGAGTCCCAGCGCGGCGGGGCGCGTCTTGCCGGTCCAGTCGAGTTCGCGCGTGCGCGTGGCGGCCCACCAGCCCAGCGCGCACCAGGCGATCACCGCCAGCATGATGGCGCCCATCAGCCAGACTTTCTGGCCCAGGAATTCCATCGCCTCCATCGGGCTGGTTTCCATGATGATGCCCAGGTGATGCGTGGAAATGCCCTGGCCATAAAAGATGAACAGGTAGACTTCCGTCGGCACGGCCAGAAAGGCTGGCACCAGCAGCCAGTGGAAATACGCGGGACGCTTGAAAATGCCCCATACGGCCAGCCAGGCCAGCAATTCAAAACTGAGCATCTGCCACGGATGTTCGGGGGGATGCCCCAGCAGTACCGGAATAAAGGGCACGGCCGTCAGCAGGAGGTAGCTCAGCAGCAGAAATAGCGTGGCAAGGCGGTTGGCGGGGCGAAACAATGTGCGCATAGGGTCAGGACTGGGGGCGATGGGGACAAAGTGCGGCGAAAAATGTCCGCTATTATCAGCCCTTTTGTCATCTTGCGGTCACATATCAGGAAGTCCCTGCTTGGCCACGCAAGCGGCAGGGCGGTGCATTGCCACAGTGACATTCCTAGAAGGAAAGAATGCAAGAAAGATTATTTTTGCCTGCTTGAACGGCCATCAGTTATTGATGAAAATACCACAAATCGCACGCCTTTTTGCCTTTTTTTATAGCAAAAAGCCGTAAACTGATTGACCCCCTGTAGTACAAGGTCTAAACTAGCGAGTTCTCGATTTTATTCTGCTCATCGTTTACGTGTTATCTGGTGATGTCATGGCCGCTCCTTACCGAGTGGCTGCGGGCGCCGGGTGAAGCTAGGCAGGGCAGTACGGAAGCGGGACGAGGTTTTAGTCGCCGGACATCTTGTCCGGGTTATTAATCGTAGTTTTTTGTTGGATTTATAACGATGCCAACCATCAATCAATTGATTCGCAATCCACGCGTCGCTCTGACCGTGAAAAGCAAATCGCCGGCGCTGGAAAACAGCCCGCAAAAACGTGGCGTTTGCACCCGTGTGTACACCACGACTCCAAAGAAGCCTAACTCGGCTCTGCGTAAAGTCGCTAAAGTGCGTCTGACCAACGGTTTCGAAGTGATTTCGTACATCGGCGGTGAAGGCCATAACCTGCAAGAGCATAGCGTTGTTCTGCTGCGCGGCGGTCGTGTAAAAGACTTGCCAGGTGTGCGTTACCACATGGTTCGCGGTGCTCTGGATACCCAAGGCGTGAAAGACCGTAAACAAGCGCGTTCGAAGTACGGTACGAAACGTGCTAAGGCCGGCAAGAAGTAATAGTTGTTAGTAGCAAACCCAAGTTTCGCTCAGTGGCAGCTAACTAAGTGAATGTAGTCGACCGCATCTGGTCGAGTAAGTGGAGGACTATGATGGTCGTCCGCGAGTGTGCGAAGAACGCGCGCTCAACTGAAGATTGAAAGGAATTGATATGCCACGTCGTCGTGAAGTACCCAAACGCGAAATTTTGCCAGATCCAAAATTCGGCAACACTGATGTCGCTAAATTTGTAAACGTACTGATGCTGTCCGGTAAAAAATCGGTTGCAGAAAACATCATCTACGGTGCTTTCGAGCACATCGCTGCTAAAACCGGCAAAGATCCACTCGAAGTTTTCGTTACCGCAATCAACAACGCAAAGCCGTTGGTTGAGGTGAAATCCCGTCGCGTTGGTGGTGCAAACTACCAGGTGCCGGTCGAAGTTCGCCCAGTCCGTCGTATGGCTCTGTCCATGCGTTGGTTGCGTGAAGCTGCTAACAAGCGCAGCGAAAAATCGATGCCACAACGCCTCGGCGGTGAGCTGATGGAAGCGGCTGAAAGCCGCGGCGGCGCGATGAAAAAACGCGACGAAGTCCATCGCATGGCTGAAGCGAACAAAGCGTTCTCGCATTTCCGCTTCTAATAAAAAGCCAGCTTCCGCAAGGCGGCTGTCAAGTATCTGTTGTTCGAGGCCGGGCTCATTTTTGCAAAAAAATGCTGCTCGGTTTTGTCCATTCATTTAGGATTAATTATGGCCCGCAAGACCCCCATTGAGCGCTACCGCAATATCGGTATCTCCGCTCACATTGATGCAGGTAAGACGACCACCACCGAACGCGTCCTGTTCTACACAGGTAAAAGCCACAAAATCGGTGAAGTGCATGATGGCGCCGCCACCATGGACTGGATGGAGCAAGAGCAAGAGCGCGGTATCACGATTACGTCCGCAGCGACCACTTGCTTCTGGAAGGGCATGGCTAACAACTTCCCTGAGCATCACATCAACATCATCGACACCCCGGGCCACGTAGACTTCACCATTGAAGTTGAGCGCTCGATGCGCGTGCTGGATGGCGCCTGCATGGTTTACTGTGCAGTCGGCGGTGTGCAGCCACAATCGGAAACGGTATGGCGTCAGGCTAACAAGTACAAAGTGCCACGTCTGGCCTTCGTGAACAAGATGGACCGTACCGGCGCCAACTTCTTCAAAGTGTACGATCAGATGCGTGCGCGTCTGAAAGCGAACCCGATTCCTCTGCAAATCCCTATCGGCGCTGAAGACAGCTTCCAGGGCGTGGTCGATCTGGTCAAGATGAAAGCCATCTATTGGGACGACGCTTCGCAAGGCATGAAGTTCGACTACCGCGATATCCCTGCTGAGCTGGCTGATCAAGCCGCTGAGTGGCGCGAGAAGATGGTCGAAGCCGCTGCTGAAGCATCGGAAGAGCTGATGAACAAGTACCTGGAAGAAGGCGACCTGACGGAAGCTGAAATCAAGGCTGCTCTGCGCACGCGTACCCTGGCATCGGAAATCGTGCCGATGATGTGCGGCACCGCGTTCAAAAACAAGGGCGTACAAGCCATGTTGGACGGCGTGATCGAGTACCTGCCATCGCCAGTCGACATCAAGCCAGTTGAAGGCGTGGATGAAGATGACCAGCCGACGTCGCGTAAAGCGTCGGACGATGAAAAATTCGCCGCGCTGGCGTTCAAGATCATGACCGACCCATTCGTGGGCCAGCTGATCTTCTTCCGCGTCTACTCGGGCATGATCAATTCGGGCGATACCGTCTTCAACCCGATCAAGGGCAAGAAGGAACGTCTGGGTCGTATTCTGCAGATGCACGCGAACCAACGCGAAGAAATCAAGGAAGTGCGCGCCGGCGATATCGCCGCTGCAGTGGGTCTGAAAGAAGCAACCACGGGCGAAACCCTGTGCGACCCTTCGTCGATCATCACCCTGGAAAAAATGATTTTCCCTGAGCCAGTGATCTCGCAGGCGGTTGAGCCTAAGACCAAGGCTGACCAGGAAAAAATGGGCCTGGCGCTGAACCGCCTGGCACAGGAAGATCCTTCGTTCCGCGTAAAAACCGATGAAGAATCGGGCCAGACCATCATCGGTGGTATGGGCGAGCTGCATTTGGAAATTATCGTTGACCGCATGAAACGTGAATTCAACGTTGAAGCGACCGTCGGCAAGCCACAAGTGGCTTACCGCGAAACGATCCGCAAAACTTGCGAAGAGTCGGAAGGCAAATTCGTCAAGCAATCGGGTGGTCGTGGTCAATACGGTCACGTGGTTCTGAAGATCGAACCGCAAGAACCAGGCAAGGGCTTTGAATTCGTTGACGCGATCAAGGGCGGTACCGTTCCTCGCGAATTCATCCCTGCAGTTGAAAAAGGCGTGCGCGAAACGCTGAACTCGGGCGTGATGGCTGGCTATCCAGTTGTTGACGTTAAAGTTACGCTGTTCTTCGGTTCCTACCATGATGTCGATTCGAACGAAAATGCATTCCGCATGGCCGCTTCGATGGCATTCAAAGATGGTTGCCGCAAAGCAGCTCCAGTTATCCTGGAGCCGATGATGTCGGTGGAAGTGGAAACGCCAGAAGATTACGCCGGTACCGTGATGGGCGACCTGTCGTCGCGTCGCGGCATGGTGCAAGGTATGGATGAGATTGCTGGCGGTGGCGGCAAGATCATCAAGGCCGAAGTACCTCTGTCGGAAATGTTCGGCTACTCGACCTCGCTGCGTTCCGCAACGCAAGGCCGTGCGACTTACTCGATGGAATTCAAACACTATGCTGAAGCACCTAAGCATGTGACTGAAGCAATCGTAAGCTCGAAAGCTAAGTAATAGAAGTTCCGGGCCGGATTTCACGAGAATTCCGGTCCCTACATTTAAATCATTGTTCTAAGGAAGAATAAAATGGCAAAAGGTAAATTCGAACGGACCAAGCCGCACGTCAACGTCGGCACCATCGGCCACGTCGACCACGGTAAAACCACCCTGACCGCTGCAATCGCAACGGTACTGTCGAAAAAATTCGGCGGCGAAGCTAAAGCATACGACCAGATCGATGCAGCTCCAGAAGAAAAAGCACGCGGTATTACGATTAACACCGCGCACGTTGAGTACGAAACGGCTACCCGCCACTACGCTCACGTTGACTGCCCAGGCCACGCCGACTACATCAAGAACATGATCACCGGCGCAGCACAAATGGACGGCGCGATCCTGGTTTGCTCCGCAGCAGACGGCCCAATGCCACAAACCCGCGAGCACATCCTGCTGGCCCGCCAAGTTGGCGTTCCATACATCATCGTGTTCCTGAACAAGTGCGACCTGGTCGACGACGCAGAACTGCTGGAACTGGTTGAAATGGAAGTGCGCGAGCTGTTGTCGAAATACGACTTCCCAGGCGACGATCTGCCTATCATCAAAGGTTCGGCCCGTATGGCGCTGGAAGGTCAAGAAGGCGAAATGGGCGTGGACGCAGTGCTGCGTCTGGCCGATGCCCTGGATGCTTACATCCCAACCCCAGAGCGCGCAGTTGACGGTGCGTTCCTGATGCCAGTGGAAGACGTGTTCTCGATCTCGGGTCGCGGTACCGTTGTGACCGGTCGTATCGAGCGCGGCATCATCAAGGTCGGCGAAGAGATCGAAATCGTTGGTATCACCGATACCGTCAAAACGACTTGCACCGGCGTGGAAATGTTCCGCAAACTGCTGGACCAAGGTCAAGCAGGCGACAACGTTGGTCTGCTGCTGCGCGGCACCAAGCGTGAAGACGTGCAACGTGGTCAAGTTCTGGCAAAACCAGGCTCGATCAAGCCGCACGCGCACTTCACCGGCGAGATCTATGTTCTGTCGAAAGACGAAGGCGGCCGTCACACGCCATTCTTCAACAACTATCGTCCACAGTTCTACTTCCGTACCACGGACGTAACCGGTTCGATCGAGTTGCCAGCAGACAAAGAAATGGTGATGCCAGGCGATAACGTGTCGATCACCGTCAAGCTGATCAACCCGATCGCGATGGAAGAAGGTCTGCGCTTCGCTATCCGCGAAGGCGGCCGTACCGTCGGCGCTGGTGTTGTTGCAAAAATCCTGGCTTAATTCTTAAGCCTGCATAAAAGAGGAAGCGTCGTCGCCCGGCGCCCCTCTTTTTTTTCGACTGCCGGGGTTGGCAAGCATTTTGGTGCTATCATGTCGACCCTGACGGTTGTTGCGTCAGAAATTCCCGTGTTACCTCATTGCCGTGCAGACCGCGCGGTTCGTTCTTTTAAGGAAATACCATGTCGACACCAAACCAAAAAATCCGTATCCGCCTGAAGGCTTTCGATTACAAACTGATCGACCAGTCCGCTCTGGAAATCGTTGAAACCGCGAAGCGCACCGGCGCTGTCGTCAAAGGCCCAGTACCACTGCCTACCCGTATTCAGCGTTTCGACGTGCTGCGTTCCCCGCACGTCAACAAAACTTCGCGCGATCAGTTCGAGATCCGTACGCACCAACGCCTGATGGACATTGTTGACCCAACGGACAAAACCGTTGACGCGCTGATGAAGCTGGACCTGCCAGCTGGTGTTGATGTAGAAATCAAACTGCAATAATTGTTTCACGCTGGCGCGCGGGGATTGCCCCTCTCGCCAGCGGATAATAGGGCCGGACCTGTCCGCAAGCGCGTGCATATCTGGCCCTATTTTTTTGTGCGGCTCCCAGCCTCACGACACGACGCCCAAGTGCGTTTTCAGCCGCGCCGCCATGGTGCGATGGCTCTGTATTCGTCGACGCACTTTTCTGTGCTCAGGAGGCGATCAGACGACGCTTTCTAAGGCGTAAATTGTTTAAACTGATTCCATTAAACAACACATTTGTGTTTAAAACGAATTAAAAATGGCAATGACCGTTTTTCTACTTTTCTAATCATCAATGATGTGAGAAATTTGTAAAACACGTTACAAAGTGTGAGTGTCTTACAAAGACGATCACTCCGACGTGACGTCTCATACAATAGAAAAATCTTGGGAGTAGTCGTTTTGAATAAAAAAACAATCAACAGCCAGACACCGGGTTTGAAGAGAAGCACCATTGCCATCGCGCTGACGCTGGCATTCTCGCAAAATGTACTGGCACAACAGGCAGCACAGCCTGAAGAGAAATTGCAACGCGTCGAAGTCACCGGTAGTAGCATCAAACGCACCCAGGCAGAAGCCGCCGGTGCGGTACAAGTGATGACCCGTGCAGACATCGACCGTACCGGCCAAACCACGGCACTGGGCATCCTGAATGCATCGTCCGCCGTCAGCACCGACATCAACTCGGCGACCAGCAGCTCCGGCAGCTTCGCGACGGGTTCCTCGGGCGTGGGCTTGCGCGGCCTGGGCAAGGTTGCCACCCTGGTGCTGGTTAACGGCCAGCGCATTGCGCAATACGGCCTGGCCGATGGCGCACAACAAAACTTCACCAACCTGGATGCGATTCCTGCTGCCGCTATCGAGCGCATCGAGATCCTGAAAGACGGCGCTTCGGCGATCTACGGTTCCGACGCCATCGCCGGCGTGATCAACATCATTTTGATGAAGGATTTCCAGGGCGCGAAAGTTACCGCCAACTACAAGGAATCCGAAAACTTCAGCGACCAGCGTAACCGCAGTGCGTCCGGTATCTTCGGCGTCGGCGATATCGACCGCGACGGCTTCAACACCTACGTTTCGTATGAAGTCTACCAAAGCGATGGCTATTCGGTCGGCGACCTGCGCAACCGCTATCCTGACTGGCACCGTCAAACCCCGGGCCGTTCGACCTGGGACGCCAAGAGCTCGTTCTCGCCTACCGGTAACTATTACCTGAGCAGCACGAATATCGTTGCCGCGCCTGGCTGCCCTGCCGGCAGTATCGATCCGGTTGACAAGCTGTGCAAGATGGACATCCTGCCGTACACCGGCTTGACCACCGATGCCAAGCGTTACAACATCGCCAGCAACACGCATTTCAAAATCGGCAAGGATATCGATGCCAACTTTGAAATCACCAGCGCCGGCGCCAGCAATCAATATATCGTCGCTCCTTTCAACGTCAGCAACGGTAGCGCCACTACTTCGTCGAGCACCTGGTACAACGCAGTCGATGGCAAGGTAGTTGGTCCGTTCTTCTATCCAAAACTGCCAGTTGGCCACCCGAGCAATCCATACAATGTGCCGGTGGAATACCGCGCACGCATGATGGACACCGGCAACGGCTTCAACTTCAACCGCACCGAATCGGATCAGTCGCGCTTCATGCTGACCCTGGCTGGTGACGTCAAGGGCTTTGACTGGAAATCGTCGTTCGGTTACATGAACTCGAAAGCGACCAAGGCGACCCGTGCAGTGAGCGCTGCCGGCTACACCAACGCCATCGTCAACGGTACCTACAAGTTTGGCCAGCAAAACGATCCAGCGCTGCTGGATTCGATGTTCCCGATCCGTACCACCGAAGGCGAATCGAAGATCTCGTTTGCCAATGCGACCATCTCCGGTGAAGTGATGCAATTGCCTGCCGGTCCGCTGAGCGTTGCATTCGGTACCGACATCCGTCGTGAAAAATACAAGATGGCCAGTTCGGACAACGTGCTGCGCGGCGAGCTGGTCGGCATTGCTGGCTTGCAAGTCGACGACAAGATGGATCACTACGCACTGTTTACCGAAGCTACCATCCCGGTCATCAAGCGCGTTGAGTTGAGCGCTGCCGTGCGTGCCGACAAATCCACCAACAGCGACGTGCATTTCTCGCCGAAGCTCGGCCTGCGTATCAATGCGACCGATACCCTGTTGTTGCGCGCTACCGTATCGGGTGGCTTCCGTGCGCCAAACATCGTTGAAACCGGTAACGGCCTGGGCCGTAGCTCGTTCGCTACCAACGTCAGCGATCCACGCCGTTGCTCGACCGCCAGCACCTTGAACAAGCTGATCCAGAACAATGCGGCTGCCACCAGCACCGACAAAGCTCAGGGTAACAGCTTCCAGAACGCTGACTGCCTGGCTGGCCTGGCTAGCTTTGTATCGGCCAACAAGGACCTGAAACCGGAAACTTCGCGTTCGATCACCGCTGGTTTCGTGTTTGAGCCGGTCAAGAACTGGACCGTGGCACTGGACTACTTCCACATCGAGCGCAAGGATGAAATCGGTATCCGTTCGGTTGCCGACGTATTGAAAGGCGAAGACTCGCTGCCAGCTGGCCAGCTGATTCGCGTTGATAACTCGGCTGCCGATGCGCAATTCCTGGCATTGGTCAACAAGTATGCTCCAGGTAATACCACCAACTTCGGTGGCGTTGGCAAACTGGGCCTGTTGTACAACCCATACGTCAACAGCGGCCGCACCCGTGCTTCGGGTTTCGACTTTGATGGTTCGGGCCGTTTCAACACCCCGGTCGGTCAAGTTCGTCTGAACCTGGAAGGTACTTACCTGTGGAAATATCAGGAGTACAGCGTTGCTGACAATGCCTACGATAGCAATATCTCCGGTACCTATGACCTGGGTCCGCGTATGAGCATCAAGCTGCGCGGCAGCCTGAAGTCCGGCGCCTTCGACAACGGTGTGACGGTGAACTACAAGAGCGGCTATAGCAACAACAGCCCATCGTCGCCGACTTACTGTGTGACGAACAAGGTTTCGGCCGAAAACATGGCAGCTTGCTCGCGTGTTGGCAGCAACACGACGGTTGATTACAACCTGGCGTACACCGCGATCAAGAACACCCGTCTGAGCCTGTACATCGACAACCTGTTCGCGAAAGATGCACCGATCAACTGGCGTGATGGCTACCAGCCACAGTTCCGTCGTATCGGCGTATCGGCTGCTTACACCTTCTTCTGATCGTCTTCAACTGATCAGTGAACGTCCGGCGCTTGCCGGGCGTCTCAAAAACCAGGCCTTGCGCCTGGTTTTTTTTTCGTTGTGACGATGGCGCCATGGCGCTATTTCAGGCTGGCCGCCACCACCTCAAAGCGTTTGCCCAGCGCTGCTTGCGGCCCTCCTTGCAATTGCCGTGCGTACTGCTGCAATACGTTGGCGGAGTACGTGCGCGAAGGAGGCGACAGGTTCGGCAGCAGAGGCAGCACGCGCTGCAGATAATCGCTGCCCTCCTGCCATTTGCCTTGCGCTGCCAGCGTTGACGCCAGTTCCACCAGGCGCCGGCCGATGCGGGCGTCGCTGCGCGGCTGGGCCGCTTCTTCGGTGGCCAGTGCCTGGCGGTAGAGCTGCTCGGCTTCGTCATTCTTGCCTTCCAGCCGTTTGATCCGACCCAGGTTGTACTGGCGCTGCGACAGCAGTTCAGGCGAGGCATTCGCTTGTTCTGCCGTGCGCAGCGCCTGGGTGCAGGCGAGATCGGCCTCGGCCAGTTGCCCCTTCAGTTCGGCGTTATTGCAGGCATCGTGCTGTTCGTTGGAGGCGGTGAGTAGCGACGCCGGCGTGCTGCAGGCACTGAGCAGGGCGGCGGCGCATAGCAGGCTGATAGTATGTTTCTTCATGATCTCCTCGTATTTGCAGTGGGGGCAAACGTGACTCGTTGAAGTAATGCTATTGTGAAATATCCTATCAGTATTTACACGCCTGCGGCATGTTTCGCGGCGCGTGCGGCGCGCCTCTGATTGACGGTGTCCATCCGCTGCATGGGTATCCGCCATTTGTGCCGCTGATCTGCGCACCGGCCCGCAGCGATGGGGGAGCGCGACCGCAGCATGGAGTAGAAATCGGTGCCGGCGATGACGTCATCAGGCTGTTTTCGGCGCGCCAGCTGGCGGCCCGCATCTGCGCGATCCTGCGTCGCGCCGGCGCCACAATTACCCTGCGCATGACTGGCATGACGATAGCCGTTGCTGTGCGGCGCCCTGCATGGCTTGCCGAGTTGGGAAAACAATGTCCTGCCATGGACAGCATCCTGCGGCAGGCGCCTGGCAGCGGGGGCAGTAAAAATTCACTGAGCGCATAAACTTATTTGTTTTTTAAGAAAAGTGGTGTTGAGTTGGTATTGTTTACGGTATTCTATTGGCATTGTCTTTCTCTTAATGGCGAGCTGTTGAGGGCTTGCCTGGAGTTGTGGCGAGGGTGGCGCCGCAGCCTTGCCTGTTCTTCCATCCATATAAAAAGGAGATGAGTCATGATCAAGAAAGCCGGTGCCTTCCTGTTTGCCCTCGGCCTGAGCGCGTCCTATGCGTTTGCGGCCGGCGATGTGTCGCAGTGCTATATGGAGTGCGGCCAGAAAGTGGCGCGCTGCCAGGCCAGCCTGGGTGGTAGTCCTATCTGCTCGGACATGTACGACCATTGCCTGGCCAACTGCCAAAAATAAGCCGCTCCTGGCATAAAAGCGGGGCAGGTGCGTAGGCGCGTGCCCCGTTTGTTTTACTGCTGCACTGCATTTCCGCTAAGCCGCCAGCCCGCATAAAATCGGCTTCTGCCGCCATTTCCCTGCTGTTTGGCATGATTTTTAGCCGCCTTACACAACTCCCGCAAGAGCGTCGAACAACACTTTGACATACCCCGTGTTAACTTGTTGCGTCAAGGGTTTTTGTGCTATATACTAGCCGGCTTCGGTATGGATTCGTCTTTTTTGAGTCCTACGTTACTTTGTAGTTAAACAAGCCCCGCCCAATCGCAGGTGGGAATGGAGAAAAAATGAGCCTAGGCCTTCTCGGTCGCAAGGTTGGTATGATGCGCATTTTCACGGATGAAGGGGATTCGATTCCTGTCACCGTGCTGGACGTATCGAACAACCGTGTTGCGCAAATCAAAACCCCTGAAACAGATGGCTACTCCGCTGTTCAGGTCGCATTCGGTCAACGTCGCGCTTCCCGCGTGACCAAAGCTGTTGCTGGTCATCACGCTAAAGCTGGTGTTGAAGCCGGTACTCTGTTGAAAGAGTTCCGCGTTGACGCTGCTAAAGCCGCTGAACTGAAAGCTGGCGATGTTGTTGCCGCTTCCCTGTTCGAAGTCGGTCAAAAGATCGACGTGCAAGGCGTTACCATCGGTAAAGGCTATGCAGGCGTTATCAAACGTTACCACTTCGCTTCCGGCCGTCAAACGCACGGTAACTCGCGTTCGCATAACGTTCCAGGTTCCATCGGTATGGCGCAAGATCCAGGTCGCGTTTTCCCTGGTAAGCGCATGACCGGTCATCTGGGTGACGTTAACCGTACGATCCAGAACCTCGTGATCGCCCGTATCGATGCCGACCGTCAGCTGTTGCTGGTCAAAGGCGCGATTCCAGGCGCGAAAAATGGCCAGGTAGTTGTCTCGCCAGCCATCAAAACCAAAGCCAAGAAGGGAGCTTAAACGATGGAACTCAAGCTTCTGAATGCGCAAGGTCAAGCCGGCTCCAACGTCGTCGCTGCTGATACTGTTTTCGGCCGTGATTACAATGAAGCGCTGATCCACCAAGTCGTGATCGCTTATCAAGCGAATGCACGTAGCGGTAACCGCAAGCAAAAAGACCGTGAAGAAGTTCACCACACGACCAAAAAGCCATGGCGCCAAAAAGGTACCGGCCGCGCTCGTGCTGGTATGTCGTCGTCGCCACTGTGGCGCGGCGGTGGTCGGATTTTCCCGAACTCGCCTGACGAAAACTTCACCCACAAAGTGAACAAAAAAATGTATCGCGCAGGTATCTGCTCGATCCTGTCGCAGCTGGCTCGCGAAGAGCGCCTGATCGTCATCGACGATCTGACGATCGACGCGCCAAAAACCAAGCTGTTGTCGCAAAAATTGAACGGCCTGGGCTTTGATTCGGTTCTGATCATCACCGACGTTCTGAACGAAAACCTGGAACTGGCATCGCGCAACCTGCCGAACGTACTCGTTGTTGAGCCACGTCATGCAGACCCGATGTCCCTGGTGTTCTACAAGAAGATCTTGGTCACCAAAGCTGCACTGGCTAAGATTGAGGAGATGCTGGCATGAGCGCGATTTTGAAACATAGCGAAGAACGCTTGATGAAGGTGCTGTTGGCGCCGGTCATTTCCGAAAAGGCCACCATGGTCGCGGAAAAGAACGAGCAAATTGTATTCCGCGTATTGCCGGATGCAACCAAGCCTGAGATCAAGGCAGCAGTTGAACTGCTGTTCAAAGTTGAAGTTCTGTCCGTGCAAACTGCAAACCGCGAAGGTAAGCAGAAACGCACCGGCAAGTTCAACGGTCGTCGTAACCATACCAAGCGTGCTTTCGTGTGCCTGAAACCTGGCCAGGAAATCAACTTCTCCGAGGAGGCTGCATAATGGCACTCGTTAAGATGAAACCAACCTCGCCAGGCCGTCGCGGCATGGTAAAGGTGGTGAATGCCGACCTGTACAAAGGTCGTCCATTTGCTGCCCTGGTTGAAAAGAAATCCAAGACCGCTGGTCGTAACAACAACGGTCACATCACCACCCGTCATATCGGTGGTGGTCACAAGCAACACTACCGCTTGATCGACTTCAAGCGCACCAAAGATGGTATTCCAGCGAAAGTGGAACGTATCGAATACGATCCAAACCGCACCGCGAATATCGCTCTGCTGTGCTACGCCGACGGCGAACGTCATTACATCATCGCGACCAAAGGCATGTCCGTTGGCGACAGCGTGATGAACGGTTCGGAAGCACCGATCAAATCGGGTAACTGCTTGCCAATCCGCAACATCCCAGTCGGCACCGTGATGCATTGCGTCGAGATGCTGCCAGGTAAAGGTGCCCAAATGGCCCGTACCGCCGGCGCTGGCGTTGTGCTGATGGCCCGTGAAGGTACCTACGCTCAAGTGCGTCTGCGCTCGGGTGAAGTACGTCGCGTGCACATCGAGTGCCGTGCAACCGTGGGTGAAGTCGGCAATGCCGAGCACAGCCTGCGTAAAATCGGTAAAGCTGGTGCGATGCGCTGGCGCGGTGTTCGTCCTACCGTTCGCGGTGTGGTCATGAACCCGGTCGATCACCCGCACGGTGGTGGTGAAGGTAAAACAGCAGCTGGTCGTCATCCAGTTTCGCCTTGGGGCCAACAGACTAAAGGTAAGAAGACACGCAGCAACAAGCGTACTACTTCCATGATCGTCTCGCGCCGCGGCAAGAAATAAGGGGTAGCACATGACACGTTCATTGAAAAAAGGGCCGTTCTGTGACGCCCACCTGGTGAAAAAAGTTGAAGCTGCGCAAGCTGCCAAAGACAAAAAGCCAATCAAAACCTGGTCGCGTCGTTCGACAATCATGCCTGACTTCATCGGCCTGACGATCGCGGTACATAACGGCAAGCTGCACGTGCCAGTTTATGTTTCCGAAAACATGGTTGGTCACAAGCTCGGCGAATTCGCACTGACCCGTACGTTCAAGGGCCATGCAGCTGACAAAAAGGCTAAGAAATAATGGAAACTAAAGCTATCCTCAAAGGTGTGCGCCTGTCGGACCAAAAGGGCCGCCTGGTTGCGGACCTGATCCGTGGCAAGAAAGTTGACGCTGCACTCAACATCTTGCAATTCAGCCCGAAAAAAGGTGCTGCGATCATCAAGCGTGTTCTGGAATCCGCAATTGCGAATGCTGAGCACAACGATGGCGCCGACATCGACGAATTGTTCGTGAAAACGATCTACGTCGAAAAGGGTCCGGTCCTGAAGCGCTTCACCGCGCGTGCAAAAGGCCGTGGCGACCGTATTTCGAAACAATCCTGTCACGTTTACGTGACTGTCGGTAACTAAGGAGCCACGATGGGTCAGAAAATTCATCCAACCGGTTTCCGTCTGGCGGTCACCCGTAACTGGGCTTCGCGCTGGTATGCAGGCAACGGCAATTTCGCTGCCATGCTGAACGAAGACTTGAAAGCACGTGCTTACCTGAAAAAGAAACTGAAGAACGCTTCGGTTGGCCGCATCGTTATCGAGCGTCCAGCAAAGAACGCGCGCTTCACGATCTACAGCTCGCGTCCAGGCGTGGTCATTGGTAAAAAAGGCGAAGACATCGAAGTACTGAAGTCCGCTTTGACCAAGATCATGGGCGTGCCAGTACACGTGAATATCGAAGAAATCCGCAAGCCGGAAATCGATTCGCAACTGATCGCCGATTCGATCTCGCAGCAGCTGGAAAAACGGATCATGTTCCGCCGCGCCATGAAGCGCGCAATGCAAAACGCAATGCGCCTGGGTGCCCTCGGTATCAAGATCATGTCGTCCGGCCGTCTGAACGGTATCGAAATCGCTCGTAAAGAGTGGTACCGCGAAGGCCGCGTGCCTCTGCATACCCTGCGCGCCGATATCGACTACGGTACCAGCGAAGCATCGACCACCTACGGCATCATCGGCGTCAAGGTATGGGTTTACAAAGGCGACCGCGCTCCTAACGGCGACGCACCAGTAATCGATACTCCAGCTGACGAGAAGAAAAGCCGCGGTCCACGCCGTGACGATGGCAAGCCAGCCGGCCGCCCACGTCCAGCGGGTGCGAAACCATCCACAGCACCAGGTGCTGCTCGTGTGCGCGCCGCTAAACCGGCCGCCGCTGCACCAGCTGAGAAAGCAGGAGAATAATCATGCTGCAACCAGCACGCAGAAAGTATCGTAAAGAGCAGAAAGGCCGTAATACCGGTATTTCGCACAGCCGCGGCACCGCCGTGTCGTTTGGCGAATTCGGTCTGAAGGCAGTTGCGCGCGGTCGTATCACTGCGCGTCAAATTGAAGCGGCGCGTCGTGCAATGACCCGTCACATCAAGCGCGGTGGCCGTATCTGGATCCGTATCTTCCCGGACAAACCGATTTCGAACAAACCGGCTGAAGTCCGTATGGGTAACGGTAAAGGTAATCCTGAGTACTACGTGGCTGAAATCCAGCCAGGTAAAGTACTGTACGAAATGGATGGCGTTGATGAAGCGCTGGCACGGGAAGCTTTCCGTCTTGCCGCCGCTAAACTGCCACTGGCTACGACTTTTGTCGTACGTCAAGTCGGCCAATAATTGGAGTTGTATATGAAAGCATCTGAACTCCGCGGCAAGGACCAGCCGGCTCTGCAAAAAGAGCTGAATGATCTGTTGAAGGCACAGTTCGGCCTGCGTATGCAAATCGCTACGCAACAGCTGAGCAACACTTCGCAGCTCAAGAAGGTACGCCGCGATATCGCGCGTGTGAAGACGGTAATGAATCTGAAGGAAGCCAAATGAACGAACCAGTGAAACAGTCGCTCAAGCGCACGCTGATCGGTAAAGTGGTATCCGACAAGATGGACAAGACCGTTACCGTTCTGATCGAGCGCCACGTGAAACATCCTTTGTATGGCAAGATCATCATGCGTTCGAACAAGTATCACGCGCATGACGAGACCAACCAGGTCAAAGCCGGTGATACGGTAGAGATCCAGGAAGGTCGTCCGATCTCCAAAACGAAGGCATGGACGGTGACCCGTGTGGTTCAAGCCGCACCCATCGTTTAAATAAAAACCACCGCTTCGGCGGTGGGTTTTAATTAGTACTTGCAGGCCCGCAAATTGTATGTAATACTTGCGGGCTTCGTTCATGTAACGCCGCAAAGTGTCTGGCCACAGACAGTAGCATTCGCGGTCAGTTGATGTATGAAGGTCATGCACCCAAACAGTGAAGCCCAGCAGGGCGGCTCTGGCGGGACCAAGACTGACCGCGGGTCTACATTGTGTGGATTCTTCGGCTTAAGTTGGGAAAGAGAATACTATGATTCAAACTGAAAGCCGGCTCGAAGTGGCTGACAATACCGGTGCCAAAGAAGTAATGTGCATCAAGGTATTGGGCGGCTCCAAGCGCCGTTATGCTGGCATTGGCGATGTGATCAAGGTAACCGTTAAGGTTGCTGCGCCACGTGGTCGTGTCAAAAAAGGTGAAATTTATAACGCCGTGGTTGTGCGCACCGCTAAAGGTGTTCGCCGCCAAGACGGTTCCCTGGTGAAGTTCGACGGCAATGCCGCCGTTCTGTTGAACGCCAAGCTGGAACCGATCGGTACCCGTATTTTTGGACCTGTCACGCGCGAACTGCGCACTGAGAAGTTCATGAAAATCGTGTCCCTGGCACCGGAAGTCCTGTAAGGAGTCGTAATGGATAAGATTCGTAAAAACGACGAAGTCATCGTTCTGACCGGGAAAGACAAGGGCAAACGTGGTGTGGTACAGCAACGTATCGATGCTGAACATATCGTGGTTGACGGCATTAACATCGCTAAAAAAGCGACTAAGCCTAACCCGATGACTGGCGTAACTGGTGGTATCGTCGATAAGACCATGCCAATTCACGTGTCCAACGTTGCATTGTTCAATGCAGCGACTGGCAAGGCAGATCGCGTGGGTTTCAAAGAAGTGGATGGCAAAAAAGTCCGCGTCTTTAAATCCTCCGGCGAAGTAGTGAAGGCTTAAGAAATCATGGCACGTCTCCAAGAATTCTATAAAGAAAAAGTCGTCGCCGACCTGACAGCCAAATTTGGCTACAAGTCGTCGATGGAAGTTCCACGCCTGACCAAGATCACCCTGAACATGGGTGTTGGTGAGGCAATCGCGGATAAAAAAGTACTCGAGCACGCTGTTGCTGACTTGACCAAGATCGCCGGCCAGAAGCCAGTGACCACCAAGTCGCGTAAAGCGATCGCGGGCTTCAAAATCCGTGAAGGCTACCCAATCGGTACGATGGTTACCCTGCGCGGCGCTCGCATGTACGAGTTCCTGGATCGCTTCATCACCGTGGCCCTGCCACGTGTACGCGATTTCCGTGGTGTAAATGGTCGTGCATTCGATGGCCGTGGCAACTACAACATCGGTGTCAAGGAACAGATCATTTTCCCTGAGATCGAGTACGACAAGATTGACGCGTTGCGCGGTATGAATATCAGCATCACGACAACCGCTAAGACCGACGATGAAGCGAAAGCGCTCCTCGCCGCCTTTAAATTCCCGTTCAGAAACTGAGATCATGGCAAAATTGGCACTGATTAACCGTGAGCAAAAGCGTGTAGACCTGGCTGCGAAATTCGCCGTCAAACGCGCTGCGCTGAAGGCCATCGTTGATGACCAGTCGAAATCGGAAGAAGAGCGTTACGAAGCGCGCCTGAAATTGCAAGCGCTGCCACGTAACTCGAATCCGACGCGTCAACGCAACCGTTGCGCAATCACCGGTCGTCCGCGCGGCACATTCCGTAAATTCGGTCTGGGTCGTATCAAGCTCCGTGAATTCGCCATGCGTGGTGAAATTCCGGGTATGACAAAAGCAAGCTGGTAATAGGAGAATATGCAATGAGTATGAGCGATCCTATCGCCGATATGCTGACCCGCATTCGCAACGCACAAGGCGTGCAAAAAACGACCGTGGCCATGCCATCGTCGAAAGTCAAAATTGCGATTGCCAACGTCCTGAAGGACGAGGGTTACATTGAAGATTTCGCTGTTGCCGAAGCTGGTGGCAAGGCGGAACTGAAGATCGGTTTGAAGTATTATGTTGGCCGTCCCGTTATTGAGCGCTTGGAGCGCGTGTCCCGTCCGGGTCTGCGCGTCTACAAGGGTAAAGACGAGATCCCTACTGTGATGAATGGCTTGGGTGTGGCGATCGTGTCGACTCCGCAAGGCGTCATGACTGACCGCAAAGCACGCGCTACCGGTGTCGGCGGCGAAGTTATTTGCTACGTGGCTTAAGGAGTTACACATGTCTCGAGTAGCTAAAATGCCTATCGTAGTGCCAGCTGGCGCCGAAGTCGCCATCTCCGCACAAGCGATCACCGTAAAAGGCCCGCTGGGCGTGCTTTCCCAGGCCCTTACCGGTCAGGTCAAAGTAGAAAACAATGCAGGAACCCTGAGTTTCGACGTGGCGAACGACAGCCGCGAAGCCAATGCCATGTCCGGCACGCTGCGCGCTCTGGTCAACAACATGGTTGTTGGCGTCACCAAGGGTTTCGAGAAAAAGCTGAACCTGGTAGGCGTGGGTTACAAGGCGCAAGCTCAAGGCGACAAGCTGAATCTGTCCCTGGGTTTCTCGCACCCTGTAGTGCACGACATGCCAGCCGGCGTTACCTGCGCAACGCCAACCCCGACTGAGATCCTGATCAAAGGTATCGATCGTCAACAGGTTGGCCAGGTAGCTGCTGAAGTTCGTGCTTACCGCGCTCCTGAGCCTTATAAAGGCAAGGGCGTTCGCTATGCGGACGAAGTGGTTAAGCTTAAAGAAACCAAGAAGAAGTAATTAGGGGCTGACGATGGATAAGAAAGAATCACGGCTTCGCCGCGGACGCCAAACCCGCATCAAGATCGCGGAATTGAAAGTAAATCGCTTGTCGGTGCACCGCACCAACCTGCACATTTACGCCAACCTGATCAGCCCGGACGCTAAAGTCCTGGTTTCGGCATCGACTGCTGAAGCTGAAGTACGCGCTGAACTGGCAGGCCAATCCGGCAAAGGCGGCAATGCCGCTGCTGCAGCCTTGATCGGCAAGCGCGTTGCTGAGAAAGCATTGAAAGCAGGAATTACCGAAGTTGCGTTTGACCGCTCCGGTTTCCGTTACCACGGCCGTGTGAAAGCGTTGGCAGAAGCCGCACGCGAAGCCGGTCTGAAGTTCTAAGGATCAATCATGGCAAAAATGCAAGCAAAAATGCAAAGCGACAAGCCGGATGATGGCATGCGCGAAAAAATGATCGCGATCAACCGCGTGACCAAAGTGGTCAAGGGTGGTCGTATCATGGGTTTCGCCGCGCTGACCGTAGTTGGTGATGGCGATGGCCGCGTCGGCATGGGCAAGGGCAAGTCGAAAGAAGTGCCAGTTGGCGTGCAAAAAGCAATGGAAGAAGCACGTCGCAACCTGATCAAAGTGCCGCTCAAAAACGGTACTCTGCATCACACGGTCGTTGGTCGTCATGGCGCGTCGAAGGTTCTGATGAACCCCGCCAAGCCTGGTACCGGCGTGATCGCTGGTGGCGCAATGCGCGCTATCTTCGAAGTGATGGGCGTGACGGACGTGGTGGCGAAATCCACCGGTTCGAACAACCCATACAACCTGGTGCGCGCTACGCTGGACGGCCTGTCGAAAATGAGTACTGCTTCCGATATCGCTGCCAAACGCGGCAAGTCGGTTGAAGACATTCTGGCTTAAGGTGGACAAAATGACAAACACAGTCAAAGTGCAATTGGTCAAGGGCTTGATCGGTACGCGCGAATCGCATCGCGCTACCGTGCGCGGTCTGGGTCTGCGTCGTGTGAATTCGGTTTCCGAATTGCAAGACACCCCATCCGTACGCGGCATGATCAATAAAGTATCGTATCTCGTTAAAGTTGTCGGGTAAGCCTTCGGGCTTACACGAACGGAGCAAATCATGGAATTGAATACTATTGCACCAGCCGAAGGCGCTAAGCACTACAAGCGTCGCGTCGGTCGCGGTATCGGCTCCGGCCTGGGTAAAACCTCGGGTCGCGGTCACAAAGGTCAGAAATCGCGTTCGGGCGGCTTTCATAAAGTCGGTTTCGAAGGCGGTCAAATGCCTCTGCAACGCCGTCTGCCTAAGCGTGGTTTCAAATCGCTGAACGCCACCTTCAAAGCTGAAGTGCGTTTGTCCGATCTGAACAACCTGGCTGTTGGCGAAGTCGACATTCTGGTCTTGAAGCAAGCTGGCGTTCTGGGCGTGTTGGCCCGTGACGTGCGCGTGATCTTGTCCGGCGAAATCACCAAAGCGGTGAATTTGAAGGGCTTGAAAGTGTCCGCTGGCGCGAAAGCAGCCATCGAAGCAGCCGGCGGCTCAGTAGCCTGAGTTGACCGCTAACAGCTTGATCGGAGCGAAAATTGGCGACTAATCCACAACTTGCTAAAAGTGCAGCGGCCGGTTTCCCTTGGGGACGGCTCTGGTTTTTGCTTGGCGCATTGGTGGTTTACCGTATCGGAGCTCATGTCCCGGTTCCCGGGATTGATCCGACACAATTAGCCGCGCTGTTCAAGGAGCACGAAGGCGGCGTCCTGGGCATGTTCAACATGTTCTCGGGCGGTGCCTTGTCTCGTTTTACAGTGTTTGCGTTAGGTATCATGCCTTATATCTCGGCCTCGATCATCATGCAGTTGCTGTCGATCGTGTCACCGCAGATGGAAGCGTTGAAAAAAGAAGGCGAAGCAGGCCGTCGCAAGATCACCCAGTACACCCGGTATTTCACGGTGGCCCTGGCCCTGTTTCAAGCGTTGGGCATTGCAGTCGCACTGGAGTCGCAAGCTGGTCTGGTATTGGAGCCTGGTCTTGCATTCCGCTTCGTAACGGTCGTCACTTTGTTGACCGGAACAATGTTCTTGATGTGGTTGGGTGAGCAGATTACCGAGCGTGGCTTGGGTAATGGCATCTCGATCATCATTTTTGCCGGGATTGCAGCAGGTCTGCCTTCCGCATTGGGCGGTTTGTTCAGCCTGGTGTCGAATGGTTCGATCGGCAGCTTGGGCGCGATCTTCATCGTGATCCTGGTGGCACTGGTAACGTTCTTCGTCGTATTTGTCGAACGCGGTCAGCGCAAGATCTTGGTCAATTATGCGAAGCGCCAGGTAGGCAACAAGATTTATGGCGGTCAAACCAGCCATTTGCCGTTGAAGCTGAACATGGCCGGCGTGATCCCGCCGATCTTTGCTTCTTCGATCATCTTGTTCCCAGCCACTATCGTGGACTGGTTTTCAAAGGGCGCCGATAACGCTAACCCTGCGGTGCGGTTCTTGAAAGATTTGGCAGCATCGATGGGGCCTGGTGAGCCTATCCATGCGCTGTTGTACGCAGTGGCGATCGTGTTTTTCTGCTTCTTCTATACCGCACTGGTATTTAACAGCAAGGAAACAGCGGATAACTTGAAGAAAAGCGGTGCGTTCATTCCCGGGATTCGTCCAGGCGAGCAGACAGCCCGTTACATCGACAAGATCCTGACACGCTTGACACTTGCCGGCGCAGTCTACATCACCCTGGTATGTTTATTGCCGGAATTTATGCAAGCCCAGTGGAAAGTACCATTCTATTTCGGCGGTACTTCTTTATTGATTATTGTAGTTGTCACCATGGATTTCATGGCGCAAGTACAGAACTACGTGATGTCGCAGCAATATGATTCGCTGCTGCGCAAAGCAAATTTCAAGGGCGGAATTCCGACGCGTTAAGCGCGGTAAACACACCGAATGGCAAAAGACGACGTCATACAGATGCAAGGCGAGATTCTTGAGAATCTCCCAAATGCAACATTTCGAGTGAAGCTGGAGAACGGACACGTGGTGCTCGGGCATATTTCAGGTAAAATGCGGATGAATTATATTCGCATTCTCCCTGGAGACAAGGTGACGGTGGAGTTGACGCCGTACGACCTGAGCCGAGCCCGCATTGTGTTCCGTACCAAGTAACACACTGAATCAAACCAAAGAAGCGAAAGAAAGAGCCCTAAAATGAAAGTTCTCGCATCAGTCAAGCGGATCTGCCGCAACTGCAAAGTCATCAAGCGCAAAGGCGTAGTTCGCGTTATCTGCGTAGAACCACGTCACAAGCAGCGTCAAGGTTAATCGAGGAATAACAAATGGCACGTATTGCAGGGGTTAATATCCCAAATCATCAGCATACCGTTATCGGCTTGACAGCCATCTACGGTGTGGGCCGTCCACGCGCAGAGAAAATCTGTGCATCGACCGGTGTAGCAACCAACAAAAAGATCAAAGATCTGGACGACAGCGAACTGGAAAAGCTGCGCGATGAAGTAGGTAAATTCATCGTTGAAGGCGATCTGCGTCGTGAACTCTCGATGAACATCAAGCGTTTGATGGATCTGGGTTGCTACCGCGGCATGCGTCATCGCAAGGGTCTGCCTTGCCGTGGCCAGCGTACGCGTACGAACGCACGTACCCGCAAGGGACCGCGTAAAGCCGCTCAATCGCTGAAAAAATAATCCGCTAGGGAATAATTATGGCTAAGTCGCAAAATAACGCCGCATCAGCACGCGTGCGTAAAAAAGTTAAAAAGAACGTCGCTGAAGGCATCGCACATGTCCACGCATCGTTCAATAACACCATCATTACCATCACCGATCGTCAAGGCAATGCCTTGTCGTGGGCTACTTCGGGCGGTGCAGGCTTCAAGGGTTCGCGTAAATCGACCCCATTTGCAGCGCAGGTCGCCGCAGAAGCCGCTGGTAAAGTTGCTGTTGAGTGTGGCGTAAAGAACCTGGAAGTGCGTATCAAGGGCCCAGGTCCTGGTCGTGAATCCGCCGTTCGCGCGCTGAACAACCTGGGCATCAAGATCACCGAGATCCAGGACGTGACGCCGGTACCGCACAACGGTTGCCGTCCACCGAAACGTCGTCGTATCTAAGACAGTGTTGCAGAGGGCGCCTCGGCGCCAGCTGCTTTGCTGTTTGCAGTAACTCAGTACAGTTGTGTGAAAACGCTGGAGCAGGGAGCCGGAAACGGTTATACTGCCCGGCTGTTCTTGCCTGTCAAATCCTGTTTGACGGGTTTTTCGTTTTCAGCCACCGTCTGATTGAAACCAAATCAGACTAGCGCCTAACCGCATCAGTGTGTTTGATCATGCATGTGGCTGGGGCGTTATCATTTAAAAAGGAAGTATCGTGGCACGTTATATCGGACCTAAAGCAAAACTTTCCCGCCGTGAAGGTACAGACCTGTTCCTGAAGAGCGCCCGCCGCTCGCTGGATAGCAAGTGCAAACTGGACGTCAAGCCAGGCCAACACGGTGTTAAATCCGGCGCCCGCACCTCGGACTACGGTAACCAACTGCGCGAAAAGCAAAAAGTAAAACGCATGTACGGCGTGCTGGAACGTCAATTCCGCCGCTACTTCGCTGAAGCAGACCGTCGTAAAGGCAACACCGGCGAAACGCTGTTGAAGTTGCTGGAAACGCGTCTGGACAACGTTTGCTACCGCATGGGCTTTGGCTCGACCCGCGCTGAAGCGCGTCAACTGGTCAGCCAC
Source organism: Janthinobacterium sp. Mn2066 (assembly GCF_049319705.1). Classification (NCBI taxonomy): domain Bacteria; kingdom Pseudomonadati; phylum Pseudomonadota; class Betaproteobacteria; order Burkholderiales; family Oxalobacteraceae; genus Janthinobacterium; species Janthinobacterium sp. Mn2066. The sequence continues at coordinate 242,117 of NZ_JBMOUF010000006.1, read as the reverse complement.
AAAGCGTTCACCGTGAACGGTATCGTTGTGAACATCGCTTCGTACTCGGTCAAAGTAGGCGACGTTGTTGCTGTTCGTGAAAAATCGAAAAAGCAAGTGCGTATCGTTGAAGCACTGTCGCTGGCTGAACAAGTTGGTATGCCTAGCTGGGTTTCGGTTGATGCCAAGAAAATGGAAGGTACCTTCAAGTCCCTGCCAGAGCGTAACGAAATCGCTAACGACGTCAACGAATCGCTGATCGTCGAGCTGTACTCGCGTTAATAGTAGTTAGCAAGACTCCCGCCCACTCAGTCGAGTGGGCGTTTTACTAATGCCATCAGCCTTATCGGTGTAATGAGCCGAGGGTATTGAAAAGGACATTTCATGCAAAACAGTTTGTTGAAGCCACGTATTATCGATGTAGAGGCGCTGGGCGCCGGCCACGCTAAAGTAGTGATGGAGCCGTTCGAACGCGGCTATGGCCATACATTGGGTAACGCGTTGCGCCGCGTCTTGCTGTCGTCGATGGTGGGCTACGCGCCGACCGAAGTGACGATCGCTGGCGTCGTACACGAATATTCTTCCCTCGATGGCGTGCAAGAAGACGTCGTCGATCTGTTGCTGAACTTGAAGGGTGTGGTTTTCAAAGTCCACAACCGCGATTCCGTAACGCTGACACTGAAAAAAGAAGGCGAAGGCGCCATCCTGGCCTCCGACATCGACCTGCCGCATGACGTCGAACTGATCAACCCTGACCACGTGATCGCCCACCTGACCGCTGGTGGCAAGCTGGACATGCAGATCAAGGTTGAAAAAGGCCGCGGCTACGTTCCTGGTAACGTGCGTCGCCTGTCGGAAGACACGAATAAAACCATCGGCCGCATTATCCTGGACGCATCGTTCTCGCCAGTGCGCCGTGTATCGTACTTCGTTGAATCGGCGCGCGTTGAACAGCGTACCGACCTGGACAAGCTGATCATCAACATCGAAACCAACGGCGTGATCTCGCCGGAAGAAGCGATCCGTCAATCGGCCCGCGTGCTGGTCGACCAGTTGAATGTGTTCGCTGCCCTGGAAGGCACGGAAGCGGCCGCCGAAGCGCCATCGCGCGCTCCGCTGGTCGATCCTATCCTGTTGCGTCCAGTCGATGACCTGGAGTTGACCGTGCGTTCGGCAAACTGCCTGAAAGCGGAAAACATCTACTACATCGGCGACCTGATCCAACGTTCGGAAAACGAACTGCTGAAAACGCCAAATCTGGGCCGCAAGTCCCTGAACGAAATCAAGGAAGTGCTGGCATCGCGCGGCTTGACCTTGGGCATGAAGCTGGAAAACTGGCCGCCTGCCGGCCTGGAAAAGTAATACGTAGTTGTAGCAAACTGCCTGGGACAGGTGTCCCAGGCTTTTATTTTTGAAGTACCCAACCGGTCCGCGGCTGATGAAGACGACAGTCTGTTTCAGCCGATCGAAGAACTGGATTAAAACTCTCACCGAAAGGATTTATCATGCGTCATGGTCACGGCCTCCGTAAACTGAATCGTACCTCGTCCCACCGTCTGGCAATGCTGCGCAACATGACAGTATCGCTGCTGCGTCACGAAGCGATCAAAACCACCCTGCCAAAAGCGAAAGAACTGCGCCGCGTTGTTGAGCCAATTCTGACCCTGGGCAAAACCGACACCCTGGCAAACAAACGTCTGGCATTCAGCCGGCTGCGCGACCGCGAAATCGTCGTCAAACTGTTCGCTGAACTGGGCCCACGTTTTGCCAACCGTAACGGTGGTTATGTACGTATCCTGAAAATGGGTTTCCGCGTCGGCGACAACGCTCCTATGGCTTTTGTTGAGCTGATGGATCGTCCAGACACGACCGAAGCTGTTGAAGTCGCTGGCGAGTAATCGCTGAGCAACAACTGCAGTATTGAAAGCCAGGCCTAGCCTGGCTTTTTTGTTTTCTACTGCACTCATCCTTGCTGCAGTGTACTATTCTCCTTTCGCGCCGGCCCCTCGTACGACCTCCGCCTTGTACTCTTGTTCCGCGCGTCTCCTGTCAAATGGTAGATAAAAGGTAGTCCATGTCCCGTTTCCCCCGCCACGCCGCCGCGCGCGCTTCCTCACTCCTGCAACTGATGATGGCCTGGCTGAGCGCCAGCCTGGTCCTGGCCATGCTGATCTTTGGCGCCGGCGCCGCGCATGCCGCCGATGACGAATTCCTTGATCCCGAACTGGCCTTCAAGTTTTCGGCGCGCATGCAAGATCCGTCTACCATTGCCGTGACGTATGAGATTGCCGATGGCTACTATATGTACCGCGAGCATTTCAAGTTCCAGGCCGTGAATGGCAAGCTGGGTGCGCCGGTGTATCCGGCCGGCAAGGTCAAATTCGACGAGACGTTCCAGAAAAAAGTGGAAACCTATCGCCACAGCGTGACCATTACCATTCCCGTCGAGGCGGCAGGCGCGTTCACCCTGAAAGTCACGGGCCAGGGCTGTTCCGACAAGGGGCTGTGTTATGCGCCGCAGGATGCGCAAGCCCAGTTGGTGGGTAGTGGTGGCGGCCAAAGCGTGGCGCCTGGCGCCGTAGCCTCGAAATTTGCCTTGCCAGCCGCACCGGCGGTCGATACGGCCGCCGTGAATGGTCCGCAGGCGCAAGCCTCGCCTGGCGTATCCGTGCTGAGCATTCCACAAGCCGACATCACCAGCACGCCGGACGCCGCGCCGTCCGCTGCGGTAGTCAGTACCGCTGCCGCGCCGGCTGGCGAGATGGGCAAGATCGAATCGGCCCTGAAAGGCGGCAAGCTGCTGGTGATCGTACCCCTGTTCATGCTGCTGGGCCTGGGCCTGGCATTTACGCCGTGCGTGTTGCCGATGGTGCCGATCCTGTCGTCGATCATCGTCGGCGATGGCGCCAAGGTCAGCCGCACGCGCGGCTTGCTGCTGTCGCTGACCTATGCGCTGGGCATGGCGATCGTCTATACGGCGCTGGGCGTGGCGGCGGGCCTGGCCGGCGAAGGCCTGGCGGCCAAGCTGCAAAACCCGTGGGTGCTCGGTTGCTTTGCCTTGCTGATGGCGGGCCTGTCGCTGTCCATGTTCGGTTTCTATGAATTGCAAGTACCGGCATTCCTGCAAGGCAAGCTCACTTCCGTATCGAATAATCAATCCTCGGGCCGCCTGGCCGGCGTGTTCGTGATGGGCGCCATTTCCGCGCTGATCGTGGGACCTTGCGTGGCAGCACCGCTGGCCGGCGCCTTGTTGTACATCAGCCAGACGCGCGATGTCGTCATCGGCGGCAGCGCCCTGTTTGCGATGGCGGTCGGCATGAGCGTGCCATTGATCCTGGTCGGCGTGTCGGCCGGTACCTTGCTGCCGCGCGCCGGCGCCTGGATGGATGCCGTCAAACGCTTCTTTGGCGTGCTGCTGCTGGGCGTGGCCTGGTGGCTGGTGTCGCCTGTCCTGCCGGGCGCAGTGCAGATGCTGGGCTGGACGGTACTGTTCATCGGCTACGGCATGTATGTGCTGACCGGCCAGAGCACCGGCAAAAACGCCTGGGTCGGCAAGGCGATCGCACTGGCCATTACCGTGCTGGGCGCCTTGCAGCTGGTGGGCGTGGCCAGCGGCGGGCGCGACCCGCTGTCGCCACTGTCGCACCTGGGCGGTGGCCAGGCGGCCCATGAACAAACCTTCGTGCGCATCAAGACCGTGGCGCAGCTCGACGCCGCGCTGGCCCAATTGAATGGCAAGACGGCCTTGCTGGACTTTTATGCGGACTGGTGTGTGTCCTGCAAGGAAATGGAAAAGCTGACCTTTACGGCACCTGCCGTGCGCGACAAGATGGCGCAATCGGTCTTGCTGCAAGTCGACGTGACGGCCAACGATGCGGACGACAAAGCCATGCTGAAACGCTTCCAGCTGTTTGGCCCGCCGGGCATCATCATGTTTAATCCGCAGGGACAAGAGATTGCGCACTCGCGCGTGATCGGCTTCCAGAACGCCGACACTTTCCTCGCTTCCCTGTCCAAGCTGAACTGAGTGTAAGCATCCACTCTCGCTGAAAATAAGAAAAGGCCTGCATGACAGGCCTTTTCTTTTACTGTGCAGCTGACCGATTAGCCGGCTGGATGCTGCATGCCGCCACGGCGATGGCCGTGCCAGCCAGCATGTTTGCCGCCTGGAACACTGTCATCAAACACTTTTTGCTGTTCCGGCGTCAGGACTGCGTAGAACGTTTTCAGCGAGGCCAGACGGTTTTCCTGGTTGGCAATGCGCTCTTTCGACAGGGCGATCCATTGCTCCAGGCGTTCAGGTGCCGACAGCTTGGCAAACGCTTCACGCTTGGCTTTCCAGTCGCCGCTTGGCGCTTTCGGCGCATTGGCCGCCGTGAAAGTGGCCCAGGCCGGTTCTTGCGCGGCGGTCAGTTTCAGTTTGTCATGCAGGCGTGCCTGGTATTTGGCCATGCGTTCGGCAGGATTGCCACCGCGGTGCCCGCCATGCTGGCCTGCAACATTGGCGCTGGCGGCAGGTGCGCCGGCGGCTGCTTCCTGGGCGTGGACGGTCAGCGATGCGGCACCCATGCCGAGCACGCTCATGGCGATGATCAATTTTTTGCTTAGGCTATTAAATGAGGTGTTCATCTTGATTCCTTTATAATTGAGAAGATGTACATGTCAGTGCACATGAATCCATGTTGAATGGTGCATGTTTCAATGAAGTGTCCAGTCCCCGACAGTTTGTATCTATATGTTTCGTCGGGTCTTCTATATACAAGACGATACAAATGCACTGTGCAGAGGGGGCTGAAGTGGGGATAATTCGTTACATGGAACCCACTTCTACAATTCTTATCGTCGACGACGACCGCGACATTCGGACCTTGCTGGCCGATTATCTGGAAACGAACGCCTATCGCACCCTGGGCGCGGCCGATGGCACTGCCATGTGGAAAGTTCTCGATGAAACACGTCCGGACCTGATCGTGCTCGATTTGAACTTGCCCGGCGACGATGGCCTGACCCTGTGCCGCAAGCTGCGCGCGCAATCGGCCGTGCCCGTGATTATGTTGACGGCGCGCAACGAGCCGCTGGACCGTATCCTGGGCCTGGAAATGGGTGCCGACGATTATTTGCCGAAGCCGTTCGAGCCGCGTGAATTGCTGGCCCGCATACGCAGCGTATTGCGCCGCAGCCACGCCATGCCATCGAATGCCCCGTCGGACAAGGCACAGCAGATCCGTTTCTCGGGCTGGACCCTGGACTTGACGGCGCGCCATCTGCTCAATCCCAGCGGCCTGGTGATCATGCTGTCGGGCGCTGAATTCCGTTTGCTGCGGGTATTCCTCGAGCATCCCAACCGCGTGCTGAACCGCGATCAGCTGCTGAACCTGACGCAAGGGCGCGATGCCGACCCGTTCGACCGCTCGATCGATATCCAGATCAGCCGCCTGCGCCAAAAACTGGGCGAGGATGCGCGCTTGCCGCAAATTATCAAAACCGTCCGCAATGGTGGGTATGTCCTGGCAGGCCAGGTGAATGTGGAGCCCCACGCATGAGGGCCTTCTTTGGCTCGATGACAGGACGTGTATTCATGGTGCTGCTGTTCGGTGTGGTCGCTTCGGCCGCGCTGACACAGTGGCTGGCCGTGGGCGAACGCCAGCGGGCGCTGGAGCAATACCGCGATTTCCATGCCGTTGAACGGGCTGAGCAGCTAGTGATGGCGGCCGACGTGGTGCCGCTGGCGTCGCGCGCCGCCTATCTGAAAGTCGCCAACAAGGGCAGCGTGCGCCTGGAACTGCGTCCCGAGGCAGAACAGCCGCCGGGCCAGGCCACGGAATTTTCCACCGCCCTGCAAGCCAAGCTGGGCGAGGCGTTTAAAGTTACCCCATTGGCCGAGCGCCCGGCAGCCTGCGCCAGGCCGCGCAAGCCAGCGGGTTTGTTTGCGCCCAAGCAATGGGGTGGCACCTGTGAAAACCTCGATGTGCGCATGCAGGACGGCCATGTGCTGCGCCTGCTGGTCTTGCCGCCGCGCCAGCAGCCACCATTTGGCGAGCACAGCGACTGGGTCACCTTGCTGCCATTCCTGATCAGCATCGCCATCCTCGCCTATCTGGTCACGCGCATGACCATGCGCCCGCTCAAGCAGCTGGCGCAGGCGGCGAAAGACCTGGGTAATGACATCAACCATCCGCCGCTGGCCCTGTCGGGCGCCAGCGAGATCCGCCAGGCCAGCGCCGCCTTCAACGCCATGCAGGCGCGCATCCGCCAGCACATTTTCCAGCGCACGCAAATGCTGGCCGCCATCACGCATGACTTGCAGACGCCGCTTACGCGCCTGCGCTTGCGCCTGGAAAAAGTGGCCGATTCGGAACTGTATGACCGCCTGGTGGGCGACTTGTCGGCCATGCAAAGCATGGTCAAGGAAGGGCTGGACCTGGCCCGCTCGATGGACAGTACGGAAGCGATGCAGGCGCTCGATCTCGATTCCCTGCTCGACAGCGTGTGTTCGGATGCCACCGATGCAGGCCAGAAGGTGACCCTGGCCGGCCATGCTGGCATGGCCCTGATGGGGCGGCCGATTGCCATGCGCCGCTGCCTGGTGAACCTGATCGACAATGCCGTCAAATATGGCCAGTATGCGCAGGTCACGGTCGAGCGCATCACGGGCGCGGCACGCATCCGTATCCGTGACGGCGGGCCCGGCATTGCACCGGACCAGCTGGCCAAGGTATTTGAACCGTTTTACCGCATCGAAACCTCGCGCTCGCGTGAGTCGGGCGGTACCGGGCTGGGCTTGACGATCGCCCGCAACATCGCCGAGCAGCACGGCGCCACCGTTTTGTTGTCCAACCATGTCGATGGCGGATTGGAAGTCACGCTGATTGTGCCGCAATATTACGCAGGAAAGTGATGCTTTTCATGCGACAATATTGCGCTTAATGCCACGTGGCAATTAATTCAATCTGCGGCCCCGCGTCGCGACAGCGTGACGGAATAATGAAAAAAACTAGCCTGGTAATCCTGGTGGGTGCGGCCCTGTGTATCGGTGGCGGCATCTGGTATTTCAATCATCAGTCTGGCGCAGCGCCTGGCGGCCAGGGCGGCAAGGCAGGGCAGGCGCCGACCACGGTCAGCGTGGTGAAGCCATTGCGCCAGGACGTGCCGATGGTGTTGCAAGCCAATGGCAGCGTGATGCCGATCAGCAGCGTCGAACTGCATCCGCAAACCACCAGCACCATCACCAAGGTGCATATCCGCGAAGGCCAGTTCGTCAAGCAGGGCGAGCTGATGTTTACGCTGGACGCCCGCAGCGAACACGCAAATGTCGAGAAGGCCCAGGCGCAAGTGTTGCGCGACCGCGCTTCGGTGCTGGACTTCGAACGCCAGCTCAAGCGCAGCCAAGACTTGCTGAGCAAGAATTTCATCGCCCAGGGCGCCGTCGATACCCTGCAAAGCCAGCTCGATGCGGCACGCGCCTTGCTGGCAGCGGACCAGGCCGCCCTGCGCGCGGCCCAGGTCGATTCCAGCTACACCGTGCTGCGCGCCCCGCAAGCGGGCCGCGTGGGCGGCATCGGCGTGTATCCGGGCAGCCTGGTGCAGCCGACCATGTCCTTGACCAGCATTACCCAGCTCGACCCGATCGACGTATCGTTTACCTTGCCGGAAAGCAGCCTGTCGGGCTTGCTGGCGGCGCAAAAGGCGGGCGACGTGCCCGTTGCCGCGCTATTGTCGGATGCGGGCGGCAAACAGCTCCAGGGCAAGCTCAGCTTTATCGACAATGCCGTTGATCCTGCTACCGGCGTGATCAAGGTCAAGGCCCGTTTCAATAATGGCGGCACCGACTTGTGGCCAGGCCAGTACGTCAATACGCAGCTGACCGTGCATACCTTGAAAGATGCGCTGGTGATACCGCAAAACGCCATCATCACCACCACCGCCGGCACTTTTGTATATTCGATGGAAGCAGACAACACGGCCAAGATGCGCACGATCACCCGCGTGTATGCATTTGGCTTGAACGCTGTCGTCACCGGCTTGACCGGCGATGAAAAGGTGGTCGTCGATGGCAAGCAAAACTTGCGTCCGGGCAGCAAGCTGCGGCTGGCCGAACAACACAAGGCAGGGGCCGGCGCTGAACCGGTGGCCAGCACAGTGTCGGGCAAAGCAGCATGAATTTATCCGAACTGAGCATTCGCCGCCCCGTCATGGTGGTGCTGCTGTCCCTGACGGTCATCCTGGCAGGCGTGCTGGCCTATGGCAAGATTCCAGTGGCGGCGTTGCCGAGCTATAACACGCCCGTCATCAACGTCAGCGCCGACCTGGCCGGCGCCAGTCCCGACACGATGGCCTCGTCGGTGGCCTTGCCGCTGGAAAAGCAGTTTTCCACGATCGCCGGCCTGAGCCTGATCACGTCCACCAGTACCCTGGGCAATACCTCGCTGACCCTGGAATTCGACCCCAGCATCAACGTCAATGAAGCAGCGGTCGACGTGCAGGCGGCCTTGCTGCGCGCGCAGCGCCAGTTGCCCACGGAAATGACGGACTTGCCGTCTTACCGCAAGGTCAATCCGGCCGATGCGCCGGTGCTGTTCATCCAGATGACCTCGCCATCGCTGAACTTGTCCGATCTCAACGATTACGCGGAAAACCTGATCGCGCCCAGCCTGTCTACCCTGCCTGGCGTAGCCCAGGTCAGCGTGAATGGCCAGAAGCGCTTTGCCGTGCGCGTGCGCGCCCGTTCCGACATGATGAACGCGCGTAACCTGACGATGGACGAGCTGGCGGCAGCCTTGCGTACCGCCAACACGAATTCGCCGCTGGGCATTTTGGATGGACCCAGCCAGACTTTGACCATCCAGGGCAATCCGCAAATGATGAAGGCGGCCGATTTTGCCGAACTGATTGTTGCCACCCGTAATGGCCAGCCCGTGCGCCTGAAAGAGGTGGCCGAGGTGGAAGACAGTTTTCAATCGATCAAGGCGGCCGGCAGTTTTAACGGCGAGCGCTCGATCAGCCTGATGGTGCAGCGCCAACCGGACGCCAATACGGTGCAGGTGGTCGATGGCGTGCGCAAACTCTTGCCTGGTTTCAAGGCGCAATTGCCGCAATCGATACAGATCAGCCTGGTTAACGACCGCTCCTTGTCGATCCGCGAAGCGATCCACGACGTCAACCTGACCCTGGCGCTGACGGTGATCCTGGTGGTGCTGGTGATTTTCCTGTTCCTGCACCGTGTCGCCGCCACCTTCATTCCCGCCGTCACCATGCCGATCTCGCTGCTGGGCGCGCTGGCCCTGCTGTACTGGCTCGGTTATAGCCTCGATAACGTGTCCCTGCTGGGCATCACCCTGGCCGTGGGCCTGGTGGTCGATGACGCCATCGTGGTGCTGGAAAACATCGTGCGCCATATCGAGATGGGCAAGAAGCCGATCCAGGCGGCGCTGGTGGGCGCGAAGGAAATGGGTTTTACCATCATTTCGATTTCCGTCTCGCTGGTGGCCGTGTTCATTCCGATCTTCTTCATGCCGGGCGTGATTGGTTTACTGTTCCATGAATTCGCCGTCGTCGTTTCGCTGTCGATCCTGGTCTCGGCCATCGTCTCGCTGACCCTGGTGCCGATGCTGGCCAGCCGCTTCTTGCCGGCCGATTCGCGCGAACACCACGGCGACGAAGCGGGCCATGGCGAAATGACGTTTATCGGCCGCCACTTCGAGGCGGGCTTTACGCGCTTGCGCAATGGCTATGTGCGGCTGCTCGACCTGGCGCTGGGCCACCGCAACGTGGTGCTGTTGATTGCCGTGGGCACGTTTGCCCTGACGGTGGTGTTGTACGCCACCATCCCGAAAGGTTTCTTCCCGGAAGAAGACCTGGGCCAGATCCAGGTCAATACGGAAGCCTCGGAAGATATTTCATCGGAGGCGCTGCAAGCCCTGCAAGGCCGGGTGGCCGCCGTGCTCAAGGCCGATCCCAGCGTGCAGGACGTGACCTCGTTTGTGGGCGGCGGCAATACGGGCCGCATGTTCATGGTCTTGAAACCGCGCAGCGAACGGCCGAAAATGCCGGTGGTGCTGGAAAACCTGCGCCGCGCGAGCAGTACCGTGCCCGGCATGGCCGTGTATTTCCGTCCCGTGCAAAACTTGCAGCTGGGCGGGCGCCAGAGTAAAAGCCGTTATCAATACACCTTGCAAAGCGTCAGCCCCGATGCGCTCAATGACTGGGCCGAGAAATTTATTGCCGGCATGCGCGCCGATCCGGCCTTCCGCGACGTCACCAGCGATTCGCAGATCAAGGGGCTGCAGGCTTCCTTGAAAATCGACCGCGACAAGGCCAATATGCTGGGCGTGCAAATGTCTGATATCCGCACGGCCCTGTACAGCGCCTTTGGCGAACGGCAAGTGTCGACCATCTATTCCTCGGCCGCCAGCTATTACGTGATCCTGGAAGCGGCCACGCCGGACCGCCAGTACGACGATGCCTTGACGCGCGTCTCCGTGCGCAGCAAGTCGGGCGAACTGGTGAAACTGTCCTCGATTGCCCATGTGGAACGCACCATCGGCCCCACGGCCGTCAATCACCAGGGGCAGCTGCAGGCCGTGACGATCGCCTTCAACCTGGCGCCGGACGTGCCGCTGGGTATCGCTACCGGCAAGATCGATGTGCTGGGCAAGGAAATGAGCTTGCCGCCGACCATCATCACGCGCTACGGCGGCGATGCTGCCGTATTCCAGGATTCGCAAGCGAGCCAGATTATCCTGATCATTGCGGCGCTGGCCGTGATCTATGTGCTGCTGGGCGTCTTGTATGAAAGCTATATTCACCCGCTGACCATCCTGGCCGGCCTGCCATCGGCCGCCGTGGGCGCGCTGCTGACCCTGCGCCTGTTCGGCATGGACCTGACCATGATCGCCATCATCGGCATCTTGATGCTGATCGGTATCGTCAAGAAGAACGCCATCATGATGATCGACTTTGCCCTGCATGCGCAGCGCAACGAAGGCATGCGTCCGGCAGAAGCCATCCGCCAGGCGTGTATCCTGCGTTTCCGTCCGATCATGATGACTTCGGCTGCCGCCCTGATGGGCGCCTTGCCGATCGCGCTGGGACTGGGTGCGGGCGCGGAACTGCGCCAGCCGCTGGGCCTGGCGGTGGTGGGAGGCTTGCTGTTTTCGCAAGTGATTACCTTGTTCATTACCCCCGTGATTTATTTGTTCCTCGATAAATACAGCGGTACGGGACCATTGACGGATGAACAATTGCTGGCGCTCGACAGCCAGGCTTAAGCCTGGTCGCGGCGCGGCTGGCGCCCCTTTCTTCATGAACGGGGCGCCATTTTTGCCGGTAGCAATGATACATACGGTAACAACCGTCAAGGGGCAGCTGCTGTAATCTGCTACTGCTGCAAGGAGTCCCGTGATCCTGTACGCTTCGGATTGCAAAGGCTTGTCATTGTTTTGAAATACCAGCGACCCTGGCACACTGGCTATCCGCTAAAATTACTGCTACAAAGAAAGCGCGATTCATTTTGCATGACACGACCCACCCGATGGCTGCCAATTCAGACTATTGCCCCACCTGTGGTCAATTGATACAGCCGCCAGCCGCCTACGGATCCGAGACGAACAAGAATCGCAAGATCATTCTGGGCGTGACCGTGTTGCTGCACGTGCTGGTGGCCTTGTATGCCGTGTTCCATAGCGACAAGATCGAAAAAATCCTGACGCCGAAGAAGGAAAGCGCGATGGTGTATATCGCGCCGCTGAAAAATACGCCGCCATCGAAGCCCGAGCCCAAGCCGACGCCGAAACCGAAGGACACCAAGGTGGCCAAGGTGAAACCGCCGCCGACGCCGAGCAAGCCGGTGGTGACAAAAAATACGCCGAGCACCAAGCCGAAGCTGGAAACCTTTACACCACCGGTGGTGTCGAAAGTGCCGTTGCCGCCGCCACCGGCGGAAGACATGGCCACCATGATCGAGCAGCGCCGCCAGCAGCGCCAGGCACAGCAGCCGGCGCCGCCGGCCGAGGAAAGCGATAACGACCGCGCGATCCGTGTCGCCAAGGCGAATATTGCTGGAGCGCAAGGCCGCAATGCGGGCAGCGACAGCGAAGATTCGGGTGGCGTGTTCTCCATCGTCAACCAGACGTCGTTCAGTGCCGAAGTCAAGTTCCGTGGCTGGAATGGCAACTTCAAGCGCAACTGGCTGAAGCAGGAAAGAGTAGACATCGGCAACGAACCGGATATCGAATCGGCCATCATCAAGAAGATGATCCAGTTGATCCGTGCCGAAAAACCGGGCGATTTCGTCTGGGAGTCACGTCGCCTGGGACGCAATGTGAACCTCAGCGCCAGGGTGGAAGACACGGCCGAACTGACGGCGTTCCTGCGCCAGGAATTCTTTTCAGAAAAGAATCCCGCGCCACGGCGGCGTTAATCAGTCGCCGTTAATCCATAGTCATCAATAAAAAAGCGGCCATCTGGCCGCTTTTTTCATGCTGCGCTGATCCATCAGGATGATCAGGCCGGTTTGTCCGACTCCGGTTCCACGTCGTCTTCCATCTTGATCAGTTCGACCATCTGGGCTGCGCCGTCTTCGCTGATGCCGGCCAGTTCCATGATCTTGTCATTGGCTTCGTCGATGCCGACGCGTTTCAAGGCCGAAAACAACTGCACGGTGAAGGGGAAGCCGATGCCGTCCTCATCCACGTAGCTGTCGAGCTTAGCCTTGGCCTGGCGCAATGCATTGACTGATTCGTTGCGATTCAGCTTATCGACCTTGGTCAAAATGCAGTGGATCGGCTTGCCGGTCGGCGCGAACCATTCCAGCATCTGGATGTCCAGGTCGGTGAACGGACGGCGCGAATCCATGATCAGGATCAAGCCCGCCAATTGCTCGCGGCGCTGCACATAGTCGCCCAGCAAGCGTTGCCAGTGCAGCTTGGCCGAGCCCGACACTTCCGCATAGCCGTAACCGGGCAAGTCGACCAGCAGGCATTCGATCTCCTCGACGATGGTGGCGTCCTTGCGGTGCTGGCCCACGTGGGCGCCGCCGATGGAGAAGTAATTGATGTGCTGGGTACGGCCAGGGGTCTTGGAGGCGAACGCCAAGCCTTTCTGATTACATAAAATGTTGATGGCGGTCGATTTACCGGCATTGGAGCGGCCGGCAAAAGCGATTTCCGGCACCGTGGTATCGGGCAGGTCACGCAGTTGGTTGACGGTCGTAAAGAAGCGGGCTTGCCAGAGTTTTGACATGGGATTAGTAAAGCAACAAAATGGAGCGATAAGGGAACGATAACGCCAAGAAGCTATTGTACAATAAGGGGTTGCTTATTGTTGCCGGCGTAGCAGCGATGCGGCTTGCGGCCCTGAAAATAAAGCAAAAATCCCAGGAGCGCGGCAAGGTCCACCACTAATTTCTCACTGTCCCAGGGTGCTTGAATGAATCGTGCGTTTTCACCGTTTGTCAAATCCATGCTGCTTGCTTTGCTGGCTGTATCGGCAACTGCTTCCGCGGTCGAAGAAACGAAACCTGCCTATCCTCCTGCCGCCGCCAAGGCCGCCGCCGTCAAAGCCGATGCGGGCAAAGGTTCCACCCTGTACAGCGATGGCGATGCCGCGCGCGGCTTGCCTGCCTGTGTGTCTTGCCATGGCGTTGCCGGCAATTCCACCATCGTGGCCAATCCCAATCTGGCTGGCCAGCATGAAAGCTATCTATACAAGCAACTGGTCGATTTCACGACGCCAGAGCGCAACCAGGCCGTGATGTCGACCTATGCCAAGATGCTCAGCGACGCGGACAAGAAAAATATCGCCGCCTATCTGGCTGCGCAAGTGGCCAAGCCAGGCGCCGCCAAGAACAAGGATACGATCGACCTGGGCAAGAAGATTTACCGTGGTGGCATCGCTGGCAAGCAAATCGCCGCCTGTGCCAGCTGTCATGGCGCGACGGGCAATGGCATCCCCGTGCAGTACCCGCGCATTGCCGGTCAGCATCAGGACTATACGATTGCCCAGCTGACCCAGTTCCGCAGCACGAAAGCGGACGCCCGCAAGAACAGCGCACCGATGCATACCATCGCCAGCCGCATGTCTGACGACGAGATCGCCGCCGTGGCCGATTATATTGCCGGCTTGAAATAATTTCATAGTATTGATTGCCATGCACTTATGTGTGGATAATACGAAAGGGTAGCCTGTCCGCGGGCTGCCCTTTTTTATAATCCGGCCTCAAACAGGAGTATGCTGCCCGCTTGCGCTCCCCTTTCATGAAGATTGCAGATTCAGTATGAGTATCAACGTATGAGCACCAGCACCACCGGCATCGAATTAAAAACCCAGCGCCGCAGTTTTGCCGAATTCGTCGAGCTGGTCTCGTCGATGCGCTTTGCCATCAGCCTGCTGACCCTGATCGCCGTGGCCTCCGTGATCGGCACCGTGCTCAAGCAGAACGAGCCGATGCCCAATTATGTCAACCAGTTCGGTCCGTTCTGGTTTGCCGTCTTCGACAAGCTGAGCCTGTATTCGGTGTATTCAGCCTGGTGGTTTCTGGTGATCATGGGTTTCCTGGTCGCCTCCACCTCGCTGTGCATCGTACGTAACGGGCCCAAGATGCTCAAGGATATGCGCAGCTGGCGTGAAAACGTGCGCGAACAATCGCTGCGCAATTTTCACCATAAGGCTGAATGGCAAGCGCCGTTGACGCGCGCCGCGTTGGCGCAGCAGACGGCGCAGCGCCTGAAGGATGCCGGTTACCAGACCAAGCTGGTGCAAAAAGGCGATGCCACCCTGGTGGCCGCCAAGCGGGGCGGCGCCAACAAGTGGGGTTATATCTTTGCGCACGGCGCCATTGTCGTCATTTGCGTGGGTGGCTTGCTCGATTCGGAAATGCCGATCCGGGTGCAGCAATGGGTCTTTGGCAAAACGCCGTTTGCCGGCGATGGCGTGATTGCCGAGATTCCGGCCGAGCACCGCCTGAGCCTGTCGAATCCTACCTTCCGTGGCAATACCATGATACCGGAAGGCGCCTCGAGCACCACCGCCATCATTCCCCAGGCCGATGGTGTGCTGATCCAGGATTTGCCGATTACCATTTTGCTGAAGAAATTCCATATCGATTTTTACAGCACCGGCATGCCCAAGCTGTTTGCCAGCGATGTGGTGATCACGGACCATGAAACGGGCAAGAGTTTTCCTGGCACCATCAAGGTCAATGAGCCGCTGATCTACAAGGGCCTGGCGTTGTACCAGTCCAGCTTTGAAGATGGCGGCAGCAAGCTCAAGCTGACAGGCTTTCCCATGACGGGCAAGGCCGACCAGCGTTTCGACATCAATGGCACGGTGGGCGGCAAGACGCCGCTGACGGGCGGTGACGACAGTGCCTATACGGTGGAGTGGACTGGTTTCCGTCCGTTCAACGTGGAAAACCTCAGCGCCGGCCAGGATGTGCGCGCGGTCAACAAGTCGGAAAGTTTCAACGAGAAATTTGCCGTCGGCCTGGACAAGCGCCTGGGTTCGGCCGCCAAGAATGCGGAGAACAAGGACTTGAAGAATGTGGGGCCCAGCGTGCAATACATTCTGCGCGACAAGACCGGCCAGGCGCGCGAGTACCAGAACTACATGCAGCCCGTCACGGTCGACGGCGCCACCGTCTTTTTGGCCGGCATGCGCGTCAATCCTGGCGATCCATTCAGCTACCTGCGCATTCCCGCCGATGACAATCATGGCGTGACGGAATGGATGCGCTTGCGTGCCGCATTGCAAGATCCGGCGCTGCGCGAGCAGGCGGCTGGACAATATGCGCAACGGGCCATGCCGCAGGCGGACGCGGCAGCCTTGCGTGTCCAGTTGCAGGAATCGGCCGCCAAGAGCCTGACCATCTTTGCCGGCAATGGCAAAGAAGGCGGTTTCCTGGCCATCTCGCATTTCCTGGAAAAAGTGCCGCCCGCCGAGCAGGAAAAGGCCGCCGATATCTTCATGAAGATTCTCAATGGCAGCCTGTGGGACTTGTGGCAGGTGGCGCGCGTCAAGGATGGCTTGAAGAGTGTCGAGGCTGACGAAGCCCATGGCCGCTTCTTGCAACTGGCCACGAATGCCCTGTCGGACAGCTTCTTTTATGGCGCGCCCGTGTATCTGCAACTGGAAGACTTCACGGAAATCAAGGCATCGGTGCTGCAGGTAACGCGCTCACCGGGCAAAGGCGTGGTCTACCTCGGTTGCCTGTTCCTGGTGATCGGCGTGTTCTCGATGTTCTATATCCGCGAGCGCCGCTTGTGGGTCTGGATACGCGATGTGGCCGGTGAGGGCGAGGCCAGGGGCGGCAGCGAGGCGGTGATGGCCATGAGCACGCAACGCAAGACGCTCGATTTTGAAAAAGAATTTGAGATATTAAAGCGCAAACTGCCACAATCAGCGTAAGCTGCGCACAGAGATAATTGCCGACAGGCAACTTTGCCTGATGTTGCCTGATATGGAGAGAAATGATGGAATTGGCAGATAAGCAAATATATACCCAGGAGCCGGGTTTCTTCAAGAGCTTGAGCCTGGTGGACTGGATCTACGGCGCCGGCTTGCTGGCCGCGGCCCTGTTTGGCCTGGGGCGCTATGGCGAATTCATGGATATCTATGAAAAAGCCATCCTGCTGGCGGCCGCGCCCACTTTTGCCTGGCTGGGCTGGTACTGGAAACCCGTGCGCTGGCTGATTCCTGTCGCCGCCGTGCTGTCGCTGTTCGCCATCTCGCTGTACGGTGGCCAGCTCGAGATGGCAAACCAGAAATTCTTTCTGAAATACATGTTGTCCAGCCAATCAGCCATCTTGTGGATGGGCACCTTGTTCGTGCTGGCTACCCTGTTTTACTGGATCAGCCTGATTACGCGCACGGACTTCGGTTCCTCCATCGGTTCCGTGCTGTGCTGGGCTGGCGTGGTGTTGGGCCTGACGGGCATGCTGGTGCGCTGGTATGAGTCTTATCTGATCGGTGCCGACGTGGGCCATATTCCCGTCTCGAACCTGTATGAAGTGTTCATCCTGTTCTCTTTGATCACGGCCATGTTCTACTTGTATTACGAGCAGCATTACGCGACCCGCCAGCTGGGCGCTTTCGTCATGCTGGTGATCTCGGCCGCCGTCGTATTCTTGCTGTGGTACACGGTCACGCGCGACGCAGCCGATATCCAGCCGCTGGTGCCGGCCCTGCAAAGCTGGTGGATGAAAATCCACGTACCAGCCAACTTCATCGGCTACGGCACCTTCTCGCTGTCGGCCATGGTGGCATCGGCCTACCTGCTGAAGTCGAGTGGCTACCTGGTCGACCGTTTGCCGTCGCTGGAAGTGCTGGACGACGTCATGTACAAGGCCATTTCCATCGGTTTTGCTTTCTTCACGGTGGCGACCATCCTGGGCGCGCTGTGGGCGGCGGAAGCGTGGGGCGGCTACTGGTCGTGGGATCCGAAAGAAACGTGGGCGCTGATCGTCTGGCTCAATTACGCGGCCTGGCTGCATATGCGTCTGGTGACGGGCTTGCGCGGCCGCGTCGCTGCCTGGTGGGCGCTGGTGGGCTTGCTGGTGACGACGTTTGCTTTCCTGGGCGTCAATATGTTCCTGTCCGGTCTACACTCTTACGGCAAGCTGTAAGAAGTATCACGGAAGCTTTATAAACGGCATTCCGGAATTAGTGTAAGGTGGTCTCATCGGTCTTTGACCAGGAAACCTGCACTTTTTCCGGAGTTGCCATGTTGATCAAACGCAGTCCCAATGGCATTAATTTGCCGTTTTCTTCCGAAATTACGCCGCGCGCCGTGTTTGAAGCGCGCCGTAGTTTTATCAAACAAGCCGCGCTCGGTTCCATCTCCAGCGCTGCGCTGCTGGAGATGCTGAGCCGCGACGCCCACGCGCAAGGCAGCAATCCCAAGCTGGCCGCCAGGCTCAATCCCGCGTATTCGGTGCAGGACAAGCAGACCGCCTACAAGGACGCCACGACTTACAATAATTTCTACGAATTCGGCACCGATAAAAGCGAGCCGGCGCAAAATGCGGGCACGTTGCGCACGCGTCCGTGGACGGTCAGTATCGAAGGCGAAGTGAAAAAGCCGATGACGCTGGACCTCGACGCGCTGCTGAAACTGGCGCCGCTGGAAGAGCGCGTGTATCGCTTGCGCTGCGTGGAAGGCTGGTCGATGGTGATACCGTGGATCGGTTATTCCTTCTCGGAAATCATCAAGAAAGTCGAACCGACCGGCAACGCCAAGTATGTGGAATTCATCAGCCTGGCCGACAAGAAACAGATGCCGGGCGTGGGCAGCCGCGTGCTGCAATGGCCGTATGTGGAAGGTTTGCGCATCGACGAGGCCAACCACCCGCTGGCGCTGTTGACCCTGGGTATGTATGGCGAAACCTTGCCGAACCAGAATGGCGCGCCCGTGCGCATGGTATTGCCGTGGAAATATGGTTTCAAGTCGGCCAAATCCATCGTGAAGATCCGCTTCGTCAAGGACCAGCCGCGCACGGCCTGGAACCTGACGGCGCCGTCCGAATACGGCTTTTATTCGAATGTGAACCCGGATGTCGATCACCCGCGCTGGTCGCAAGCGAGCGAACGGCGCATTGGCGAAGACGGTTTCTTCGCCCGCAAGCGCAAGACCCTGATGTTCAACGGCTATAACGAGGTCGCGCCGCTGTATGCGGGCATGGATCTGAAGAAATTCTTTTAAGGAAGCCGATGGTCCTCAGTTTCAACCTTAACCCTACGCCCAAACAGCTGAGCTGGCTGAAAGGCCTGATCTTCGTGCTGGCGCTGCTGCCGTTTGTCCGCATGGTCTGGCTGACATATTCGGGCCAGCTGGTCGAACCGCTGGAATTCATTACGCGCGGCACCGGCGACTGGACCCTGTATCTGCTGTGCATCGGCCTGTTTGTTACGCCCTTGCGGCGCATCACGCAGTGGAACTGGCTGATCAAGCTGCGCCGCATGCTGGGCCTGTTCGCGTTCTTCTATGCCTTCCTGCACTTCATGACCTTTTTATGGTTCGATCATTTCTTTGACGTCCAGGAAATGTGGGCCGATGTGCTCAAGCGGCCCTTCATCACGGTGGGGTTTATCGCCTTTGTCTTGCTGATACCGCTGGCCCTGACCAGCACGAACGGCATGGTCAAGCGCCTGGGCGGCAAGCGCTGGCAGTGGCTGCATCGGGTAATTTATGTGATCGCGCCGCTGGGCATTCTGCACTTCTGGTGGATGAAGGCAGGAAAACACAATTTCGCCCAACCGACGCTGTTCGGCGCCATCGTCTTGTTACTGCTGTTAATTCGTGTGTATTACGCCTGGAGCAAGCGTGCAAAAAGCGCCAGGGCGGCAAGCCATGCCGGCCCGGCGCGTTCGCTTTAAGATTGCGGTACGATTTCCGGTGGCGGCGGTACGGCGGCCGGCTGGACCGGGTTCTTGGACGCTGCCGGCTTGGCGGCCGGTGGCTTGGGCAGATACAAAGGGCCCGGCTGGCCGCAGCCTGCCAGGAAGCTAGTAACCACAATGGCGGTGCCGATATAAAACGCTGAGGATGACTTCACGATTAGAATCACGGTTTGATTAAGATCTTTGGAGTGTAGCATGAGCGAATCGGAATTCCTGGCCCTGGCCGAAGCCACCCTGACGGACATCGAGGCGGCGCTGGACCGGCTGAACGATGAGGACGTGCTCGACGTCGAATGCAGCCGCAGCGGCAATGTGCTGGAAATCGAATTCATCGATAACGGCACGAAAATCATCGTCAACAGCCAGGCGCCCATGCGCGAAATGTGGATCGCCGCCCGTTCCGGCGGTTTCCATTACAAACGCGTCGGCGACGAATGGCGCAATACGCGCGACGATAGCGAACTGTTCGCCGCCTTATCCATCATGGCCAGCGAGCAGGCGGGTACGACGGTGGTGCTGAAGTAAGTTTCAGCTGCGACCATAAAAAAAGGCAGACTGTGCAGTCTGCCTTTTTTGCTTAGAAGAGCTCGTTCTTCACGGCCTCCTTGGCTTTTTCTTCTTCCGGCGTGCCGCGCGCCGCGCCTTCCAGGCTGCCCACGCCGGTACCCGGCGGATTTTCCGCATAGTAATATTCGTCGCCCACCAGGATCAGCCCATCGGGCACGGCGCGCTCTTCAATCGGAATATTCTTCAGCGCCGTGGCCATGTAGTTGACCCAGATCGGCAGGGCCAGGCCGCCGCCCGTTTCGCGGTTGCCCAGGTTGCGTGGCTGGTCATAGCCTATCCAGGCGATGCCCACCAGCTTGGCTTGATAACCGGCGAACCAGGCATCGATGGAATCGTTGGTGGTCCCCGTCTTGCCGGCCAGGTCAGGGCGTTTCAGGGCCATTGCCTTGACGGCGGTGCCGTGGCGCACCACGTCGTTGAGCATGCTGTTCATCAGGAAGGCATTGCGTTCGTCGATCACGCGGTGGGCTTCATCGCCAGCCTTGTCCGGGTTGGCCTGCGACAGGATCTTGCCATCGCTATCGGTCACCTTGGCGATCAGGTACGGGTTGATCTTGTAGCCGCCATTGGCGAACACGGCATAGGCGCCGGCCATTTGCAGCGGCGTCACGTTGCCGGCGCCCAGGGCCAGGGTCAGATAAGGGGGATTCTTGTCTGCATCAAAGCCGAAGCGGGTGGCGTATTCCTGGCCATATTTGGCGCCGATCTTGTGCAGGATGCGGATGGAAATCATGTTCTTCGATTTCATCAAGCCCTTGCGCATGGTCATCGGACCTTCGTATTTGCTGTCATAGTTCTTCGGTTCCCATGCCTGGCCACCCGTTTGACCCGCGTCAAACGAGATCGGCGCATCGTTGATGATGGTCGATGGCGACAAACCGCGTTCCAGCGAAGCGGAATAGATGAAGGGCTTGAAGGACGAGCCGGGCTGGCGCCAGGCCTGCGTCACGTGGTTGAACTTGTTGCGGTTGTAATCGAAGCCGCCCACCATGGCGCGGATGGCGCCGTCGCTGGTGCTGGCCGAAATGAATGCCGATTGCACTTCGGGCATTTGCGTCAGGACCCAGCTGCTGCCTTCCTGCGAGACGCGGATCACGGCGCCGCGCTTGATGCGGCGGTTCGGCGCGGCCTTGTCCGACAGCCAGGCGGCGCCGAAGGTCAGGCCCGGGCCGGTGATGCTGATCTCTTCGCCGGCCGAGGTGACGGCCTGGATCGACTTGGGCGAGGCCTGCAGCACCATGGCGGCGATGATGTCGTCGCTGTCCGGGTGATCGGCCAGTTCCGTTTCAATCGCATCGTCCGCTTCCGCCTTGGTTTTTGGAATCTCGATATACGATTCCGGGCCGCGGTAGCCATGGCGCTTTTCGTAATCCATCACGCCCTTGCGCAAGGATAAATAAGCGGCATCCTGGTCGGCCTTGGTGATGGTGGTGTAGACGTTCAGGCCGCGCGTGTACGTGTCTTCCTTGAATTGCTCGTAGACCAGCTGGCGCGCCATTTCCGACACATATTCGGCGTGCACGCCAAACGAGCTGCTGTCCGTCTTGACCTTCAATTCCTCGTGTTTGGCTTCTTCGTACTGGGCCGGCGTGATGTAGCCCAACTGGGCCATGCGTTGCAGAATGTATTGCTGGCGCATCCGTGCGCGTTTCGGGTTGACCACCGGATTGTAGGCCGACGGCGCTTTCGGCAAGCCGGCCAGCATGGCCGCTTCGGCCACGGTGATGTCCTTGATATCCTTGCCGAAATAAATCTGTGCGGCCGAAGCAAAGCCATAGGCGCGCTGGCCCAGATAAATCTGGTTCATATACACCTCCAGGATCTGGTCCTTGCTGAGGTTTTGCTCGATCTTCCATGCCAGCAAGACTTCATACGCCTTGCGCTTCAAGGTCTGTTCGCTGGACAGGAAGAAATTGCGCGCCACCTGCTGTGTGATGGTCGAGGCGCCTTGCTTGGCGCCGCCCGTCAGGTTGTGCAGGGCCGCGCGGGTAATGCCCAGGTAATCGACGCCGCCATGTTCATAAAAACGGTCATCCTCGATGGCCAGCACGGCTTTCTTCATGACATCCGGAACATTCTTGATGTGCACCATATTGCGGCGCTCCTCGCCAAACTCCCCGATCAGCACGCCATCGGACGTGAAGATGCGCAGCGGCATCTTTGGCCGGTAATCGGTCAGGGTATCGAGCGCCGGCAAGTTCGGATACGCCATCGCCAGGCCAAACACCACCAGCAAAACGCCGACCACCCCGAGGCCCAGCACGGAGAATAGTGCCATCAGGAAAAAGCGTTTGGTTTTGCTGCCCTTTGGAGGCGGCTTTGCGCCAGCGTTACCAGCGGAGCTAGAAGATGTCATGCGTGTCCTGTCTTTCGTTTGATGTTGCCAGCCAATTTATGCGGGCCAATTATAAGCGAGCCAGCCGGGGCTACGGCGCACCTTGGGCGCGTGGCAGAGTGCGTGCAATGTTGTCGTTACTCTATATAAGCTGGTCTGCGCGAGCTGGCAACAAGGATTTGGTAACAATTCATCTGCGCCAGATCACGGCTGAGCCAGATAGGCCGCCCGCACCCGCTGGCACAGGCTAGGATTTCTGACATCGGTGGCCATCGCAGGACGATCTTTCCTATGAAAATCATTCCAGAAAGCAGTAATTACGGACGGCTATGGCGCACCATGCGTGCTTGCATGGGCGGCGGCTTGCTGGGCATGGACATGGGCCAGCAAGCCGTGCGCGTGGTGGAGCTGAAGCGGCGGCGCGGCTTGTGGACTTGCCCCCATCGCGGCAGTGCGCCAGTCGCGCCGGGCGTGATGTATGAGGGCAGCGTGGAAGACGTCGATGGCATGGCGGACGCCGTGCGCCAGGCCTGGTCCAGCAGCGGCAGCGCCTGCGCGCGGGTGGCCTTGGCAATGCCGGACGCCACCTTGATCACACAGGCGATACGCCTGCCGGCCGGCTTGCCGGACGAGCAGCTGGAAATCCTGGTGGAACTGGAAGCGGCGCAATACATGCCGTTTGCCCTCGAAGACGCCAGCCTGGACTTTTGCATACTGGGGCCGGCCGGTAGCGATGAAATCGACGTGCTGCTGGTGATCGCGCGGCGGGCCGGCGTGCAGCGCCGCCTCGACGCCGTGGCAGCGGCAGGGCTGCATGCCGTCGTGATGGATAGTGAAGCGCTGGCGTTGCAGGCGGCCGAGCTGCAAGGGGGATGGCGAGGCTTGCCCGATGGCGCCGCCTATCAGCTGGCCTGGGGCCTGGCCATGCACAGGTATGCAGGATGAAGGCGGTAACGCAAGCCGGATACATCAATCTCTTGCCGCACCGGGCTGCGGCACGCAAGCGGCGCGAGCAGGCGTATGTGCGCCTGCTGGGTGGCGGTGCGTTGCTGGGCCTGCTGCTGGCGACGGGTGCGGGCGTGGTGATGCAGTCCAGCCTGGAGCGGGTGGCTCAGCGCCAGGAAGGGTGGCGGCAGGCCATGCAGCAATCGGACAAGGTCATCGCTACCGGGCAAGTTGTATTGCATGAAACGGCAGCGCTGGCGGCGCGCCAGGCGACGATAACGCAGCTGCAGGCAGAACGCCATCTCTGGGTCGCCATGCTCGCCATGCTGGCGCGCGTGCTGCCCGAGGGAGTGGTCCTGCACAGCCTGCATCAGGATGGAAGCCGTTTGCGCTTGCAGGGGCAAGCTGTCTCGCAGGAAAAAGTCTCGGCCCTGCTGCTGGCGCTGGGACAGGCGGCGCCGCTGTCCGCCCCCGAGTTGCTGGAAGTGCGCGCACCGGCCCATGCGAAGCACGGCATGGGCGAGGGCGCCGTGGAATTGACGGTGCAATTGAAACTGGCCAGCCCGTAGCACTCACAGGAGAGGCGATATGTTGAGCCTGAAAGAAGCGGCTAGCTGGCCGCTGACTAACCGCCTGCTCTGTGCCGGTTTGTTGGGCGCCCTGATGGCTGCTGCCGTCTACGTGGCCTGGCTGGCCGGCCTGGGGGCGAGCTTGCAGGCGGCGCAGGAGGAAGAAGCGCGCTTGCGCGCGGCATATCGCCTGTCCAGGGCCAAGGCGGACCGCGTGCCCGTTCTGCGTGAACAGCAGCGGCAGGCCGGCGCTGCGCTGGCCAGCCTGGAACGGCAACTGCCGCGCCAGCAAGAGATGGCCGACTTGCTATCGAGTATCAATCAGGCAGGCCTGGACCGGGGTTTGCACTTTACCCTGTTCAAGCCGGGCCCGGCGCTGCCGGCAACGCAGCCAGCCCATTACGTGGCCTTGCCGATCACCGTGCAAGTGCGGGGCGGCTACCACGCCATCGGTGCCTTCGCGGCGGACCTGGCGCGCTTGCCCCGCATCGTCACGGTGCACGAGCTGGCCCTGGTTGCCGGCAATGACGGTGTCTTGACCCTGGACGCCGTGCTGCACGCGTATCGCTTGCCCGATGCGGCCGAGCTGGCGGTGCAGGCTAAATTGCCTCCGGTGAAGATGCAGCCGCTGCCAGTGCGGCGCGTCGTGGTGCCATTTGCTGGATCAGATTACGACGCTGCCGGCTTGCCCGATCCCTTCGGCGCCGCCGTGCTGGCGGTGGCGGCAACCCAGAACGCCGTTGCCGCGCCCGACTTGAAGCGTGCGCGCGAACCGCTGGAAAGCGTGGCCTTGTCCGAGATGGCGATGGTGGGCAGCGTGCAACATGCAGGCCGGCTGAGCGCGCTGATACAAGCTGGCGGGCGCGTGCACGTGGTCGCCATGGGACAGCACCTGGGGCAGGACCATGGCCTGGTGACGGCGATCAGCGAGCAGGGCCTGCGCTATCGGGAAGTGCTGCAGGAAGCGAATGGCGCCTGGCGCGAGCGGCGCGGCGGTATCGATGTGCAAACCGGCAAGGTGCTTAAGCCTGTCATTGTCGAGGCGCAGCCATGAGGCCGCGTTGCCTGATCATGTTGTTGCTGGCGCTGCATGGTGTAGTTCCCGCTGCGCAAGAAGACGTGGTGCATGTGACGGCGCCGCGATTGTATGCGGGCGAAAACATTTCCGTCGATTTCCAGAATATCGCCGTCAGGTCGGCCCTGCATGTGCTGGCTGATGTGTCCGGGCAAAACATCGTCGCCAGCGATAGCGTGGGCGGCAATATCACCATGCGTTTGCGCAATCTTCCCTGGGACCAGGCGCTCGATCTGGTGCTGCAAGCGAAGGGCCTGGACTTGCGGCGCAACGGCAATGTGCTGTGGATCGCGCCGCGCGAGGAAATCCTGGCGCGCGAAAAGCTGGAACTGGAACAGCGCGCGCAGATCGCGGAACTGGAACCGCTGGCCTCGGCCATCTTCCAGCTCAACTACCAGAAGGCCGAAGCGTTCCGCAGCGTGTTCAACCTCGATGCGGGCGAGGGGCGCAGCCGGATCTTGTCGCGTCGCGGCAGCGTGCTGATCGAGCCGCGCACCAACCAGTTATTCGTCACCGACGTGCCGGCGCGGCTGGAGCAGATCCGCCTCTTGATCAGCAAGACGGATATCCCGACGCGGCAAGTGCTGATCGAGGCGCGCATCGTCGAGGCCAGCGACAGTTTCAGCCGCAACCTGGGGGCGCGGCTGGGTTTTCTCGACCAGGGCCTGGCGCAGGGCGGGCAAGCCGGTTTTCCTATCGGTTCCAACGGACGCCGCGTGGCAGTGGGCGGCAATTACGTGGGCGTGGGCGAGGCGACCGGGCAAACCGTGGCCGGCACCGGGGCTTTTGTGCCGAACACGCAATTCGTCAACTTGCCGGCGGCCAGCATCAACGGCTTGCCGGCCGCCAGTTTTGCCCTGAGCCTGTTTTCAGCCGGCGCCAACCGTTTCCTGAACCTGGAATTGTCGGCGCTGGAAGCCGATGGCAAGGGCAAGATCATTTCCAGTCCCCGCGTGGTGACGGCCGACAAGGTACAGGCACTGATCGAACAGGGCATCGAATTGCCGTATCAGGTGGCCACCAGCAGCGGCGCCACCTCGATCACGTTCCGCAAGGCCAATCTGCGCCTGGAAGTCACGCCCCACATCACGCCGGATGGCAATGTGGTGCTGGAAGTGGATGTCAACAAGGATAGCGTGGGCCAGGAAACGCGTTCCGGCTTTGCCATCGACACCAAGCACGTGAAGACGCAGGTGATGGTCGAGGATGGCGGCACGGTGGTGCTGGGCGGTATTTATCAGCAGTCCGAACGGGGTACGGAGACCAAGGTGCCGTTGCTGGGCGATATCCCGCTACTCGGTGTTTTTTTTCGCAGTACGGGCCGTAGTCAAGAAAAAACCGAGCTGATGGTGTTTATTACGCCGAAAATAGTAGCAGATCGGCCACCAAAGCGTTAATGTTTCGTCTTTGCGTTTAGTTAATAAGCAATACGTAACAATTCAAATGAAAGCGGACTGATGGTGATCATGCGGAATAGATACTGGAATCAGGTAATACATTGGCTGGCCCTGTTGGCCTTGAGCACTTTGCTGGCCGCCTGCGGTGGTGGCGGCGGTGATCCGACCCTGGGCAGCAAGGATGGCGCCAATGCCGGTGTTGCCAGTGTGGCACTGGTTGCCAGCGCGCCAAGCATCGTGGCATCGGGCGCGGATGGCACGGAAGTGTTGTTGACGGTGATTGTGAAAAATGCCGGCAACAATGCCATGGCAGGGCAGACGGTATCGTTTACGGCCAGTTCGGGGACGATCAGCAATACCAGCCGCGTGACGGACGCCAATGGCAGCGTGACGGAAAAACTCAGCGTCAAAGGCGATGCGAGCTTGCGCGACATCACGATCACGGCCAGCAGCAATGGTGTCAACTCTGCGCCGGTGGTAGTGAAAGTGGTGCCTGTTACTTCTTCCATTGCCAGCCTGTTGCTGACCTCTTCCGGCGGTACGCTGGCCTCGTCGGGTGGCACGTCGGTGAATGTGATTGCCTTTGTCAAGGATGCCAATAACGCCGTAGTACCGAATACCAGCGTGACTTTCAGTGCCAATTCGGGTGCGCTGGGGGCGACGACGGTCAATACCAATGCCCAAGGGCAAGCGACCGTAAGTCTGGGCACGGGCGGCGACGCCAGTTTGCGCACGATCCGGGTGACCGCCAGCGTGGGCGGGCAAACCGCCAGCATGGATATCGGCGTGAGCGGGACCAAGCTTAGCCTGAGCGCCTTTTCGACGCTGAACCTGCGGACGACCAGCGATATGGTGGTCAAGCTGGTCGATTCGAGCGGCAATCCGCTGGTGGGGAAATCGGTGGCCTTCAGCAGCCAGGTCAATCCCCTGACGGTCAAGGGCGGCGGTGGCAGCCCTGCGCTGACCGATAATAACGGTCAATTGGTATTGAGCTATAACGCCCAGTCGGGTAGCAGCGATAGCATCAGCGTCAAGGCACAGGGTGATAGCGTGTTGTTGCCAATCACCATCAATGCATCGAATTTCACGATTAACGCGGTTTCTGGCGCGAATGCCGTATTGACCACCCTGTCGACCAATACCTGCTATGCGGTGAGCGTGCATAGCGACGTTGCTGGCGTGCCGCAAGCAGGCAATGTGCGTATCAGTACTTCGCGTGGCGCTATTTATCAGGATGCCAACTGTGTTACGCCATTGCAGTCGCCGCTGGCGCTGGTTGGCGGCAATGCCATCGCCTACGTGCAGGCCAGTGGCGCCGGCGTGACGTCGCTCACGGCAAAATACGACGGTAGCGGCGTTTCGGCACAGTCGGATGTGGAGTTTATCGCACCGTTGACGGCGCAGGCGACCATCTCCGTGCAAGCGGATCCGGCGGTGATCGGCGTGAATACCGCCGGCAGCACCGCGCAGCGTAGTGCGCTGCGCGCCATCGTGCGGGATGGCACGGCGCAAAACAACCTGGTCAAGAATGCCCAGGTGGCTTTCTCGCTCCAGAGCGATCCCAGCAATGGTTCCCTGAGTTCGCCATCCGTGGTGTCCACCGATAGCGATGGCGTGGCCACGGTCAGTTATATCGCGGGCCAGGCGGCGACCGGCGTCGATGGCGTGGTGGTCAATGCGCAGTTGCAAGGAGTATCGAACAACGCCGCCTCGGTCAAACTGACGGTAACGAAAAAAGCCCTGTTTATCAGCGCCGGCAGCGGCAATACGCTCGATGGCTCGGACAGCAGCACCTACCGCAAGACGTATACCGTGTTCGTGACGGATGCCGCAGGCAATCCCGTGCCTGACGTGATCGTTACGGCTGCCGCCTGGCCCCGCCATTATTACAAGGGCTATTTGCAGTATTCGCAGGCTGCCTTGTCGTGGGTGGTGGCCGCATCGCTGGCATGCGAGAATGAAGACAAAGACCGTAGCGGCATATTCAATCCGAATAACGATACGAACCAGAATGGCCGTCTCGACCCTGGCATTCCGCTCAATTTGACGACGGGCGGCAAGACGGACAGCACGGGAACGGCGGTCGTGACCATGACTTATCCGCGCGACAGGGCCAACTGGCTGGACGTGGAATTGACGATTCGGGGCAATAGTTCCGGGACGGAGGCCACTTATGTCGGTTACACTTTGCTTCCGGGGCTCGCTTCGGACTACAACAACCAGGCAGTTTCACCGCCTGGCGTTGTGAGTCCCTACGGGCAAGCCACTGATTGTCGCAATCCAAATTAACTTTCGCAGCAAATGCAAAATCTGTTTTTAGTAGGCCTCATGGGCGCAGGCAAGACCACGATCGGGCGCATCCTGGCCCGCAAGCTGGGCTTGCGCTTTGTCGATTCCGACCATGAGATCGAGGCCCGTACGGGGGCCTCGATACCGTGGATCTTCGAAATCGAGGGCGAACCCTGCTTTCGCCGCCGCGAAGCGGAGGTGATCCGCGACCTGAGCGGGCAGGAGGGCATCGTCATGGCCACTGGCGGCGGCGCCATCCTCAACGCCGAGAGCCGCGCCTTTTTGAAGGAGCGGGGCACGGTGGTGTACCTGCGCGCCAGCGTCAGCAACATCCTGGCGCGTACCAGCCATGACAAGAACCGCCCCCTGTTGCAGACGGCGGACCCGCGCAGGAAGCTGGAAGAATTGACGGCCGAACGCGAGCCGTTTTACATGGAAGTGGCTGACATCGTGATCGATACGGGCCGTCCTAACGTACAATCGATGGTCCAGACTATCCTGATGCAGCTGGCCAGCCTCGAGTGCGAGGCATCGCCCAACTGTGTCATTCATGCAGAGCCTTCGATGAACGAGCAATCCAAAATGTTGTTGAGCGTAGATCTCGACGAACGCAGTTATCCGATCGCTATCGGTCCCGGCCTGCTGGCCGACGCCGATGCGCTCGTGCGCCATATCAACGGCCACAAGGTGGCCATTGTCACCAATACCACAGTCGCCCCGCTGTACCTGGAGCGCCTGGAAAAAGCGCTGGCCGGCGACGGCCGCGAAGTGATCAGCATCGTCCTGCCGGACGGTGAAGAATATAAAAACTGGGCCAGCCTGATGCAGATCTTCGATGCGCTGCTGGCCCATAAATGCGACCGCAAGACGACCCTGGTGGCGCTGGGCGGCGGCGTGATCGGCGACCTGACCGGCTATGCGGCGGCCAGCTACATGCGCGGCATCGGCTTCGTGCAAGTGCCGACCACCTTGCTGGCGCAGGTCGATTCCTCCGTCGGCGGCAAGACGGGCATCAACCACCCGCTGGGCAAGAACATGATTGGCGCGTTTTATCAGCCGCGCGCCGTGATCGCCGACACCTCGACCCTGGAAACCCTGCCGGCGCGCGAATTGTCGGCCGGCCTGGCCGAAGTGATCAAGCATGGCGCCATCATCGACAGCGCCTTCTTCGACTGGATCGAAGCCAATATCGCCAAGCTGATGGCGCGCGACAAGGGCGCGCTGGCGTACGCGATTGCCCGCTCGTGCGAAATCAAGGCCGACGTGGTGCGCCAGGATGAACGCGAAGGCGGCCTGCGCGCCATCCTCAATTTCGGCCACACTTTCGGCCACGCCATCGAGGCGGGCCTGGGCTATGGCCACTGGCTGCACGGCGAAGCCGTCGGCTGCGGCATGGTGATGGCGGCCGACCTGTCGTGCCGCATGGGGTATATCGACCAGGCGGCCGTGGACCGCGTGCGCAATCTGGTCGCTGCCGCCGGCCTGCCGGTCAAGGCGCCGGACCTGGGCGTGGAGCGCTGGCTGGAACTGATGGAAGTGGACAAGAAGAACGAAGGCGGCGCCATCAAGTTCATCTTGTTGAAACCGCTGGGCAGCCCGCAGATTACGTCGGCGCCGCATGAACTGGTACTGGCCACGCTGGCCGCCGGAGTCGCGTAAATGCTGCCGGAAGACTTCCTCGCTCCTTATGCGGCCCATTCGGCACAGGGGCAGGGACGTCGTTTTGCCGAGGCGCCGCACGCCTCGCGCAGCCAGTTCCAGCGCGACCGCGACCGCATCATCCATTCCTCGGCCTTTCGCCGCCTGGAATACAAGACCCAGGTTTTTCTCAACCACGAAGGCGACCTGTTCCGCACGCGCTTGACGCACAGCCTGGAAGTGGCGCAGATCGGCCGCTCGATCGCGCGCAACCTGCGCCTGAACGAAGACCTGGTGGAAGCCATCGCGCTGGCGCATGACCTGGGCCACACGCCTTTCGGCCATGTGGGCCAGGACGTGCTCAACGAATGCATGAAAGACCATGGCGGCTTCGAGCACAACCTGCAAAGCCTGCGCGTGGTCGATACGCTGGAAGAGCATTACGGCGCCTTCGACGGCTTGAACCTGATGTTCGAGACGCGCGAGGGGATATTAAAACACTGCTCGCTGGCCCATGCGCGTGAACTGGGTCCCGTCGCCCAGCGCTTTATCGACCGCACCCAGCCGACCCTGGAAGCGCAGCTGACCAACCTGGCCGATGAAATCGCCTACAACAGCCACGATATCGACGATGGCCTGCGTTCGGGCCTGATCACCATCGCCCAGCTGGAAGAAGTCGAGTTTTTCGGCCGCCTCTGGCGTGATGTGCAGACGGCTTTCCCTGGCTTGTCAGGCCGGCGCGCCATCTATGAAACCCTGCGCCGCCTGATCACGGCACTGGCCGACGACCTGATCGTCACCTCGACCCAGCTGATCGCCGATGCGGCGCCGCGTGACGTCAATGAAGTGCGTACCAGCCCGCCATTGATCCGTTTTTCCGACGCCATGCGCCGCGACGCCACCGAGCTGAAACGCTTTTTACGGGCTAACCTGTACCGCCATTACCAGGTCAACCGCATGCGCGTCAAAGCCAGCCGCATCGTGCGCGAACTGTATGACGTTTTCATGGCAGATCCCGCGCTGCTGCCGCCCGATTATCAACTGAAAGACGGCGGTGCCAGCAAACAGGCGCGCAAGATCGCCGACTATATCGCCGGCATGACGGACCGCTATGCGATCCGCGAACACCGCCGCCTGTATTCGCTCGACGAGCTGTAGCCTGTTACAAGGCGCCGCTGGCCATCAGCAGGCGCGTCACTTCCGTCGCCGAATGCAGGCCCAGTTTGGCCATCGTATTATGGCGGTGCACCTGCACGGTTTTTTCGCTGATGCCCAGTTCACGGGCGATGATCTTCGACGCTTTGCCTTCCGCCATCAATAGCGCCACTTCGCGTTCGCGCGCCGTCAGGGCGGACAGCGCCGATAGCGCTGCATTCGACTGTCTGGCGCTCCGGCTGTCTTCCACGCTGCGCGCTACGGCGCGCGTGACGGCGTCCAGCAAGACTTGATCCTTGCACGGCTTTTCCAGGAAGTCGCAGGCGCCTGCCTTCATGGTTTGCACGGCCATGGCCAGGTCGCCGTGGCCGCTGAGGAAAATGATGGGCAGCGACGTGCTGACGCTGCTATTGAGCCGCTGCTGCAGTTCCAAGCCGCTCATCAAGGGCATGCGCACGTCGAGCAGCAAACAGCCCGGTACATGGCCGTCGTAGCTATCCAAAAAATCGCGCGCCGAGGCAAAGGCTGATACTTTCCAGCCCGCTGAATCGAACAGGTAGGCCAGCGAACGGCGCATCGCATCATCGTCATCGACGATAAAAATCACGGCGTCGTTTTCATTGATCATCGGTAGTCTCCATATGGGGCGCTGCAGGCAGCCGGAAGCAGACCGTCAGGCCGGGCGCACCATCGTTCGCCTGGGCAGACAGGGTGCCGCCGAACGATTCGATGATGCTTTTACTGAGCGACATGCCCAGGCCCAGGCCTTCAGCCTTGGTGGTAAAAAAGGGTACAAACAGGTGGGCAAAGTCTGCTTCGGCCAGGCCGCAGCCGGCATCGCGCACGGTCACGCTGCAAGCGCCATCGTCGTGCTGCAGCACGACGCTGACAGGATGGTCGGCATTGCCGCTTTCGACTTGCGCATCGAGTGCATTCTTGAGCAGGTTGAGCAGTACTTGCTGCACTTGTTGCGGGTCGGCCAGCACCTGCGCCTGGCTGTGCATTTCGGCGACGATCTGTGCATGCGGATGGGCCGCGCGGAACAGGGCCACGGCCTGCTCCATGGCGTCCGATAAAGCGAACACCGTGCTATGCGCGGTGCGCTTCTGCGCCATCGCCCGGATGTGCCGGATGATGGCGCCCGCGCGTTCGCTTTGCGTGGCGATTTCCTGCGCGCCCTCGAACAGTGGCGCTGCGTCGAGCCGGCCCGCTTCAATACGGCGCACCATGCCGCGCGCAAAATTGCCGATGGCGGCCAGCGGCTGGTTCAATTCGTGCGCGATGGCGCTGGCCATCTCGCCCAGGATGGCCAGGCGCGCCGTGTGGTCTTGCCTGGCTTGCTGCTGGCGCGCCTGTTCCTGCAGTGCGCGCAATTGCTGCGTGCGCCGGCTGACCAGGTATTCCACGCGCACCGTGTGGATGGCCCAGGCCACCAGCAGGGCCAGCATCAGCAGCATCCAGCCCCAGTAGCGTTCCAGCGCAGCATCAAACGTCAGCTTGTCCAGATAGGCATAGGGGCCGATGCGCAATTCGTGGAACAGTTCATCGACGCTCTGGTAATCGCTGGGCACGGTCCAGCTGTAGCCTTGTTCAGTGCGCGGCATGGCCAGCAAGGCTAGCGCCACCTGTTTCGCCAGTGCCGCTGGCGTCTGGCGCAGGGTGACGAAGGGCCAGTCCGGGTACAGGCGCGACGACGTGGCGCAGCGAAAGCCGGTTATCGGGCGCGTGGTGATCACGCGCAGTTCACCCGGCGCTACCTGGCCTTGCGCCACCATCTGTTCCAGCAGACAGGTACGCACGATGCCGGCGTCGGCAGCGCCTGAACGGACTGCCGCGATGATCTGCTGCGAGGGGAAGCCGCTATAGCGCAGGCTGGCGAAATCATGTGCGGGAGCTAAACCCGCTTCCTTCAGTTCGCGCGCGGCGATCTGGTAGCCGCCAAATGCATCGGGCGCCACCGCCATCACGTTTTTACCTTTCAGGTCGGCCAGGTCGTGCAATGGCGCCGACTGGCGCACGATGATGGCCGAACCGATGCCGCGCCGCGGCGAATCTGTCCATGGCGACTCCAGCGTGGCGATGCGGCTGGCGCCATCGCTGTGCTCAAGCGCTACGTAGTGGCCGCTGCTGGTGATGGCGAAATCGATGGCCTGAGCATGCACGGCCCGCGTCAAGCCGGCCTGGTCATAATCGGCCAGCACGAAGCGTACGCCGGGTATGCTGGCCTGCAGGTGGCGCGTGACATACGACCAGTCTTGCCGCACGGCGTCTGCGCCCTTGTAGGCCAGCACGCCGATGCGGATCTGGGGCAGGTTGGCCGCGCTGGCGAACGACGCCGCCAGCGCAAAGGCGGGCAGGAAGAAAAGCCGCCGCAGCCGCACTAGAACATGCTGCGTTGCGCCGCCTGCGCATCGCCGAACAGATCGAGCAGCAGTTTCTTGATGGGGGCGGGCAGCGGCGCATCGGCTATTTTTTCACCGTCATACCAGACGTGGGTGGCTTCCCCGGCCAGCGCCAGGCGCCGCGCCAGGGTGATCCGACAGGGAATGATGTGCAGCTTGTAGTGGGTGAACACATGCACGATGGGCAGCAGCGTTTCGCGCGATTCGATCTCGCCAAACGGCAGCACGGCGCGCGCCAATTGTTCATCGTCGACCGTCGGCAAGGCGCCATCGCGCAGCACGTGGCCGTCGAGTTCGGGCAAGGACAGCAGGCCACCCCAGATGCCGGTCGCGGGGCGCTGTTCCAGCAGCACTTGTCCCTTATCGATCACCACCAGCATGACGGCGTGTTTTTCCGGGCTGGTCTTTTTGGGCTTGCGCACGGGCAGGTCCTTGACCCGGTTGCTGGCGTAGGCCACGCAGCGCGGCTGCAAGGGGCAGCGGCCGCAATCGGGACTGCTGCGCGTGCACAGGGTGGCGCCGAAATCCATCAAGCCCTGCGTATACGCTTCGATGCCGGTTTCCGGCAGCAGTGCTTCGGCACGCCGCCACATCGCTTCTTCCACCTTTTTTTCACCGGGATAGGCGTCGATGCCGAAGGTGCGCGCAAACACGCGCTTGACGTTGCCATCCATGATGGCGGCCCGGGTGCCGCTGGAAAAAGCGGAAATCGCGGCAGCCGTCGAGCGGCCGATGCCGGGCAGGTCAGCCAATAGCAGCGGATCGCTGGGGAACACGCCATCGTATTCGGCCACCACGCGCTGCGCGCATTTGTGCAGGTTGCGCGCCCGCGTGTAGTAGCCAAGGCCGCTCCATTGCGCCATCACGTCTTCGACGGGGGCCGCCGCCAGGTCGCGCAGGGTAGGGAAACGCTCCAGGAAGCGCGCGTAGTAGCCGAGCACCGCCGTCACCTGCGTTTGCTGCAGCATGATTTCGGATAGCCAGATCAGGTAGGCGTCGCGCGTGTTTTGCCATGGCAGCGCGTGGCGGCCATGCTGTTTTTGCCAGGCGATGACGGTAGCGGAAAAGCTGGGGTCACTATAGTTTTCAAGCGACGCCGTGCCCGGTGCGGGCGAGAGCGGATGCAGCAAGCGTTTCATGCAGAGGTATTCTTTCCATGTCTTGGTTTATGCAGCGATGGCTGCGCGTAGCGTGTCAGCCAGCTGTGCCAGTTGCGCCTTGTCGCGTTCCAGCGCGGCCAGGTTGGCATCGAAGGCGGCGATTTTCTGTTCCAGGCTGCCCGTCGCATCGTGGATGCGCTGGATCGAGGCGAAGCGCAGTTTCAGTTGTTCCTTGTATTCGACGATCTGTGCTTCGAGCGGCGCCATGATGACCTTCAGCCAGGCGCTGGCGTCGTCATTGGCTTGCGCAAAACTGCGGCGCACGCGCGAGGCGATGGTGTCGAAGAATTTCTCCATCAGCACCACGCGGCTGGTGGTGAGCAGGGTCGCCGTACCGAACTGCTTGTGGTAGATGGCTTCGATCGCATCGATCTCCTGGCGATAAGGTTCGAGCGAGAACGGCATCGGCATGGCCAGCGCCAGGCCGTGTTCGGCGGCGAATTTGCGGTACATCACGCCCATCATTTCGGTGATCTCGGCGGTCTTGCGTTCAGAGCGGTCCAGGTTCTGGCCGATGCGCTCGAAATACTGGCGCATGGCGTCGCGCAGCCCGGTAAAAAAGCGGCTGCGCTGCATGGCGGCGCGCACGGCGTCGATATCGTCGCGCACGATTTCCATGCCCAGGCTGGTGTACAGCTCCGTCGACAGGCGCGTAAACACGGAGCGCGTCGCCTGCAGCTTGAACAGGCTGCTGTCGAATTCCTTTTTCTCGATATCGATGCGGCGCATCATGTGGGCGATCACGCCCTGGTTCTTGCCGCGCAGGCTGTGCAGCTCGTGCAGCTGCTCGGCGATGCCGCGCGCGCGCGCCGTGGTCTGCGTCTGCTGCGCCGCGACGATGGCGTCCAGGTCGAACACCAGCTGGCGCCCGATGATCTGCTTGCGGGCCGGAATCAGCTCGTCGAACAGCGCCGTTTCCAGCCCCTGCAAACGGCTTTTTTCCAGCAGCGCCGCATCATGGTTGATCTTGCCCACCAGGGCCTTTTGCGCCGAGACGGGGAACACCTGGCCGGGGTCCAGGACCAGCAGCTGCGCCACGCTGGCCTGCTGGCGTGCGATCGCCTCGCTCACTTGCGCGTCGCCGCGCAATTCATCCCACATGCTGTCGATTTTGTTGAGCACCACCAGCCGCCCTGGTCCCGCGCCGATATGGTTGCGCCAGACCTCGATATCGCTGCGCGTCACGCCCGTGTCGGCCGCCAGGATGAACAGCACCGCGTGCGCATTCGGAATCAGGTTCAGGGTCAGTTCCGGCTCCGTGCCGATGGCGTTCAGGCCGGGCGTGTCGAGGATGACCAGGCCCTGTTTCAGCAGTGGATGGGGGAAGTTGATGATGGCGTGGCGCCACATGGAGATTTCCACCAGGCCGTCTTCGCCGACGATGGCTGGCGCGTCGGCATCATCGGCGTCATACAGGCCATAGCGGGCCGCGTCTGCCACGCTCACGCGGCGCGTCAGGCTGACCTGGCGGATGGCTTCCTGCATGTCGCCGCCCGCCTCGATATTCAAGGGCAGCACCGTCCATGCCGACTCCATGTTGCGGTAGTCGCTGGTCGACAGATTGTGCGCGCGCGTCTCGATCGGCAGCAAGCGGATGCAGGGCGGCCATGCCGCGTGGTACAGCAGTTCGGTGGGGCACATGGTGGTGCGTCCGGCGCCCGAGGGCAGGATGCGCTGGCCATAATCGGCAAAGAAAATCGCGTTGATCAGTTCGGATTTCCCACGCGAGAATTCCGCCACGAAGGCCACGGACAAACGGTCGTCACGCAGGCGTGACAGGCAGCGCGCCAGGCGCAGCGCCGAGGCGCCGTCGACCAGACCGGCGCCGTGGGCGGCCTGCTGGTAAGCCTGCAGGGCGGCCAGTACATCCTGGCGCC
Organism: Janthinobacterium sp. Mn2066; assembly: GCF_049319705.1. Lineage (NCBI taxonomy): Bacteria > Pseudomonadati > Pseudomonadota > Betaproteobacteria > Burkholderiales > Oxalobacteraceae > Janthinobacterium > Janthinobacterium sp. Mn2066. The sequence continues at coordinate 205,337 of NZ_JBMOUF010000006.1, read as the reverse complement.
ATGCGCTGTATTGTTCCAAGTCCCTGACCATCTGGATCCCTTTGCGAATGAGCTACTCTTGAGCGCTACTTTTGACAGTTCACACAATAAAACGTCGAGCGCTGGCCCTGCACGATCTGGCGTATCGGCGCGCCGCACACGCGGCATGGCTTGCCTGTGCGGTTGTACGTGAAATACGTTTGCTGGAAATAGCCGGACTGGCCATTGACGCCGATGAAGTCGCGCAAGGTGCTGCCGCCCTGGACGATGGCTTCGGCCAGCACGTCGCGGATCGCCTGCGCCAGTTTTTCATAGCGCGCCAGGCCGATGCGCCTGGCCGGCGTCTTCGGGTTGATCCCCGCGCGGAACAGGCTTTCGGAACAATAGATATTGCCTACCCCGACCACGATGTCGCCCGCCAGCAGCACCTGCTTGATGTTGGTATTGCGGTTGCGCGTTTTCTCGAACAGCAGCTGCCCCGTAAAGCCGCCTTCCAGCGGTTCCACGCCCAGGCCGCGCAGCAGCGCGTGGCCATCGAGCGGGCCGTCGGCCTGGTCATGCCACAGCACGGCGCCAAAGCGGCGCGGATCCGTCATGCGCAGCACCTGGCTGCTGCCGTCGGCGTCTTCCACCACCAGGTCGATATGGTCGTGTTTTTGCGCTTCGGTTTCTGGCGGCAGCACGCGCAGGTGACCCGACATGCCCAGGTGGATGATCAGACTACCGTGCTGGAAGTGGATCAGCAGGTATTTGCCGCGCCGTCCCGTCAGGCCGATGGTCTGGCCCGACAATTGTTCGCCCAGAGCAGGGGGGAAGGGCCAGCGCAGGCCATCGCGGCGCAGCACGACGGAGCGCACGGTGCGCCCTTCGATATGGGGCGCGACACCGCGCCGTGTGACTTCGACTTCTGGCAATTCTGGCATAGGACTCGACAATGAAAACAGCAGGGTTGCGGGCATATCGCCGGCTGCGGCCCGTGATGGCGATATCGCGTATCGTTAACTCGCTTATTCTCGTATATATTTCGTTACATACGTGAAGTACGCGATCTACGCGTTGGGCGTAGAATCAAACTTTGCCGTTTAGCCAGGATCAGCCTTTGAAAAACGCTTTCGCCATTGTAACCTTGTCCGCCCTGATGGCCACGCATGCCATGGCGCAGACACCAACCGCGCCTGCCGATGCCCCGGCAGGTACTGCTACAGGTGCGCCTGCAGCGGCGCCGGATGCTGCCACGGGCGCAGCGCTACCGAATGTCAATCTGAGTAGCGACTTGCTGTACAAGCTGACCAAGGCGGAGCTGGAATTCAAGAATGGCCAGTGGCAGGGGCCGTATGTGACCATGATGGTGGCGGCGCAGCAGACGCGCGATCCGCGCCTGGCGCGGCGTGCTTCCGAAATGGCGCTGGCGGCAAAGCAGGGCAATGAAGCGCTGGCGGCGATCCGTCTGTGGCGCGAACTGGCGCCTGATTCCGACGAGGCGACGCAATTCTTCCTCGGTTTTGTGGTACTGACGGACCGTATCGAAGAAGCCGAACCGATCTTCGCCCAGCGCCTGGCAAGTGCGCCACCGGGTTCGCGTGGCGTGGCGCTGTTCCAGATGCAGCAAATCCTGGCACGCGCAAATGACAAGCTGTATGCGTATTCGATGATGTCGCGCCTGACCGAACCGTATCTGGAGATGTTCGAGGCACATCTGGTGCGTGCGCAGGGCGCCCTGATGATAGGCGAGCGTCCGCGCGCCATCGACGAAGCCAGCAAGGCCTTGCAGATGAAGCCCGCCTCCGACCTGGCGGCGCTGACCCTGGCGCAGGTGAGCGGCGATACTGACGCTGCCAGCAAGGTACTGGCTGCCTTTCTGGACAAGAATCCGAACAGCATCGACGTGCGCTCTGCCTACGCACGCCTGCTGGTCGAGCAAAAACAGCTGCCGGCAGGGCGCGATCAATTCCTGCTGCTGCTGAAAACCCAGCCTGACAACGCGGCCGCCCTGTATGCGCTGGGCATCATTACCTTGCAGCTGGACGACACCAAGGGCGCCGAGCAGTATTTCAAGCGCTTCCTGGCCGTGCTCGATAAATCGCCTGACGATACGCGTGATCCATCGAAGGCCCTGATGATCCTGTCGCAGATCGCCGAGACGCGTGGCGATACGGCGGGCGCCATCGCCTGGCTGGACAAGGTAGACAACCGCGATTCTCCCGGCTACTTCGACGCCCGTTTGCGCCGCGCGCAGCTGATCGCCCGCAATGGCGACCTCGATGCGGCCCGCAAGGCGCTGACGGAAATTGCAGTCGATGATCCCGCCAGCCAGGGGCAGGTGCTGCTGGTCGATGCGCAGCTGCTGCGCGACGCCGGCTACACGCAAAGTGCTTTTACGGTACTGGGCAGTGCCGTGACGCGTTTCCCCGACAATCCGGAGCTGCTGTACGACTATGCCTTGCTGGCCGAGCGTCTCGATCATACCGATGTGATGGAAGCGAGCCTGCGCCGCGTGATCGCGCTGGCGCCAGACAACCAGCATGCTTATAACGCGCTCGGTTACTCGTTTGCGGAGCGCGGCGTGCGCCTGCCGGAAGCGTATGCCCTGATCGAAAAAGCCTTGCAGATGGCGCCCGATGATCCTTTCATCATGGATAGCATGGGCTGGGTGCAGTTCCGCATGGGCAATCTGCCCGCCGCCGAAGAGGCGCTGCGCCGCGCCTACGCCTTGCGTGCCGATCCTGAAATCGCCGTCCACCTTGGTGAAGTGCTGTGGCAAAAAGGCGAGCAAGCGGAAGCCCAGAAGCTGTGGCGCGATGCACAGGGCAAGGATCCGAAAAACGAAGCCCTGAAAAGCACGCTGGCGCGCTTGAATGTCAGTTTGTAGTTTTTGAAACCCAACGGCATACTGCCGGGGTCAGACGGGGACGCCGAGTCCCGCCGGGTCTGACCCCAGATTTCGCTCTTGGGTTTTGTCACGTTGATTGGTCCTCTATGCCCAAACACCTCCTCCCCCTGACCATCGTCTGCCTGGCCCTCTCGGCCTGTTCCACCTTGCCATCCCCATTTTCGTCCAGCGCGCCGCCATCGGCCCAGACGGTGGCGCCGTACCGCGAGCAGGTGGAACTGACGGGCCGGCTGAACGTGACGTATCAAAAGAATGACCAGCCTGAATCGGCCACGGTCAATTTCAACTGGCAGCAAACGGCGCAGCGCACGGACGTGACCCTGTATACGCCGGTGGGCAGCACCCTGGCCACGATCGCCGTCACGCCGCAGGAAGCGGTGCTCACGCAAAGCGACAAGGCGCCGCGCCGTGCGCCCGATATCGATACCCTCAGCGCGCGGCTGCTGGGCTGGTCCTTGCCTGTGTCGGGTTTGCGCGACTGGCTGCAGGGCTATGCGGATGGCGCCGATGGCAAGCGTTTCGCCGCTTCGCCCCGGAATAACAGCGTGACGACGAAAGACGGCTGGCGTTTGCGTTATGTGTCGTGGCAAGATGTCGGGCAAAATACGGGCGGAAATACCTCGCCCCAACCGCGGCGTATCGATGCCGAACGCACTACCAGCGCCCAGGCCGACGCCGTGTCGCTGCGCATCGTGCTCGATCCCGCTCCATCGTCTCCAGCACAATGACACTGACTTCCCTGAATAATTGCCCTGCGCCCGCCAAGCTGAACCTCTTTCTGCACATCAACGGCCGCCGCGCCGATGGCTACCATTTGCTGCAAACGGTGTTCCAGCTGGTCGACCATGGCGACACCCTGCACTTTGCCCTGCGCGACGATCAGCTGATCCGCCGCAGCACCATCCTGCCTGGCGTGCCCGAAGAGCAGGACCTGATCATCCGCGCCGCCAGGCTGCTGCAAGCCGAAGTGTTGCGCCGTACGGGCGCCTTGCCGCGCGGCGTCGATATCGCCATCGACAAGGTCCTGCCCATGGGCGGCGGCCTCGGCGGCGGTTCCTCCGATGCGGCCACGGCCCTGATGGCGCTGAACCGTCTGTGGCAGGCCGGTTTGACGCGCGAAGAGCTGATGGCGCTGGGCCTGCCGCTGGGGGCCGATATCCCGTTTTTCATCTTTGGCGAGAACGCTTTTGCCGAAGGCGTGGGGGAAGCCCTGCAGCCCGTGGCGACGCCCGATTGCTGGTATGTGGTGATCGAGCCGGGCGTGCAAGTTCCCACTGCTGCAATTTTTTCTGCAGAAGGCTTGACGAGGGATAGCGAACCCGTCACAATAGCGGACTTTTCCAGGCACCTCACAAAAAGTAACAGCGTGAGCGGGTTTGGTAAAAACGATTTACAGCAAGTAGCAAGCAGTCTTTTCAAGCCGGTAGCAGATGCGGTAGAATGGCTGAGTGCTTACGGAGAGGCCAGGATGACTGGTTCCGGTGCTTGTGTGTTTGGCGCGTTTTCCAGTAGTGAAGAAGCAGATGCAGTGCTCAGCAATGTGCCCGATATCTGGATCGCCTGGAAAGCAAAAGCGCTGAGCCGCCACCCGATGCTCACCGTGTTGTAAGTAGTAAAAAAAGATTTTGCTTAGCTTCAAAATAGTCGGTATAATACCGGCCAACATGACAGCAAGCAGTCAGTTGCGTAGGGGAATCGCCAAGCTGGTTAAGGCACTGGATTTTGATTCCAGCATGCGAAGGTTCGAATCCTTCTTCCCCTGCCACCCGTTTCACCGTAGTCTGTCGATGCGAAGTTGGCGTCCAGTACGGGAAGCAAAAACATGATCCGCTACGCGGCCCATGCTAAACACAGACTGACCGGGCTACTGCCCGGTTAGTGCTTTCAAGACTACTCTATCACCTCTTGGGACTCCCATGGCTTACGAAAACCTGATGGTTTTTACCGGCAACGCGAATCCAGCGTTAGCAGAGGGGGTCGCAAAAAATCTCGGCATCCCTCTCGGTAAGGCAAACGTTTCGAAATTCTCCGACGGCGAAGTAATGGTCGAGATTAACGAAAACGTGCGCGGCAAGGATGTTTTTGTTTTGCAATCCACCTGTGCTCCAACCAATGACAGCTTGATGGAAATCATGCTGATGGTTGATGCTTTGAAACGTGCTTCGGCTGGCCGCATTACCGCCGCCATTCCTTACTTCGGCTATGCCCGCCAAGACCGCCGTCCACGCTCCGCGCGTGTTGCGATCTCGGCCAAGGTGGTGGCGAACATGCTGGAAGAAGCCGGTGTCGAGCGCGTCCTGATCATGGATTTGCACGCTGACCAGATTCAAGGTTTCTTCGATATTCCAGTCGACAACATCTATGCATCGCCTATCTTGCTGGGCGACTTGCAAAAGAAAAACTACCAGGATCTGCTGGTCGTGTCGCCGGACGTCGGCGGTGTGGTACGTGCGCGCGCCCTGGCAAAACGCCTGGGCTGCGACCTGGCCATCATCGACAAGCGTCGTCCAAAAGCGAACGTGTCGGAAGTCATGAACATCATCGGTGAAGTCGAAGGCCGCAACTGCGTGATCATGGATGACATGGTCGATACCGCAGGCACCTTGACCAAGGCGGCCGAAGTGCTCAAGGAGCGCGGCGCCAAGACGGTGGTGGCGTATTGCACCCACCCAGTGCTGTCGGGCCCGGCGATCGACCGTATTATCGCGTCGCCACTCGATGAACTGGTCGTCACCGATACGATCCCGCTGTCCGAAGCGGCCCTGGCCTGCGGCAAGATCCGTCAATTGACGTGCGCGCCGCTGCTGGCCGAGACCTTCAAACGCATCATCAAGGGCGATTCCGTAATCTCCCTGTTTATCGACTGATACGATAGACCGTAACAAACGTCACCTGCGGCGCGACCGGCTTTTTGCCTGTTGCGCCGCAGTGTTTTAGTTTTCGGGGCGCATCCGCGCCCATTTTCGAAGATTCCTGGTCGCGGGAGTCTTCATAACACAAGACGCAAGTCTTGTTCTTTTTGGAGTTTCACATGAAAGTTATCGCATTCAAACGCGAATTGCAAGGTTCCGGAGCGAGCCGCCGCCTGCGCACTTCCGGCCAAACCCCTGGTATCGTTTACGGCGGCGCTGAAGCCCCAGTACTGGTATCGCTGGACCACAACGCCCTGTACCACGCGTTGAAAAAAGAAGCGTTCCACTCGTCGATCCTGGATCTGGAAATCGACGGCGTTTCGCAACAAGTTCTGCTGCGCGACTTCCAAGTCCACGCATACAAACAACTGGTTCTGCACGCTGACTTCCAACGCGTTGACGCATCGCAACCTATCCACGTGAAAGTTGCTCTGCACTTCGCAAACGCTGACGTTTCCCCAGCAGTCAAACTGCACGGCGCAACCATCAGCCACGTTGCCAACGAAATCGAAGTAGCTTGCCTGCCAGGCCAACTGCCAGAATTCATCACCGTTGACCTGTCGAACATCGACGTTGGTCACTCGCTGCACATCGGCGACCTGGTCCTGCCAGCTGGCGTGACTGCTGTTACCCACGGCAACAACCTGACCATCGCTACCGCATCGGTACCAGCTGGCCACGTTGCTGCTGAAGCCGAAGCTGCTGCTGAAGCCGACAAGAAGTAATATTGCCGCCGCAGCAATGCGGCAGTGGCAAGGGAAAAACCCGTCAGGTTCACGCCGGACGGGTTTTTTTCTGCCTGTTATCACCGATAATGTTTTCATCGATAATTTTTCATTGCAGACAACATCATGCCCATACGCCTGATCGTCGGTCTCGGTAATCCCGGCCCCGAATACGAACAAACCCGCCATAACGCCGGCTTCTGGCTGGTGGACAACCTGGCCAACAGCTTGCCCGGCACCCGTTTGCAGCGCGATTCGCGCTACAACGCCATGCTGGCCAAGACTTCCATCGCCGGCAACGAAGTCTGGCTGCTCGAACCGCTGACTTTCATGAACCGTTCGGGCCAGTCGGTGGGCGCGCTGGCGCGCTTCTTCAAGATCGCCGCCGATGAAGTGCTGGTGGTGCATGATGAACTGGACTTGATGCCCGGTATTGCACGCCTGAAAAAGGGCGGTTCCGCCGGCGGCCATAATGGCTTGAAAGACATCACGGCCGCGCTGGGAACGCAGGATTACTGGCGCTTGCGCCTGGGTATCGGCCATCCGCGCAGCCTGAGCCTGCAGCAGCAAGTGGCCGATTTCGTGCTGCACCGTCCGCGCCGCGAAGACCAGGACCTGATTGACCAGGCCATCGAGAAGTCGCTGCAAGTATTGCCGCAGATCGTCGAAGGCAAGTTCGAAGCGGCGACGATGAAGCTGCATACGGCCTGATACCGGGCTGATACCAGCAAGATGCGCCTGTGTTGGCGCCATTTGCCCATCATCAGGCTTTTGTCGCGCGCATAGCAAGGGTACAATGGACGCCTGATATGCGGCGCACCACGCAGCACATGCACTATTCCCGGAAAACGATGCGCGTACGCTCCGTTTTCCCTAACAGCACGGCAAGCACGCCGATCAACGGCGCCATGTGCTTTGATTATTAAAGGTTTTTCATGAGTCTCCAATGCGGTATCGTCGGCTTGCCGAACGTCGGCAAGTCCACCCTGTTCAATGCACTGACGAAAGCCGGCATCCCGGCTGAAAACTATCCGTTCTGCACCATCGAGCCGAACGTCGGCGTGGTTGAAGTGCCGGATCCACGCATGGCCGCACTGGCCGAGATCGTCAAGCCGGAACGCATGGTCAATGCCATCGTCGAGTTCGTCGACATCGCCGGCCTGGTCGCGGGCGCGTCGAAAGGCGAGGGCCTGGGCAACCAGTTCCTGTCGCATATCCGCGAAACGGACGCCATCGTCAACGTGGTGCGCTGCTTCGAAGATGACAATGTCATTCACGTGGCCGGCAAGATCAGCCCGCTCGACGACATCGAAGTCATCCAGACCGAACTGGCGCTGGCCGACATGGGCACCGTGGAAAAAGCCATCCACCGCGAAAACAAGAAAGCCCGTTCGGGCGACAAGGACGCCGCCAAGCTGGTTGCCATCATGGAACGCATGATGCCTTACCTGAACGACGCCAAGCCAGTGCGCGCGATGGGCCTGGACGCCGACGAAATGGAATTGATCAAGCCTTTGTGCCTGATCACGGCCAAGCCAGCCATGTTCGTGGCCAACGTATCGGACACGGGTTTCACCAACAACCCGCTGCTGGACCAGCTGACCGAATACGCGAAATCGCAAAACGCCCCGATCGTCGCCATCTGCGCGGCGCTGGAAGCGGAAATCGCCGACCTGGACGATGCCGACAAGGAAGCTTTCCTGGCCGACATGGGCATGGAAGAGCCAGGCCTGGACCGTCTGATTCGTGCCGGCTATAAACTGCTGGGCCTGCAAACCTACTTCACGGCTGGTGTGAAAGAAGTGCGCGCCTGGACCGTACCGGTCGGCGCCACCGCCCCACAAGCAGCCGGCGTGATCCACACCGACTTCGAACGCGGCTTCATCCGCGCCCAAACCATCGCCTATGACGACTACATCGCCTACAAGGGCGAAGCCGGCGCCAAGGAAGTGGGCAAGATGCGCGCCGAAGGCAAGGAATACATCGTCAAGGATGGTGATGTGCTGAATTTCTTGTTCAACGTCTGATGTAAGTTTGATTGCGGGGATTTTCCTGCTTTAAGAAGAACCCGCTACGGCGGGTTTTTTTGTGCGCGTGAAGAACATTAGATTCGTTGAAGCGCATAATTTAGTACAGCGGCTACTCATCTGTTTGATACAAAAAATACTTAAGAATTTTTTTGGGATAGAAAATTAGAAGTCATGATTTTTATCTTGATTGTTAGGGATGATTTCCTTCTCTGCTGTTTTCTTAACTTAGGATGGTGATATTATAAAAATATGATATTATCTCAATGTAAAGAAATTTAATTTTTTTTGAGCGAGTCATGAGGATTGGTAGTCAATTAATATCCAAGATTGGCTTCTCCCTATGCTTCAAGAAGACAGGATACCGTCATATGATTAATATTGCGTTCAGGTTGTTGTTAACCTTTAATGCCACATCTTTACTGGTCATCATCTTCTTAGTCCAACAAAGCTCCACGCTTGGAGAACTTCTGGTTAATACGAGTTGTTCAGGGTGGTTTAGTAAATTGCCGAATACGGTGTCTTATTTTCTATATTTACTGATTCCATTGCTTTCCACAGGCTTAAGCCTTCTACTAAGTTCATGGCTTGGTAAGGACGGGTTCAAAGAAGGCGAGGTTGTCAGTATAGAGCATGCAAATAACAGTTTCTTACCCAGCTACCTAGGCTACTTTTTTGTTGCACTAAGCATTAATAGTTGGGAAACTTTGGTATTTGTCTACGCTATACTTTTTGTTTTTACATTCCTATCGCAGGCATTGTATTTCAACCCACTTTTTTTGATTTTCAATTATGAATTTTATAATGTAAAAACAAGAAATGGTACGGCAATTTTTCTGATTAGTCGTCAAAAATATAAAAAACCGGATGAAGTGGTCATTTCGACCGTTTTTAGAATTAATAACTACACGTTTATTGAAAGAGGGTAGGGAATGGATCATGTGCTAGCTAAGGTAAAAAGACTTATCAAAAAACCTTTCTTTAAGTTGATTTCAGATCATACTTTGTATGAGAATACTAACGTTGCCTTAGCTGCTTGCGTTCCTTATTCTGCTGATCATAACTTGGATGATGATTCGTGGTTCAAGGTGGAAAATTTTAGCCAACAGCCCTATTGTAGTATCAATTTTCTAAAAGAAGACTTCGACTCAAAAGACTACGATGATCTTAAAAAAGATCAGTTTAGTAGTATTGCGTATATTTTCTCTATTCAAGGAGATGATTTTTATTTTCAGAAAATAACTTCATCGCTTTTTATCAAAAAAAAAGATTCTGGCGTTTGGCGATTCGGCAGAAATAGAGGAAAGTAGTAATCGTCTAGTGATAAATGAACAGCCCGATGCCATTTATTTTAAAGTTGCAGATGTCTTGGTTTTTCGTAATTTGGCAGCTATTTCTGGAATTTTTAATGGAATTGATGTTTTATATAGGGAAGCTACACAACAGGAAACAGAAGCCTTCTTGCAGATAGAGTTTATCGAACTGAAAGATAATTACGATGTGAGTAAAGTTTCAAAGCCAAATCGGAAGCGTATTGCTCTGGCGATGGACTCTCTAGAAAAAATGTCAGCGCAGGATAAAGTAGATATCCTTGCTTATATTGGTGACTACTGTAAGCAGAAACTAAAATTTGATCAGGCGACCCAAAAATTTGAGATTTCCACGGACGATGAACTGAAACTTCTTCTTTACGGAGTTGAGCAACGTTTCTATACCACGCTATTCGGGCAGGAAAAAAGGCTTGCAAATTCTGTGCAACCAGTAAATTAAGTTCTACTTTGCTTACTTATCGGCTACAAACTGCTGGGCCTGCAAACCTACTTCACCGCTGGCGTGAAGGAAGTACGCGCCTGGACCGTGCCTGTGGGCGCCACCGCCCCACAAGCAGCCGGCGTGATCCACACCGACTTCGAACGCGGCTTCACCCGCGCCCAAACCATCGCCTATGACGACTACATCGCCTTCAAAGGCGAAGCCGGCGCCAAGGAAGTGGGCAAGATGCGCGCTGAAGGCAAGGAATACATCGTCAAGGATGGCGATGTGTTGAACTTCTTGTTTAACGTGTAAGTTTCCCCTAGTAAAAGCCAAAGCCGCGAAATTCGCGGCTTTTTCGTTTTTAAATGTACCGCTTTGCCAGGCTCAGGACTTGTTAAGCCCGGCTTGAAGGTACTTGCGTTGCCAGGTCAATACGAATAGACTAAGTGAACTTAGTTTAGTGAGGTTCAAAAATGTTGACTGTCAACATACACGAAGCCAAAACGCATTTATCGCGGCTCATCGAGCAGGCTGCAAAAGGCGAGTCCTTTATTATCGCGAAGGCTGGCCGGCCGCTGGTCAAGGTCATGGCACTCGATGCACCGGAGGCTGGCCAGGCGAAACGGCTGGGTTTCCTGGCTGGCCAGATCAGTGTGCCAGACGATTTCGACACGATGGGAAGTGCAGAGATTGCATCCTTGTTCGGCGGTGACGCGTGAAGCTGTTGCTCGATACGCATCTGCTGTTGTGGGCGGCGGGTGATCCGGGACGTTTGAGCACTGTTGCTCGCGCTTTGATTGAGGGGCCGGACAATGAGCTGTTTTTCAGCGCTGCCAGCCTGTGGGAAATCTCGATCAAGCGCGGTTTAGGCCGTTCTGATTTTCAAGTCGACACCCGGGTTTTACGCCGGGGTCTACTGGACAACGGCTACAACGAGTTGCCCGTCATCAGCGAACACGCCGTCGCCATTGAGGGCTTGCCATCTATCCATAAAGACCCATTTGACCGCATGCTTGTTGCACAGGCGACAGTTGAGGGCATCACCTTGCTAACGGCCGATGCCTTGGTTGCGCAATATCCGGGACCCGTGCGCGGGGTATAGCAGCCGGGTTTGCACTGTAGGGGGCAGATTAGGATTTCCCTTGCCATGGATGACATATAATTTGCGCACGACTTTGTTATCTTTGCCATATCCACGAACAGGAGCACCATGTTTTTACGCAAATTCCAATCGTGCGCACAGCTGATGCTGGCCACCTTAGTGATGAGTTTTGTCGCCACGGCGCCTGCGCGCGCCGAAGCAGTCGCCGCCAGATTGCCCAATGTGGTGATCCTGGCCACAGGCGGCACCATCGCCGGTAGCGGCGCCGACAGCACTACCACGGTGGGCTACACCTCGGCTACCGTGGGCGTCGACCGCCTGATCGCGGCCGTGCCGGAATTGAAGAAAGTTGCTAATGTAAAAGGCGAGCAAGTATTCCAGATCGCCAGCGAAAGCATGGGCAATGAACACTGGCTGACCCTGGCCAAGCGTATCAACGTGCTGCTGGCCTCGCCGGACGTCGATGGCGTGGTCGTCACGCACGGCACCGACACCATCGAAGAAACCGCGTATTTCCTGGACCTGACGGTGAAAAGCAACAAACCGGTAGTGGTCGTGGGCGCCATGCGTCCATCGACAGCCATTTCGGCTGACGGTCCGATCAATCTGTACAACGCCGTGTTGTTGGCGGGCAGCAAGGAAGCCGTGGGCAAGGGCGTGCTGGTGGCCTTGAATGACCAGATCAATGCAGCGCGCGAAGTGACGAAAACGAATACCTCGACCACCGATACCTTCAAGTCGACCGAGCTGGGCATGCTGGGCTATATCCAGGGCAGCAAACCGTTCTTTTATCGCCAGTCCACGCGCAAGCATACGGCGGACAGCGAATTCGATATCAGCAAGCTCGATTCCCTGCCGCAAGTGGACATCGTGTACGGTTATGCCAATATGAACCGCGTGGCCATCGACGCCTTCATCGCTGCCGGCGCCAAGGGCATCATCCACGCGGGCGTGGGCGATGGCAGCGTGGCGGCGCAAATCAAGCCAGCCTTGATCGAAGCGCGTCAGAAGGGCGTGCTGATCGTGCGCGCCAGTCGCGTGGGACAAGGCATCGTGGCGCGCAATGGCGAAGCCAATGACGACGAACTCGATAGTGTGGTGTCCGATACCCTGAACCCGCAAAAAGCCCGCATCCTGCTGATGCTGGCTTTGACGAAAACCAACAGTACGCAAGAGATCCAGCGTATTTTCTACACATATTGACGTATTTGCCAGGCCAGCGCCCGTCTGCCTCATCAGGCAGATTTACGCTGGCCCGCTTTGCTGCCATACTTCGCCCTTGAACAATTCATTGGCAGACGCTGCGGCACTGCCCCGTGTCACATGGCCTTCCTGTCCGACATCACCCTCTATCCGATCAAGTCCTGCGCTGGTATTTCCTTGCGCGAGGCGGTCCTGACGCGTTCGGGCCTGATGAGCGAGCACGTGTATGACCGCGAATGGATGGTGGTCGATGCGCACGGGCGTTTCCTGACCCAGCGCGAACATCCGCGCATGGCGCTGATCGTGCCGCGCATCAAGGCCACCACCCTGGAACTGCGCGCGCCGGGCATGCTGCGCCTGGAAGTGGAACTGGGCTTGCCCCACCCGCAACTGGCGCCCACCCTGGAAGTGCAAGTCTGGGACGATACCTTGCGCGCCTATGATTGCGATGAAGTGACGGCCACCTGGTTTTCCAACGCCATCGGCGTGCCGTGCCGGCTGGTGCGCTTTCACCCGGATGTGGTGCGCGCCACCAGCACCAAGTGGACCGCCGGCGTTGCCGCTTCGACCATGTTTGCCGATGGCTACCCGGTGCTGATCGCGGGCGCCGCCTCGCTCGACGACGTCAATGAAAAATTGCGCGCCGCCGGCCGTGCACCGCTGCCGATGGACCGCTTCCGGCCGAACCTGGTGATCGGCGATATCGGCGCCTTCGAGGAAGACTATGCGGATTTCCTGCAATTTGGCGCCACCGTACTGAAACCCGTCAAGCCGTGCTCGCGCTGCCCGATCCCCTCGGTCGACCAGGCCACGGGCGTGCCCGGCCCCGATCCGCTCGATGTGATGCAAGGCTATCGTGCCAAGCCTGAGCTCGATGGCGCAATCTGCTTCGGCATGAACGCCATCGTCACGGAGGGGGGCGATGAGCGCATCGTCGTGGGCCAGGAAGTCGGTTTCGAACTGGCATTTTAAGTGCCGCGCCTGCACAGAAGGGTTTGAGGTTTTTGAGATGAATCAACCGATATCGCCAGTGCCAGGCCAGCCTGAGGATGAGGCTACGCAGCAACGACTTGCCAGCCTGGAAGCCGAGAACCAGACCTTACGTGCACGCATGGCGTTTTTGCTGGAACAGGTCGAGCGCAACCATGACATCATGTGCCGGCACCAGGCGTTTGACCTGGAAATTGTCAGTGCGTCCACCTTTCCCGAACTGATCGGCACGATCTTCCGCACCTTGCCCGTGATTTCCGACCTCGATGGCGTCACCTTGAGCCTGCTTGACGAGGAAGACGATATCTTGCTGGTGATGGAAAAGCTGGGCGTCGATTTCAGCATCTTTCCGCAACTGCAGTTTGTGCATGCGGCGGCGGAACTGGGTTTTGCACCGCCCGCGCCCGTGCCGGAAGGCGAGCCGGCCTTGCCGCCGCTGCCCTTGCTGGTGGCCTTCGATGCTGCGCTGCATGGCCAGCGCTTTCCCGGCGCCGACCTTGCCTTGCGTAGCGTGGCGCTGGTGCCCTTGCTGCGCAACAAGCGCCTGATCGGCAGCCTGAACCTGGCCAGCAGCGACGTGACGCGCTTTACGCCCGCGCTGGGGACGGATTTCATCAAGCACATGGCCTCGATTATCGCCATCTGCCTGGAAAACGTGATCAGCAATGAAATGCTGAAATACATCGGCTTGACCGACTCGCTGACGGGCGTCTACAACCGCCGCTATATCGACCGGCGCCTGCTGGAAGAGATCGCGCGCGCGCGCCGGCAGAACTATTGCATTTCCTGCATGTACATCGATATCGACCATTTCAAGCTGGTCAATGACACGCATGGCCACCAGGGCGGCGATGAAGTGTTGCGCGAAGTTGCCGCGCGCATCCGCCACGAATTGCGCCGCTCCGATGCGCTGGGGCGTTTTGGCGGCGAGGAATTCGTCGTGCTGCTGATCGATGCCGATCTCGACAGCGCTACCTTCGTGGCTGAACGCATCCGCGCCAGCATTGCCGACACCATGTTCGACTTGCCTGGCAGCACGCAAACCTGGGTCAGCGTGTCGATCGGCGTGGCCAGCCTCGATGGGGAAGCGATCCTGCAGCCGATGGAAACGGTTGCCCAGCAACTGGTGGCCAACGCCGACCTGGCCCTGTACCAGGCCAAGGCCAACGGACGCAACCAGGTGGTCAGCTGGCAGGCGCCGATCTCATGATGGTGTCAACGTAATAACAGGTTTTCCGCCTTCGCCACTGCATCGGCGCTGCCGCGCAGTACCACCACGTCGCCAATCGCCAGCTGCGTTTCGGGCGTGATATCGAGCCGTTCCCGTCCGCGGCGGATGGCGGTAACAAAAGCGCCGCAGCTGGCCACATCCACCGTGCTGAGCGGCAATCCCACGCACTGGGCGCCATCGTTGACTGTTACCGTATGCAAACGTTCCAGATCGGCATCGTCACCCGTATCGCTGGCGCCATGGAAATAGCCGCGCAGCGAGGCATAACGCTCTTCGCGCGCCGCCTGCACGCGGTGCACCACGCGCCGCAGCGGCACGCCCATCATGATCAGCGCATGCGAGGCCAGCATCAGGCTGCCTTCCATCAATTCCGGCACCACTTCGGCCGCGCCCGCATCGCGTAGCTGGTCGAGGTCGCTATCGTCATAACTGCGCACGATGACGGGCACGGTGGGCGCCATGTCGTTGAGCAGGTGCAACAGTTTCAAGGCGGCCGGCGTGTTGGCATAGGTAATCACGACGGCGCTGGCGCGGTAAATACCGGCGGCCACCAGGCTTTCGCGCCTGCCCGCATCGCCATACGAGACGTGGGCGCCGGCCAGTTGCGCTTCCTGCACCCGTTCCGGGTCCAGGTCCAGCGCGTGGTATTCGATGTGTTCTTCCGTCAGCAAGGTGGCAAGGCTTTGCCCGCTGCGCCCGAAACCGGCGATCAGCACGTGCTGTTGCGCGGCCATCGTGCGCGTGGCGATCTTGGTCAAGGCCAGCGATTGCATCATCCAGTCGTTGGCGGCCAGTTTCATGACGATCGCGTCCGACTTGGCGATAATCAATGGCGCCACCAGCATCGACAGCACCATTGCCGCCAGCACCACCTGCACCACGAACGGGTCCATCAGCTTGATGCCGCCTGCCAGGTTCAGCAGCACGAAGCCGAATTCGCCGGCCTGGGCCAGTGCCAGGCCCGTGCGCATCGACACACCGGTCGACGAGCCGAACAGCCTGGCCAGGCCCGTGATCAGGGCAAACTTCAGCATTACGGGCACGCATAGCAGCAGCAAGACCAGCGCCCAATTGTCGATCACCACGCGGATATTGAGCAGCATGCCGACGGTAATGAAGAACAGGCCCAGCAGCACATCGCGGAACGGCTTGATGTCTTCTTCCACCTGATGCTTGAATTCTGTCTCGGAAATCAACATGCCGGCCACAAAGGCGCCCAGGGCCAAGGACAGGCCAGCCCGCTCCGTGATCCAGGCCGCGCCCAGGGTGATCAACAGCAGGTTGAGCATGAACAACTCTTGCGAGCGGCGCTTGGCAACGATGGTCAGCCAGCCGCGCACCAGCTTCTGGCCAATGAACAGCAGCATGATCAGCACGATCAGGGCCTTGCCGCCCGCCCACAGCAGGGTTTCGGCCAGGGTTTCGGAGTCGCGGGTCAGGGCGGGAATCAGGATCAGCAGCGGCACCACGGCCAGGTCCTGGAACAGCAGGATGCCGATGATCTTGCGCCCGTGTTCGCTTTCCAGTTCCAGCCGCTCCGTCAGCATCTTCGAGACGATGGCGGTCGATGACATGGCCAGCGCACCGCCCAGGGCAAACGCCGCTTGCCAGCTGATCTGGATGTAGGCCGACAGGGTGCGTTCCACGATCCAGCCAAAGATGACGGTGGCGACGATGGTAGTGACCACCTGCGCCATTCCCAGGCCAAACACGATGCGCCGCATGGCGAGAAACTTGGGGAGAGAGAATTCAAGCCCGATGGAAAACATCAGGAAGACGACGCCGAATTCGGCCAAAGTATGGCTGGCTTCGTTTTCGGCCGCCAGGCCCAGCGCATGGGGGCCGATGACGATGCCGACGGCCAGGTAGCCCAGCATGGGCGGCAAATGCAACATTCTGAAAGCGACCACGCCCAGTACGGCGCTGCCAAGTAGCATCAGGGTCAATTCTAGCGAGGAAAACATGGGGTTGCCCTGGATGGTCAGTGGAAATCGTTGTTTGTTACGACTGGCAAGTTTTTTGCTTTCCTAATTCGTTTATACTTTGCGCATGAGTGTAACCCATGAAAAAACAATGCTGAAAGCTTTTGATCGAATTGACATGAAAGCCACAACCGAGCGCGCCGTGGCCTTGGCGCGCACGACCCTGCAGATCGAGTCCGACGCCATCGTTGCGCTCGATGCGCGGCTGGCCACGGACGATAGCGTGGGCCGCGCCGTGGCGCTGTTGCTGGAATGCAAAGGCCGCGTGGTCGTCTCCGGCATCGGCAAATCGGGCCATATTGCGCGCAAGATTGCCGCCACCCTGGCCTCGACCGGCACGCCGGCCATGTTCGTGCATCCGGCCGAAGCGGCCCATGGCGACCTGGGCATGGTCACTTCGGAAGACGCGTTTATCGCGATTTCGTATTCCGGCGAATCGGCCGAACTGATGGCCATCATGCCGGTCGTCAAGCGCATGGGCGGCGTACTGATCGCCATGACGGGCAAACCGCAGTCCAGCCTGGCCCAGCTGGCCGACGTGCATCTCGATATTTCGGTGGAAAAAGAAGCTTGCCCGCTGAACCTGGCGCCGACGGCCAGCACCACCGTGACCCTGGCCCTGGGCGATGCGATTGCCGTCGCCTTGCTCGATTTGCGCGGTTTCAAGGAAGAAGATTTTGCCCGTTCGCATCCGGGCGGCGCCCTGGGCCGTCGTTTGCTCACGCACGTGCACGACGTGATGCGCAGCGGCGAGCAGGTGCCCAAGGTGGCGGTGGAGGCATCGCTGCTGCAGGCGCTGGAAGAAATGACGAAAAAGGGCATGGGCATGACGGCCATCGTCGATGGCGACAACCGTCCGGTCGGCGTGTTTACCGATGGCGATTTGCGCCGCATGTTTGAACGCGTGCAGGATTTCACGCAAGTCGCCATCCGCGACGTGATGCATGCGCAGCCGCGCAGCATCGCGCCCGAGCGCCTGGCGGTCGATGCTGTTGCCGTGATGGAACAGTACCGCATCAACCAGATGCTGGTGGTCGATGCCGACGGCAAGCTGGTCGGCGCCCTGCATATTCATGACTTGACGCAAGCGAAGGTGATCTGATGGATAGCGTGGCAGACAACCTGGCGCGGGCCGCCAGGGTCAAACTGATGATTTTTGACGTCGATGGCGTGCTCACCGACGGTAGCCTGCATTTTGGTCCGGACGGCGAAATGATGAAGACGTTCAATGTGCACGATGGCCTGGGCATCAAGCTGCTGCAGGAGTCGGGCGTGCAGACAGCCATCATCAGTGCGCGCCGCTCGGCGATCACGGCGCGCCGCGCGCAAGACCTGGGTTTTACCCACGTGCACCAGGGCGGCCACGACAAGCTGACGCCGTTCCGCGAATTGCTGGCGCTGACGGGCTTGACGGAAGAGCAGTGCGGCTATATCGGCGATGATGTGGTCGATGCGCCGCTGCTCAAGCGCGTCGGCTTTGCCGTCAGCGTGCCGAACGGGCGCCCGGAAGCGCAGGCGCTGTCGCATCACCTGACGCAGGCCGGCGGCGGCAAGGGGGCGGTGCGCGAAATTTGCGAATTCCTGCTGCGTGCCCAGGGTAACTACGAGCGCGTCATGGCGCCGTTCCTGGAGTAAGGCCTTGGCAAGCAGCATCATCATGGAAAGTGTCTTACTATGAGCAAGTCGGGAGGCGCCCATCGCTGGCGCATGACGTGGACCGTGCTGGGCGCGGTCGTGTTTGCGCTCGGCAGCTTTTGGCTGCTGGAGTTGATGAACCGGAATAGCCAGGAAATCAATGCCAGCAAGCAGGTGAATGAGCCCGACTATTTCGTCACCAATTTCAGCGTGGTACGCATGGATTTGCAGGGGAAACCCAGCTATATCGTATCGGGTACCAAGCTCACGCATTACCCGGCCGATGATTCGTCCGATATCGACCATCCTTTCGTGCGCAAGATCAGCCCGGACCTGCCGCCGCTGAATATGAATGCCGAACTGGCCCATATCGACCAAGGCAATACGCGGCTGCAGTTGTACCGCAATGTGGTGATCGACCGGGTGGCCAGTCCCAAGGTGCAGAACATGACGCTCAAGACCGAGGCCTTGACGGTCTTTCCCGATGAGGAACGGATGGAAACGGCCGTGCCGGTCGATATGCTGCTGGGAACTTCACATGTCACGGGCGTGGGCATGAAGGCCAATAACGCGACCGGCGTGGTGGACGTGGAGCAGAACCTGCGCATCGTCTATCCGCCAGCGCCGCGCAAGGGCGCGGCAGCAAAATGACAGTATGCAAATAAGGAAATCATAAAATGAAAAAAATCTTGCTGTTGACCTTGTTGTCGACCGTATGTTCGCTGGGTCTGATCGGTGCGGCGCGTGCCGAAAAGGCCGATTCCGAAAAGGAAGCCGTGATCACCGCCGAGCGTGGCCACGTGGATGATGTCAAGCAGGTGCGCACCCTGACGGGCAATGTGGTGCTGGTCAAGGGCACCCTGACCATGAAAGCAGGCCGCGCCCAGATCACGGAAGATGCGCAGGGCTACCAATTCATCATTTTCTGGGCGGAAGCGGGCAAGCTGGCCACCTTCCGCCAGAAGCGCGATGGCGAAGGCGATTTGTGGGTGGAGGGCGAGGCCGAACGCGTGGAATACAATAACAAGACGGAAGTGGTGAAGCTGTTCTCGAAAGCCAAGCTGACGCGCCTGGAAGGCACGAAGCCGACCGACGTCGTCAACGGCGCCTTCATTTCTTATGACAGCCGCAAAGAAGAATTCCAGATGGAAAATACGGAGAGTGGCAATAACACGCCGGGCGGCGGTAGCGTGCGCATGGTGATCCAGCCGAAAAACAAGGCGCCTGCTGCGTCTACGCCGGCGGCATCGGCCCCGGCCACGCCTGCGCCAGGAAAGAAATAATGGAAAATATACGCTGCGGCAGCACCCTGATCGTGAAAGGGCTGCAAAAAACCTATGGCAAGCGCCAGGTCGTGCATGATGTCTCGCTGCAAGTCGAATGCGGCGAAGTGGTCGGCTTGCTGGGCCCCAACGGCGCCGGCAAGACCACCTCGTTCTATATGATCGTCGGCCTGGTGCCGTCGGACGGCGGCACCATCGATATCAGCGGCGTGGACATTTCCAGCCTGCCGATTCATCGCCGCGCGCAGATGGGCTTGTCGTATCTGCCGCAGGAAGCGTCGGTGTTCCGCAAGCTGACGGTGGAAGACAATATCCGCGCCGTGCTGGAAATCCAGACCGTCGAAGGCCGTCCCTTGAAAAAGGCGGAAATCGAAGAACGCCTGAATACCTTGCTGGCCGACTTGCAGATTGAAAAGCTGCGCGAAAACCCGGCCCTGTCACTATCCGGTGGCGAGCGCCGCCGGGTGGAAATTGCCCGCGCGCTGGCCACCGATCCCCGCTTCGTGCTGCTCGACGAACCGTTTGCCGGCGTCGACCCGATCGCCGTGATCGAGATCCAGCGCATCGTGCGTTTCTTGAAGGAGCGCAATATCGGCGTGCTGATCACCGATCATAATGTGCGCGAAACGCTGGGTATTTGCGACCGCGCCTACATCATCAACCAGGGTTCGGTGCTGGCGTCGGGACGTCCCGATGACATCATCGCCAACGAGTCGGTACGCCGGGTCTATCTGGGCGAACACTTCCGTATGTGAGCCAATGAAACAATCATTGCAGCTGCGCACTTCGCAGCACTTGGCATTGACGCCGCAGTTGCAACAATCGATACGCCTGTTGCAACTGTCCACACTGGAATTGCACCAAGAGCTGGAACAACTGCTGACGGATAACCCGCTGCTTGAGCGTCTCGACGATCCGCTCGATCGTTCGCTGCGCCTGCTGTCCGACGGCGCCTTGAGCTCCACCGCCGCGCCGGCCGAAGCGCCGCCCCAGCCACCGAGCCAGGAAACACCGGCAGCGCCGGCCGAGGCCGATGGCTATGAGGGCGATGCGGGCGAAGCCACGGCGGCGCCGGACACGGGCGACAGTGACTGGAGCGAAGCGAGCCGGGGCAGGGCGCCCGAGGACGACGATGCGCGTCCGCAACTCGAAGCCCATCACTGCACCTTGCGCGAGCACCTGATGGAACAGATGCGCGTGACGGTGCTGGAATTGCGCGACCGCGCGCTGGTTGAGCTGATCATCGACGCGCTCGACGACAATGGCTACCTGGACGAGTCGCTCGACGATATCCTGGCGCGCCTGCCGGAAGAGCTCGACATCGACGCCGATGAGCTGCGCACGGCCCTGGTGCTGCTGCAAAGTTTCGATCCGCCGGGCGTGGGGGCGCGCAATGCCGCCGAATGCCTGGCCCTGCAAATCCGCCGCCTGCCAAATATTGCCCTGGTAACAAGACGCATGGCCTTGGCCATCGTCGAAAAACACCTGGCCTGGTTTGCCCAGCGCGACTTCAACAAACTGAAAAAAGCCCTCAATTGCGACGAGGAAGACTTGCGTGAAGCACAAGCAGTGATTCGCCAGTGCAACCCGCATCCGGGCGCCGTGTTTGCCTCCGACGTGTCTGATTATGTGGTGCCGGACGTGGTGGTCAAGCGCGGCCGCAATGGCTGGCAAGTGACTTTGAACAACGATGTCATGCCGCGCCTGCGGGTCAACGCCATGTATGCGAACCTGCTCAAGCAGGGCAAGGGCGAGGGCGCGATGGGCGTACAGTTGCAGGAAGCCAAGTGGCTGATCAAGAATATGCGCCAGCGTTTCGATACGATACTGCGCGTGGCGCAAGCGATAGTAGAACGACAAAAGAATTTTTTCTCGCACGGCGCCGTCGCCATGCGCCCCCTTGTGCTCCGCGAAATAGCTGATACACTGGGTTTACACGAGAGTACTATCTCGCGGGTAACAACCCAAAAGTACATGCTGACCCCGCATGGCATGTTTGAGTTGAAATATTTTTTTGGTAGCCATGTCGCCACCGAAGCGGGGGGCGAGGCATCGTCAACGGCGATACGGGCACTGATCGTGCAACTGACAGGAGCAGAAGACACAAAAAATCCTTTATCCGACAGTAAGATTGCGGACATGCTGGGGGAACAGGGCATGGTGATTGCGCGACGTACTGTTGCCAAATACCGGGAAGCGTTGAAAATTCCGCCAGTGAGCCTGCGTAAGTCTTTGTAGTTTTTTCGGTTCCTCTACGGGTCGGATACGATGGACTCCGCACGAACCTGATCATCTTTAGGAGTGTGTATGAATCTCACCATCAGCGGACATCATCTTGAAGTGACACCAGCCATCCGTGAATACGTACAAACGAAACTGGAGCGTGTGAAACGTCATTTCGATCAAGTTATCGATATTGCCGTGATTCTGACCGTCGACAACCTCAAAGAGAAAGCAAAACGTCAAAAGGCCGAAGTCAATTTGCGTCTGAGCGGCAAGACCGTGTATGTGGAAAGCCTGGCGCAAGACCTGTACGCCGCCATCGATACCCTGATCGACAAGCTGGACCGGCAGGTGATGAAATACAAAACCAAAGTGCAAGGGCACGGTAAAGAGGCGATCAAGCATCTGCCAGACAACACAGAAGAAGCCGCTATCGCCGTGTAAGGCCAGCCGCTTCCCACCGTTGTGATCAAAACTAAGGGCGCATATGCGCCCTTTTTTGCGCCTGTTTTTTGCGTTTATTTATTTCTCAGGTGCGTTCCCGATGACGCAATACCACCCGTTCACTCGCACTGAAATACTGCGCCAGACGCTCTGCCATGTAGACGGAACGGTGTTGTCCCCCTGTGCAACCGAGGGCCACGGTCAGGTAGCTGCGGTTGTCGGACTTGAAGGACGGCAACCACTTTTCGATAAAGGCGCGTATGTCGCCCAGCAATTCAATCGCGCTGGGCTGGGCGTCGAGGAAGGCGATCACGGGTCCATCGCGGCCATCGAGCGGGCGCAGGCTCAGGTCATAATAGGGATTGGGCAAGGCCCGCACGTCGAAGACGAAATCGGCGTCGAGCGGCACGCCCAGCTTGAAGGCAAACGATTCGAAAAACAGGGTCAGCGGCGCGCGTTCGGAAGCGACGATATCCTTGATCCAGGCGCGCAGCTTGTTCGCGCTCAATTCGGACGTATCGATCAGGTGACCGAGCTGTTCGATGGCCGACAGGCGTTCGCGCTCTTCCGAAATGCATTCGATCAAGGTGCGGCGGCTGGCCGGATTCTGGTTGGGGCGCAATTCGTGCGACAGCGGATGGCTGCGCCGCGTTTCAGAAAAGCGCGCCACCAGGGCATGCGTGGTGGCCGTCAGGAACATGACCTTGACATCATGTCCCTGGTCGCGCAGCAGGGCCACATTATGCGGCAGGCTGACCAGCGATTCGGCGCTGCGCGCATCGACGGCCACGGCCAGTTGCGGCGTGCCTTCATCGAGCAGGGTTTGTACCAGGCTGGGCAGCAGGGCGGGCGGCAGGTTGTCGACGCAATAATAGCCGGCATCTTCCAGCACATTGAGTGCGACAGATTTACCGGAGCCGGATATTCCGGTGATAAGGACGATATGCATAGGGCCGATCATACAATAAAGATCGCTTCCATGCCCTTGCTGCCACTATCTTTACAAATTATTGCAACTTGAGTACGGCATTGTTTGCATCAGATCTTATGGTTGAGGGCAAGCTGGCCAGCGACTCAATTTGGGGTCTGACCCGCCGGGGAAATGTGTCCCAATGGGACACATTTCGATTCTAAAAGAACAGACCCCAGTATTTAATCCCCGCTCATTGCTAATCTCTGCCGCTCCATAAATTCCTGCAAGGTATCAATCCCCCGCAGTTGCAGGATGGTGTTGCGCACGGCCGCTTCCAGCAGCACGGCGATGTTGCGGCCGGCGGCGACGGGGATCACGACCTTGCGGATGGGCAGGCCCAGCACGTCTTCGGTGGGGAACAGGAAGGGCAGGCGTTCGACTTCTTCTTCCAGCGCATTGCGGCGCACCAGGTGCACGATCAGTTTCAAGCGCATCTTGCGGCGCACGGCCGTTTCGCCAAAGATGGCCTTGATGTCGAGCAAGCCCAGGCCCCGCACCTCCAGCAGGTTTTGCAGCAGCGGCGGGCAGCGTCCTTCGATCATGTTCGGCGCGATGCGCGAGAATTCGACGGCGTCGTCGGCCACCAGGCCGTGGCTGCGCGAGATCAGCTCCAGGCCCAGTTCGCTCTTGCCCAGGCCCGAGTCGCCCGTGATCAGCACGCCCACGCCCAGCACGTCCATGAAGACGCCATGCATGATGATGCGCTGCGCCAGCTTTTTCGACAGGTAGACGCGCAGGAAGTCGATCACTTGCGCGGCCGGCAGCGGGGTCGAAAACAAGGGGATATTTTGCTCGTCGCAAATGGCGAGGATGTCGGGCGGTGTTTCGAGGCCTTGCGCGATGATCAGCGCCGGCGGGCCGCCAGCGATCAGTTCACCGATCACGTGGGTGCGTGTATTGACCTTGAGGCGCTGGTAATAATTGATTTCCTGGTGGCCGAACACCTGGATGCGGCCCGGGTGGATCAGGTTCAAGTGGCCGACCTGGTCGGCCGCGGAAGAGACATCGCCGGAGATCAGGCGTTCGCCGCCAGGGAAGCCGGCGAACCAGCCCAGTTGCAGGCTTTCACGATTATCGTCGTACAGGCGTTGTATCGTCAGCGGCGTTTGCAACATGGCGGTCTTCTTCAGGAGTGGAGGAATACCTGAAGTTTAACCCGCCGCCTGCAAGCTGGGTTGCCAATTGATGATGCGCTGATGTACCGATTTCGGATCGGGATCGGTGGCCAGGGCCGTACGGAAGGCGTCGTCGGAAAACATTTCAGCAATTTCCGACAGGATTTCCAGATGTTGCTGCGTTACATGATCTGGAATCAGCAGGAAAAACAACAGATTGACGGGCTTGCCATCCGGCGACTCGAACGGAATCGGTTCGGCCAGGCGCACGAAGGCGCCCAGCGGCGCTTTCAGGGTCTTGCTGCCCTTGACCCGGCCATGCGGCACGGCCACGCCATGGCCCAGACCCGTCGAGCCCAGCCGTTCGCGGGCAAACAGGTTGTCCGAGACGGTGGAGCGGGCGATGCCGTAATTGTTTTCGAAGATCAGGCCGGCTTGCTCGAAAGCGCGCTTTTTGCTGGAGACTTCCAGATCCAGAAGGACATTTTCGAGGGATAGTATTTTGCTAAGATTAGTCATGACACTCAGTGAAATGGTGCAATGCGCAGAGGGCTTGCGAGCCGAATTATAGGCCTGTTTTCGTGGCCTGTAACGCCAATTCTCGACAGTATACGCCCGCTTGGGGCGCAGTGGGCGCTCGTGTACGCGCCATACTGTCATTAATTAAAAGGTAACATCGAGATGAATTAGCTATTTCTCGATTGAAAACGAATGTCTTTCCGGTTTTTCCGTCGCAGAAAGACAATTTTCCGATTTTTCCGTGCTTTTTTCGTATTGCGTGGTGTTGCAACTACGTTGTATTAAAACACAGCCGACATTCCTGTCGGCATCGTTTTATCCTTTACACGGCCTTTATCGCCCTTTTATTGACGTGCCTCATTGACGGGCATTCCGCAAATTACCCGGCATCTTGCCCGTGCTGAAGTTGCTGCGCCACGGGTTGATATCGAGTCCGCCGCGGCGTGTGTAGCGCGCGTAGACGGACAGTTTTTGCGGTGCGCACTGGCGCAGGATATCGACAAAGATGCGCTCCACGCATTGCTCGTGGAATTCATTATGTTCACGGAAACCGATCAGGTAGCGCAACAGGCTTTCCTGGTCGATTTGCGGTCCTGCGTATTCGATCTGCACGCTGCCCCAGTCCGGCTGTCCCGTCACCAGGCAATTCGACTTGAGCAAATGCGACACCAGCACTTCTTCCACCGGCGCTTCGTCCCTGGCCGCTTTCAGCAGCAGGGGCGAGGGCGTGTATTGCGTGATCTCGATATCGAGGCGGTCCAGCAGCACGCCATCGAATTCGCCCATCTTCAGCTTGCCGAAATCTTCCTGCAAGGTCAGTTCCACCTGCACCGGCGCGCCAAAACCTTGCGATAAATCCTGTACCAGCAAGGCGCGCAGCGCATCGGCGCTGGCCAGCCTGGTCTGGTTGAACGAGTTCAGGTACAGCTTGAACGATTTCGATTCGATGATGTTGGGCGAGTCGGCCGGGGCGCTGACCTTGGCGATCGCCACTTGTGGCTTGCCGCGCAGGTTGAGCCACGACAATTCGTAGGCATTCCAGATATCGAGGCCGAAGAAGGGCAGGGTGCCGTGCAGCGCCAGTTCATCGCGCTTGCCCTGGCGCGGAATCGGAAACAGCAATTCCGGCGCGTAATCGGTGCGGTAAGCGGAGTTTTTGCCCAGTGGAGACAGGCCGGCAAGGTCGTTGGTGGTGGTCATGGTCGTGTCGCGTAGTTCAATCAAGCACGCATGGTAGCCTATTTACCGGTATGGCAAGAACTGGAGCCAGGCCGATTGGCCTGGCTCAACAGATTTAGCCAAGGAACAGCTTGTACACCGGATTGCTGGTCTCATCCCAGTAACGATAACCGAGCGTATCGAGGAAACGGGCGAATTCCGGCATTTCCTCGGGCGGCACCTGCAAGCCGATCAGGATGCGGCCCACGTCGCCACCCTGGCTGCGGTAATGGCACAGTGAAATGTTCCAGTTTGGCGCCATGCTGTCGAGGAAGCGCATCAGCGCGCCCGGACGCTCGGGAAACTCGAAGCGGTACAGCAATTCATCCTGCGCCAGCTGGCTCTTGCCGCCGACCAAATGGCGCAAATGGGTCTTGGCCAGTTCGTCGTGCGTCAGGTCCAGGGTCTTGAATTCGTGTTCTTCAAAGAGGCGTGCCACCTGGGCCGACTCGTCGCGGTTGGCGATCTGGATGCCGACAAACACATGGGCGTGTTTTTCATCGCTGATGCGGTAATTAAATTCCGTCACGTTGCGCGCCCCCACCAGCGAACAGAAGCGCTTGAAGCTGCCGCGCTGCTCGCGCATGGTGACGGCAAACACGGCTTCGCGGAATTCACCGAGCTCCGCCCGCTCGGCCACGAAGCGCAAACGGTCGAAGTTCATGTTGGCGCCGCTGGCAATCGTCACCAGGGTTTCATTGTTGACCGGATGGCGCGACAGGCTGGCCCGTTCCACATAGGCCTTGGCGCCGGCAATGGCCAGCGCGCCCGACGGTTCCAGGATGCTGCGCGTATCCGTAAACACATCCTTGATGGCGGCGCAGATGGCGTCCGTATCGACGGTGATGATTTCATCGACATAGGCTTGCACCAGGCGGAAGGTTTCTTCGCCGGCCAGGCGCACGGCCGTGCCATCGGCAAACAAGCCCACGTCGTTCAGGGTGACGCGCTCACCGGCCTTGAGCGAGCGCGCCATGGCGTTCGAATCGACGCTTTGCACGCCGATGATCTTGATGTCCGGACGAATCTGTTTCACGTAGGCAGCGATGCCGGCGATCAGGCCGCCGCCGCCGATGGGTGCAAAAATTGCATGGATGGGGCCGGCGTGCTGGCGCAGGATTTCCATGCCGATGGTGCCCTGGCCGGCGATCACGTCGGGATCGTCGAACGGGTGCACAAAGGTCAGTTTCTGTTCCTGCTCCAGCGTCTTGGCATGGTTGAACGCATCCGTGTAAGACTCGCCGTGCAGCACCACTTCCACCTGCGTGCCGCCGCGTTGCTTGACCGCCTCGACTTTGACCATCGGCGTGGTGGTCGGCATGACGATGACGGCGCGGCAGCCCATGCGCGCCGCCGACAGGGCCACGCCCTGGGCGTGGTTGCCGGCCGAAGCGCAAATGACGCCCCGTTTGCGTTCCGCATCGCTGAGCTTGGCCATCTTGTTGTAGGCGCCGCGTATCTTGAAGCTGAACACGCTTTGCATGTCCTCGCGCTTGAAATAAATCTGGTTGCCCAGGCGCTGCGACAGGGCAGGGGCCAGTTCCAGCGGCGTTTCGGTGGCGACGTCATAGACGCGGGCGGTCAGGATTTTCTTGAGGTAGTCGATGTTCATAGTCTGCAAGCGAGTGATTCTGGGCCAGGAACTTACTGGGACGTATACGTCGATAGCGGTCTTGCCGTAGCGGGTAAGCCAGGCAACAATACTACGCGATGAATTGACGTAGCAGATATTACGCGTTGGAGCGGCAGGCCGGTAAGCCTTTGTGGCTGCGCACGGTTGATGCCCGGTACAGCCTGCGCTTCATTATAATGGAGAGCTTTACAGCACCGAGTAGTGTTCAATGATCGAATCTGCAATCGCCTGGCTGCTGCACCTGATTGCAGCGCCGGAGGTCGGGCTGACATCGGTCTTTCTGATCAGCTTTATCTCCGCCACCTTGTTGCCGCTCGGCTCAGAGCCGGCCGTGTTTGCCGTGATCAAGGCCAATCCCTCGCTGTTCGGCGCCGTCATCGTGGTGGCCACGGTGGGCAATACCCTGGGCGGCATGGTCGACTACTGGATGGGCTACCGCGCCAAGCAGGCGTTTGCCAAGGAGCGCGAAACGCGCTGGTTCGGCTGGCTGGCCCGCTATGGCGCCAAAACCATGCTGCTGGCCTGGCTGCCTGGCATCGGCGATCCCCTGTGTACGCTGGCCGGCTGGCTGAAACTCCCGTTCTGGCCTTGCGTTGCCTATATGGCCATCGGCAAGTGCGCGCGCTACCTGACCATGACGATCTTGCTGCTGTATGTACCTGATGGGACGTGGCATTGGATCGGTACTTTGCTGTCTTGAACGGGATCAAATGCAACGCCATTCCGGTCCATTTTTAACAGTTTGATAATTTGTGGCAGGAACAGATTCTTGGCATTTTTCTTTGAAAAATGACGCATGGATCATTTTTTATTCATGCAAAAATCTGCTTGACCATATTTGCTATGGCTTGCCACGTCCTGCATAAACCTTGGGCGGGCTAAGGCTGTTAGGGCATGGTGCGGCGCAATAAGCTAGAATGGGTCTTTAGGGTACTGTCTACACGCCACCAATTCCATGAACGCTCCCGCACAAATTCAAGCTTTATTGGCAGAAACACCGAATGGTCCAGCAGCCAGCCGACTGCGCGAAATCCCGTATAACTACACGTCGTTTTCCGATCGTGAGATCGTCATCCGGCTGTTGGGAGAGGACTCCTGGCGTCTGCTCGATGAGCTGCGCGGCGTGCGCCAGACGGGCCGTTCGGCGCGCATGCTGTACGAAGTGCTGGGCGATATCTGGGTGGTGCGCCGCAATCCCTACCTGCAGGATGACTTGCTCGACAATCCCAAGCGCCGCCAGGGCTTGATCGATGCCTTGCACCACCGCTTGACGGAAGTCGACAAGCGCCGCCTGACGGTCGATAGCGCGGCCGATGCTGCCGCTGATACGTCTGCAGACACCCAGCAGCGCAGCGCCAATGTCGAATCCCTGCTGAAAGCGGCGGGCAAGGCCGTGGCCGACTTTGGCGACGAGTTCCGCAAGACCTATGACTTGCGCAAGCGCACGGTCAAGGTGCTGGGCCGTTACACGGAAAAACACAATATCCGCTTTGACGGCATGACCCGCGTGGCCCACGTGACGGACGCCACCGACTGGCGCGTCGAATATCCGTTCGTCGTGCTGACGCCCGACACGGAAGAGGAAATGGCCGGCCTGGTCAAAGGCTGCATCGAGCTGGGGCTGACCATTATCCCGCGCGGCGGCGGCACCGGTTATACGGGCGGCGCGATTCCCCTGACGCCGATGTCGGCCGTCATCAACACGGAAAAACTGATCACCCTGGGCGCGGTGGAAATGCAAGTCTTGCCAGGCTTGACGCATGAATACGCGACGATCAATTCGGGCGCCGGCGTGATTACCAACAAGGTGTCGGAAGCGGCGGAAAAAGCTGGTTTCGTGTTTGCCGTCGATCCGACATCGGCCCATGCTTCGTGTATCGGTGGCAACGTCGCCATGAATGCGGGCGGCAAGAAAGCCGTGCTGTGGGGCACGGCGCTGGACAACCTGGCCTCGTGGCGCATGGTCGACCCGAATGGCGACTGGCTCGACGTCACGCGCCTCGATCACAACCTGGGCAAGATCCACGATATTGCGCTGGCACGTTTCCAGCTGGAATGGCGTCACCCGAGCACGCGCGACGCGACGAAGCCGAATGCCCCGTTCAAGATGGAAATTCTGGAAATTCCTGGCCGCAAATTCCGTAAAGAGGGCCTGGGCAAGGACGTGACCGACAAATTCCTGGCCGGCTTGCCGGGTATCCAGAAAGAAGGTTGCGACGGTCTCATCACGTCGGCGCGCTGGATCCTGCACAAGATGCCGAAATTTACCCGTACCGTCTGCCTGGAATTTTTTGGCCAGGCGCGCGATGCGATTCCGTCGATCGTGGAAATCAAGGATTACCTGGACGGCTTGCCGGCCAAGGGCGAGCAATACACGACCCTGCGTCTGGCGGGCCTGGAGCATCTGGACGAGCGCTACCTGCGCGCCGTCGGCTACGCCACCAAGTCGAAACGGGGCGTGTTGCCGAAGATGGCCCTGTTTGGCGATATCGTCGGCGATGATGAAAATGCCGTCGCGCAAGCGGCGTCGGAAGTGGTGCGTATCGCCAACACGCGCGTGGGCGAGGGCTTTGTTGCCGTCAGCCCGGAAGCGCGCAAGAAATTCTGGCTGGACCGCGCCCGCACGGCCGCGATCGCCAAGCACACCAACGCGTTCAAGATCAATGAAGACGTGGTGATCCCGCTCAATCGCATGGGCGAATACACGGATGGCATCGAACGCATCAATATCGAACTGTCGATCAAGAACAAGCTGCAATTGGCCGATGCCCTGAGTACATTCTTTGGCAAGGGCAATTTGCCAATCGGTAAGAGCGACGACGCCTCGGACGACCGCGTCGATGATGCTGAAATGCTGGGTGACCGCGCCGAGCAGGCGCAGCAGTTGCTGGCGCAAGTCACGGCACGCTGGACCTATCTGCTGGGCCAGCTGGACCGGCCGCTGGCCGAGGTGCAGGGCGAACTGGCCGAACTGGGCCTGGAGCGTTTGCTGCCCGTGTTCGAGGCGCGCCTGCAGACGCAGCCTGAAGCGACCTTGTTTGATGTAGTGCAAGACCGCACCGTGCGCATTAGCTGGAAACAGGAAATCCGCGCCCAGCTGCGCCAGATTTTCAATGGCGCCGCTTTCAAATTAATTCTGGATGAGGCGACGGCGATTCACGCGCGCATCTTGCGTTCGCGCGTGTTCGTGGCGCTGCACATGCATGCGGGCGATGGCAACGTGCACACCAACTTGCCCGTCAACTCGGACAATTACGAAATGCTGCAAGACGCCCACGAAGCCGTGGGCCGCATCATGGTGCTGGCCCGTTCGCTGAATGGCGTGATTTCCGGCGAACACGGTATCGGCATTACCAAGCTGGAATTTTTGACGGAAGAAGAGATCGGCGACTTCCGCAGCTACAAGCTGCGCATCGATCCGGAAGGCCGCTTCAACAAGGGCAAGCTGCTGAACTTGCCGGGCATGGGCGCCGACTTGCGCAATGCCTACACGCCATCGTTCGGCCTGATGGGCCATGAATCCCTGATCATGCAGCAAAGCGATATCGGCGCGATTGCCGACAGCGTCAAGGATTGCTTGCGCTGCGGCAAGTGCAAACCCGTGTGCTCGACCCACGTGCCGCGCGCCAACTTGCTGTACTCGCCGCGCGACAAGATCCTCGCCACTTCCTCGCTGATCGAAGCGTTTTTGTATGAAGAACAGACGCGGCGCGGTATTTCCATCAAGCATTGGGAAGAGTTCGAAGACGTGGCCGACCACTGCACGGTCTGCCATAAATGCGTCACGCCTTGCCCCGTGAATATCGATTTCGGTGACGTTTCGATGAATATGCGCAACCTGCTGCGCAAGATGGACAAGAAAAGCTTTAATCCGGGCACCAAAGCGACCATGATGTTCCTCAACGCTACCGATCCCGTGACGATCAACGCCACGCGCAAGGTCATGATCGGCTGGGGTTACAAGGCGCAGCGCCTGGGGCACGATTTGCTGAAGAAATTTGCCAAGAAGCAGACCAAGGCGCCGCCGCCATCGACGGGCAAGCCACCGGTGAAAGCGCAGGTGATTCACTTCATCAATAAAAAGATGCCAGGCAACTTGCCGAAGAAATCGGCACGCGCCTTGCTCGACATCGAAGATGACAAGGTGATCCCGATCATCCGCAATCCGAAGACCACCACGGCCGATACGGAAGCCGTGTTTTATTTCCCTGGCTGCGGTTCGGAGCGCTTGTTCTCGCAAGTAGGCCTGGCCACGCAGGCGATGCTGTGGGAAGTGGGCGTGCAGACCGTCTTGCCGCCTGGCTACCTGTGCTGCGGTTATCCGCAACGCGGTGCCGGCGAGTTCGACAAGGCTGAAAAGATGATGACGGACAACCGCGTGCTGTTCCATCGCATGGCCAACACGCTCAACTATCTGGACATCAAGACGGTGCTGGTGTCGTGCGGCACCTGTTATGACCAGCTGGCAACGTACCAGTTTGAAAAGATTTTCCCTGGCTGCCGCATCATGGATATCCATGAATACCTGCTGGAAAAACAGGTCAAGCTGGAAGGCGTGAACGGCACGCGCTATATGTACCACGAGCCTTGCCACAATCCGATGAAGCTGCAAGAGTCGGGCAAAACCATCAATTCCCTGATCAGCACGGTGGACAACGTGAAGATCGAAAAGAATGACCGTTGCTGCGGTGAATCGGGTTCGCTGGCCGTGACGCGCCCGGACATTTCCACGCAAGTGCGTTTCCGCAAGGAAGAAGAAATGGTCAAGGGCGCCGACAAGCTGCGTGGCGACGGTTTTACGGGCGACGTGAAAATCCTCACCAGCTGCCCATCGTGCCTGCAAGGCTTGTCGCGCTACAATGACGATTCGGGCACGACCGCCGACTACATCGTCGTCGAGATCGCCAAACATTTGCTGGGAGAAAACTGGATGCCAGACTATGTGAAACGCGCCAACGATGGCGGTATCGAGCGGGTGCTGGTGTGAGTACGGTCAGTTGCGATCTGTGCAATCTGCTTGATGGCTTTGCGCAAAAGCAAGGCCTGGAAAGCTTGCTGTGGCGCAGCGACCGGCTGGCCGTGGTGGCCGTCGATGACGCCGCCTATCCCGGCTTTTGCCGCGTGATCTGGAACAAGCACGTCAAGGAAATGACGGACCTGACCCCAGGCGAGCGTAATTACGTGATGGAAGTCGTCTGGCAAGTCGAGCTGGCCGTGCGCGAAGTGATGCAGCCGGAAAAGGTCAATGTGGCCAGTTTCGGCAACATGACGCCGCATGTGCACTGGCATGTGATTCCCCGCTACCGTGACGACGCGCATTTTCCCCATCCCAGCTGGGCTGTCGTGCAGCGCGAAACGCCGGCCGCCGTGCTGGCCGCGCGCCGCGCCTTGCTGCCGGCATTGCGCACCGCCATTATTCAACGCTTATCTGCATAGAGTTACTCATGAACCAAATAGCAACACCGCAGCCGACCGGCATTACCGTCCACAACCAGTCACGCGTGCTCGACATTGCTTTCGATGACGGCAGCAACTTTGCCTTGCCATTTGAATACCTGCGCGTGTATTCGCCGTCGGCCGAAGTGCAAGGCCATGGCAAGGGCCAGGAAGTGCTGCAAACGGGCAAGCGCCTGGTGGGCTTGACGAATCTGGAGCCGGTCGGCAACTACGCTTTGCAACCGACCTTCAGCGATGGCCACAACACGGGTTTGTACACCTGGAGCTATTTGTACAAGCTGGGCGTGGAGCAGGCCAAGCTGTGGCAAGACTATCTGGATCGCTTGGCTGCAGCCGGTTATCCCGGTGACAGCGGCCGCGATGCGCTGGCCGACATGACGATCAAGCAATCTTCCGGCCATGTGCATGGTCCCAGCTGCGGTCACAAACACTAAGCTTTTTCATTGCAAAGACGGGCTGCCCCGGACGGTTGAAACCGCTCCGGGGCAGCCCGTTTTTTTTGTCCGTTTTTTTGTCCCTATGGCAAGCAGGGGAAAATGGGCGTGCGCTTGTATAATGCACTTAGTTCAAACAGGCTGCCTACCATGACCAATACCACCCATTTCGGATATAAAACAGTTGCAGAAGACGACAAAGTGCGCGAAGTCGCCAAGGTGTTCCATTCCGTCGCTGCCAAATATGATGTGATGAATGACTTGATGTCGGGCGGGCTGCACCGTCTGTGGAAGACGTTTACGATCGCCAACGCGGGCGTGCGCCCCGGCTTCAAGGTGCTCGATATCGCTGGCGGCACGGGCGACTTGTCGAAGGCCTTTGCCAAGCAGGCTGGTCCTACCGGTGAAGTGTGGTTGACCGATATTAATGAGTCGATGTTGCGCGTTGGCCGCGATCGCCTCTTGAATCGTGGCTTATTGACCCCAACTCTGCTCTGCGATGCTGAAAAGCTACCTTTTCCTGACAACTATTTTGACCGTGTCAGCGTGGCTTTCGGCTTGCGTAATATGACGCACAAGGATGTGGCGCTGGCAGAAATGCGCCGCGTGCTGAAACCGGGCGGCAAGCTGCTGGTCCTGGAATTTTCCAAGGTGGCGGCGCCGCTGCAAAAACCCTACGATCTGTATTCGTTCTCGGTACTGCCGTGGTTCGGACAGAAAATCGCGGGTGACGCGGAAAGCTATCGTTATCTGGCCGAATCGATCCGCATGCACCCTGACCAGGAAACCCTGAAGACCATGATGGAAACGGCGGGCCTGGAGCGTGTGCAATATTACAATTTGACGGCAGGTATTGCCGCTTTGCATACCGGCATCAAGATGTAGTGGTGCCGGCACTTTAGGAGATGGAATGAAGATGAAGAAATTTTTGGTTGGCATGATGTTGGCCGCGACCACGGTATCGATGCTGGGCGAAGCCCTGGCGCGTCCCATGGGAGGTGGCCGCTCCATTGGCCGCCAGTCGCAAAACGTAGGTCGTCAGGCGCCCGCTCCGGCACCGGCGCCTGCGCCTAGCCAGGCGCCACGTCAAGCCCAACCGACGCCAGCGCCTGCTCCGGCTGCTGCAGCGAAACCGCCTAGCCGCTGGAAAGGCATCCTGGGCGGCGCCTTGCTGGGCCTGGGCCTGGGCGCGCTGCTGTCGCATTTTGGCCTGGGCGGTGCTTTGGCCAGCATGATCAGCTCCTTGCTGATGGTGGCCTTGATCGCTGGCGTGATTTTCTTCATCTACCGCATGGTGCGCAGCAAGCGCGACGGTGGTACGGCGAATGCCAACAATGGCGGCAACAATCCGTTTGCCAATTTTGGTGGTAATTTCAACAACGCGCCTGCACCGGCCGGCAATGTGCCGGACATCGGTTCGCGCATTCCACCACTGCCGCCGCTGCAACCGGTCTCGTCCGGCGTAGGCCTGGACAAGCCGGCGCCTGCCGCTGCCGCGCCATGGGGTGTACCAGCCGATTTTGACAAGGATAATTTCCTGCGCCATGCGAAAAGCAATTTTATTCGCCTGCAAGCGGCCTGGGACAAGTCGGACGTCAACGATATCCGTGAATTCACTTCGCCGGAAGTGTATGCCGAACTGCGCATGCAAATCCAGGAACGTGGCGGCCAGGCGGACTTCACCGACGTGGTCACCATCGATGGCGAATTGCTGGGTATTGAAACGGGTGCCAATGATTACCTGGCCAGCGTGAAGTTCACCGGCCTGATCCGTTCGGCGCCGAACGCGGCGGCCGAGCCGTTCGCGGAAGTGTGGAATATGTCCAAACCGCTCAATGGCAATGGCGGCTGGGTCCTGGCAGGCATACAGCAATTGAATTAATGGTAATTTTTTCCTGAGCGGCAGCTTAAGCACAGAATGAATTCATGCTGCTTGAGGGATATTTCCTGCTGAACTGGTAAGATCGAAACCGCCCGTATGATTAACGGGCGGTTTTTTCTTTTTTAGGGCGCCACTAGGCGCAAGGTAATGATTTCTCCGATTCCAGACCAATCCCTGCTGATGGCGCCTGCCGTCGCCGCCATCAATCATCTGCTGGCGCAAGAGCCATGGGCGCGCCAGCAGTTGGCTGTGCACGCCGGCAAGATCGCCTGCATCGATACGGGCGCCGTGGCCTTGCGCCTGCAAGTCGACAGCGCCGGCATGCTGACGTCGGCCGCTGGCGATGTGCCGGCCAATGTCACCATCCGCGTCAAACTGTCGGACTTGCCGCTGATTGCGCAAAACCGCGAGCGCGCATTTTCCTATGTGAAGATCGAAGGCGATGCCGAGTTTGCCAATGCGATTTCGCAATTGAGCAAGGGTTTGCGCTGGGAAGCCGAGCACGACCTGGAAAAAGTGCTGGGCCCCATCTTTGCCACGCGCCTGGTGGCCGGTGCAAAGTCGGCTGTTGCCGCCGTCCGCGCGGGACATCAGAAGCTGGCCGAGAATGTGGCCGAATATTTCCTGGACGAACAGCCGATGCTGATCCGTCCCACCACCTTGCACGACTACTCGGCCGGCGTGACGCGCATGCGCGATGACGTCGAACGCCTGGCCAAGCGTATCGCCAGGCTGGAAAAGGCGCTGCCGCCGCAACCTACACCGGATGTGTCTACATGATCTTGAAATTCCTGCGCCTGTTCAAAATTATTCGGGTTTCCATCAAGTACGGTCTCGATGAAATCGCCATTTCCGGCCTGAAAGTTCCCCGTACTGCCAAGCTGATCGATACCTTGATTTTCTGGCGCGACCTGTCCTCGCCGCGCGGCTTGCGGCTGCGGCTGGCGCTGGAAGAGCTGGGCCCGATTTTCGTCAAGTTTGGCCAGGTGCTGTCGACCCGGCGCGACCTGATGCCGCCCGATATCGCCGACGAGCTGGCGCGCCTGCAAGACCGGGTGCCGCCGTTCGATTCCGACCTGGCCATCGCGCAAATCACCAAGTCGCTGGGCGCCCATCCGGACGAGTTGTTCGCCCGCTTTGAGCGCGAACCGGTGGCCTCTGCCTCGATTGCCCAGGTGCATTTCGCCACATTGAAGAACGGCAAGGAAGTGGCCGTCAAAGTCTTGCGTCCGGGCATGAAAAAGCTGATCGACGAAGACGTGGCCCTGATGCATATCGCGGCCGACTGGACCAGCCGCTTGTGGGCTGACAGCAAGCGGCTGAAGCCGAAAGAAGTGGTGGGCGAGTTCGACAAGTATCTGCATGACGAGCTGGACCTGATGCGCGAGGCCGCCAACGCCAGCCAGCTGCGCCGTAACTTTGCCAATTCGAATTTATTGCTGGTGCCGGAAATGCACTGGGATTATTGCTCCAGCAGCGTGATCGTGATGGAACGCATGTATGGCATCCCCGTGTCGCAGATCGACCGCCTGGCGGCCGCCGGCGTGGACTTGCGTAAACTCTCCAGCGATGGCGTGGAGATTTTCTTCACACAAGTGTTCCGTGATGGTTTTTTCCATGCGGACATGCATCCAGGCAATATTCTCGTCTCCATCGCACCCGAGTCGTTCGGCCGCTATATCGCGTTGGACTTTGGCATCGTCGGCACCCTGAACGATTACGACAAGGATTATCTGTCGCAAAACTTCCTGGCCTTCTTCCGCCGCGACTACAAGCGCGTGGCCGAAGCGCATATCGAATCGGGCTGGGCGCCCAAGGAAACCCGCGTCGATGAACTGGAAGCGGCCGTGCGCGCCTGCTGCGAACCGATCTTTGACCGCCCGCTGAAAGATATTTCGTTCGGCCAGGTGCTGCTGCGGCTGTTCCAGACTTCGCGCCGTTTCAATGTGGAAGTACAGCCGCAACTGGTGCTGCTGCAAAAGACCCTGCTCAATATCGAAGGCCTGGGCCGCCAGCTGGACCCGGACCTGGACTTGTGGCAAACGGCCAAGCCTTACCTGGAAAAATGGATGAGCCAGCAAGTGGGCCCGCAAGGTTTTATCGACAAGCTGCGCGCCGAGGCGCCACGCTATGCGCATATCTTCCCGCAACTGCCGCGCTTGCTGCATCAAGCCTTGACGGTGCATGGCGAACCGCGTGAAAACGAGGTGGAACTGATGAAAACCTTGCTGGCAGAACAGCAGCAGACGAATCGATTGCTGAGCTTTATCGTCTACTTCGTCGGTGCCTTTGCCTTGGGCGCCTTGGGTTTCCAGGTCTTCATGCGCTGGCACCAGTTGCCGTTTTAAGCACTCCAGGAGCGAAGTGATGGCTGACTTTCAAACGCGCGATCCACGCTCGCCCGCCTTTTGGGATGAGCGGTTCGACAAGCAATTCACGCCGTGGGACCACGGTGGCGTGCCGGCGCGGCTGCGCCGGTTTGTGCAAGATCAAGCGGCACCGTTGCGCTGTTTGATACCCGGCTGCGGTTCGGCCCATGAGCTGGCTTTCATGTTTGACTCTGGCTGGGACGCTACGGCCATCGATTTTTCACCGGCGGCCGTGGCGACTGCCCGGACCGTGGTGGGGGCCGAACGGGCAGGGCAGGTGGTGGAAGCCGATTTCTTTGCCTGGCAGCCTACTGCGCCGCTGGACCTGATCTATGAGCGGGCGTTTCTGTGCGCCATGCCACGCGCCATGTGGCCGCAGGTAGCCGCCCGCTGGGCGCAGCTGCTGGCGCCGGGCGCCATGCTGGCCGGTTACTTTTTCTTTGATGACAATGCCAAGGGTCCGCCATTTGGCATTTCTCGTGAGCAATTGCAAGAGCTGCTGTCGCCGTACTTCGATTGCCTGCTTGATGAGGCCGTTGAAGATTCCATCGCCGTGTTTGCTGGCAAGGAACGCTGGATGGCCTGGTCGCGCCGGGCTGGCTGATGGCGGGCGGGGCAATTTCCGTTGAGGGCAACGGAAAAGCTTTATAATTCAGGGTTTTTGATGATTTTTGCGGAGTTGTGATGCCGATTTACGCTTACCGCTGTGAAGAATGTGGTTTTGCCAAGGATGTCTTGCAAAAGATCTCCGATCCTGTGTTGACGGTCTGCCTGTCTTGCGGCAAACCCAGCTTCAAGAAACAATTGACCGCCGCCGGTTTCCAATTGAAGGGTACCGGCTGGTACGCAACCGATTTCCGTGGCGGCACGGCGCCCACGACGGCTATTCCGACGGGCCCGGCCGATGCGGCCAAGCCAGCGGCGACGCCTGCGGCAGAGAGCGCGCCTGCGGCTGCCCCAGCGGCCCCGGCTGCAGCCTCCAAGGCAGACTGAAACAAGGCGGAGCGGGCCTGGCCGCCGTGGCAGACTTCCATTACCGAGAGACCGATGCGTAAATATTTTATTACCGGCTTGCTGATCCTGGTGCCACTGGCCATTACCCTGTGGGTATTGAATCTGGTGGTGGGCACCCTGGACCAGTCGCTATTGCTGGTGCCGGAACAGTATCGCCCGAAACAGCTGTTCGGCTTTGACATTCCCGGCCTGGGCACGATACTGACGATAGTGATCGTGTTTTTGACGGGCTTGCTGACGAATAACCTGGTCGGCAATTACGTGGTGAGACTCTGGGAAAAGCTGCTGCAGCGCATTCCTATCGTCAACTCCCTGTATTCGAGCGTCAAGCAAGTGTCGGATACCTTGTTTTCCTCGTCGGGCAATGCTTTCCGTAAGGCAGTGCTGGTGCCGTATCCGCACCAGAATTCCTGGACCATCGCTTTCCTCACCGGCGTGCCGGGCGGCGATGCGGCGAACCACCTGGTGGGCGACTATGTCAGCGTGTATGTGCCGACGACGCCGAATCCGACGTCGGGCTTCTTCCTGATGATGAAGCGCAGCGATGTGGTCGAACTTGACATGAGCGTGGATGCTGCGCTCAAGTACATCGTCTCGATGGGCGTGGTGGCGCCTGCGGAAGTTGTTGCTGCCGCTGTCACGGCGCCGGCAGCCAAAGAATAAAGGCAGGCGTCCCATGGGGGACGTGGCCGGAACGAACATTCATTAACCTGAACTGAGAATCTTATGTCTATGCGTACTCAATACTGCGGCCTCGTCACCGAAGCCATGCTTGGTCAAACCGTCAGCCTGTGCGGCTGGGTGCATCGCCGCCGCGACCACGGCAGCCTGATTTTCATCGACTTGCGCGACCGTGAAGGCCTGGTGCAGATCGTCTGCAATCCTGAACAAGCGGAAATGTTCAAGGTCGCCGAAGCAGTGCGCAATGAATTCTGCCTGCGCGTGACCGGCGTGGTGACGGCACGTATCGACGGCACCATCAACAACAACCTGAAATCGGGCAAGATCGAAGTGGTGTGCTCCGAGCTGGAAGTGTTGAACGCCTCCGTGCCTGTGCCATTCCAACTGGACGACGACAACCTGTCGGAAACCACGCGTTTGACGCACCGCGTGCTGGACCTGCGCCGCCCGCAAATGCAAAACAACCTGCGCCTGCGCTATAAAGTGACGATGGAAGTGCGCAAGTACCTGGACGCGCTGGGCTTCATCGACATCGAAACGCCGATGCTGACCAAATCGACGCCAGAAGGTGCGCGCGATTACCTGGTGCCATCGCGTGTCAACGCTGGTAACTTCTTCGCCTTGCCGCAATCGCCACAGTTGTTCAAGCAACTGTTAATGGTTGCTAACTTCGACCGTTACTACCAAATCACCAAGTGCTTCCGCGACGAAGACTTGCGCGCTGACCGTCAGCCGGAATTCACCCAGATCGACTGCGAAACCTCGTTCCTGACGGAACAGGAAATCCGCGACCTGTTCGAAGACATGATACGCGTCGTCTTCAAGAACACCCTGGGCATCGAGCTGCCGAACCCATTCCCGGTGATGGATTTCGCCACCGCCATGGGCTTGTATGGTTCCGACAAGCCAGACATGCGCGTCAAGCTGGCCTTTACCGACTTGACCGAAGTCATGAAGTCGGTCGAATTCAAGGTCTTCAACGCCGCTGCCAACCTGCCGAACGGCCGCGTGGTGGCCCTGCGCGTACCGCAAGGCGGCAGCATGGCGCGTTCGGAAATCGACGCCTACACCCAGTTCGTTGCCATCTACGGCGCCAAGGGCCTGGCTTACATCAAGGTCAATGAAAAAGCCAAGGGTCCTGAAGGCTTGCAATCGCCGATCGTCAAGTTCCTGCCTGCCGACGTGCTGGCCACGATCCTGGAGCAAACCGGTGCAGAAGACGGCGACCTGATCTTCTTCGGCGCGGACAAGGCCAAGGTCGTCAACGACGCCATCGGCGCACTGCGCGTGAAAATCGGCCACAGCGAATTCGGCAAGAAATCGGGCCTGTTCGACGACGTGTGGAAACCATTGTGGGTGGTCGACTTCCCGATGTTCGACTACGACGAAGAGTCGGACCGCTGGACCGCGACCCACCATCCATTCACGGCGCCAAAAGACGGCCATGAAGACATGCTGGAAAGCAATCCAGGCGCCTGCATCGCCAAGGCCTACGACATGGTCTTGAACGGCTGGGAACTGGGCGGCGGTTCGATCCGTATCCACCGCGAAGAAGTGCAAAGCAAGGTTTTCCGTGCACTGAAGATCGATGCCGAAGAAGCCCAGCTGAAGTTCGGCTTCCTGCTCGACGCCCTGCAATACGGCGCGCCACCGCATGGCGGCCTGGCATTCGGCCTGGACCGTATCGTGACCATGATGACCGGTTCCGAATCGATCCGCGACGTGATCGCTTTCCCGAAAACCCAGCGCGCCCAGTGTCTGCTGACACAAGCGCCGTCGGAAGTGGACGAGAAGCAACTGCGCGAACTGCACATCCGTTTGCGCGGCGCCGAGCCTAAAGTAGCAGGCTAAGGTTTAGTTTAAGCTATAAAAAAAGGCGCTGAAGAGGCGCCTTTTTCATTCTTGATATGAGCCATAAAATTCCCGTTTCCGTGCTGGTGGTCATC
This sequence comes from Janthinobacterium sp. Mn2066, assembly GCF_049319705.1. Classification (NCBI taxonomy): domain Bacteria; kingdom Pseudomonadati; phylum Pseudomonadota; class Betaproteobacteria; order Burkholderiales; family Oxalobacteraceae; genus Janthinobacterium; species Janthinobacterium sp. Mn2066. The sequence goes on along the minus strand of NZ_JBMOUF010000006.1, from coordinate 163,715 downwards.
CATACGAGCGAGCTCGAGGTGTTGCTGATCGAGCGCGCGGGCCAGCCCGGCTTTTGGCAATCGGTGACCGGTTCCGTCGACGCCCTCGACGAGCCGCTGCTGCAGACGGCTGCGCGCGAACTGTTCGAAGAAACCGGCATCGTTGCCGATGGTCACACCATCGTGCTGCGCGACTGGCAACTGTCGAATGTGTACGAAATCTACCCGATCTGGCGCCACCGTTATGCACCGGGCGTGACGCGCAACACGGAACACGTGTTCAGCGTGCAAGTGCCGCGCGATACGGTGATCACCCTGAGTCCCCGCGAACACTTGCAATATGCGTGGCTGCCTTACCTGGCGGCGGCCGACCGGTGTTTTTCCTCGTCCAATGCGGAAGCCGTGTTGCAATTGCCGGCCATCACTGGCCTGGCGGCACGCCATCCCTGAATTTTCAAGAAAGTATCCCATGTTGAACTGGATTAAATTGACCCCCCAGCAAAAGCTGGGCGGTACCCTCGGCATCATTTTTTGCCTGTGCCTGATCCTGGCCCTGTTTGCCTTTGCCACGCCGGGCCGCACGCCCTCGATCGGCTTGCCGCTGATGGCGATTGGCTGGCTGCTGCATCCGGGCGCATTTGTGCCAGGCAAGCGCACGGTGGCCTGGCGCGGCGCGCCCTTGCTGGTCAAGGTGGTGTGGGCGGGCGGCATCGCGGCCCTGTGCATCAGCGTCTCGGCAGGATTGGCGCGCATCATGGCGTAAAACGCCAGTTTTTTGCCCGCGTAGGTGCGCACGCGCACCTAGCATGGCGCCGTGACGCCCGCGTCTGGGAGTAGAATCGGTGCATGAAAATCCGCGTAGCAACTTATAACATCCACAAGGGTGTCTCTTCCGTGCGGGGGCTGCCCAGGGTGCATGCCTTGAAGCAGGCCATCACCCTGTTCGATGCCGATGTGGTCTTCCTGCAAGAAGTGCAGGGCAAGCATGACCACAAGGCGGCCCGCTTTGGCGCCGAAGAACATGGCCACAAGCATTGGCCCGAAGCGTCGCAGCATGAATTCTTTGCTGGTCCGGAACACCATACGGCGTATGGCATGAATGCCGTGTATGACCATGGTCACCACGGCAATGCCTTGCTCAGCAAATATCCCATCGCCTCGCAAACCAACCACGATGTCTCCGACCATGCCTATGAGCAGCGCGGCATCTTGCATTGCGTGCTGAATACGCCGAAAGCCGATGTGCACTGTTATGTGGTGCACCTGGGCTTGTTCGAGGCAGGGCGGGGGCGGCAGACGCAGGCCTTGATCGAAGCCGTGCTGGCCTCGGCGCCGAATGGCGAACCGGTCATTATCGCTGGCGACTTCAACGATTGGCGCAATACGCTCAGCGACAAGCTGCGCAATGCGCTGGGTGTGGTGGAAGTATTCGACCAGCGGGCGTCGAACTCGGCCCTGGGCGACCTGGTGCGCACCCTGGCGCGGCGCCAGGCGAAAGCGCCGGTGCCGGCGCGCACCTTTCCCGCCGCCTTGCCCTGGTTCCGCCTGGACCGCATCTATGTGCGCGGTTTCCAGGTGGAGGGCGCGCAAGTGATGCACGGCACTTTGTGGGCCAAGCTGTCGGACCACGCGCCCATCGTCTCCGTACTGAAACTGGCGTAGACTGCCCGCATGCGATCAGTCAATTTCACTGCCCATAACGACATTACCCTCCTGCATTGCGGCGCCGATTATTTTCCCGCGCTGATAGCCGCCATTGATGGCGCGCATGCCGAAGTCTATTTCGAAACCTATATCTTTGCCGACGATGAAACCGGTGCTTTGGTGCTGGACGCCCTGAAGCGGGCGGCCGCGCGCGGCGTGCTGGTATGCATGATTACCGACTGGTTCGGTACCGGCAATCGCCGGGTCAACGCCATGCATGCCGAGCTGGAAGCGGCGGGCGTGCACCACCGTATCTTCAACGCCTGGTTCCGGCGCGGTATCACGCGCACGCACCGCAAAATCTGCGTGGCCGATGGCGAGATCGCGCTGGTGGGCGGCATCAATATCAATGACGACATGTTTTGCGACTACGACCACAGCATCAGCCTGGCGGCGCCCCGTTGGGATTTCGCCGTGCAGGTCAAGGGCCCGCTGGTGGCCGCCATTCACGAAGAAGCGCATGCGCAGTGGGCGCGGCTGGGCAAGATGAACCTGGTGCGCCGTATCAAGCTGTACAGCAAGATGCGGCGGGTCAGCAAGGAGTTGTCCAGGCATCCGGTAGTGGCGGGCTTCGTGGTGCGCGACAACTTGCGCAACCGGCGCACCATACAGCGTGCGTATTTGCAGGCGCTGGGCCAGGCGCGCAAGAGCGTGCTGCTGGCCAATCCTTATTTTGCACCAGGACAAAAATTACGCCGGGCGCTGGCCCAGGCGGCCCATCGGGGCGTGGACGTGGTGCTCTTGATCGGCGTGGGCGAGTTCCGCATGCAAGATGCCGTGGCGCACTCGTTTTATCCGAAACTATTGGCCGCTGGCGTGAAAATCGTCGAATACCGCAAGACCCAGTTGCACGCCAAGGTGGCGGTAGTCGATGATGACTGGGCGACAGTGGGGTCCAGCAATATCGATGCGCTCAGCCTGTTTCTGAACCAGGAAGCCAATGTGGTGATCAAGGACGTGGCCTTCGCGCAAAGCCTGCGCAAGCATATAGAACAGGGGATCGCCGACGGTACGGTGATACACCAGGATGATTTCAAGCACATCGGCCGTTTTCGCCGTCTTGGTTACGAAGTGGCTTTTTTTGCCTACCGGCTGGTGATGCGCATTTTTTCAGTAGGGAAGTATGCATGAACGATTTGACTAGTCTTCGTATCGATAAATGGCTGTGGGCGGCGCGCTTTTTCAAGACGCGCACCCTGGCCAGCGACGCCGTCGATAACGGTAAAGTAAAAGTGGCTGGCGAGCGGGTCAAGCCGGCGCGCGGTTTGAAGGTGGGTGATGAATTGTCGATCGACAATGGCGCGGAGATCTGGGAAGTGGTCGTGCTGGGCTTGTCCGACAAGCGCGGCGCGGCCCCCGTGGCGCGCTTGCTGTATGCAGAAACGCCGGCCAGCATCGCGCGCCGCGAGCATATTGCCGAAGAAAGAAAACTCTTCCGTGAACCGGGCGAGACCATCAAAGGGCGGCCGACCAAGCGCGACCGTCGTCAACTGAGCAAGGCGGGCGACCTCTCCTGAGATCGCCATGACCAGGCCTTGTGGGGCAGGAATACACCTGCCCGCAATGCTGCGCCGCACCAATAGAAGAGCGACTCTAAAGTTCCCGTTTGACTTTTATGTTGTACTGGATAATAGTACGAGCGTTCGGATTTTTTCATGGCGTGCTTTTTTTTGCTCTCCATGCAAGTTCCGCCAGATCGGCAACATCAACATGGAACGGTACTTTTGAATACCTCAGTCAAATTCATGCGCAAAGGCGAACTGACCCGTGCAGCCATCCTGGACGTGGCGCTGGACCTGTCCAGCCGCGACGGCCTGGAAGGCCTGACCATCGGCCTGCTCGCAGACAAAATGAACATGAGCAAGTCGGGCGTATTTGCCCACTTCGGCTCGCGCGAAGACTTGCAGATGGAGGTGTTGAAGCTTTACCACCACCGTTTCGAGCAAGAAGTCTTTTTCCCCAGCATGAAAGAACCACGCGGCATCCAGCGCCTGCAATCGATGTTTGCGCGCTGGGTCAAGCGGGTCAGCGTGGAAATCGCTTCCGGCTGCATCTATATCAGCGGCGCCGTCGAGTATGACGACCGTCCGGGTCCGATCCGTGAAGCCCTGGTGGCCATGGTGCAAGCCTGGCAGGGCGCCTTGCTGCGCTGCGTACAGCAATCGATCACCACCGGTGATTTGAAACCTGGCACCGATGCGCCGCAATTGGTCTATGAAATGTATGGTCTGATCCTGGCGCTGCACCACGATGCGCGTTTCCTGCGCGTGCCAGGCAGCATAGAACGGGCGCAAGCGGGCTTTGTCCGCCTGCTCGATTCTTACCAGAATCCGGCAGCCGTCAATCAAGAATAGCCGTAACAGAACAAGCAGTTCACAAGTACAACACTTTAGCTAAACGTCTTCAGGAGAAAATTATGGGTCAATACGTCGCGCCAATCCGGGATATGCAATTCGTCCTGCACGAGTTCCTGCAAGTGGAAGAAGAATTGAAGCAAATGCCGCATTACGGTGACGTCGACGCCGACATCATCAACCAGGTTCTGGAAGAGGGCGGTAAATTTACTTCTGAAGTATTGTTCCCGCTGAACCACTCCGGCGACCGCGAAGGCTGCCACCATGATCCTGTCACGAAAACCGTGACCACGCCTAAAGGCTTTAAAGAAGCCTACAAACAGTACGTCGAAGGCGGCTGGGCGGCGCTGGCTTGCGATCCGGAATATGGCGGCCAGGGCTTGCCAGTGGTGTTGAACAACTCGTTTTATGAAATGCTGAATTCGTCGAACCAGGCCTGGTCCATGTACCCTGGCCTGTCGCACGGCGCTTACGAGTGCCTGAAAGAGCACGGCACGCCGGAACAGAAATCGACCTATCTGCCGAAACTGGTATCGGGCGAATGGACCGGCACCATGTGCCTGACCGAACCGCACTGCGGCACCGACCTGGGCCTGCTGCGCTCGAAAGCGCTGCCTGAAGCAGACGGTTCCTGGACCATCACCGGCAACAAGATCTTCATCTCGGCCGGCGAACACGATATGTCGGAAAACATCTTGCACCTGGTGCTGGCCCGCGTGCCGGATGCACCGGAAGGCTCGAAAGGCATCTCCCTGTTCCTAGTGCCGAAATTCCTGCCGAACGCAGACGGCAGCGTCGGTGCACGCAACCCGATCACTTGCGGCGCGATCGAAGAAAAAATGGGCATCCACGGTAACTCGACTTGCCAGATGAACCTGGACGGCGCGAAAGGCTGGATCATCGGCCAGCCGAACAAGGGTCTCAACGCCATGTTCGTGTTCATGAACGCGGCCCGCCTGGGCGTGGGCATGCAGTCGCTGGGCCTGACGGAAATCGCTTATCAGAACGCGCTGATCTACGCCAAGGACCGCACGCAAATGCGTTCGCTGTCCGGCGTCAAGAATCCTGAACTGCCAGCCGACCGCATCATCGTGCACCCGGACGTGCGCCGCATGCTGTTGACCGGTAAAGCCTATGCCGAAGGCGCGCGCGCTTTCACTTCTTACGTGGCGCTGCAGATCGACCGCGAGCTGCACCACCCTGACGCCGACGTGCGCAAGGAAGCGGCCGATGAAGTAGCGCTGCTGACCCCAGTCATCAAGGCCTTCATTACCGACAACGCCTGGATCGCCACCTCGGATGCGATGCAAGTGTTCGGCGGCCACGGCTACATCGCCGAGTGGGGCATGGAACAGTATGTGCGCGACGCGCGCATCAACATGATCTACGAAGGCACCAACACCATCCAGTCGCTGGACCTGCTGGGCCGCAAGATCCTCGGCGACAACGGCGCCAAGCTGCGCAAGTTCGGCGAAAAGATCAAGGCCTTCGTCGAAGACAACGGCACCGATGAAGCGATGAGCGAATTCGTCACGCCACTGGGCGACCTGGGCGACAAAGTCACCAAGCTGACCATGGAAATCGGCATGAAAGCCTTCCAGAATCCGGACGAAGTGGGCGCGGCCTGCGTGCCTTACCTGCGCGTCGTCGGTCACATGATCTACAGCTACCTGTTCGCGCAGATGGCCAAGATCGCTCTCGAAAAAGAAGCCAGCGGCGACAAGTTCTACACCGCCAAACTGGCGACCGCACGTTTCTATTTCGCCCGCCTGCAGCCTGAGACGGCAACCCTGATCCGTCAGGCGCGTTCCGGTTCGGCCAACCTGATGGCACTCGACGCAGACCTGTTCTAAGACTTGAGGAAAATATGACCAATTTCATCGTTAAAAAAGTAGCCGTCCTCGGCGCCGGCGTGATGGGCGCGCAGATCGCCGCCCATTGCATCAACGCGAAAGTGCCGGTCGTGCTGTTCGACCTGCCAGCCAAGGAAGGCCCAAAAAATGGCATCGTGCTGCGCGCCATCGAGAACCTGAAAAAGCTGTCGCCTGCGCCACTGGGCAACAAGGATGATGCATCGCTGATCCAGGTCGCCAACTACGAAGACAACCTGGACCTGCTGGCAGGTTGCGACCTGATCATCGAAGCCATCGCCGAGCGCATGGACTGGAAACACGACCTGTATCAAAAGGTCGCACCGCATATCGCACCGAACGCGATCTTCGCCTCGAACACGTCTGGCCTGTCGATCAACAAGCTGGCTGACGGCTTCGACGCCACCCTGAAAGCGCATTTCTGCGGCGTGCACTTCTTCAATCCGCCGCGCTATATGCACCTGGTGGAACTGATTCCGACCACCTCGACCAAGCCGGAAATCCTCGACCAGCTCGAAGCCTTTTTGACCACCACCCTGGGCAAGGGCGTCGTGCGCGCCAAGGATACGCCTAACTTCATCGCCAACCGCGTCGGTATCTTCGGCATGCTGGCAACCATGCATGAAGCAGAAAAGTTCGGCCTGTCGGTAGACGTGGTCGATGACCTGACCGGCGTCAAGCTGGGCCGCGCCAAGTCCGGCACCTTCCGCACCGCAGACGTGGTTGGCCTGGACACCATGGGCCATGTGATCAAGACCATGCAGGACAACCTGGCGGATGATCCATTCTTCGGCGTCTACAAGACCCCGGCCGTACTGGCGTCCTTGGTAGAAAAAGGTACGCTGGGCCAGAAGAGCGGCGCCGGTTTCTACAAAAAAGTCGGTAAAGAGATTCAACGCCTGGACTTCGCCACCGGTGAATATGTGACCGGCGGCGGCAAGGCTGCCGACATCATCGCCCGCATCCTGAAAGAAAAGGACCCGGTCAAGAAGATGAAGGCGCTGCGCGAATCGACCAATCCACAAGGCCAGTTCCTGTGGGCGATCTTCCGCGACGCTTTCCATTACATCGCCATCCATCTGGACACCGTGGCCGACAATGCGCGCGATATCGACTTCGCCATGCGCTGGGGCTTCGGCTGGAACGTGGGCCCGTTTGAAACGTGGCAGGCATCGAACTGGCTGCAAGTGGCCAACTGGGTCAAGGAAGATATCGACGCCGGCCAGGCGCTGTGCAATGCACCGCTGCCAGCCTGGGTCTTCGAAGGCGCCGTGGCTGAAAAAGGCGGCGTGCATACGCCGGAAGGTTCGTACTCGGCGATTTCGAACAGCTTCGTGCCACGTTCGACCCTGTCCGTGTATGACCGCCAGCCATTCCGCGCCCCGGTACTGGGTAGCGGCGCCATCGATGGCAAGACCGCTGGCACCACCGTGTTTGAAGATGACTCCGTGCGCGTCTGGCATACGGGCGACGATGTGTTGATCATCTCGTTCAAGACCAAGATGCATGTGATCGGTGAAGGCGTCATCAATGGCCTGAAGCTGGCGCTGGCGGAAGCCGAGAAAAACTTCAAGGGCCTGGTGATCTGGCACGCTGATGCAGCCGAAGGCGGCGCCTTCTCGGCCGGCGCAGACTTGCAATCGGCACTGCCAGCGTTCATGCAAGGCGGCGTGAAAGCAGTCGACCCTATCATCGCCGAACTGCAAAAAACCTTTATGTCGCTGAAATACGCGAACGTGCCAGTGGTTGCCGCAGTAGCGGGCCTGGCGCTGGGCGGCGGCTGCGAGCTGGCGCTGCACGCGTCGAAACGCGTGGCCTCGATCGAGTCCTATATCGGCCTGGTGGAAGTGGGCGTGGGCCTGATTCCTGCGGGTGGCGGCTTGAAAGAAGCAGCGCAGCGCGCCTACAAGGAAGCCAAGGGCAACGACATTCTGCAATTCCTGAAAGTCGGCTTCACCAACGCAGCCACCGCCAATGTGTCGAAATCGGCGCTGGAAGCGAAGAAGATGGGCTACCTGAAGGAAGACGACGTGATCGTGTTCAACGCCTACGAGCTGCTGCACGTGGCCAAGGTGGAAGCGCGCGCACTGTTCGACGCCGGCTTCCGTCCGCAACTGCCATCGCTGATCCAGGTCACGGGGCGTTATGGCTGGGGCACCATCAAGGCGCAACTGGTCAATATGCGCGACGGCGGTTTCATCTCGGCGCACGATTTCAAACTGGGCGAAATGATCGCTGAAATCGTTTCGGGCGGCGACGTGGACCAGGGCAGTTTTGTCAGCGAGCAGTGGTTGCTGGATATGGAACGCAAGGCATTCCTCGAATTGCTGAACCATCCAAAAACCCAGGAACGCATCATGGGCATGATGCAGACCGGCAAGCCAGTGCGCAACTAATCGAAAGAACATAATGAGCAAACAACTTCAAGACGCATACATCGTCTCCGCAACCCGCACGCCAATCGGCAAGGCGCCGCGCGGCATGTTCAAGAACACCCGCCCGGACGATCTGCTGGTCAAGGTGCTGCAATCGGCATTGGCGCAAGCGCCAGGCCTGGACCCTGCGCTGATCACCGACGCCATCATCGGCTGCTCTTTCCCGGAAGCGGAACAAGGTTTTAATATCGCCCGCAACTCGGTGCTGCTGGCCGGCTTGCCGAAAACCGTGGGCGGCGTGACCGTCAACCGCTACTGCGCATCGGGCATCACGGCGATTGCCATGGCGGCCGACCGCATCCGCGTGGGCGAAGCCGACGTGATGATCGCCGGCGGTATCGAATCGATGTCCATGGTGCCGATGATGGGCCACCATCCATCGATGAACCTGGACATGTTCAGCGATGAAAACATCGGCATGGCTTACGGCATGGGCCTGACGGCTGAAAAAGTGGCGCAGCAATGGAAAGTGTCGCGCGAACAGCAGGACGCGTTCTCGGTCGAATCGCACCGCCGCGCCATCGCCGCGCAGCAAGCCGGTTTCTTCAAGGCGGAAACCACGCCCGTCGAAATCATCACCCGCACGCCTAACCTGGCCACCGGCCAGGTCGACGTTAAACGCCGCACGGTCGATACCGACGAAGGCGCGCGCGCCGATTCGACCCTGGAGTCGCTGTCCAAACTGAAACCGGTATTTGCCGCCAAGGGTACGGTGACGGCTGCGAACAGCTCGCAGATGTCGGATGGCGCTGGTGCACTGCTGATCGTCAGCGAAAAAATCCTGCGCGAACACAACCTGACCCCTCTGGCGAAATTCTCGTCGTTCGCCGTGCGCGGCGTGCCGCCAGAAATCATGGGCATCGGTCCGAAGTTCGCCATTCCTGCCGCTTGCGCCGCCGCCGGCATCACGCAAGACCAGCTGGACTGGATCGAGCTGAACGAAGCGTTCGCCGCACAAGCGCTGGCCGTGATCGGCGACCTGGGCCTGGACCCTGCGAAAGTGAACCCGATGGGCGGTGCGATTGCGCTGGGCCATCCGCTGGGCGCGACCGGTGCGATCCGCGCCGCCACCGTGATCCACGCCCTGCAACGCACCAAGCAGAAGTACGGCATGGTCACGATGTGCGTGGGTGCCGGCATGGGCGCGGCCGGGATTTTTGAACGCGTATAACGTTCAGCGATAAAAATGAAAGCCAAGGGCGCTTCAGGATCTTCCTCGGCGCCCTTTATTTTTGGAGACGATATGGATATTTTGTGCAGCAAGAGCGAGGGCATCCTCACGCTGGAATTTAACCGCCTGGAACGCAAGAACGCCATCACGGGCGCGATGTACCAGACCCTGGCCGATGCGCTGGTGGCCGCTGAAACGGACGACGCCGTACGCGCTATTTTGATCACGGGGAAACCCGAGATTTTCACGGCTGGCAATGACCTCGACGACTTCATGAAAACGGCGCGCCCGGCAGATGGCGCGCTCGACGAACAGCGCCCCGTATTCCAGTTCATGCGCGCCCTGTACGGCAGCAGCAAGCCGGTGGTGGCCGCCGTGGCCGGTCCGGCGATCGGTATCGGCACCACCTTGCTGATGCACTGCGACCTGATCTACGCGGCCGACAACGCCAAATTCTCGATGCCGTTCGCGCAACTGGGCCTGTGCCCGGAATTCGCCTCGAGCCTGCTGCTGGCGCAAATCGCCGGCTACCCGCGCGCCGCTGAAAAACTGATGCTGGGCGAAGCGTTCCCGGCCCAGGAAGCGCTGCAAATGGGCTTGATCTCGAGGGTCTTGCCACCGGAAGAGTTGATTCCGTTCGCCCGCGGCCAGGCCGCCAAGCTGGTGGCGCTGCCCGCCGCCTCGATCCGCGCCACCAAGCGCCTGATGAAGCAAAACCGCCTGGAGCCGATGAAGGCCGCCATCGCCGAAGAAAACCAGCAATTCAGTGCCATGCTGGGCGCACCGGAAGCGAAGGAAGCGTTTACGGCCTTCTTTGAAAAGCGCAAGCCGGACTTTTCGAAGTTTGCCTGAGTAGTTACGACAGAGTTTTAAAGCTGCATTCCTTTCGCCAACTCCAGCCAGGCCCGCGCCGCCGGCGGCAGATACGCTTGCCGGCGCCAGGCCAGCGTCATGTGCCAGTCGGTGCCTGGCTCAGCTAGCGCTGCTTGCCAGATGCCCGCGTGGCGGTGTTTTTCGGCCAGCATGCGGGGGAAGAAGGCCACGCCCAGGCCTGCCGCCACCAGGTCGACGATGAAGTCGATCTGCGCGCTGCGGGCGGTGATCTTCGGTTGTACGCCCTTGCGCTCGCAGGCGTCGAGGATGATGCGGTTCAGCGCAAAGCCGCCTTCGAACAGGATGAAGGGCGTGCTGGCCAGCTGGGTAAAATCCACGCGGTCGCTGCCGGCCAGCGGATGGCTGGCCGACATCAGGGCCACCAGCGGTTCCACCCGCACTTCCTGGAAATCAAAGTCGGCATGCACGGGCGCCAGGATGGCCGCCACGTCGATCTCGCCGTTGTGCAGGCATTCGTTAAGCTTTTGGCCGCCGTGTTCCAGCAACGCGATTTCGATCCCAGGATAACGGCTGCGGTAAGTGGCGAACATGGCGGCGAACACCACGCCGCTGCCGACCGGCGGAATGCCGATCCTGAGCACGCCTTTTTGCAATCCCTTCAGTTCGTCGAGTTCGGCCAATAAATCCTGGCGCTCGGCCAGCATGGCTTGCGCGCGGCGGTAGGCTATTTCACCGGCGGGTGTCAATTCGATGCGGTGGCCCAGGCGGTTGATCAAGGGCAGGCCCAGCTCGTCTTCCAGCGTCCTGACGGCCTTGCTGATGGCGGACTGGGTCAGCGACACCGTCTCGGCCGCTTGCGAAAAGCCGCCCTGGCGCACCACTTCGACAAAGGCCCGCAGTGTGCGTAGATTCATGACTATTCCATTTTCGACTGAAGTGAAGAAAAATAAGTTGTTTGCATCATAGCAAAGGCAACCCTATGCTGTGCATATCCAAACTCAGTCTCCGGGAAATGCCATGATCATCTCTTCCGCCTCCGATTACCGCGAAGCTGCCCGCCGCAAGCTGCCACGCTTCTTGTTCGATTACATCGACGGCGGCGCCAACGCCGAACATACCCTGGCCGCCAATAGCGCCGACCTGGCCACGGTCAGCCTGCGCCAGCGGATCTTGAAAAACGTCGGCAAGCTGAGCCTGAAGACGGAACTGTTTGGCCAGCAGCTGGCCATGCCGGTGATTTTGAGCCCGGTCGGCTTGACGGGCATGTATGCGCGCCGCGGCGAAGTCCAGGCGGCGCAGGCGGCTGCCGGCAAGGGTGTGCCGTATTGTTTGTCCACCGTGTCGGTGTGTTCGATCGAGGAAGTCGCGTCGCACAGCAGCGAGGCCATCTGGTTCCAATTGTATGTGCTGAAGGATCGCGGCTTCATGCGCAATGCGCTGGAGCGGGCGCAGGCGGCGGGCGTCAAGACGCTGGTGTTCACGGTCGATATGCCGACGCCGGGGTCGCGCTACCGCGATGCGCATTCCGGCATGTCCGGCCCGTACGCGGCGCCGCGCCGCATCCTGCAGGCGATGACGAAACCCGATTGGGCGCTCAATGTCGGCTTGCTGGGGCGTCCTCACGACCTGGGCAATATCTCGAAGTACCTGGGCAAGGCCACCACCCTGGAAGATTACGTGGGCTGGCTGGCGAATAATTTCGATCCATCGATCAGCTGGAAAGACCTGGAATGGATACGCGACTTCTGGAAAGGGCCGATGATCATCAAGGGCATCCTCGATGTGGAGGACGCCAGGGATGCCGTCAGTTTCGGCGCCGACGGTATCGTGGTGTCGAACCATGGCGGACGCCAGCTCGATGGCGTGCCCTCCACCGCCCGCGCACTGCCGGCGATCGCCCAGGCGGTCGGCAGCGATTTGACGGTGCTGGCCGATTCGGGCATCCGCTCGGGCCTGGACGTGGTGCGCATGCTGGCGCTGGGCGCCCGCGCCGTGCTGCTGGGGCGCTCGACCGTGTATGCGCTGGCGGCCGAAGGCAGGCATGGCGTGGAAAACATGCTCGACATCTTTGCCCGCGAAATGCAGGTGGCCATGACCTTGACCGGCGTGACATCGATCGAGCAGATCGATGCATCGATCCTGGTACGCGATCTCTGACCGGCTGCGTGCAGTACGGCAGAGCTTTTTTGTTTCCTTATTTCATTTCATTAATTGCCACAATCCAGTACCCTGATTGACCAGGTGCTTCAGGTGCGCTTTCGCGTGCCTGGCGCCCGTCAAGCGGAATGGATGCACAATGAAAGTACTAGCGCTGATCAGCGGCCTGTGCCTGGCTTTTCCCGTGTGGGCGCAGGGCGTGCAGGCTCAGTCCGAGAACGTAATGGCCTTCCTCAGGCAAAAGATGGTGCAGCAGCAGATTCCTGCACTGCAAGTGGCCGTCATCCAGCATGGCAAGGTGGTCGAGCTGGCCGCCGCCGGCATCGCCAACGTGGAAAATGGCGTGCCGGCCACCAGCGAGAGCATGTTCTCGATCAATTCCTGCACCAAGGCGTTTACGGGCGTGGCCGTGATGCAGCTGGTGGAAGCGGGCAAGCTCAAACTGAGCGATCCCATTGCGCTGTACCTGGACGATTTGCCGCCATCCTGGCGCGCGCTGACCATACGCCAGTTGATGACGCATACGTCGGGCTTGCCCAATATCATCGACGAGCAGGAAAACCTGCTGGGTGGCGCTGATGAAGCACTGTCCTGGCGCCGGGTCAAGGCGCTGCCGTTCGAATTTGCGCCGGGTGAACGCTACCGCTACAACCAGACCGGTTATGTGCTCATCGGCAAGATCATCGAAAAACTCAGCGGCGAGAGTTTCGTGCACTTCGTGGAAAAGCACCAGTTCAAGCCTGCCGGTCTGACGCATACGCGTTTCGGCGATTCCGCCGACGTGATTCCCCACTCGGCGGGCGCGTACACGTATCTGCACAACGAGGGCGGCAAGTGGCTCACTGGCACGCGCCTGCAGACCGCCTACGTCACTTTTCCTGATTACTTTCGGACTGCCGCCGGGATTGTCTCGAATGCCGGCGATATCGCGCAATGGCTGATCGCCCTGCAAAACGGCACGCTGTTGAAGGACAAGGCCAGCCTGCAGGCGATGTGGAGTCCCTACGTGCTCAATGACGGCAAGACGCAGGGGCCGAATGACTTGCTCAATGGTTCGGCGCTGGGCTGGCCCGTGACGGTGCGCGACGGGCACCGCGCGGCCGGCCCCATCGGCGGCATGCGTTCGGCCTTTTTCGTGTATCCCGATGACGATCTGTCGGTGGTGGTGCTGACCAACCTGCAGGGCGTCAATCCCGAGCTGTTCATCGATGACATCGCCGGTTTCTATGTGCCTGCGATGCACCCGTCGACAGGTTTTGGCTTGCCGCCGGAAGTGCTGCCCTTGCGCCAGATGCTATTGCAGCGCGGCTTCGGGCAGGCACCGCAGGCTTGGGAAGAATTGAAGGCGCGAGATGCGGCAGCCTTGCCTGGTGAAGAGGCGCTCAATAGCTGGGGCTATAAATTGAGCAGCCAGCAGCAGTTGCCGCAGGCCCTGGCCATCCTGCGCCTGAACGCCAGCCTGCATCCTGGCAGCTGGAATGCCTACGACAGCCTGGCGGAAATCCTCGAGCAGGCCGGCGACAAGCCGGGCGCCATCGCCAACTACCGCCGTTCGCTGGCGCTCAGTCGTAGCAATGCCCACGCCAGCGAACGTCTGCAGGTATTGCAGGCGCAATGAAGTTCAGCGTGTGATGTGCATCCCCGCCAGTATCAACTGCACCGATGCATGCCATGCCGTTGCGCTGGCGGGCCGTCCCGCCAGCGCATAACCGTGTAAAAAATCGACGATGGCATCGCGGCCGCGCAGCCGGGTTTTGTTCGACAGAGCTAGTCCTGCCAGCGCCATCTCGAACAGGGTTGTAAAACGTTCGGCGATATCGGACTGGCTGACCAGTCCACGCGCCATCAGGCGCACGAAATACGGCGTGGGGCTGATCAGTTCCAGGTATAGCGCGCACAAAGCCAGCAAGCGCCGTGGCGGCTTCTGGCGCGCCGTAAATGGCGGCAGCTGCGGGTCGAGTGCGGCGAAGTGCCGGACCATCAGGGCTTGCAGCAATTCCTCTTTTCCTGCGTAGTAGTGATACAGGGCCATGGCGTCGACGCCCAGGCTGTGCGCCAGTGCGCGCATGGAAAAGGCTTCGCCTTTCTCTTCCAGCAGTTGCAGGGCGGTTTGCAGGATGGCGTCGCTGTCCAGCGCGGGAGTGATGCGGCGCGGACGTCCGGCGCGGCGCACGGGCTTTTCTTCGGCTTGAAATTTATGCATTTTCATGGGCATAATTCTACACCGTAGAATTAATTGTGAGGAGCCACATGCAGCAAACATATGTCAGCGTTTTCCTGGGTATCAGTATCGATGGCTGCATCGCCGGCGAGGAGGGCGATCTGTCCTGGCTGGCCGAACTGGCGCCCGACTCGCCGGAAGCGACCGGCTATACGGCGCTGATGGAGCAGGTCGATACCTTGCTGATCGGACGCACCACGTATGACGCGGTGCTGGGTTTTGAACCGTGGCCGTATGCGGGCAAGCGGGTGGTGGTGCTCAGCCATCGCGATTTTGTACCGCGCCATGGCGAACAGCGGCGCGAGGGCAGTGTGAAGGCGGTACTGGCGCAACTGGCCGAAGAAGGCTGCCGCCATGTGTATCTCGATGGCGGCGCCGTGATCCGTGCGGGGCTGCGTGAGGGCGTGGTCGATAGCCTGACCCTGTCGATGCTGCCCGTGGTGCTAGGGAAGGGCGTGCGCCTGTTCGACGGCGAGTTGCCGCGCAGCGGCTGGCAGCTGGCCGAAACGCGCAGCCTGCCCAGCGGGGTGGTGCAGCTGCGCTACCGCAGGCCGGATATTCAATTGTAGACGACTGGTCTAATTGTGCTAAAATGCACTCCATGAAAGCTCAATACACCGATATCCGCCAGCATATCCTCGATACGGGGAAGGCCATCATCACGCGCAAGGGTTTTGCCGGCGTGGGCCTGAGCGAGATATTGACGGCGGCCGATGTGCCCAAGGGTTCGTTTTATCATTACTTCAAGTCCAAGGAATTGTTTGGCGAAGCGATGCTGGCCGATTACGTGATCCGTTATCTGGCCGAGATGGATAGCGTGCTCGGCCAGCCAGGCCAGAGCGCGGCCCAGTCGCTGA
Organism: Janthinobacterium sp. Mn2066; assembly: GCF_049319705.1. Lineage (NCBI taxonomy): Bacteria > Pseudomonadati > Pseudomonadota > Betaproteobacteria > Burkholderiales > Oxalobacteraceae > Janthinobacterium > Janthinobacterium sp. Mn2066. Next base: position 148,132 of record NZ_JBMOUF010000006.1, on the reverse strand, counting down.
TGGATTACTGGGCCAGCTGGACTACGTACGAGCCGGATGGCAGCGCGTGTGACTGCCGCTGCCTGGTCGTGAAACTGAGCAGTGAAGTGGCGGACATGTCGGAAGCCATGCGCGTCACTTTATTGGACGGCACCAACCGTATCGTCGCCAGGCTGGCCGTGTGCATCGAGCGGGCGCAGGCAGACGGTTCCTTGCCGGCGGTTGCCGACCCGGCCCACATGGCGCTGACCTTGTACCAGCTGTGGCTGGGGGCGGCCATGCTGACCAAGCTGCGGCGCGACACCAGCGCCTTGCAGGCGGCCTGGCAGGCGACCCTGGGCATGCTGCAATTGCCGGCAGATAGCGTGGCGGCACGCTGAGCCGGCACGCAGACACATGCGGATGATCAACATCCGCTTTTTTTGACTGATTTACTAGACGACCAGTCTAATAATATGGAGCAAGACCATGAAGAATTTCGAATTTCATAATCCGACCAAAATCGTTTTCGGCAGCGACACCATCGCCAAACTGTCTGCCCTGGTGCCGGAAAGCGCACGCGTGCTGATACTGTACGGTGGCGCCAGCGCGGAAAAGACGGGCACCCTGGCGGAAGTGCGGGCTGCCCTGGGCCAGCGCAGCGTGCAGGAATTTGGCGGCATCGAGCCTAATCCCAGCTATGAAACGCTGATGCGCGCCGTGGAGCAGGTCCGCCGTGAAAAGCTGGACTTCCTGCTGGCCGTCGGCGGTGGTTCGGTGATCGACGGCACCAAATTCGTCGCGGCCGCCGCGCTGTACGATGGCGTGGCGTGGGAGATCGCGGAACGCGGCGGCGCCAATATCGCCCAGGCGCTGCCGTTTGGCTCGGTGCTGACCCTGCCCGCCACCGGTTCGGAAATGAATAGCGGCGGCGTGGTCACCAAAAAAGCCACGCAAGCCAAATTGAGCTTCCGCAGCCCGCTGGTTTATCCGCAATTCTCCATCCTCGACCCGGGCAAAACCTTTACCCTGCCGGCCAGGCAGATCGCCAATGGCCTGGTAGATGCCTTCGTTCACACCACCGAACAATATCTGACCTATCCGGTGCAGGCACGGGTGCAGGACCGCTTTGCCGAAGGCCTGCTGCAAACCCTGGTCGAAATCGCGCCGCAGGCGGTCGCCTCGCCTGACGATTATGAAACCCGCGCCAACCTGATGTGGACCGCCACCCTGGCCTTGAATGGCTTGATCGGCGCCGGCGTGCCGCAGGACTGGGCCACCCACATGATCGGCCATGAATTGACGGCCCTGTACGACATCGACCATGCGCGTACCCTGGCGCTGGTGCTGCCGGCACTGCTGGACGTACAGCGCGAGCAGAAACGCGGCAAGTTGCTACAGTATGGAGAGCGCGTCTGGAATATCCGCAGCGGTAGCGACGAAGAACGCATCGACGCCGCCATCGCCCATACCCGCGCCTTTTTTGAAGGCCTGGGCATCCCGACCCGCCTGTCGGCGTACCAGTTGGGCCAGGAAGCGGTAGAAGCCGTATTGAAGCAACTGGAAGCACATGGCATGACCGCCCTGGGCGAACACCGCGATATCAATCTCGCGCGTAGCCGCCGCATCCTCGAAGCAGCACTCTGAACCTCACCGCAAAGGACACACAATGAACATCCTGATGGTATTGACCTCGCATGATCAACTCGGTGACACCGGCCGCAAGACCGGCTTCTGGCTGGAAGAATTTGCCGCCCCCTACTATGTGCTCAAGGAAGCGGGCGCCAGGCTGACGGTGGTCTCGCCGCTGGGCGGCCAGCCGCCGCTGGACCCGAAAAGCGATGAAGCCGATTCGCAGACCGAGGCCACCCGCCGCTTCAAGGCCGATCCTGCGGCGCAAGCCGTGCTGGCCAATACGGGCAAGCTGTCCGAAGTCAAGGCGCAAGACTACGACGCCGTGTTTTATCCGGGTGGCCACGGTCCCTTGTGGGACCTGGCGGAAGACCGCCACTCGATCGCCCTGATCGAAGCCCTGATCGCCGCCGGCAAGCCGGTAGCCGCCGTTTGCCATGCACCGGGCGTGCTGCGCCACGTGAAAGCGGCCGATGGCGCGCCGCTGGTGCGCGGCAAAAAAGTAACGGGTTTTACCAATACCGAGGAAGAGGCGGTAGGCCTGACGGCCATCGTGCCTTTCCTGGTCGAGGACATGCTCAAGGCAAACGGCGGCGTCTACTCCAAATTGGGCGACTGGCAGCCATACGCCATCACCGATGGCTTGCTGGTCACGGGGCAGAATCCAGCCTCGTCGGAAGCGGCCGCCAAGGCGCTGCTACAGCTGCTGGCCTGATGCGGGCACGCCGGGTTCGACGATCAGGCCGGGATTGAATTGCTCGTTTTCCGGCGTGCCGTCGGGCCGTTGGTAGCCGCAGGGGTTGCAGACGACCCGGCAAGCGCCGATGCGGTAGTCGAGCGAGGCGTGCATATGGCCGTGCACCCACAGGTCCGCCTGCGCCACCAGCGCGTCGAGCTGGGAGGCAAAGGCGGGCGAACCGAGGTTGTCCGCATATTCTGGGGCCACCGACAGCATCGACGGCGCCATGTGCGTGATCACCACGGTCTGGCCGTCGAAGGGCTGCGCCAGCTGCTGCGCCAGCCAGGCCTTGTGCTGCGCATGCAGCTGCGCCGTGTCGCTGGCGCACAGCAAACGAGGTTCAGGACCACCCGTGCTGATCTGTTTGTAGTCGGGCATATACGCCTGCGCCGCAGCCATCGCTTCCGCATGGCGCTCTGCGCCGAACAGCAAAAAGTCGGTCCACAGCGTGGCGCCCAGAAAACGCACGCCGTCGAGCACCACCGCGTCGCCATCAAGCAGGCGAATATGCGCGCCACGCGCATTGGCGCTGGCGCAGGCCTCATGGATGGCAGCGTGCATCTGTTCCAATTGATGACCATAACCTTCGTGATTGCCATGCACGTACAGCACGGGCAGGGCGCCGAAGGTGCGCGCGGCCCAGGCGATGGCGTTGCTGCCGGTGTCGATGTCGCCGGCCAGGATGACGGCGTCGGGACGGCAGATGGCGAGGTCGATGGCGGGCGCAGCGTCGCGCCAGACTTCCAGGTGCAGGTCGGACAGTATCAGCAAGCGCATCGTAGGGTGTGGCGCAGGCAGGGCGCGCAAGAGTGGATGGACCTCTATCCTAGCGCAAGCGCGCTCGCCCCGGCAGCTTCTTGCGCCAGCCGGGCCAGCACCGGGTGGGCCAGCGCCGGCACGGAATAGCACAGCCCCAGGCGGCGCGTCAGTTGTCCGCCGGGCAGGGCGCAGGCGCGTAGCGCGGGATGCTGCAGGATCAGCGAGCGGGGGGCGATAGCCAGGCCCATGCCAGCCGCCGCCATGCCCAGGGCCAGTTGCAAGGTGCCGGCCTGCGCGGCGGGGAAGGCGGCCATGGCGCCATACAGCGGCAGCAAACGCTGGTGCGAATAATCTGCCGGACAGGTGATCCAGCTGGCGCTGGCCAGGTCTTCGGCGCGCGGCGGCGTGCCGCCCGCCAGGGCATGCGTGTGCGGCACGGCCAGCGCATACGCTTCTTCGCGCAGCGGCAAGAACAGTTCATCTTCGCAGCGGTCGTCTTCGGGCGCCAGGCGCGCATGGCCGCTGCAGCCCGGCTCCAAGGTCAGCAGCAGACGCGCTTCCAGCGCCTGCAGGCGGGCGGCCAGCGCGGCGATATCTTCGTCGGCGATATCGTGGGCGATGCCGATGGACAGGGCCAGCCGGTCGCGGTGATGGCGAAATTGCTGGGTCAGCGCCTGCGCTTCGGCCAGCATGCGCTGTGCCTGCGGATACAGGGTGCGCGCATCGCTGGTGACTTCCACGCCGCGCGGCAGGCGCAGGAACAGCTGCGTGCCCAGCGCATCTTCCAGCGCCTTGATGGTGGCCGACAGGGCGGGCTGCGTCAGGTACAGGCGGCGGGCGGCGGCGGTGATGTTGCGTTCTTCAAAGACGCACAGGAAGGCGTTGAGCTGGCGGGAATCCATAGTTTTTTTTGATGGCTGTGAAAAGAAAACACGATTTTTCACCGTGCCTCCCCCTGAATATACTGGATTTTTACAGGATTCATCATTTTTTTTAATAAGGAAAGCCCTCATGTCCAGCACTATCTCTTCCTCTCCGCGCCTGATCGTGATCACCGGCGCCAGTTCAGGCATCGGCATGGCGACGGCACAGAAACTGTCCGCACTGGGCCATCCGCTGCTGTTGCTGGCCCGCCGCCTGGACCGCATGCAAGCGCTGAAGCTGCCCAATGCGCTGTGCGTTGCGCTCGATATCTGCGACCGCGCCGCCTTCGTTGCCGCCGTGGCCAGCGCCGAGGCGCAGTTCGGCCCGGTCGACGCCATCATCAATAACGCGGGCGTGATGCTGCTGGGCGACGTCAGCACGCAAGACCCGGACCAATGGGACCGCATGTTCGACGTCAACGTGAAAGGCTTGCTCAACGGCGTGCACGCCGTCAGCGCCGGCATGGTGGCGCGCCGCACGGGCACCATCATCAATGTCGGTTCCGTGGCCGGCCACAAGACTTTCCCCAACCACGTCGCTTACGTGGGCAGCAAATTTGCCGTGCACGGGTTGACGGAAAACCTGCGCGAAGAACTGTCGGCGCACAATGTGCGCGTGGTGACGATTGCGCCGGGCGCGGTGGAGACGGAGCTGCTGGGCCACACCACCGATGAAAGCATCAAGACCGGTTATCAGGCCTGGAAGGAAGGCATGGGCGGCGTGGTGCTGTCGGCCGACGATGTGGCCGCCGCCATCTGCTACGCCTACCAGCAGCCGCAGGGCGTCTGTATCCGCGAAATCGTACTGGCCGCCACCCGCCAGCAAGCTTGACCTTGGCGACCTGACAACGCTACCCTGTGTGTTTGAATTTTCATCCACACGGGAAGCCCATGCAAGTTCGTACCCTCTTTTTTTCCATCTTGTTCGGCTTGTCGCTGGCGCCGGCGCATGCCGCCACTCCCGCCGTCCCGGCTACGCTGTTGACGCCGCCCGATCCGCTGACCAGGCCCATCGCCTCGCCGTACGAGGCGCAATGGAACCGCCCGCAGCAGCCGGCGCGCATCTATGGCAACACGTACTACGTGGGCGTGGGGGGCTTGAGCGTGGTGCTGATCCATACCGGCGCCGGCCTGGTGCTGATCGACGGCGCGCTGCCGCAGTCGGTGGCGATGATCGAAGCGAGTATCCGCCAGCTGGGGTTTCGCGTGGAAGACATCAAGTACATTTTGAATACGGAGGCGCACTTCGACCATTCCGGCGGCATCGCCGCGCTGGCCCGCGACAGCGGCGCGCAAGTCGTCGCCAGCCCCCTGGGCGCGCAGGCGCTGCGTGCAGGCCGGGTGCTCGAGCAGGATCCGCAGGCGGGCGATATCGAGCCGATGCCGGCGGTGGCCAAGGTGAGCGAAATCGCCGATGGCGGCACGGTGAAACTGGGCGCAACCACCATCACGGCGCACCACATGCCTGGCCATACGCCGGGCAGCACCACCTGGACCTGGGTCTCGTGCGAAGCGGTGGGCAGCAGCACCGGCAATCCGAATACCTGCCTGAACGTGGTGTTTGGCGCCAGCCTCAATGCCGTGGCGGCCGACGACTTCCACTTCCTGGCCGACGCGAACCACGGCGACCTGACGCCGGATTTCCGCCGTGTCATCAACAAGTTTGCCAGCCTGCCTTGCGATATCCTGATCACCTCGCACCCCGACCATTCGGGCGCCGACCAGAAGCTGGCGCAATTGTTGAGGCGCGTCAAACCGAATCCGTTCATCGACCCGCAAGCGTGCCGCAAGGCGGCCGCCACGTTCGAGGCGCGGCTGGAGAAGCGCATCGCCAAGGAAAAGGCAGCGGCAAAATAACAACGCGGAAGATTGACGCAGGCAGGCAGACGGCGCAGAATGGCTGTCCGCACGACAGATCAACCCATTTCATGAAAGGACACCCGATGTACCAGCAGGCTAGTTTGACAGCACAATTTTTCTAGCCCCGTGCATGCGCTCGGGGCTATCGGCAAGCTTGCCGATCCCGAGCCGGTGTTCTTTGCAAACCCCGGTGAGGAAACTCGCCGGGGTTTTTGCTTTTTAGCCCCCGGTATCACAAGTTGAAAGACAGGCTGAAAGGAAGCAAGATGAAACTCAAGATCAAAGCCGTCAAACCACGCAATGTGCTGGTGGCGGCGACCAAATTGCGCAGCGGCGCTGGCGCGCACCAGTCGGAACTGTCGCCGCGCGTGGCGCGCCGGGCCGGCAAGCAGCGTTTGCACCAGTTGCTGTCAGGGCGCCTGAAAGAGGACAGTTAAGGGCTTATTCCTCGTCCAGCGCGGCAAATCCGTGCGCCAGGTGGTCGATCAGCGCGCGCACGGCCGGCAGCAGGCCGCGCCGCGAGGGAAAGACGGCGTGGATGATTTCAGGCTGCGGCCGCCATTGCGGAGTCAAAGGCAACAGGCTGCCATCGGCCAGCTGGTCGACGATCATCATGGTCGGCAGCTGCACCAGCCCCACGCCGGCCACGGCCGCGTCGCGCAGAGTCAGCATGTCGCCCGTGACGAAGCGTGGCGTATGGCGCAGCTGGGCGCGCGCGCCGTCGGGGCCGTGCAAATCCCACTGGTGGGGTTGCTGCGGCCTGCCCAGGGCCAGGCTGGGCCAGTCGGCCAGGTCCGCCGGTGAGGTGGGCGCAGGTGCACCGGCGAACAGCAGCGGGCTGGCCACCATGCACTGGCTGCGTTCAGCCAGCACGCGCAGCACCAGGTCGCTGTCGGCCAGTGGCGGCGGGCGCACCCGGATCGCCACATCGACGCCTTCGGCCACCAGGTCCACGCGGCGGTTGGTGGCATTGAGTTCCAAGGTCACTTGCGGATGGGCGCGCATGAAGCCGGCCAGCATGGGGCCGACCAGGGTATGCAGCATGGCGATCGGGCAGGATACCCGCACGGTGCCGCGCGGCGTGGCCCGCGTCAGCTCGATCGCCTCTTGCGCCGCCTCCGCTTCCACCAGCATCGCCTTGCAATGCTCATAGTAGGACTGGCCCACGTCGGTGATGGAAAAATGCCGCGTCGTGCGCTGCAGCAGGCGCACGCCGAGGCGCTCTTCCAGCACGGCGATGCGCCGGCTCAGCTTGGATTTCGGCATGCCCAGCGCGCGTCCGGCCGGCGCAAAACCGCCATGCTCGACCACCTGCACAAAGTAATACAAGTCGTTCAAATCCTGCATGCTTGCTCCTTGATTGTTCTATTTAAAGAACGCTGATGATCAATTTTACCGTCTACCGCGATCATCGTTGCAAGAGTATTGTGTAGTCATCGCAGTTACAACTTCACGAGGAGAAAGTCATGAACACCGTCACAGGTATTTACAGCGCACCGCGCCAGCACTGGGTAGGCGATGGTTTTCCCGTGCGCTCGATGTTTTCGTACCAGGGCCATGGCAAGCAGCTGAGCCCTTTTTTGCTGCTCGACTATGCCGGCCCCGCGCAATTTGCGCCTGGCACGCGTCCACCGGGCGTGGGTTCGCATCCGCACCGCGGTTTTGAAACGGTGACCATCGTGTATCAGGGCGAGGTGGCGCACCGCGATTCGACCGGGCAGGGCGGCGTGATCGGCCCCGGCGACGTGCAGTGGATGACGGCCGGCGCGGGCATCCTGCATGAAGAGTTCCACTCGCCCGCCTTCACGCAATCGGGCGGCACGCTGGAAATGGTGCAGCTGTGGGTGAATTTGCCGGCCAAGGACAAGCTGACGGCGCCCGGCTACCAGGCGATTGCCAGCGCCACGATGCCCACGGTGACGCTGCCGGACGGCGCCGGTTCGCTGCGCGTGATCGCCGGGGAGTTCGCCGGCCAGCAGGGACCGGCCAGCACGTTTTCACCGATGCAGGTGTGGGACATGCGCTTGCAACAAGGTTCGGTGACGCACTTGCCGCTCACGCCAGGCTGGGGCGGCGCGCTGATCGTCCTGCACGGCACGGTGCTGGTGAATGGCGAGAGCGTGGTGCGCGAAGCGCAGATGGCGCTGCTGGGGCGCGACGGCGATGGCATCCGCATCGAGGCCAATAACGATGCCGTGCTGTTGCTGCTCAGTGGCGAGCCGCTCGACGAACCCATCGTCGGCCACGGCCCGTTCGTGATGAACACGGAAGAGCAAATCGTGCAGGCGTTCGACGATTTCCGGCAAGGCCGCTTCGCCGCCATCGCACCGTGATGTTGTCCCGCAGCGCGCGTTCCAGCGCGCTGCGCCAGCCACTCGCCGGGGGCTCAAATCGGCTATAGTTGCGGCACCCCCACCGCAAAGGAAGACCGCTTGACTCCCCCGCTCGAGATCGCCGCCAACGTGCTGATGACTGCCTCCATCATCCTGGCCGGCCGCAATAATATCCATTCCTGGTGGATCGGCATCGTCGGCTGCCTGCTGTTTGCCGTACTGTTCTACCAGGTCAACCTGTACGCCGACGTGTTGCTGCAATTGTTTTTCATCGTTACCTGCGTCATCGGCTGGCTGCAATGGCGGCGTGGCGCCGCTGGCCATGCCATGCCGATCAGCCGGGCAGGATGGCGTCGCCTGGCCTGGATCGTGCCGGCCGGCGTGGCCGCCGTCGTCATCTATGGTCTGCTGCTGCATCGCTTCACGAATGCGTATGCCCCGTTCATCGATTCGGCCGTGCTGGTGTTCAGCGTCATCGCGCAATTCTTGCTGATGAGCCGGCGCCTGGAAACCTGGGTCTTCTGGCTGATGGTCAACTCCGTGGCCGTGCCGCTGTACTACAGCCGCGGCCTGACCCTGACGGCCGTGCTGTATGCGGCGTACTGGATCAATGCGCTGGTGTCGTGGTACTGGTGGCGCCTGCAGGCCCAGCGTGCGCACGCAGCGGCGCTGGCCGGGCCTGCCGCCGTGTGAGCATCGCACACCATAGCCCCCAACGAAATCATATATACAATTAGTTTTTAATTCGTTCACATCATAAATACGCCGCGATATAGTGGAATTTCTCTGCTAACTGGTGTTTTTTATGTTGTACTTTTCGAGTTTCCCCTTTTTTCCGTCGCCCGGCTTGATGCGTGCATCTGCATGCGGGCGCGGCTACATCATTTGTAATTCTTTCATCCCGTAACTCTCCCACGCTGTTTGCCCCCGCTGACCGGTCTATCCGATCTGGTCCGCGTGCCAGCGCTCGGCCTTTTTATGCCAGAGGCTGCAATCACAATAGGAAAAAATCATGTTTAAACCACTCGCCATCAGTCTTGCCATCACCGCCGCCTTTCCCCTTGTCGCCCATGCCCAGGATGACATCGCCAGGGTCAATGTCACCGGATCGAGTATCCGAGTCAGTGAAAAAGAGGGCGCCACCGCCGTCCAGGTGATCACTGCCAAGGACCTGAAAGACAGCGGCAAGACCAGCGTCGCCGACGTGCTGCGCTCCATTTCCGCCAATAGCGGCAACAGCTACAACGAACAATTCACGGGCAGTTTTTCAGCCGGCACGGCTGGCCTGTCGCTGCGCGGCATCGGCCAGAAAAATACCTTGATCCTGGTCAATGGCAAACGCGTGGCCAGCTATGCCACGGCGCAAAACCTGCAAGAAACCTTTGTCGACCTGAACAGCCTGCCGATGGCCGCCGTGCAGCGCATCGAAGTGCTCAAGGATGGCGCTTCATCCATCTACGGTTCCGACGCCGTGGCCGGTGTCGTCAACATCATCCTGTACCAGGAATTCACGGGCACGGAGTTGACGGCGCAAGCGGGCGGGTCGACCGAAGGCACGGGCCAGCATGAAAAGAGCGCTGCGCTGCAAACGGGTTTCGGCAAGCTGCAGGATGATGGTTACAGCGTGGTCTTCTCGGTCGATGCACAGCAGCGCGACAAGCTGCAGCAAAGCGATGTGGCGTGGATGCGCGATTCCGATTACCGCAACCAGCAGCGCGGCGCCCTGGCCTGGGTGCCCACCAACTATGCGGGCAGCGATCCGACCAAGACGCTGGGCGGCCCCAGCGGCCCCCTGCAGTGGGTGAATTACGGCGATATCACGCCAGGCAAGACGGGCCAGGTGCTGGCTTATAATCCCGCTCCCTACAAGACCCTGATCCCTGGCATCCAGCGCATCCATTCGTCCTTGCACGCCACCGTCAAGGTGAATGAGGACACGCAAGCCTACGTTGATCTCTTGTACAGCTATTCGCGCGCCGACCAGACCTTCAGTGCGCCGCTGACGGTCAACAACGCCACCCGCGCCTGGAACAACGGCACCCAGTCGCTCGACACGATCAACGTCGCGCTGCCAGTCGGTAATCCGTACAACACGGGCAGCACGCCGTTGCCATTCACGGCCACCCTGTTTGACCTGGGCCCGCGCATGAAGCAGGACAAGGTCACGTTCTACCGCACCCTGGCCGGCCTGAAAGGCACGAAAGCAGGTTGGGACTGGGATGCCTCGGTAGGCCATTCCAGCAGCAAGCTGGAAGAAACGGTGCAGAACTTCGTCAACCGCTATGCCTTCCAGACGGTGCTGGCCAATGGCAGCTACAACTTCTTTGATACCTCGCAAAACAGCGAGGCAGTGCGCAACAGCCTGCGTTTGTCGACCCTGCGCCCGGCCGTCTCGACACTCGATACGCTGGACTTTTCAGCTTCGCGCGAGCTGTGGCAATTGCCGGCCGGCGCCGTGGGCTTTGGCGCCGGCGCGCAGTGGCGCCGTGAAAAAATGGATTCGCAAACTTCGACCGCGGTGCTGTCGGGGACCGAACTGCGCCCGGCGATCAACATCATCAATGGCTCGCGCGACGTGTCGGCCCTGTTCGCCGAATTCAATGTGCCGGTGGTGAAGGATTTGTCCGTCAACGTGGCAGGCCGTGCCGACCATTACAGCGACTTTGGCAATGCCTTTTCGCCGAAAGCCAGCGCCCGCTATCAGGCCGCACCATGGCTGCTGCTGCGCGGCACCGTGTCGCGCGCCTTCCGCGCCCCATCGCTGCCGGAAATTACCAACAGCACGGCGGTCAGCTACGGCAACGTGATCGATGCCAAGGATCCGTTGACGCCGACCCAGGCGCGTGGCGTGACGGTGATTACGGCAGCCAATCCTGATCTGCATCCGGAGCGCTCGAAAAACCTGAATCTGGGCCTGGTCATTTCACCGACTGCCGATTCGAGCATCGGCCTCGATTACTACCGCATCAAGCAAGATGGCGTGATCGGCACGGAAAGCTCGGTCACCACGCTGGCCAATGAAGCGATCAGGCCGCAAAACATCACGCGCGACGCCGCTGGCCGTATCACCACCTTGTATCGCCAGTACCGCAATCAGGGACAGCGTGAAGTATCGGGTATCGACCTGGACCTGCGCCAGCGTTTCACCAGCGCCGATTGGGGCAAGCTGACCCTGGCGGGCCAGTTGAGCCGCGTGCTGCGCTTTGCTGAACCGCTGTCCGATGGCGCGCCGTTGACCAATGGCGCCGGTACCAATGACTTTGGTTCGATTCCGAAATGGCGTGGCGTCTCTACCGCTACCTGGGCACAGGGAAAATGGTCGTCGACGCTGACCTGGACCTATGTGGGCAGCTATGAGCAAAGCACGGACCTGAGTCAATCGGTGGCCGCTTTCAGCACCTTTGATATCAGCACCAGCTGGCAGGTGACGCCGGCGGCCAGCGTCAGCTTCATCGTGCAAAACCTGGCCAACAAGCGCGCGCCATGGGATTATTCGTCCACCGGCTTTGACTTTACGCAAGCCGATCCGCGTGGACGGTTTGCCTCGCTCAAGCTGAACTACAAGTTCTAAGCAGGCCGTGAGGGCGTCAGTGCGACGCTGACGCCTGCCGCTCCTGCAGGCGCTGGCGGTAGGCGCTGGGTGTCATGCCCATGCGTTCGCGAAAGGCCGTGGCGAAATTGCCCGCATTGTGGAAGCCGATCAGCAGGGCGATATCCTGCACGTCGATATCGGTCTGCTGCAACAGTTCCACGCCGCGGGCGATGCGTGCTTCGCGGATGAAGGCAAATACCGTCATGCCCGTCTGTTCGCGGAACATCAAGGTCAGCTTTTCACGGTAAGTGCCCACGCTGCGGGCAATTTCCGACAGGTTGGGCAAGTCGCCCAGGTTGTCGAGGATCAGCTGTTTGACGGCGTTGACGAATACCAGGTCAGGATGCTGCTGCCTGTCGGACGGTTCCAGCGCCGAAGGTGGTGGAGTGTTGTTTCTGCGCATCAACCCCAGGTGGATATGAATCCGTGCCGCCAGTTCCTCTGGTGTAAACGGCTTGGCGATATAGTCGACGGCGCCTACCTGCAGTCCCATCACGCGCTCTTTGGCCGCATCGGCGCCACTGAGAAAAATCACCGGTATCGGTTCCGTTTCGGGGTTGGCCTTGAGCAGACGGCACGCCGTATATCCATCCATTTCAGGCATGCGCACATCGAGCAGTATCAGGTCGGGATGCGTGGCCAGCGCTAGCTGGTAGCCCTGGTAGCCATTGAAGGCAACGCTGAAACGATACGGCTGCTCGCTTAAAAGCTCGGTCAGCATGCGCTGCTCGAACGCGGAATCATCCACGATCAAGATGTTTTTTTTGACAGTCTCATTGGTCAATGGCATGGCGTGGTTGACTTAATCAAAAGGCAATCTGTGGTTTATTATGCCCTGCTTTTATTTTTTTTTCTGGTTTTCGCGTATTTCAAAAGTCGTTTCACCGCCAGCAGAAGCGACTTTTTTTTAGATAGCTAATAATCGAGCCATACATTGATTTAGAGCAATGTAGATTGTAAAAAAATCTGCCTTGCCTTCGATGTAAACATGCTGGCTACCCAACTCGTCTGCCAACTGAAAAGTATTCATGCTGTCCTGGTTTGCGTGCCCTAGAAAACGCCGGCAATACCGTGACTATCCTCGGCGCCCTTGATCACAAGGGCCATTTCATGATGTTTCATCATCAGGAGGTTTTATGTTACGCGCAAAATTTTCCCGCCTTGCCATCGCCACCGGTCTTTGCCTCGGCGCTACTTCGCTGGCCATCCCCGTCAACGCCGCCACGTATCTGAATGGCAGCGCCACCGCCAACTTCGATGTCACGCTGACCATCGTGGCCAACTGCATCATCGCGGCGACGCCATTGAACTTTGGTTCAGTGCAGGGCGTACTGAGTACTGCCGTGAACGTCAATACCACGGTCAACGTGACCTGCACCAATACGACGCCGTATAACGTGGGCCTGAACGCAGGCACCGGTACCGGCTCTTCCGGTACCACGCGCTATATGAGTGGCACCGGTTCCAATACGGGCACCGTGGCGTTCAACCTGTTCCAGGCGGCTGGCACCACGCTGTGGGGAAATACGCAAGGGACCAATACCCTGGGGGGCATCGGCTCGGGTTCGGCACAGCCGCTGACCGTGTATGGGCAAGTGCCTGCGCAGCCGACACCCGCTCCCGACGCCTATAAGTCGACCATTACCGCCACCGTGTATTTCTAGGCAGGGCGCATATGACGGTACGCCGCTCATTGAACAGCTTCTGGCTACTGCTGGCACTGGCGCCGATGCTCAATCTGCTCGGCGCCGTTCCTGCGGCAGCGGCCAATCTGCAGATTTCCCCTGTCACCATCAGTATGCGGGCCGAGCAGAATTCGGCCGGGATTACCTTGCAGAATCTGGGCGACAAGCCGCTGTATGGCCAGGTACGCGTGTTTTCCTGGGAGCAGGCCAATGGCGAAGAAGTGCTGGCGCCCACGCAGGAGCTGATCGCCAGTCCGCCTATCGTCGAGGTTGCGCCCAATGGCCGCCAGATCATCCGGCTGGTGCGCCAGGCGTCCGGACCCCAGGCCCAGGAGCGTACCTTCCGCGTGCTGATCGACGAGGTGGCGCGCGAAGTCGATCCTGAGCGCAGCGGTGTCGATATCCGCTTGCGTTATTCGGTGCCCGTATTCGTGCTGCCGGCCGCCGGCGCGGGCAAGGAAGTGCTGGAATGGCAAGTATTTCGCAAGGATGGCGAATGGATGTTGCGCATAAAGAACAGCGGCAATTTCCATGCGCAGATAGGCGCCATGACGTTCAAGAATGCGGCCGGCACGGACTATCTCATCAGCAAAGGCTTGTTCGGTTATGTGCTGGCGGGCCGCATGCGCGAGTGGCGCTTGCCGGTGGCCAATGATGCCGCACTCGATGGCGTGCTGGCTATTTCGGTCAACGTGAATGCAAAGGCGATCATTGCCAAGAATTCGATTCCCTAACATTGCCGTCATGGCGAGCATGGTTCCTGTGCGCCATCACAGTGGGCTTTACCGGGTTAAACCATGAAACGGTCACTGACATGGCGGGCCTGTTGGACTGCACTGCTGCTCATGGGAGCACCGGTGGCCAGGGCCGATGACGCGGCGGTATCGGGCGCCGTAGCGGGAGCCGTATCGGGAGCCGTATCGGGGGCCGATCCCGGCCCGGCCAGCCTGCCGAGCGATCCGGCGGTAGCGAATGAACTGTATCTGGAGGTCAATGTGAATGCTGAGTCAACCGGGCTGATCTTGCGCTTTACCCAAGTGGGTAAGCGCTTGCGCGGCAATGTCGACGATTTGCGTCAACTGGGGCTGGATGCTGCGCGCTTGAGCGCATCGGGCCAGGCCGAGGTGGAACTCGACGCGATTCCCGGTCTCAGCTATGAATATGATGCCGCTCGCCAGAGCCTGTCCCTGACCGTCAGCGATGCGGTGCGCGCCCCTAACCTGGTCAATGCACGCAATACGGGGCGCATCCCGCCATCGGTGGTCACGCCCGGCGCCGTGCTCAATTACGAACTGTATTCCGAACTGGGCCAGAGCCGCCGCACGGCCATTTTCAACGACTTGCGCTATTTCAATGACAGCGGCGTATTCAGCAATACCGGGACGATCAATCTGGGCAGCAGCGCGTCAAAGTACATGCGCTTCGACACGTTCTGGAACCATGCCAATCCCGACACCCTGGAAATGTGGCAACTGGGCGACCTGATTTCATCGTCGCTGACATGGAGCCGCTCCGTGCGCATCGGTGGCTTTCAATGGCGCAAGAATTTTCAGCTGCGCCCGGATTTACTGACCTTTCCTGTCGCCTCGGTCGATGGCACGGCGCTCGTGCCTTCGTCCCTGAGCCTGTATGTCAATGGCGTGCAGCAATATTCGGCGAATGTGCCCAGCGGCCCCTTCGTGCTCAATCAGGTGACCGGCATCAATGGCGCCGGCCAGGCCACCATCATCACGCACGATGCGCTGGGGCGCAGTGTGTCGACCACCTTGCCCCTGTATGTGGACACGCGCATGCTGGCCAAGGGCTTGAGCGATTATTCGGTCGAGACCGGCGTCTTGCGGCGCGACTATGGACAGCGCATGTTCGGCTACGAAAGCAAGCCGGTGGCCAGCGCCACCGGGCGCTATGGCGTCAGCGACGACCTGACCGTCGAAGGCCATGGGGAATTGTCGGCCGGCCTGTACCACGCGGGCGCGGGCGCCTTGCTGCGCATGGGCCAGAAGGGGGTCATCAATGGTTCCCTGTCGGCCAGCACGGGCAGCAGCAGCGGTCTGCAGCTCAGCGCCGGCTACCAGTACCTGAGCCCGCGCTTCAGCATCGATGCGCAAACCATGCGCGCCAGCTCCGGCTTCGGCGACCTGGCGTCGCGCGACGGCAGTCCCATCGTACGTACGGCCGACCGCGTTTCGCTGAACGTGCCGGTGCTGACGGGACAAAGTGTCAGCCTCAGCTATATCGGCTATACGACCGAAGGCCAGCCTGCGTCGAAGATCGCCACGCTCGGTTATTCTGCCACCCTGTTTCACGGCTTGTTCCTCAATGCCAGCCTGTTCCAGGACTTGCGCGAACGCGAGAAGCGGGGTTTTTACTTTGGCCTGAGCATGGCGTTTGACAACAATACCTCGATCAACGCGAATACCAGCCGGCAGAACGGCGTGAACAGCCGCAGCATTAGCGCGCAGCGTGCGGCAGACTTTGGCGGCGGTGTGGGCTGGGCCGTGCAGTCGGGCGCCACGGGCGGTATTAATTACCGGCAGGCACAGGTCGATTACCTGGGCAATGATGGCCGCCTGACGGCGCGCGTGCAAGGCGGCGATGCGGGCAACGTGAGTTCGCTGGGCGCCTCTGGCGCACTGGTGCTGATGGATGGCCATGTTTCGGTGACGCGCCAGGTGGGTAGTGGCTTTGCGCTGGTGTCCACCGGCGGCGTGGCGGACGTGCCTGTGCTCAGTGAAAACCGGCAGATCGGCGTGACGGGCGGCAGCGGTTATCTGCTGGTGCCGAACCTGAACGCCTATGGCAATAACCAGATCAGCATCAACACGGATAAGCTCGCTGTCGATGCACGCGTGCCGGTCACCAACATCAATGTGGTGCCCAGGTCGCTGTCTGGCGTGCTGGCGTCGTTTCCCGTCGAGCGCTACAGCGCCGCCACCATCATCGTGCAAGACAGCGCCGGCCATTTCCTGGCCACCGGATTGCCTGTGCTGCATCAGCAGAGCGGCAAGAAAACCCTGATGGGTTTTGACGGCGTGACTTTTGTCGATGACTTGCAGGCCGAGAACGATTTGCGCATCGGCGACGGCGACAGCCTGTGCACGGTGCACTTTGCCTACCAGCGTCCGGCGACGGGCTTGCCGGTGATCGGTCCCTTGCGCTGCGTGCCGGTGCCTGCGGGAGGCCAGTGATGCGCCGCCTGCTGATGGTGTTGCTGACGGTACTGGGCTGCAGCTGGAGCGCGACGGCGTCCGCATGGAACTGTTCGGTCAGCATCAATAATATCGATTTCGGTAATATCAGTCCGATTTCCACCAGCGACTATGTGACGACGGGGACGGGTACCCTGACCTGCCAGTTTTTTCTGCTGGATCTGGGACCATTGCTGATTCCAACGGTGACGACGACCGTTTCCCTGGGCCTGGGCACGAATTCGACCTCGGCCCTGCCGCGCAACCTGGGCAATGGCAGCAACCGGATCGAATACAACCTGTATGTGGACAGCAGTTATGCAACGCCCAAGATCTGGGGGGGCGCCAGCGTGCCCGGTGCGCCGTCGACGATCAACCCGACCTTTGCCAGCTTGCTGGGTATCGGTACCTTCAGCACGCCGTTCACCGTGTACGCGAAGATCCCGGCCGGAACCACCCTGCCATCCGTGCCCGTGGTGGGGAACAATAATGACACCGTCTATACCTCCACCCTGGTCGCCACCTATTCCGCCGCCGCCTGCGGGCTGCTCAGTATCATCGGTTGTCCCGTGAGCACCGGCAGCGCCAGTTTTAACGTCACTGCGACGCTGATCAACAATTGCACCATCACCGCCACGCCGATGGCGTTCGTGAGTACCTCCGTGCTGACTGCCAACCTGCGCAGCACGAGTACCTTGTCGGTGCGCTGCGCCAATGCCAGTTCCTATCAGATTGCCTTGAACGGTGGCACCGTGACGGGTAGCGTCGCCAACCGGCAAATGAGAAAGACGGCCACGGGGGAAACCATCGGCTATCGACTGGCATCGACGCTCGATGGCGCTACTTTATGGGGCGATGGTTCGGCCGGTACCGGCATGGTTACGGGCACGGGGACGGGCGCCATTGTGCCGCTGACCATCTATGGCCTGGTGCCGGCGCAGACCTCGCCCAGCCCCGGCGACTACAAGGATACGGTGACGGCGACGATTTATTTTTAAAACGTAATGACAGTCAGGCCGCTGCCCGAGGGCGTGGCTTGCTGATGGTGGATCAGGTAAGGCGTGTTGTGGCGGCATAACACCTGGGGACTATTGCGCTGCGAGACGATGGTGCAGGATTCCTGGATCACCAGGCTGGCCTGGAACGACGCTGTGGCGGTACCGGCATTGGTGGTCTGGCAGACGGAGAGAGCGAGCAGGGCAGGTAAAACAGCAAACTTTAAAGCATTCATCGTGTACGCATCGCGTGAAAAACGGGCGTGGGCAGCGTGAAACAGCTTCGCTGGCACCGTCTTTCGCACCGGGGTTGGGGTCTGTAAAAGTGAAGTATCTGCAACAGCCATGATTGTACCGGAGCCAGAAAAGTGTGATTTTGTGTGTATTTTCAAGCAGTCGTCATGGCGCAGCGATGACTCTTTATTTGATAGTAACTGAAGTTTGGATGTTGCTGGTAAAAAACTTTTTGATTGTTGTGTTGAAATTTACGCGAGGAGATGATCATGAAACATACCAACTTTAACAACTTGCCATGCCCGATCGCACGCAGCTTGGGCAAGGTGGGCGAGTGGTGGAGCATCCTCATTCTGCGCGAAGCATTTTATGGCAAGACGCGCTTCGACGAGTTCGAAAAAAGCCTCAAAATTGCGCCCACCATCCTGACGCGGCGCCTGGCTGACCTGGTGGAGGGCGGCTTGATGACGCGCCGCCTGTATTGCGCCAAGCCGCCACGCTACGATTACGTCCTGACCAAGTCGGGGCGCGCGTTCAAGCCGGTGCTGCTGGCCTTTATTGCCTGGGGCAATGAAAACTTCGCCCCCGAAGGCCCCAGCCTGGTGATCGCCAGCCGCGATACGGGCCTGGCCGCCGATCCGGTGCTGGTCGACGCCACCACGGGCTTGCCCATCAATGACGAGTATTACGCATTTGCGCCGGGGCCGGCCGCCAGCGACAGCATGCGCAACATCATCCTGGAAGCGGAAAAGGGCAGCGGTTTCGTGCCCAAACCGAAAGCGCCTGCCGCCAACCGCGGCTGGGTGGCGGAAGGGCATCTGGCCTGAACGAGCATGCCGCCTCGCGGCGACGTGGTGTCTCCTGTAACCTCCTTGGGGCCGCGCAAGCGGCCTTTTTTTAGATGTCCACCTTGCTTGCCATCAGCGCGCCCAATGCCTGCGCGGCGCCCGGCATATGGCTGGCGGCTAGCCCATCTGCCATGCGCGACTGGTCTTCTGCCGTCCGGTTTTGTCCCAGCTTCCACTTTCCCGTCAGGCGCGTGAGGGGAATTTCGATGCCGACGATGGCCTTGAGCAGGGTGTCGAGATAGCCGGCCGGCGCGTCGCTCACTGCCCACGGCGTGGCCTGTTGCGCTTCATGCCGGGCCGTCAGGCGTGTCACCAGGGCCAGCAGCCAGTCGCGTTCATCGATGACATGCAGCGGACCGTGCGCATGCACCACCGCATAATTGTAGGTGGGGACGACCTTGCCGCTGTCCTGTTTTTCCGCATACCAGGCCGGTGTGATGTAGCTGTGCGGACCCTGGAAAATCACCAGGCTATCCTGCCGCGCGCCCGCTGTCTTCCACAAGGGATTGGCGCGCGCCACGTGGGCGCGCAAGGTGCCGCATGGCGCCTCGGGCGTGGGCGCGGCGATCTCGAATGGCAGGTGGTCGGCCGTCAAGCCATTCTCATCCTGATGCACCAGCGCGCCCAGCGGATGCGTGGTGATCAGCCCATGCAGTACGTCGAGGCGCTCTTCGCGGAAGCTGGCGGGCGTGTACATTCAGCGGGCCTCCTCGACGACGATCTCGGCCTTCAGGGAGTTGGCGATGTAGCAGCGCGTGTGCGCGTCGTGGTGCAGTGCCGCCAGCGCATCTGCCGTGGGCGGCGTGCCGGCAAAGGCGATGCGGGGGCGCAGCACGATGCGCGTAAAACCGGTGCGGCCGTCCGCCTGCCTGCCCATTTCTCCGATCGCATCGTCGCGGTAATCGTCGATGGTGTAGCCGCGCTGGGCCGCCAGCGACAAAAAGAACAGCATATGGCAGCTCGAGGCGGCCGCCACCAGCGCTTCTTCCGGGTCGACATTCGCCGCCACCGACATCGGCAGCGGCACCGACAGGGGCGACGACGAGGCCGGCACGCGCAGGCCGCCATCGAACTGCCATTCATGGCCACGGCTATAGCGCTGATTGGCGAACTCCTGGCCGGCACGCTGCCAGGTGACGGTGGCGAAAAATTCTTGCATGGACACTCCGTGCGATAACGAGGGGGAGGTCCTATCTTAGTCCTTGTTTTGGCTATTTAAAATAACCAATAAATGCTATCTTGAAGCTACCAATTTGAGATTCTGCCGATGCAAGCCTCCCATTTACACCCGATGATCGCCGCGCTGCCCCTGGACCGCGCGCTGCGCGAGCCATTGTTCCGCCAGCTGTATGCCAGCCTCAAGGCAGCCATCCTCGATGGCCGCATCGCTCCCGGCATGCAATTGCCGCCCACGCGCGACTTTTGCCGGTTGCTGCCCATACCTGTATCGCGCCAGACCGTGCTCAATGCCTACGCGCTGCTGACAGCCGAAGGGTATCTCGATGGCGCGGTAGGCAGGGGCACCTTTGTCAGCGGCGAGGTACGGCCGTCCGCGTCCTCTGCAGGACCCGCGCCCGGCCTGCTGCGGCCCCTGTCCGAACGGGGGCAGGGCGTGGTGGCGGCCATGGACCAGGTGGCGTTTCACCGGGGACCATTGCGGGCTTTCCGCGTCGGCATGCCGCGCATCGACCATTTTCCCTTCGCTGTGTGGAACCGGCTGGAAGCGCGCCGCTGGCGCCGTCCCGATCACCATTTCGGCTATGGCGATCCGGCCGGCTATCTGCCGCTACGCGAGCTGCTGTGCGTGTACCTGCAAGCGTCGCGCGGCGTCCAGTGCACGCCGCAGCAGATCGTCATCACTTCGGGCTCGCAGCAGGCGCTGTTTTTGCTGTCGACGATCTTGCTGGCGCCCGGCGACAGCGCCTGGATGGAGTCGCCCGGTTATCGTGGCGCCAGCGGTCCGCTGCGCGCGTCCGGCGCGCAGGTGTTTCCCGTGCCCGTCGATGCGCAGGGGCTGGACGTGGCCTACGGCGCGGCGCACTGCCCGCAAGCGAAGCTGGTGTATGTGACGCCATCGCACCAGCTGCCGCTGGGAGTGAGCATGAGTCTGCCGCGCCGCCTGGCCTTGCTGGCCTGGGCCGTGCAGCAAAAGGCGTGGGTGGTGGAAGACGATTACGACAGCGAATACCGCTACACGGGCGCGCCGCTGGCGTCCTTGCAAAGCCTGGACCGGGCCGGCTGCGTGGTGTACGTGGGCACCTTGTCGAAAGTGCTGTTTCCCGGCCTGCGCCTCGGCTACATGGTGGCCCCGCCCGCGCTGGCCGAGGCGCTGGTGCAAGCCAAGGCCGTGGCCGACCGCCACACGGCCATCGTGCCGCAGATGGCGCTGGCGGACTTTATCGCCGAAGGCCATTTTGGCCGCCATATCCGGCGCACGCGCGACAGCAATGCCGAGCGGCGCGACCTGCTGTTGCGCGGCATCGCGCGCGAGCTGGACGACCAGATCGCGTGTGGCCCGGCCGACAGCGGCCTGGAATTGTGCGCCTACTTTCGCCATCCGCATCACACCGAAGAGGACGTGGCGCGCGCAGGCCTGGAACGCGGCGTCGAACTGCGTCCGCTGGGCCATTACGCCGATCCCGCCGCCGGTCCCGCCTGCGCCACGCCGGCCGGGCTGCTGCTGGGATTTGCGGCCATTCCGCCGGCCGAGATCGGGCATGGCTTGCGCGAGCTGGGACGCATCCTGCGCGGCCGATAATCTATACTGGCGTCCTGTCCACCTACGGAAAAAACATGACCATCATCCGCTGCTCCTGGGCCAATACGGCCAATCCCCGCTATGTGGAATACCACGATACGGAATGGGGCGTGCCCTGCCACGATGAGCGGCGCTTGTTCGAGATGCTGAACCTGGAAGGCGCGCAGGCGGGCCTGAGCTGGGAAACCATCCTCAATAAACGCGAAACCTACCGCGCCGCCTTTGATGGCTGGGACGCGGAAAAGATCGCCGCCTATGGCCCGGACAAGGTGGCGCAATTGCTGGCCGACCCCGGCATCGTGCGCAACCGCCTGAAAGTGGCGGCCGCCATCACCAATGCGCAAGCGTATCTGCGCCTGCGCGCGGAAGGCTTGACGCTCGATAGTTTCTTGTGGAGCTATGTCGATGGCCAGCCCATCGTCAATCGCTGGCAGCCCGGTGAATTTCCCGCCAGGACGGCCTTGTCGGACCGGCTCTCGAAAGACTTGGCCAAGCGCGGCTTCAAGTTCGTCGGCTCGACCATCATCTACGCCTACATGCAGGGCATCGGCATGATCAATGACCACGCGCCCACCTGCTTCTGCCGCACCGCTGCCTGATGTCGTCCAATACCATCGTCGCGCTCGACACGGATTTCGACGCCGCGCGGTTTGACGCTGCCTGCCTGCGCCATGGCGCACAGCGTTTGCATTTTATTGCGCTGGCGCCCCGACCCATCGATGCGCACCAGTTGCCGCAGCAGTGGCGCATGCAATGGCCGCCGTTTGTACCGGGCCTGCACCGCATGCTGTCGTCCGATGGCCTGGTCACGCTCGACCTGCTGATCGGCGGCGTGGATGCGGGCCTGGCGCAGCTGTCTGCGCGCATCGATGAAGCCTGGCTGGCGAGCGTGCCATCTTCCATGACGGTGCTGGCGCGGCTGATGAACGATGGCGCCCGCCTGCAGGCCGCGCAGTTCGATGATGGGCAGCGCGCCGCCTTGCAGAAAGCAGGCTTTGTGTTTGACGCTAGCGGCGTGCGCGCCGTGTTCCAGCGGCGCGGGGCAGGGCGGGCAGTGGCTGTCGCACCGGAGCGGCGCGCCATCGTGATCGGCGCCGGCCTGGCCGGAACTGCCGCCTGCGAACGGCTGGCGGCGCGCGGCTGGCAAGTGACCTTGATTGAACGCCATGGTCAGCCGGCCAGCGAAGCGTCGGGCAACCTGGCCGGCATCTTCATGCCGCAGTTGTCGAAAGACGACAACATCGCCACGCGCCTGGTGCGCGCCGCCTACCTGTATGCGCTGCGCCACTGGCAAACCCTGGGAGGAGTCGGCACGGGATTCGAAGGCGCGCAGTGCGGCGTGCTGCAGCTGGCGCGCGACGCCGAGCACGCCCAGGTGCAGCGGCAGATCGCTGCCACCGCCTTGCCGCCGCCCGAATTTGCCCGCTGGCTGGAAGCAGGGGAGGCATCCAGCATGCTGGGCGCCCCGGCGCCGCACGGCGCCTGGTGGTTTGCCCAGGGTGGCTGGGCGCGCCCGTCCAGTGTCTGCGCAGCCATGCTGGACGCCTGCGGCAGCCTGCTCACGCGGCGCTTTTCCAGCAGCGCCGTCAGCCTGCAGCGCGAGCACGATGCATGGTTGGTGCGCGATGGCGACGGTACGCTGATTGCCCGGGCGCCGACCGTGATTATCGCGGCGGGCAATGGCGCCGTACAGCTGGCGCAGGCGGCCAGCCTGCCGCTCGATGCCGTGCGTGGACAAGTCACGCACCTGGTCCAGGGCAGCTTGCCCGGGCTGCCATTCGTGCTGTGCCGCGAAGCCTATATGACGCCGGCGTACCAGGGCACCGTCTGCGTGGGCGCCACCTACGATGCCGACGGTGACGCTGCCTTGCGCGCCACCAGCCAGCAAGACAATATCGGCAAGGTTGCCGATATCCTGAACGTGCCAGCGTTCGATGCCCCGCTGGCCGGGCGCACCGGTTTTCGCTGCGTGGCGCCGGACCGCTTGCCGCTGGCAGGCGCTTTGCCCGATCCTGCCGTGCCGGGCCGCTGCGAACGCTTGCGCGACGTGCCCCGCTGGCCCGGCCTGTTTGGCTTGCTGGGTTACGCCTCGCGCGGACTGATCTGGGCGCCGCTGGCGGCCGAATTGCTGGCCTGCCAGCTGGAAGGTGAACCGTTGCCGCTTGAGGTCCAATTAGTCGATGCTGTGGATCCAGGCAGATTCTTGTTACGTGACAGGCGTCGC
The DNA here is from genome assembly GCF_049319705.1 of Janthinobacterium sp. Mn2066. NCBI lineage: Bacteria > Pseudomonadati > Pseudomonadota > Betaproteobacteria > Burkholderiales > Oxalobacteraceae > Janthinobacterium > Janthinobacterium sp. Mn2066. The sequence goes on along the minus strand of NZ_JBMOUF010000006.1, from coordinate 124,404 downwards.
AAGGGCGCAGCGTAGCCATATACATTTTTCATCTTTCCATTCTCTTTTTTATTTGTTTTCTGAACAAGGCAAGTTCGCTACAGTGGACTCGTGCTGGTTTTTTGATGACGTAAAGAGGTGGAATCATGGCCGTAACAGTGGCAGCAACAGAATTGAATTTCGATCCCCGCGCCAGCCATGGCGACGGGGCGTTTGAAGCAGTGCTCCATGCCGCGCGCGCGCAGGCGCAAGCGCAAAACCTGCCGTATGCCGGCATCGTCAGCGCGCAGGATGCGTGGCAGCTGGTGCAGGCCCACAAGGCGCTGCTGGTCGATGTGCGCACGAATGAAGAGCGCGTCTTTGTCGGCCATGTGCCCGAGTCCCTGCACGTGGCCTGGGCCACCGGCACGTCAATGAACCGCAATCCCCGTTTTACGCGTGAACTGGAAGCCAAGGTGCGCGACAAGGCCGCCGTGGTGCTGCTGCTGTGCCGCAGCGGCAAGCGTTCGGCGCTGGCTGCCGAAGCGGCGGCCAAGGCCGGTTTTACGAACGTCTTCAATATCGCGCAAGGCTTCGAGGGCGACCTCGACGACCAGCAGCAGCGTGGCCACAGCGGCGGCTGGCGCTGGCATGCTTTACCTTGGTTACAGGATTAATCGCTCCTTCCGTTCTTTCCCCCTTCATTCAGGACTATCATGAACCAGCGTGCCTTGCCTACGGGCCCTGCTGCTACTCTCCCTGCCCAACCACAGTGGGAATTGCGCCAGATTGTCGATGAATTGCGCTCGGTGCGCGAGCGCTGGCGGGAAGGCTTGACCAGCAGCCAGGAATGCGGCGCGCGCGAATTCCCTTCGCGCCAGCACTTGCGCGATATCGTCGCCGCCCTGTGCGCGGCGCTGTTTCCGATGCGCCTGGGGCCGCTCGACCTGCAGCAGGAAAGCGAAGATTTTTTTGTCGGCCATACGCTCGATACGACCCTGACCAACCTGCATGAACAGGTGCGGCGTGAACTCAGTTACCACGCGCGCCAGCATGGCTTGCAGCAGACGGTGCCCATCGAACAGCAGGCGCTGGCCATCGTGCAGCGTTTCGCCCGTGCCCTGCCGCGCATCCGCGCCCAGCTCGACACCGACGTGCAGGCTGCCTTCCATGGCGATCCGGCTGCGCACAGCGTCGACGAGGTGCTGCTGTGCTATCCGGGCATCCTGGCCATCATCCATTACCGCCTGGCGCACAGCCTGCACGTGCTGGGGGCGCCGCTGGTGGCGCGCATCATTGCCGAAGTGGCGCATTCGCAGACCGGCATCGACATCCATCCGGGCGCCGTCATCGGTTCGTCCTTTTTCATCGATCACGGCACCGGCGTGGTGATCGGCGAGACGGCCATCATCGGCGAGCGCGTACGCATCTACCAGGCCGTGACACTGGGCGCCAAGCGCTTCCCTGCGGGCAGCGACGGCGTGCTGAAAAAAGGCCTGGCGCGCCACCCCATCGTGCAGGACGACGTGGTGATTTACGCGGGCGCCACCATCCTGGGCCGGGTCACCATCGGCCAGGGTTCCGTCATCGGCGGCAATGTCTGGCTGACGCGTAACGTGGCGCCGCACAGCCATGTGACGCAGGCGCAGAACCACCAGGAAGTACCGCGCGAAACCGATGCCGTGCTTGCTTCCTATTCCCACCAACCTTGAGGACACGATGCTGATCAAACAGTTTGGACTGGCAGTGCGCCAGTTACGCGAAGGACATGGCTGGTCGCAGGAGCGGCTGGCCGAAGCAGCCGATTTGAACCGCTCCTTTATCGGCGAAATCGAACGGGGCGCGGCCACGCCATCGCTGCTGACGGTGGAAAAACTGGCTGGCGCGCTGGGCATCGGCCTGGCCAGCCTGATGGCGCGCTGCGAACCGGAGCTGGTTGATTAATGCGAGACGTAACGACACCTAACAAAACCGTAGCGAGCGGAAGCGAGTTGTGGTCGAGAAGCGGAGCTGTGCGTCGCACGGGGCCGCCGAGGCAGTGAGCATCGGAGACTGCAAATCGTGGCGCGCAGTAGGTTTTGTTTGGTGTAAGGCCAGACTTGGTGGCGATAGCATGTTGAGAGAAATGGGGAGGCCGTCGATACTTTATTTGTTTTTCAGATAAGCATATTCTTTTTCCTCATTAGGAGTATTCATGGCAGAAGCACCAGAGAGTCAATTTGCGCTTGGCGATAACGCAGCGCGCCAGTTGGCCAATGCAAGCAAGAGCGTTCCCCAGTTATCCACCATCACGCCGCGCTGGCTGGTGCATCTGCTGCAGTGGCTGCCAGTGGAAGCGGGTATCTACCGCCTGAACCGTGTCAAGAATCCGAAAGACGTGCGCGTCGCCTGTTCGCAGCGCGACGAGTCGGAACTGCCGCAAACCTTCGTCGACTACGAAGAACAGCCGCGCGAATACTTCCTCAACGCCGTCAGCACCGTGCTCGACGTGCACACCCGTGTATCGGACCTGTACAGCAGCCCGCACGACCAGATCAAGGAACAGCTGCGCCTGACGATCGAGACGATCAAGGAGCGCCAGGAAAGCGAACTGATTAACAATCCCGACTACGGCCTGCTGGCCAGCGTGCATGACGACCAGCGCATCTTCACCCTGACGGGCGCGCCGACGCCGGACGACCTCGACGAACTGCTGACCAAGGTATGGAAGGAGCCGGGCTTCTTCCTGGCCCACCCGCTGGCGATTGCCGCCTTTGGCCGTGAATGCACGCGCCGCGGGGTGCCGCCGCCAACCGTCAGCCTGTTCGGTTCGCAGTTCCTGACCTGGCGCGGCGTGCCGCTGGTGCCGTCCGATAAGCTGCCGATCGAAGACGGCAAGACCAAGATCATCCTGCTGCGCGTGGGCGAACAGCGCCAGGGCGTGATCGGCCTGTTCCAGCCTGGCCTGGCGGGCGAGCAAAGCCCTGGCCTGTCCGTGCGTTTCATGGGCATCAACCGCCACGCGATTTCGTCCTACCTGATTTCGCTGTATTGCTCGCTGGCCGTGCTGACCGACGATGCGGTGGCCGTACTGGAAGACGTGGAGATCGGTAAATACCATGACTACCCAGACACCTACAAGTAATGGTGTGGCGGCAGGCTTGCTGCCCGACGAAGCGACCCTGAACCGCCTGGCAGGCGAGTTTTTCGCGCGCCTGCCAGGCTTGCCCACTGCCGTGGACAAGTCGCCCAGCCTGGGCGGTTCGGGCAGCGTGCTCGATGCTGCCCCCCGCTATGCCAACCGCCCGCCACCGCAGCCTGGCCCGTCGTTTGCGGCCATCGCGCCCGGCGTGGCGACGGCGCAAGTGCCGCCCGTGACGCCGCCGCTGGAAGTGCCGGTAGCGCCTGCGCCGGCCTCCGTGCCGACGCCGCGCGCCTCTGCCATCAGTGTGCCCTCGCCGTATTATTTTGTCGGCGGCGCGCATGGTTATCCTGCCTCGAACGGCAATCTCGATGGCCTGGCAAGACAGGGGCAGGGCAACGCTGGCGCCGAGGATTTGAGCGGCCTGTTTGCCACGCCTGAACGCGCACCTGCGCGCCAGTTGCCGGTCACGCCGGCCGGTGGCCAGCCCGAGTTTTATTTCCAGACCGTGCTGCCGGCAAGGCAGGAAGCCAAACCACATCAGTCACATCACCAGACGCCGGCGTCTTTCGACGTGCACGCCGTGCGGCGCGATTTCCCGGTGCTGTCGGAACGGGTCAAGGGCAAGCAGCTGGCCTGGTTCGACAATGCCGCCACCACGCACAAGCCGCAATCGGTGATCGACCGCATCGCGTATTTTTATGCGCACGAAAATTCGAACATCCACCGCGCCGCGCATGAACTGGCGGCCCGCGCCAGCGATGCGTATGAGGCGGCGCGCGCCAAGGTGGCCAATTTCCTGGGGGCTGGCTCGCCCAATGAAATCATCTTCGTGCGGGGAGCCACCGAAGGCATCAACCTGATCGCCAATACCTTCGGGCGCAAGTATATCGGCGCTGGCGACGAGATCATCGTCTCGCAGCTGGAACACCACGCCAACATCGTGCCGTGGCAGCAGCTGGCGGCGGAAAAGGGCGCCACCCTGCGCGTCATTCCCGTCGACGACAGCGGCCAGATCATCCTCGATGAATTCCGCAAGCTGCTCAATAGCCGCACCAAGCTGGTGTCGGTGACGCAGGTATCGAATGCGCTGGGCACCGTCACGCCGATCGCGCAGATCATCGCGCTGGCGCATGCGGCCGGCGTGCGCGTGGTGGTCGATGGCGCGCAGGCAGTGTCGCATCTGCGGGTCAATGTGCAGGCGCTCGATGCGGACTTTTATGTGTTCTCGGGCCATAAGGTATTCGGTCCGACGGGCATCGGCGCCGTGTATGGCAAGGCCGACTTGCTGGAGCAATTGCCGCCATGGCAGGGCGGCGGCAATATGATCGCCGACGTGACGTTCGAACGCACCGTCTACCAGGGCGTGCCGAACCGTTTCGAAGCGGGTACGGGTAATATCGCCGACGCCGTGGGCCTGGGCGCGGCCATCGATTATGTGCAGCGCATCGGCCTGGAAAACATCGCCGCCTACGAGCACGCCTTGCTCGAATATGCCACCCATCATTTGAAGTCGATACCGGGCGTGCGCCTGATCGGCACGGCGCTGGACAAGGCCAGCGTGGCCTCGTTTGTACTGGCAGGTTACGAGCCGTCGGAAGTGGGCCACGCGCTCAATGAAGAAGGTATCGCCGTGCGCTCGGGCCACCACTGCGCCCAGCCGATTTTGCGCCGCTTTGGCGTGGAAGCGACCGTGCGCCCCTCGTTCGCCTTCTATAACACCTATGAGGAAATCGACCGCCTGATCACGGTCGTGCGGCGCCTGGCTGGCGCACGGCGCGGATAGTAGCAGCATGCATTAGCTTGATGCCGCCCCGTGTTGTACGCGGGGCGGCATTTTTTATGGTGTTTGTGCCATCTCGCCGACTTCTGCGCTATGCTGGCTGATGCGCTCTCACGGGCGGTATAATTTGCTTGAGGCAATATTTGAGCCGCGGCGCGGTGCCGCTGGCGCCCAAGGAGATATCCGGTGGAAGATCAACACAGCTCGCCCGAGCTTTTCCTGTTCCTGGCGTCGACCGTGCACGACATGAAAAATTCGATCAGCGTCCTGAGTGGCACGCTGGAATCCCTGCTGGCGGCCGAACAGGCCAGGGCGGATGCTGATGCGGCGCAGAATGCGCCAGCCTACCTGCAGATGGCGCAAATGCTGTACCAGACCAAGCGCCTCAACGATAACCTGATCCAGCTGCTGGCCCTGTACAAGGAAGTGGGCAAGCCCGGCTACCCGTTCGACGTGCAGCCGCAACTGGTGGGGCAGGTGGTGGAACAGGTGGTGGACCAGGAAAAAATCCTGCTGGCCTCCAAGGGCATACGCCTGGAAACCGATTTTCCGGCTGACCTGATCTGGACCCTCGATGAAGACCTGGTGATCGGCGTGCTGGCGCATGCCATCAATAACGCCATCCGCTATACCAAAGACACGATACGCCTGTCCGCGCGCGAAGTGGACGCGGTGCTCGAATTGCGCGTGGAAGACAATGGCGAAGGCTATTCGCAGGCCCTGATCGAGGCGGGCAGCGCCGCCATGAACGGCATGCAGGCGGGCGTGGATTTTTCCACCAACAGCACAGGCCTGGGACTGTATTTTTCCAGTGAAGTGGCGAAGATGCACAAATACCGCGGCCAGAGCGGCAGCATTGCGCTGGCCAATGGCGGCGCCCTGGGCGGCGGTTGCTTCATCCTGCGTTTGCCCTGAGCGAGCTATCACCATGACGACGGAAAACAAGGGCAGCGCCATCGAGGCAGGTTCCACGGACTGGGCCGACAAACATTATCTGCTGGTCGACGACTTTATCGGCATCCGCATCCTGCTGCGCGAATCCTTGCGCAACCTGGGCGCGCGCCATATCGACCAGGCGGCCAGCGGCGGCGAAGCCATGAAGCTGCTGGCCAAGACGCGTTACGACGTGGTGCTGTGCGATTACAACCTGGGCGAGGGCAAGAACGGCCAGCAAGTGCTGGAAGAGACAAGGGTGCGCAACCTGACGGCGCCGTCCAGCGTGTGGCTGATGGTGTCGGCCGAAAAAAGCGTGGAATCGGTGATGGGCGCGGCCGAACACCAGCCCGACGCTTACCTGATCAAGCCGATCACGGAAGGCGTGCTGCTGACGCGGTTGAACCGCGTGTGGCACAAGAAGCAGGTATTCCGCGAAATCGACCAGGCTTGCCTGGAAAAGGATTATCTGCGGGCGGCCAAGCTGTGCGATGCGCAGATCGAATTGAACAAGCTGCACGAGCTGGAATTGCTGCGCATGAAAGCCAGTTTGCTGCTGAAAAGCGGCGAGCCGGAGAAGGCCCGCGCCGTGTATGAAAAGGTGCTGGCCGAGCGCGATTACAGCTGGGCCAAGGCAGGCCTGGGCAAGATCCGCATGAATAACGGCGAACACGAGGCGGCGCGGCAGATCTTCCAGGGCGTGATCGTTGAAAACAAGTATTACATCGATGCCTACGACCAGATGGCGGTGGCTTACCAGTTGATGGGGCAGCACGAGGAAGCCTGTGGCGTGCTGGAAAAAGCGGCCCGGCTGTCGCCCAATTCCGTGCCGCGTCAGCGCAGCCTGGGCCAGGCTGCGCTGAAGATCGGCAATGTGGCGATGGCGGAAAAGGCTTTTCGCAAATGCGTGGCCATCGGCGAGTTTTCCGTCATGAAGACGCCCGACGCCTACCTGGGCCTGGCGCGCGTATGCGGCTTGAAAAACGTCGCCAAGGAGGCGCTGCAATGGCTGTTGCTGGCGCAGCGTGAATTCCCGCCCGAGCAGATCGGTTTGCGCTCCAAGATCACGGAAGGCATGGTGTATCACGAAACCGGTGACTACCGGCGTGCGCGCGCCTGCGGCGACGAACTCGAAGCGATGCTGGCCGAGGACCCCGTGCGGCCCGATAAAAGCATTTGCATGGAGCTGGCGACCCTGCTGTTCGCCGTCGGCGTCAAGGATGCGCCGGCCGGCCTGCTGTCGTATGTGGTCAAGAATAACCACGACAACCAGGTGGTGCAGGACGAGGTGCAAAAGATCTTCGACAAGGCGAAGATGGGCGATGAAGGCACCAGCCTGATCAACGCTGCGCGCAAGGAAGCGTCGGACCTGATGAACAAGGGCGTGCTGCTGTGGAAGACCGATAAGCTCAACGAGGCAGTCGAATGGATGCGCGCGGCGCGCGAAAAACTGCCGAACAATTTGCGCATCCTGTTCAATTCGGCGCAAATCATCGTGTCCTTCTTGCAGCAGCGCGGCTACCAGCAGGCGCTGGCGGAGGAAGCGATGGAAGTGTTGTTGTATGTAGACAAAATTGCACCAGGTCAGCAACGTTTCGCGCAATTGATGGAGCAACTGTTGCAACTGACCCCGCCGCCCGCGCCCGAAGGGGAGGCCGTGGTGCTGGAAAAAGCCGCGCCTGTGGTGGAAAAACCAGTGAAAGCCGTGCGTGGCCGTGTCGGATGATAAACTAGAGGCCGGCGTGGGCTTGCCCGCGCTGGAGTTGCTTTATAACAATAAGGATGAAAATATGCGTGATGTGGTCAATGAAGTCTACAAAAAAATGAAAGTCGGCAGCATCGCCTGGGTACGCCCGGTAGCCGCCAAGGGCGACACGCTGGAAACATTCCAGTCCTCGTACGAGCATGCCAAGGCGCTGGCCGACGAAGGCCTGATCACCATCGGTGACGTCAAACGCCAGGCCGATAACTTGATCGAGGCGATCCGCATTCACCGTCTCGCCTGATCATGTTGCTGCTTCCGGGCAGCTTGGAACGCCGATCAAAACCTACTGCGCGTCGCGATTTGCGGCCTCCGATGCTCACTGACTCGGCGCCCGTGCATCCGCACAGCTCCGTTTCTCAGGCCAACGGGGGCGCCGAGCCTCCCATCGGCTCGCTACGGTTTTGTCAGGTCTTGTCAGGCTTTACCCGCCGCCTTGGGCGCCGCGCGCTTGGCGGGCGCCTTGGGCTTGACGGTGCTGTTTCCTGCGCTTCGCCCTACGTTCGCGCCAGTACCTGATTCGGCAGGCTTGGCCCGTTTGCTGGCCGCTCCCTTGGCTTTGGCCTGTCCGGTGCTGCTGGGCGTCTCGGGCGACATCGCCGTCGACACCGCCTGTTTGAATTGATCCTGTAATAAATTCCACCAAGCATTCGGATTGGCCAGCTGGGCTGCCGCATGGTTGCTGGCTTCGGCATGCGCCGCTGGCGGTGGCGCCGGCGCTGGTTCTGGCACCGCTGCCGGGGCAGGCGCCGGTGGCGCTGGCTGCTGGAAGAAGGCGGAAGCGTAGGGTGCCGATTCAAACAGCGATTTTTCGTTCGCTTCAGGCTGGTTCATGGCTGCCGCTAGCGAGGCGCCCATGGATTTCAAGGTGGCAATCGTACCGCGCTGCACTTCCAGCGCCTGGATACTGCCGCGCAGCATGCTGGTATTCAGATTCAGCCACGCTTCGACCGCCTTCAGATCATTGATTTTCTTGTCCAGTTCTTCCACCGACAAGGTGGGCGCCGTGATGCCCGGCACCCCCATGCCAGGCACGCTCATGCTGCCCCACAGGTTTTTGACGAAGTCGAGCGTATCGCTCACAACTGCTGCGCCGGGCATCTGGGGCATTTGCGGATTAGCCATGCTGAAGTCTCCTGGTAGGTCGATACCCCTAGCCTAGCAGATATCAGCTTGCAACTGACGTAATCCTGCAGACATTTTTCATCAACATTTTCTTACATAAAAGCTGATCCGTAGCGTGGTCTTCCTCGTCAGAAATAGTGTAAGTGGCGTTACACTAGCAGCCATGACGCCCGCCCCCTTCTTTTCGCCGCCGCGCCGCCGCACCGTCGTCTTTATCGCGGTGATCGTCGTGCTGCATGTGCTGGCGCTCGACTGGCTCAGTTCGCACGCCGGTAGCACGCGCCCGGCGCAGGATGTCACGCGCGTGGTGGACATGGAATTGATCGCCGCGCCACCCAAGCCGCTACCGTTGCCCGTTCCGCCACCACCGCCACCGAAGCTCAGGCCGCAGCCCCGGCCCCGGCCGCCACCACCGCCGCCGCCGCTGGAAACGCCGTTGCCATCGAGCGTGGCGGCTGAATTGACGGCGCCGCCCAGCGATGTGCCGGAAGGCCCCGTGGCGCCGGCCGCGGCTCCCGGCACTGCGCCGCCGCCAGCGGCCGTGGCAACTGCGCCCGAGCCGGTCCCGGCGCCCGCGCCTGAACCTGCGCCGCCGCCCGTCCCTGCGCCACCGCATTACAAGGTCAACGTGCCCGCGTCGGCCGAATTTGACATGCAGGTGGACCGCCGCGATGCCGATGGCACCAAATGGACGGGCGTGGCGGCCATGTCGTGGCAAAATAAGGGAGACAGCTACCAGCTGAAGCTGGAAGTGGGCTTGAGTATATTGATTACACGCATCAATCTGCTGGTATTGACCAGTACAGGTATCATAGCTGACAACGGCATCGTGCCTGTCACGGCGACGGAAAAACGCAAGGGCCGTTCGCAGACGGCCACGCACTTCAATGCGGCGCAGAAAACCATCACGTTTTCGGCCAGCACGGCTTCCGTGCCCTGGTTGCCCGGGGCGCAGGACAAGGCCAGCGTGCCGTTCCAGCTGGCCGCCATCGGTCGCGGCGACGTGAACCAGCTGGCGGGCAATATCGATATCCAGGTGGGCGAAGAGACCGAGGCGACCGTGTTCCGCTTCAAGCTGGTGGGGCAGGAAGAGATCGATACGAAGATGGGCCGCCTGGTGACCTGGCATCTGAGCCGGCCACCGAAGCCGGGCTCGTATTCGTCGCAGCTCGATATCTGGCTGGCGCCGTCCTTGCAATGGTATCCGGTACAAATACGCAATACTGAGGCGAGCGGGGCGCTGACCACGCAGACCGTTTCCAAAATTACCGTCGCTGCGCCTTCGACAACTATGCAACAGGAAAATAAATGAAACCTTTGACTCCCTTTAAACAGATGCTGGCAGCAGGCTTGCTGGCCGCGACCATGGCGCCCGCCATGGCGGACGCACCGGTCGACCATCCCGTGATCAAGCGCGCCTTCAAGCTGGCGCCATCGGCCGACCTGACGTACACCATCAAGGCCAAGCAGCGCGGCATTGCCCTGGCGGGCGAGTCGGTCAGCAACTGGCGTGCCGGCGATGGCAAGTATTCGCTGCTGGCGGAAACCAAGGTGCCCCTGTTCGGCAAGATCCTGGAACAGCGCAGCGATGGCGCGGTCGATGATTTTGGCCTGGCGCCGTCGCAATTCGTGGAAAAGCGTTTCCGCCAGGATGCCGCGACCACCACCTTCAAGCGCGACAGCAAGACCATCGTCTTTAGTGAAGGCGACGACAGCTATCCGCTCAAGGGCGGCGAACAAGACCGCAACAGCACCGTCTGGCAACTGGTCAGCGTGGCCCGCGCCGCACCCGAAAAATTCGTGCCCGGTTCCGAATGGACATTTTTTGTGGCCGGCCGCCGCGATGCCGAGCCCTGGACTTTCAAGGTGATCAAGGAAGAGAGCGTGAACACGGGCCAGGGCGACGTGGCCGCTTTGCATCTGATCAAGGCGCCACCGCCGAACAAGCAGGGCCAGCAGGTCGACCTGTGGCTGGCGCCATCGCTGGAATGGTATCCCGTGAAAGTGACGTTTGCCGACGTCGATGGCGATTACGTGGAGCAAACCTTGCAGAAGATCGTTAAAAAGTAAGTGCTTGCTATCGTTGTGGGGTCAGACCCGCCGGGGTGATACGCCTAATGGGCGTATCACGATTCCGAAGGAACGGACCCTCATTCCTGGTGTGGGTTTTTATTGATTCATTAATCAATCGCCTGACAGCCGCACTCCCCCCTCCCACGTGTCGAATTGCATGTCAGAACTGATATACTGACGCCCCCGCCCCGCAGCGCCGCTTTCGCCCGCTGCGCCGCCCGCAGAACACTCATCCGGAATAGAATGATTGATATAATGGCAAGTGCAGCCGTGGCTGCGGATGCAAACCAGACAGAGCAGGAGCATCACGATTCTTTGCAGGCGCATTTCCAGCCGAATATTTCAGCCGATGAAATCGAGCAAGTATTCCATTTGAAACGGGCGCAGCCGCTGCTGCAAGTGTTTACGGCCCTGTTCCATGGCGGTTTCGACGGCGTGCTGGTGCGTTTGCTGGTGTTGCGCGAGCTGGCGGCCGACGTGGCCACGTCCGCCTACACGCGTGCCGATATCAACCAGAAACTCGCTTATCTGTTGCCGGAAAGCCTGGAAACCGTCTTGCTGCGCTTGCGCTCGAACCAGTTGCTGGCGTGGGATGCGCAGCAGGGTGTGTACCGCGTGACGCCGATGGCGCGCAATGTCTTGTCCGCCATCGACAGCCTGCTGGGCCTGGGCCAGACGGAAGACGAAGCGGAAATGGGTTTCCTGCTGTCGCAGGTGGCCGGTGCGCAAGCCGTGGGCGGCGTGTCGGTAGAGCAATTGCAGCACTTGCTGGGGCGCCTGGTGGACTTGACGGAAGAGTTTTCCGACGCCATCGCTTCCGGTTCCGAATTCCGCTTGCGCGCGGCGCAGGCGAAGTGGAACATGGCCTGCGACTGGGTCGAGAAAGGGTCCGAGATCTTGCTGGCGATTACCTCGGATGAAAACGCGGATGGCGCCACCCACAAGGCGGCGCAGGCGATCGGCCGCGCGCAAAGTAAGTTGCTTAATATGCAAGGCATGTTCTCGCGCGCCCTGAACCAGATCGAGCGCCAGCGCGTGCACCTGGGCCAGTCGGGCCTGTCGACCACCGATATCAAGCGCTGGCTGCTGTTGCATGACGACCTGGCCAGCCTGGCCGAAGGCGCCATCGACCAGCCGGTGGTGCCGCTGTTCTCGACGCCGGCCGAAATGATCGACGTGGCCGAAACGGAACTGTTATCCGAACGGGCGGCCGGCGTGGCCAATACGGGCTTGCCCAGCGGCGAAGACGCGCCGACCACCATCAGCGATGGCCCGGCCATGCAGCTGGAACTCGACGATTTGCTGGAGCGCCTGTCCAATTTCGCCAGCCTGGGCAATTTCCCCAGCATCGGCGAAGAGGGACCGAAGTCGGTGCCGGTGCAGGATTCGCTGCTGCCTGCCAGCTTTGCCGTGGCCTCGTACCGCGCCTCGATGCTGCCGCTGCTGGGCGATGTGTCCGAAGCGAGCCTGCAGGGCGCGACGGCTGAACTGGCCCGTTTGCCGATCACCTTTACACCGACCGACGAGATGGTCCAACTGGCCGACCCCCACGTGGCAGCCATGTCGATCGCCTCGCTTTCACTGAATGTTTCACTTGATTTAGATAGCGGCACCGCCGATGAATGACGATTCCCAAATCCTGATTGCGCGCCTGCTCACGCATCAAACCCTGCGCCGCGACGAAAAGCTGGTCAAGCGCGTGCTGTCCGACGAACTGTTCCGCGCCGAAGTCGATGCGCGTCTGCTCGCCTGCGGCTTGAAACTGCTCGACAACGTGTATGCCGACCATGTGACGCTGGCCTTGACGCGCACGATTGAGCCGAAGATTTTCGGCGCGCGCGATGTGTGGCAAAACAATAACTTTGGCCTGGCCCGCGATGGCGTGGCCTTGCTGGTGGTGCTGTGGGCGCAGATCATCCTGCCCAAGCGCGAACGCCAGGAAACGCACCAGCATGCAGACGATGACCAGAACGATATGTTCGGCACCGAAAAGCCGCTGCCGCGCGCGGAAGACACTTCGATCGGCATTTCCTACAAGGCGCTGCTGTCGGACTTCGGCGACAAGCTGGGCAAGAAGACGCGCATGGACATGAACCTGGGCACGCTGGCCAAGCTGGGCTTCATCGAACGGCGCGGCGACGTGCTGCTCGAAGGCCCGCTGCTGGACCTGATGATGGATACCGACGTGCTCAAGGAACGCATCATCAATGGCGCGCTGGCCGACGTCTTCAAACGCGCACCGGCCCGCCTGGTGGCGGTTGGCGATCCGCTGCTCGACGCGGACGCCGACCTTGCCGTCGATACCGACGATACCGACGATGACACCTCGTCCGACATCCCTCACTGAAAGCGCCCATGTTTCATATCAAATCACTTGAACTGGTGCACTGGGATTACTGGCAGCGCATCAAGAATATTCCGCTCGACGCGAAAATCATCACCATCGCCGGCCAGAACGGTTCGGGCAAGACCACCTTGCTCGACGCGCTGCGCACCCTGTTCGGCCTCGATTGCTCGATGGGCCGCACGTATAAGCACTATGCGCGCCATTCGGGCCAGCAGACGGCCTGGCTGCGTGCCGTGGTCGACAACAAGAACATGGGCAAGCAGCTTTCGAACCGCCCGTTCCGCAGCTCCGGCTTCTTCAGCGACGATGAAGTGACCCTGTTCTGCCAGATCCAGAAGAATGGCGGCGACTGGAAGCGCCAGTACCTGATGCGTCCAGGCAATGTACAGATCGAGGACATCACCGACGCCAACGACTGGCTGGGCGTGGAAAACTACCGCAAGCGCCTGGCCAATGCCGGCCTGTCGCCGGCCATGTCGAAAGTGCTGGCGCTGGAGCAGGGCGAGACGGACAAGCTGTGCGAATACGCGCCGCGCCAGCTGCTCGACCTGGTGTTCCAGGTGTTTGGCGACAAGGAAGTGCTGGACGCCTACGATGAAGCCAAGCGCCATCAGCGCGATACGGAAGAAGAGCTGAAGCGCTTTGAAACGGAACTGGAAGCATCAAAAACCAATCTGGAAGGCTTGCGCCTGCGCGTGGCCAACTACCATCAATGGGAAGGCTTGCACAAGGAACGCCGCAACCTGCTCGAAGAAGTGCTGCCCAGCCTGCAGTACCACGAAGCGCGCGAAAAAGCCGCTACCGCCAGCCGCCAGCTGCGCGAAACGCGCAAGCCGATGGCGCAGGCCGACCAGCAACTGACGGAAAAGCGCAATGCGCTGGCCGCGCAGGCAAAAGCGCTGTCGGATGCGCAAATGAATGAAACCCTGCTGGAGCAGGAATCGATCGGCCTGCAGAGCCGTTTGTCCCTGATCAATGCGAAATTGAAACCGCTGGACAGCTTGCTGGAACAAAAGGAACGCCTGCAAAAGCTGGCGGCGGACTCCGGCAGCGATATCGCCGAAGTGGCGGCCCAGCTGGAACAGAAAGAAGCCGACTTGCTGCGCCAACGCCAGCAGCGCGATGCCTTGTCGGCCCGTATCGCTGCTGAACAGGCGACGATTGCCGCGTTGCAAGGCAAGACGGCCATGCCGGAGCCGGACAATGTACGCGGCATGCGCCGTGCGCTGCGTGACGCGGGCATCGCCCACGCCATGCTGTCCGATATCGTCGAAGTGACGGACAGCCGTTGGCAAGGGGCCGTCGAAGGCGTGCTCGGTGGCTACGCTTCGGTCGTCTTGCTGGACAAGGCCAAGGATGCGGCCGCTGCCTATCGCCTGGCGGAAAAAGAACGCTATCGCCACTTTATCGTGCCCGAGCTGGTCACGGCGCCAACGGCGAAAGATGAAAGTCTGTTGGCGGTGGTGAAGTTTTCCGCACCGGTGCCGAGCTGGCTGATCGAACAATTGTCGCGTATTGCGCGTGTCGATTCCGTGGAAGCCGGTTTTAAACTGGGCAATCACGAGGAATGGATCACGCCCGAGGCGTATCACCGCGAACGCCGCGGTGGCCGCTCGCTCTTCGTGGAAGCCTCGCGGTATCGGTTCGGCCAGGCTGGCCGCACGGGCCGCCTCGAAGCGCTGCTGCGTTCCCTGCCGGGCCTGGAAGGCCAGGAAGATACTTTGACCCTGGCGATTTCGAAACTGGCCTCGGAAGTGGGCGCCCTGAAGGCGCGTATCGCCGGTGTCGATGCGGCCAAGGAACTCAGTGCCCGTCAGGAAGAATTCGCCGAAGCCGTGCGCAATTCCAAGCCCTTGAAAGAAGAGCGCCTGGAAGTAGGCAGCCGCCTGGGCGAGCTGCAAAACCTGACCAAGAACGCCACCGTGGTGCGTACGCGCGCCGATACTGTGTGGCAAAACGCACGCCTGGCTTTGTCCGAGGCGGAAGCCGGTTCGCGCCTGGGTTACAAGAAACAGATCGAGCAGCGCGCCGAACATGCGCGCGCCTTGCTGGCCCTGCGCCGCGCCTGGCGCCATTTGCCGAAAAGCTGGCGCCGGCCGTCGCGCCGCGCCGCGCTGGTGGCCGAGCATCAAAACTCGCACCAGGTCGACCTGCGCGTGGCCAGCCTGCAAAGCAGCCTGGCGCGTGACGACTGGGAACTGGACGCCACCGTGATCGACCAGCATCATCGCTTGTCCGATCAATTGCATGGCCGTCAGTCGGAAACCGACGAGCGCCGCTACCAGAACAACCGCGCCATCGAAGCGACCGGCAATGCCCGTGGCGCCTACATGGAACGCTTGCGCTACACCATCAAGACCTACAGCAAGAACATCAAGGAACTGGGCGAACTGGCCGGCATCGAAGTGCATGCCGACCCTGTGCGCCTGGAAAACGACGATGTGCAACTGTCGCAGGCTGGCTTGCATGTGCGCTTCAAGTTCGATGGCAAGGGCGTGATCGGCATGAACGATGGCGAAGCGTCGGGCGGCCAGCAAGTCATGAAATCCTTGGTGCTGCTGATCGGTTTGCTGAAGTCGGAAGACGGTTCCGGCGGCTTCGTGTTTATCGATGAACCGTTTGCCCACCTCGATATCCGTAATATCCAGCTGGTCGGCGAGTTTCTGAAAAATACGGAAGCGCAGTATCTGATGACGACGCCGTTGACGCACAATACGGATGTGTATGATCCATCGGAACTGACCCTGATCACCAGCAAGAAGAAAAAGGATACGCAATGGGCGCAGCCGATTTTCGTCTTGCAGCGCCGCCAGGAGCCGGCAGCGGGCAAGGCCGCTTGACGGGCTGGCGCGCGCTGGCCGCCGCACTGGCAATCGCCAGTGCGGTTCCCGCCATGGCCAACGACGGTATCGCCGCCCAAAGCGCCGGCGGCATCGTGTTTGGCAAGACGGACGCCGTGGCCATGAAAAAGGAAGTGCTCAGCGTGAGCGCCGACTTGATCAAGGTCGATTACGAATTCCTCAACGAATCAAACAGCGATGTGGAGGAAACGATCTTCTTCCCCTTGCCCGAATACGCGGCCGGCTACCACGGCTCGCCCACGTATTACGGCCAGCCGCAGCAGTTCACCGTCGAGGTCGATGGCAAGCGCAAGCCGTATGACACCACCTTCGTTGCCATGCTGGCCGGCAAGGACGTGACGGCCCGCCTGCGCCAGCTGGGTTTGACGGACCAGCAGATCGCGTATTTCCCCTCGCACACGCCGTTCGACCAGCAAGTGGCGCCCTTGAGCGAGGCCCAGCGCGCCATCCTGCTCAAGGAAGGCTTGCTGGGCCAGCTCTACGACGAGGAATGGGTGCCGGCCTGGACCGTGAAAGTCAGCTATCTGTGGCAGCAGAAATTCCCCGCCGGCAAAGTCGTGCGCGTGCGCCACCAATATGCGCCGTTCGTTGCCGCCGGTAGCGCTGCCACTTACCTGGGCAATGACGAGGCATTTGAAAAGAAATACTGCAGCGACCAGGCTTTCCAGAAAACCTGGCAGCGCCTGTCCGCCAGGGCAGGCGAGAACGGCGTGGTCAATGCCGTGGCCGTTTCGTATATTTTGACGACCGGTAACACCTGGAAGAATGGCATCGAAGACTTTACCTTGAACCTGATCAAGGGCAAGCCGGACGAGCTGGTCAGCCTGTGCTTCCCCGGCACCTTTAGCAAGATCAATTCCACTACCTTGCAAGTCAAGCTGCGCAATTTCCGGCCCCAGCAGGATCTGGACGTGTACTTTGGCAATGTGGCGGCCACGGGCGAGCATCAGGGCGTGGCGCCAGCGATAGCGCCGTAATGGCGGGCGGTGCGGTAGTAAGTTGCTCTGTGGATATATTCAATCTACAATTGCAAATTATTTAACTTCCATTGATGCCGATGACATTGCATCCCCTGAAACGCAGTCTGGCCTGGTGCAGCTTGATCGTTTTATTTGTGCTGTGTCTGGTGGGACTCTATTTCACCTATCTTCCCATCGCCATGGGCTTGTTCTATACGGCCGCCCACCAGTTCCGGCTGTATCGGGCATCCTGATGGGTAGCCCTTGCGCTCACATGCTCTCAGGCAAAGCCTGATTGCGCTTTCTCCAGCGTATCAAGCCCCATGCATACGTAGCGTAGTAGCCGGTCAGCAGGCCGTAGGCGGCCATGGTCAGCGGGCTTTGGCCGAATGGCGGCGGCGGCACGGGCACGGGCAAACGCGTGTTCAGGTAGATTTCCATGCCGCGGTACAGCAGGCGGGCGACGAACAGCATGGTGATCGCCATCGCCAGGTAGCGGTGCTGGGTGAAAAAGAAATGTTTACCCGCCTGTTCGAAGCGCGTCAGCTTCAGGCCCAGTACGCCCAGCCAGCCGCCGGCCAGTACGCCCGCACCCAGGCTGGACAGGGGCAGGATGTCGAATTTCGTCGTTGTCGCCAGAAATAAAATCAGCGCGGGAAAACCGATTGCCACCAGCCAATGGCGCCACAGATGCGATTGCTGGCGCGCCACCAGTTTTTTCAGGCGTGAATAGATGCGCCAGACGAGCAGCGGGGCCAGGCAAAGCAGGGCGAGGGTGGTGGTTTCCATGTATGCGTTCGGGGTGCGGATAAAACAGCGATTGTAAGCCAGATCGCTGCCGCTGCGGCATTGCCGCGCAGGCAGGAAAAGTTGCTTATTGACATTTTCATGCCATGTCATCAATATGCTCTGTCCCACAGTACCGCCAGGGGCGGTGCAGTGTCGTTATTCCTGACTACTCAACCATTCCTGGAGTCCCATGTCTACACGTTTGCCTTTGCCCTTGTTGCCGATTACCGTGGGCCTCATGGCTGCCTCGTCCTCGCTGGCCATGGCGCAAGATGCCGGCTACCAACTGCCGCCAGCGCCCTTGCAAGCCATCGTTGATGCGCCGCGCGCACCGGTCCTGAACCTGAGCCCGAAACGCAACCTGGCCGCCGTGCTGCCGACGCCGTCGCTGCCGAGCATCAGCGAAGTGGCGCAGCCGGAACTGAAGCTGGCCGGCTTGCGCATCAATCCGCGCACCTATTCGGCCAGCCGTTTCAGCTTCTACACGGGCCTGGGCCTGCTCGACATCGATACGCAGAAAGAGATCAAGGTCAGTGGTTTGCCGGCAACACCGCGCATCGCCGACCTGGCCTGGTCGCCGGACCAGCACTACCTGGCGTTTACGCATGTCGCCTATGCCGACCCGGCCAAGGGCGTGAAAGAGTCTGGCGTGGAACTGTGGCTGCTCGACGTGCAGACGAAAGTGGCGCGCAAGCTGGGCAGCCAGCCCTTGTCGGCGGTGAACGGACGTGGTTTTTCCTGGATGCCAGACAGCAAAACCTTGCTGGTGATGCTGAAACCGGCCAAGCTGGGCGCGGTGGCGCAGTCGGTGGGGATTCCAACCGGTCCTGCCACGCAGGACAGCAACCCGGGCGGCGGCGTGAAGCAATTGCGTACTTACCCCGATCTGCTGAAGAATGAAGAAGACGCAAAGCTGTTTGAACACTACATCACCGTGCAGCTGGCCTTGCTCGACGTGACGGGCAAGCAGCGCCTGGTCGGCCAGCCTGGTCCATACTCGCGCGTATCGAGCTCGCCGGACGGCAAGAACCTGCTGACGACCAGCATCCTGCGCCCGTACTCCTACATCGTGCCAGCCTATGATTTCGGCCACAAGATCGAAGTGCGCGACCTCTCCGGCAAGGTGACCCATACGGTGGCGAGCCTGCCGCTGGAAGAGGGATTGCCACCAGGCAATGACGCCGTGTCGGCAGGCGTGCGTTCGGTCAGCTGGCGCGTCGATGCGCCTGCCACCCTGGTGTGGGCCGAAGCGCAGGATGGCGGCGATCCGGCCAAGGCGGCCGAGATCCGCGATATCGTCTACACGCAGGCGGCGCCGTTCACGGCGAAACCTGCCGTGCTGGCCAAGCTGGCTTCGCGTTATCAGGGAGTGGCATGGGGCCGGGGCGACCTGGCCTTGCTGACGGAAGCCTGGTACAAGACGCGGATCGTGAAGCAGTGGAAAATCACGCCGGACCAGCCCGCCACGCCGGCCGAGCTGCTGTCCACGCGCTCGCTGGAAGACCGCTACAACGATCCGGGCCAGCCCGTGATGCGCCCTGACGCTGCCGGCTTGCCGCGCCTGCTGGTCTCTGCCGACAATTCCATCCTGCTCGACGGCCAGGGCGCCACGGCGGAGGGCGAGCGTCCCTTCATCGACCGTTTCAACCTGACCACCAAGAAAACGGAACGCCTGTTCCAGAGCGCCGCGCCGTACTATGAAAACGTGGTGGCCGTGCTCGATGAAGACGGCAGCCGCTTGCTGTCCACGCGTGAAGCGCCGACCGAACAGCCGAACTATTATGTGCGCAACCTGAAGCAGCAGGGCGCGGCCCAACTGACGGCACTGACGCATTTCCCGCATCCGCTGCCACAACTGAAAGACGTGCAGAAAGAGCTGATCCGCTACAAGCGCGCCGATGGCGTGGACTTGACGGCGACGTTGATGCTGCCGCCGAACTACGACGTGAAGCGCGACGGCCCGCTGCCGACTCTGATGTGGGCGTATCCGCAGGAATTCAAATCGGCCAGCGCCGCCAGCCAGACCAAGGGTTCGCCGTATAAATTCAATGCCGTCAGCTACTGGGGCCCGGCCGCCTTTTTGTCCATGGGGTATGCCGTGCTGGACAATCCATCGTTCCCCATCGTCGGCAATGGCGAGCAGGAACCGAACGATACCTATCTGACGCAGCTGGTGGCCGACGCCGAAGCGGCGGTCGATGAAGTGGTCAAGCGTGGCGTGACCGACCGCAACCGCGTTGCCATCGGCGGCCATTCGTATGGCGCTTTCATGACGGGCAACCTGCTGGCGCACACGCGTCTGTTCCGTGCCGGTATCGCCCGCAGCGGCGCCTACAACCGCACCCTGACGCCGTTCGGCTTCCAGGCGGAAGAGCGTTCCTTCTGGAAGGCGCAGGATGTGTATCAAGCCATGTCGCCGTTTAATTATGCCGACAAGATCAAGGATGCGCTGTTGATGATCCATGGCGAGCAGGACAACAATCCTGGCACCTTCCCGATCCAGAGCGAACGCATGTTCCAGGCCGTCAAAGGCCTGGGCGGCACGGCGCGCCTGGTGATGTTG
The DNA here is from genome assembly GCF_049319705.1 of Janthinobacterium sp. Mn2066. Classification (NCBI taxonomy): domain Bacteria; kingdom Pseudomonadati; phylum Pseudomonadota; class Betaproteobacteria; order Burkholderiales; family Oxalobacteraceae; genus Janthinobacterium; species Janthinobacterium sp. Mn2066. The sequence continues at coordinate 104,130 of NZ_JBMOUF010000006.1, read as the reverse complement.
CCTAACGAAAGCCACGCCTACCGCGCGCGCGAATCGATCATGCAGATGCTGTATGAAAGCAACAACTGGCTGGAGAAATATGTGAAGAACGCCAAGCCGCTTGAAACCGAGGTCAAGCAAGCAGTGAAATAAAGGCAATCGGTGGGCGTTGCGTGGTATGGTCTTCCTTTGTCGTCAAGGAGGCCAGCCATGATAGCCATCGCTAGCGATGCCCACCGCGTGCCCGATCCGGCGCCTGCCGATGATCCCCAGCCTGCCCACGAACCCGCATGGGCGCCCGATACGGCGCCCGGGCACCATCCCGGTCCCGTGCATCCGGTGCCGCAGGATGATCCCGTGCCCGATCCGCACCCCAGTTAATCTCGTCAAGAAAGGCTGTTTTAGATGGCAATTATCAAGGAAGTTTATACGCGCAAAGTCAGCGGAGAGTCATTTGACTATGAAATCGATTACACGCCCGGAGCAGACGTGGGCTGGATCGCGCGCGTGTACCACGATGGTCTGCTGAAAGGCTCGCCGCACGGCGCGCTGACCGCCAACGTGCTGTCTGGCCCGGCGCTGGAACAATATCTGCGCGCGTATGTCGAAGGCATGATCGAACGCGGGCTGGACGTGGCTGAGTAAGCCCGTTTGCAGCAGCGAAAGAAAAGGGCGCCGAGGCGCCCTTTGTTGTTGGTTAACTCAATCAAACGCCCACGTATACAACACGTCCAGCGCATTATTGGTGCCGGTCTGGAATTGCAGGGTGAAGCGGCGGTCCAGTTTGTAGCGCAGCTTGACCAGGCTGCTGGCCGTGCTGGTGCCTTGCTCGAACGTCAGGTAGGCGCGCGACGATAAGCGCTTGCCGACCGTGACCACGGTGCTTTCCAGTCCCTGGGCTTGCGACAGGCCCACTTCATCGAGGCCCAGTGAATTGGCCAGCTTGCCTTGCAAGCCGCCGCCCGTGCCGCCGAACAGGGCGCCGGCAGCCGTCGTCAGCAGGGCCATTTCATCGCCGGCCGCTGCTTCCGCACCGTGGCCGAGGATCAGCCAGGCCAGCTTGTCGCTATCGGACACGTTCGGCGTGGACACCAGCTTGGCGGTCGGCGCCTGGGCCGTGCCGCGCACTTCCACGCCGGCTTCCACATTGGTTTCCGACAAGGTATCGCCTTCCGGACGCTTGCGCACGGCCAGGATATTCAAGGCTGGATTATCGTAGGCGCCCGTAAAGTTGATCACGCCCCGGTCGATCGACAGTTTCTGGCCGTACGCGGCATATACGCCGCTGGCGACCCGGATGCTGCCCGTCACGCGTGGCGCGGCGCGGTTCAGCACGCGGGCGCGGATATTGCCTTCCAGGTCGGCGTCCAGTCCCATGCCGCGCAAATGGAAGGCGTTGCCCAGATCAAACTCCAGGTCTATATTCAGGGGCAAGGATGGTGCTTCCTTGCTGGCCGCGGTTTTCTTGCCCAGCACCACCACGTCATTGCTTTGCGTGGGCGTGTCTTGCGGCGCCAGCTCAATCAGGGCGCGGTTGGCCTTGAACTTGCCGTCGAAACTGAAATGCTTGTCATTGCGCACCAGGGTGCTGTTGCCCGACAGGACCAGGGTGCGGTCGGGGCGCGACAGCGCCTGCAGGCGGTCGGCCATCAATTTCAATTCCAGGCTGGCTTCGCCGTTCGCAAAGCGCACCCAGCCGTCTGCCTGCACCTTGCCATCGCCGCCGTCAAAGCTCAGGCGCTGCAATTGCAACTGGTCGCCAGCCAGCTTGGCTTGCAGCACGCCATTGCGCAGCTTCAAGCCCTGGTCGGCCCAGCTCACCAGCAGCTTGCTGCCGTTGATATCGCCATTCAATTTCGGCGCGCCGATGGTGCCGCTGCCTGTCAGGGCCACCGTCAGGCCACCGCCCAGTTCCAGTCCTGCCTGGCCCGTCAGCGGCGCCAGCCAGGATAGCGAGGCGATGCTGGTGGTGCCCGTCAGGTTCAATGCGCTATCGTTGCCGATGCGCCCGTCCAGCATATGCACGGTGGCATTGATATCGCTCTGGCCCGCGCGCGCACCGTCCAGTTTGACTTGCAGGCGCAGTTGCTGGTTGGCGATATCGACCCGCGCATCGAGGGTGCGCAAGCCCAGTGCCAGCGGCTGCTCCACGCCCACCGTCACGTCGCCTTTTTCGCGGTAGACATGCAGCATGCCTGCCAAGGAGGGGGCTTTGGGTTCTTTCTGATTGGCAATGGCCGCCTGCATGTCGAGCGACCATTGCGCGCCCAGGGTCAGGTCGCTGCGGGCGTTGGCCTGCAATGACGGAATCACTTGCGCCAGATACGTCAGCGCCACGCCGGCCGCCTGGCCCGAACTGGTCCAGCGGGCGCCGTCCTTGTTCAGGTTTTGCATGGTGATGCTGCCCGCCGGCAATTTGATGATGGTGTTGCCGACAGAAATGTGTTCCGGCTGGCCCAGCCCGGCCACGCCGCTGCCGGCCGGGCCGGCCACCTTGACTGGCACGGGCGCCTGCAAGACCAGCGCATAACGGCCCTTGTTTTGCAGGCTGTCGATGCTGCCTGTCCAGTTGGCGCCGCTCTGGCTGCCGCGAACTTGCACGCTGGCGTCGAAATCGTCGTTGCGCGCCGCCAGGTTGATGGTATGGCTGCCGCGCGTGCCCGTCGATTTCAAACGCGCACCGGCCAGCTTGAAGCTGGGCGTGCTGTAGCCGGTGATTTCCAGGTCGCTCACCATGGCGTCTTGTGGACCCTGGCCGGCGCCCACGCTGGCGCTGCCTTTCACGGTTTTCAATTGCTGGTCGCCAAAGAAGGTCAAGTCCTTGCCATCGAGCGACAGTTGCGCGGCCGGTGCGTCCAGCTTGCCGGAGACGGAACCGGCAGCGCGCAGCACGCCGGCAAAGCGCGGGCCCAGGGTGGACAATTGCGGCGCGTCCAGTTTCCAGTCCAGTTTATCCGTGGCGCCGCCCAGCGCGCCCTTGGCCAGCAGGCTGTTCGGTCCCAGGCGCAAGTCCGCGTCCACACTGTCGAGGCGTTTTGCATTGGCCGACAACCTGGCGTAGCCGGCCAGCGGCGCGTTTTGCAAGCTGGAGTCGCGCAGGGCTAAATTCAAAGCCACGCGCCAGTCGCTGGTCAGGCGGCCGCTGCCGTCGAAACTGGCATTGATATTGCCGACCGGCAGGGCGCCAAACGCGGCCGGGTTGATTTTTTCCACGCTGCCGGCCACTTTCAGCTCGGCTTCCTTCTTCGGCCCCGTCAAGCCCACCTCGCCGCTGGCGTGGATCACGCTGTCGGCCACGGGGCGCTTGCCGCTGGTCAAGCCCAGTCCTTTGGCGTCGGCGACAAAAGTGCTACGCGGCTGCTGCAAGCTGCCTTGCACGACGCCGCTGGCAACGATTGCACCGAGCAAGTCGTTTTGCAGGGCGGACAATTGCCGCGCATCCACGTTCCAGTTCAGCTTTTCGCCGGCGCCACCGAAATTGCCCTTGGCGGCGAGGGTGTTCTTGCCCAATGCCAGCGCCACATCGATGCCGCTGAAGTGTTGCGCATCGGCCGTCAGCTTGCCCTTGCCCGACAGAGGCTGGTCCAGCAGCTTGCTGGGGCGCACGGTAAAGTCCGCATTGGCCAGCCATTGGGGGGCAACGTGGCCGTTGGCCCGCACATCGAGGTTCAGGTCGGCCACGGGGAAGGCGCCGAAGTCGGCCGGGTTCAAACGGCTGGCGCTGGCCACCGCCTTGAAGGCTTGTTCATCTTTTAAATTGATCTGGCCCGTGGCGTTGATTTGGCTCTTGCCCGCTTGCAAGGTTGCCTTGCTCAACTGCACCAGCGAGTCGGCCATGCTCGCCTCCAGGTCCAGTCGCAGCTTGGCTTCCCCCAGTTTGGCGCGCAGGGTTTGCGTCTTGCCATCGCTGTCCAGCACGATGTCGCCCACGATTTTGGTGCTGTTGATGCTGCTGTACACCTGTTGCAAATTGATGCTGTCCGTGTGCAAGGACAGGTGCGCGCTGCCGATCGGGCCGTCGGCCGCCTCGCGGTCCAGCTTGCCGCTACCCGTGAATTTACCGGCAGCAGCCAGGTCGATCAGGGCCGATTCCAGGGTGGTAGCCGTCAGCGTGCCGCCCAGGCGCGCGTCAAACTGGCGCAGCGGCAATTTGTGCTGGTCGATGGGGCCAGGCGTGGCGTGGTTAAGTACCGACAATTTACCGGAGACACTTTGCTTGTCGCCGATGGCGGCGTCCAGCGCCAGGCTCAAATCTGCCTGTGGCAAGGTGGCATCAAACTGGCCAGGATTGATGTTGCGGCCCTGGATGCTGGCCGAACGCAGGATGATCACCGGATCGAACGGCGCCAGGGCCAGGCGCGCATCCGCCGTGGCGGGCCCGGCGCTGCCTTTGGCCGTGATGTTCAGCAAATTCAGGTCGCCGCCCAGTTGCAGGGCCACGGCGGCTGGCTTTTCGCCCGCCGCCGGGTTGCGCTGGGTCAGGCTGGCCATGCCCTTCAGTTTGAAGGGTTGCGTGGCGGCGATGGTGGCGTCCGCCTTGGCCAGGCCGAATGGCGTGCTGACGGAGGCATCGCTTAAGCGCCATTCATTCTTGTCGCCCGACAAGGTGAGATGGATTTTTTCCAGCACCGTGTTGCCGTCCGCGCTGACCAGGGTCAATTTGTCCAGGCGCGCATCGCTGATGCCGACCTTGAACGGCGAGGCCAGGCTGCTGGGCATGGTGGCCGGTTCATCGGACGGTCCCGTGCTTTCCACGGATAAACTGGCCACGTGCAGTTCGCTGATCGCGATGCCTTCCGAGAAATACTGGAACGGCGACCAGTTGATGTCGATATTCTCGGCCGTAATGTGCTGCGTCTTGCTGCGGTAGCTGACATGGCCCAGGTGCATGCGGTTGTAGAGCGAGCCGGACACGCCGCTCACTTCGATTTCGCCACCGCTGGCGCTGGCCACTTTTTGCACCAGCAGTTGCAGGGTCGATTCGCGGCCCAGGAACCAGAAGGCGGCGCCCAGCAGCACGGCCAGGCTGGCGATGCCGATGGCCAGATAACGGGGCCAGCGGCGCGGTTTCTTGGCGGGTGGCGTGGTCTCGGGAGACTCGGTAGTGATTTCAGACATCAGAAAGTGAATCCCAGGGAAAAGTGCAAACGGTAAGCGTGGACGGCGTGGCCATACGCCACGTCCACATTGATGGGGCCGACAGGGCTCTTGTAGCGTCCGCCCAGGCCATAACCGGATTTTGGCGTCAGCGCGCCTTTGACTGTATCGGCCGAGTTACCGGCGTCATAAAAGGTGGCGATCGCCCATTTCGGCATGAACCAGTATTGGTATTCGGCACTGGCGGTGGCCATGTAGCGCCCGCCCACGGTAGCGTCGCCTTCCTTGACGCCCAGTTCCTGGTAGGCATAACCGCGCACGGACTGGTCGCCGCCGGCACGGAACAGGTAGACGGCCGGCACGCCTTTTTTATCTTTCGAACCCAGCGCGCCCATTTCGCCGCGCAGGATGACTTCGCCTTTTTCGCCGAGCGGACGGTACCAGACTGTCTTGGCGGCCACGCGCACGAAGCGCTCGTCGGTCAGGACCGGCAACAGCGCGCCGCCCACCTGGGCATTGATGACGTAGCCACGGGTGGGAAACAGCAGGCTGTCGAGGTCGCGCTTGGTGATGGAATAGGTCAGCGGCAAGCTCTTGCTGCGCGTTTGCTCCAGGCCCACCACCGTCTTGTCTTCCCTGAGGAATTCGAAGGTGAGGCTGCGTTCCAGGTTGGTGCCGCCCCAGTTGCGTTTGGCCGAGATGGCCGATACGGCCGTGATCTCGTTGGAAATATCGCTGCGCTCGAACGAGGCGCCCACGCTGTCGCTATAGCCGCGCGCAGTGGTGGGCAAATAGAAGTTGGTGTGCGCCGCCTGCTTTTTCGTCTCCATGGTGATCGCGCTCTTGAAGCGCGTGCCCCAGACGTTCAGGTTGTCATAGTTGAGCTGGACGCGGTTACCCGTATTGGTACTGAAACCGATACCGGCGCTGACGTTCTGCTGCTTGTTTTCCGTCACGCGCACCACCAGCGGCAATTGCGGCGCCGGTCCCCGATAGACGGGCTTGGCGGCCGGCGCGTCGGTGGGCGCCTCTGCCCCATCCTGGCTGGCCTGGCCTGCCTCGATCTGTTCGCTGAGAATGCTGCTCATGTCGGCGCTCACTTCCACGCTGGCAAAGTAGCCCGTATCCTGCAAGGCGGCCTGGTAGGCTTGCAAGGCCGTTTCGCTGTAATAGTCGCCAGCATGAATCTTGTTCAGGTTGGTGATGATGTTTTCCGGATAGCGTTTCAATCCTTCGATGCGCAGCTCGCCGAAGCGCAGCTCGGGGCCGCTGTCGAGCACCACCAGCAGCGACACCTTGTGCGTGTCCGGATCGACCACGGCTTGCGTGTCGAGCAGCTGTGCGCGCGGGTAGCGCGTCTGCACCACTTCGCGCAGCAGAGCACGTTTCGCCGATTCCCAGTCCGACTGGCGGAACACGTCGCCCGTCTTCAGCGACCAGCTGCGCTTGAGCGCTTCCTTGTCGTACGGTTCGCTGGCGGCCAGTGGCGGGGTAGAGTCGAAACCGCGCAATTCCAGCTCGACCTTGTCGACCGTGACGGCTTGCCCTGGTTCCACATCGACGATGACGACCGGCTTGCTGCCCGTGGTATCGACCCGCACCTTGACGGTGGGCGTATAAAAGCCGGCCGTGGCCACCAGGTTCTTGACTTGTTCGGGCGCATCACGCACCAGGCGCTGCAATTGTTCGCGGTCCATGCGCGGGTTGCCGCGGAAACGTTCGAGTTCCAGGTTCTTTTCCAGCAACTCATCGAGGTCGCCGGGCGCATTCACCTTGACCTCGTATTGCAGGGCGGGCGCCGTGGCTTCAGTCGTGCCCTGCTCGGTTGGCGCATCGCCAGCCTGCGCTTCCTGTGCCCGGGCATAGCCCATTGAAAACACCAGGAGAGTGCCGCCGGCGACGGCCAAGGTCAGTTGTCCCATTACTTTTGTCACCAGTTGTGCCAAAATTCGTGGTCGTATCGCCTTGTCGGCCGCTATATGTCCTGGTGATCGTGCAGAAAACATGGTGCTCCAGATGAGTAAATGCTGACTGCATGTTACCGGATTAGGTAAATAGATGGCGGACGAATAAGTATCTTTTGCGGAGGGAACATGTTTCCTTGCGCACTATTGCAACAGATAAACAGAAGGAATAAAAATTATGCTAGCAACCGACTCCGCACTGGTGCTCTTTAGTGGTGGGCAAGATTCCACCACCTGCCTGGCCTGGGCCTTGAAACACTATAGCCGCGTGGAAACTATCGGCTTTGACTATGGCCAGCGTCATGCGATCGAGCTGACCGTGCGTCCCGGCTTGCTGCAGCAGATGCGCGCACAGTCGCCCGAGTGGAACAGCCGCCTCGGCGAAGACCACATGATAGACCTGTCGCTGATTTCCGCGATTTCCGATACGGCCATGACGCAGAATGTGGAAATCGTGATGCAGGCCAATGGCTTGCCGAATACTTTCGTACCTGGCCGTAACTTGCTGTTCATGACGGTGGCCGCTACCGTGGCCTATCGCCGCGGCTTGACGGTGCTGGTGGGCGGCATGTGCGAGACGGATTTCTCCGGTTACCCGGATTGCCGCGACGACACGATGAAGGCGCTGCAAGTGGCCTTGAACCTGGGCATGGATACGCGCTTGAAGCTGGAAACGCCGCTGATGTGGCTGGACAAGGCGCAAAGCTGGGACCTGGCCGAAGACCTGGGCGGCCAGCCGCTGGTCGACCTGATCCGCAGCGGCACCCACACCTGCTACCTGGGCGAGCGGGGTGAGTTGCACGACTGGGGTTATGGCTGCGGCACTTGCCCTGCCTGTGCGCTGCGCGCCAACGGTTATCAGCAATATGCGGCGCGCAAGACTGTCAAATAAATAGTGTCTGTCTGCAAGCAACGGCTGGGCTTTGCCTGGCCAGCCACCCTGCGCGCTGCTCCCCGCAGCGCCATGCTTCCCGTCCGCATGGCTCAATAATTTTGTGGTCTTTTTGATACATGTTATGCGGTTGCCAGTCCGCCCGCTGTAACGTACTATCATTTTCATCGGCGACGGATGGTCGTTGCCGATGCGGCTGAAAGCCGCTGCCAGCCTCGTCTGCAGCCCCCGCTTGCCACCTTATCGTAGCGTTTTCCCTGGCCCTCATGCATACACGCGTGTTTTCGTCGTGGTTCTCCAAGCCGGTAGCGGACTGGGTGGGGCCGCGCCTGCTGGCGACGCTGGTGCTGATGCTGTGCCTGGGGCTCACGTATGGCGCCTGGCGCAATGCCAGCGAAGTGAGCCGGCAGCAGGTGCAGGCCGATTTCGATTTCCGCGTGCGCGAACTGGCGGGCAATATCATCAGCCGCATGCAAACCTATATCCAGGTGCTGCACGGGGTGCAGGGTTTGTACGCCAGTTCGCAGGAAGTCACGCGCGATGAATTCCATGCCTACCTGGCGCAGCAGCAGGTGGACTTGCACTTTCCTGGCATCCACGGCATCGGCTATCTGCCGCTGGTGCCTGGCGTGGCGCGTGCCCGGCATGAAGCGCAGATGCGCGCCGAAGGCTACCCGGACTATGTCATCCATCCACCCGGTGCACGTTCCGCGCATGCGCCCATCACCTATCTGGAACCCTTGAGCGACAGCAATCTGCTGGCCTTCGGCTATGACATCCTGTCCGAGCCGGTGCGGCGCGCGGCGCTGGAACAGGCGCGCGATACGGGGCTGGCGGCCATGACGGGCAAGATCCACCTGGTGCAGGATGGCGATAACAAGGAAGTTTCCGGTTTCCTGATCGTCTTGCCCGTGTATGCCCATGGCCAGCCGCTTGCCAGCGTGCCGCCGCGCCGCGCCGCCCTGCGCGCCTGGGTGTTTGCGCCATTTCGCATGAACGATCTGATGGCCGGCGTGGGCGGCGAAGTGTCGCGCCTGCTGGACCTGGAAATCTACGATGGCCCGCAGCTGGCCGAGGCCGCATTGATGTACGACAGCCTGCCGGGCACGCTGCCGCTGCAGGCGTCCGGCACGCTGGTCTCGACGCGCCTGATCAGCATCGCCGGCCATGCCTGGACCTTGCGCGTGCGGACCATGCCCGGCTTCGGCGGCGAGGCGCTGGCCCGGCCGCACGCGGTGGCGGCTGCCGGTGTCGTGGTCAGCCTGCTGCTGGCGCTGTCCACCTGGCTGCTGGCGGCCAGCCGGGCCCGGGCCAGGGCCGCGCTGGCCCGCGCCAGCGACATGGCGGTGCAGCTGGCGCAGGGCCAGGCCAGCGTGCTGGCGATGGCCGAAGCGGCCCAGCGCAGCCAGGCGATGCTGCGCAACATCCTCGATGCCACCATCGACGGCATCCTGGTCGACAACCTGGCGGGCCACATTTTTACGTCGAACCGGCGTTTTCGCGATTTATGGCAAGTGCCCGATGCGCTCGACTGGCAGGCGGACGGCGAGGCGCTGGTGCGCCATGTGGAAGGTCAGCTGGAGCAGGCCGCGGCCTTTCTTGGCGCGCGTGCCGACACGCCGCAGGGACACCGCGAACGGCGCGACGTGCTGTATCTGCGCGACGGCAGGGTGGTCGAACAATATGTGCGCAGCATGCAGCTGGGCAATGACCATGCGCGGCTGTGGACCTTCCGCGATATCAGCGAACGCCACCAGATGGAGCGGCGCGAGACGACGCGGCGCCAGGCGCTGGAAATGCTGGCCACGGGCGCGCCGCTGGAACGGGTGCTGGAAAGCGTGGTGCTGGGCGTGCAGGCTGACCATCCGGCCATGCTGTGCAGCATTTTGCTGCTCGACGAGAGCCGTCACCGCCTGGTGCTGGGCGCTGCGCCCAGCCTGCCCGCTTTTTTCAATCTGTCCAGCCACGGCCATGACCTCGATACCCTGCAGGGGGTGCACGGTATCGCGGCGCAAGCCGTGCGCAGCGGCCAGCGCGTTGCTGTCGGCGATATGCAGGCCGATGGCGGCCCGCCCGGCGCGATGGAACTGGCCTGGCGCGCCCGCCTGCAGTCGTGCTGGGCCGAACCCGTGCGTGGTGGTAACGGCAAGGTGCTGGGCGTGCTGATGGCCTACCATCGCCAGCCCATGTTGCCCGGCGCCACCCATCTGGCGCGGATGAAAGAGGCGGCGCACCTGGCTGGCATGGCGATCGAGCAAGCCCAGGTGGCGCAAGCCCTGCGCGCGGGCGAAGCGCGTTTCCGCAGCCTGTATGACCATGCGCCAGTGGCCTTGTGGGAACAGGACTGGTCGGCCGTGCGCGATGCACTCGATACCCTGGTGCAATCGGGTGTGGGCGACCTGACCGCGTATTGGCAAGCCCATCCCGGTGAATTGAAGCGCCTGGCAAGCCTGGTGCGCATCATCGATGCGAATGGCGCCGCGCTGGCGCAGGTGCGCGCCAACCTGGACGACCAGCGGCGCGGCGCCCTGAGCCTGGCGCAGAATTTCGATGACGATGCCATGCCATGTTTTGGCGATGCCTTGCTGGCGCTGGTGGGCGGCGCCCACCTGTTTGAATGCGAAGGCAGCTTTGTGCGTCTCGACGGCGCCGCGCGGCAAAATGAATTGAGCTTGCTGGTGATGCCGGGCCATGCGGACAGCCTGGACTTCGTGATGGTGTCGTCGCTGGATATTACCGAGCGCAAACGGATGAATGCGGAATTGCTGCAACTGGCGACCACCGATTTTCTCACCGGCTTGCCGAACCGCCGCCACTTCATGGCTGCGCTGGAAAATGAACATGCCCGCCTGCAGCGCGAACTGGCCAGTGGCGCCACGGTATTGATGCTCGACCTGGACCATTTCAAACGGGTCAACGACGAGCATGGTCACGCGGTGGGCGACGCCGTCCTGCGCCACCTGGGCGCGCTGATGTGGCAAGAGCTGCGCAAGGTCGATGTGCCTGGCAGGGTGGGAGGCGAAGAGTTTGCTATCTTGCTGCCCGGAACTGACCTGGCGGCGGCCGCCGTGTTTGCCGAACGCCTGCGCCGCCGGGTGGCCGAGAGCGCCTTGACCACCGATGGCGGGGTGGTCATCCACAGTACCGTCAGCATCGGCATGGCGGCCATGGCGGGCACGGACGCCGATTGCGACGCCGTCCTGGCGCGGGCCGATGAAGCCCTGTACCGCGCCAAGCGGGGCGGGCGCAACCGGATAGAGCAGAACGATGGCGGCGCCGGCGGCGTGTTGAGCCAGTTCATGAATAGCTAAGTTCTCAGTGGCGATTGCCTTGTTTGCGGTTGCGGCTGACCAGGACCCAGATGATGGCGACAGGGATCAGCAGCGGCAGCATGAAGGGCGCGCTGAAGAGCAGTCCCAGCGCGATGCAGCCAGCCACGATGGCGACCATCAGCACACCGACTCCCGTCATCACCAGGCCGACCACGACGGCCGCGCAGATGATGGCGAGCAGGGCGATCAGCAAGCCGCCGCCAGCGAAAATCATGCCGAACAGAAATTCCAACGGGCCGTCGACGTCATTGCCATTGAAGTCCATCGTCATGTTGCTGCCGCTGATCTTGTTGAAAAACAGGCAGGCGAGGACCAGGATGAAGACGAAGGTAAGGAATTTTTTCATGATATGCCTCTGTGGGGTGATGTACTGGTGAACTCAGGATGTTCACACTGTAATCGCCCCTCGCCATGGCTGCCAGCGGCGTGCGACAGACGGTCATTTTGACGGCATGGAAAGCGGGCGCGGCAGGATACGCTGTTGACGAACAAGATTTCTTTTCTTGAAATATACGTGCGCCGTCCTATACTGAACACCTCAGTCTAGCAAGGAGGGCAACATGCTTTTGTTTGCAGATACCGGGGATCAATCGTTATCCCTTCATGACCATGTAAGCACGCGCCAACGTAGCGCCCAGCAGTCTTTCGCCGAGCCCGTCGGTGCGCCATCGGCCATTCCGCCGATCATCATCAATCCCTATAATTACCACGTGCCGCTGCCAGCCATCGATCCGCGCTGGATACCTCCCGGCCCGCCGCTGACCTGGCCTGCCCATCCCGCCATGCGCATGTGCTAGCGTTTGCTTCCGCTGCAAGGCGTGAAAAAAGCCCGCTTCGCGGGCTTTTCGCGCATGACCGCAGCAGATGTCAGGTCTTGCGGCGCAGCATGAAGCCCATCAAGCCCAGGCCGGCCAGCAGCATGCCATAGGTTTCCGGTTCCGGTACCGCGCTGATGAAGGCGTGATTGTCCGTCTCGAATGCGTTCTGGCCCGATGCAAAGGCGACCGAGGTGATTTTCGATCCTGCACCGGCAAAGGCATTGATGTACAGTCCCACGCCTTGGTTGCCATTGGGCAAATCGCCGGCCAGGGTGGCCAGTTGCGTGCCCGTCAAGGTGGTCGTGCTGTGATCGGCGAAGGTGTAGGTGACACTGTTGTAAGTGTCAGGCGATCCCATGTAAAAGCCGAAATAGCTGAGGCCGCCGCTGAAGGTCGCGGTCACGGGTGTGTGCTGGTCGGAAGAAACACCGGCCGACAGATACAAGCTCGTGTCGCCGGGAGGCGCGGCATGGTTGCCGTTGGTTCCCGAAAACAGTGAACCGTCCGTGTAGTTGGCGGGCAGGATGCCACTGTTGAAGTCGATGGTGGTGGCGCCCGCAACGGACGACACCATTCCTTGACCAGCGACGGCTGTGCCGCCTGCTGTAAAGACGGGGACGGCACTGGCCGTTCCTGCGACAGCCAGCGTGGCGAAGGCCATGGTAGCGAGTAGTTTCATTTTTATTCCCTCAAGTTAATATGTACGCTGCTTTTTTACGGGAGATGCCTGGTGCGGGTGGACATGCAGACCGTGCGGCGTACGGGGTCGAGGGGCGTCGCGGGGATGAAAGTTGCTTGCAACCAAGCATTATTAAATGCAATATTTGAATTCAAAAAACACAACTATATTGCGATGTAATAATAGGTTGTATTGAGAAATATCAAAGCTCGATTGTTAGAATTTGTCTACTAATTGATGACTTGTATTTTTGCCGAGATCGTCTAAGGGGGAATCGCCAAGAAGGGCCTCATGCCCGGCCGTTTTCGACTATCATGCTAGCCCCAACCATCGAACGAGCACCGCCATGAGCACCGAGTTTTCCACCTTCCCCGATCCCGCTTCCGAGCCAGACCATGACGCCCCGATCCAGGAGCCGCGCCTGTGGGTGGGCAATGGCTGGACGGCCCGGGTGATCAAGAATGAAGAAGATGAAGGCTGGGCCGTGGCCATGATCAAGGACGGCGAACCGGAACCGGCCCTGGTGGGGCCGTGGACCATGGGCCGCGACAAGAAAAATCCGAAGCCGCTCGATGTCAACGCGTTCAATACGCTGGTCAAGACGGCCTCGGAAGTGCTGCGCCGCCATGAACAGCAGTTGCACGCGCAATTGCACAAGAGCCTGTATGTGGCCACCGACGAGGGCCAGGTCAAGGTGATGTTCGACATCGTGCCAGACGAAGACCACCCGTATGCCGAACTGAGCGCCTACGACGCCGAGGGCGAACAGATTGCCAAGGTCCGCACCTCGGCCGCCTTCAAGTTCAACGCCACGGCGGCCGCCAACTGGATCGAAGGCGGCTACCGGAAACCCAACTAGATTTCCTTGCGATAGACCAGCCGGTACAGCAGCGGCAGCACCAGCAGGGTCAGCACGGTCGATGACAGAATGCCGCCGATCACCACGGTGGCCAGCGGGCGCTGCACTTCGGCGCCCGTGCCGGTGGCGATCGCCATCGGCACGAAGCCCAGCGAAGCTACCAGCGCCGTCATCAGCACGGGGCGCAAGCGGGTCAGCGCGCCTTCGCGCACGGCCGCATCGAGCCCCACGCCCTGTTCGCGCAACTGGCGGATAAAGGCAATCATCACCAGGCCATTGAGCACGGCCACGCCCGACAGCGCAATAAAGCCCACGGCGGCCGAGATCGACAGCGGGATATCGCGCAGCCACAGGGCGATGATGCCGCCCGTCAAGGCGAACGGAATGCCGCTAAACACCAGCAAGCCATCCTTGACATTGCCGAACATGGCGAACAGCAACACAAACACCAGGCCCAGCGCGACCGGCACCACCAGTTGCAGCCGTTTGGTGGCCGACTGCAATTGCTCGAACTGGCCACCCCAGCTGGTCCAGTAGCCGGCCGGAATGCTCACCTGGGCCTGCAGTTGCTGTTCCGCTTCGGCAACAAACGAACCGATATCGCGTCCGCGCACATTGGCGCTGATGACGATGCGGCGCTTGCCATCTTCGCGGCTGATCTGGTTCGGCCCTGGCGCCATCTGCAGGCTGGCCACTTCGCCCAGCGGAATGAAGCGCGCGCGGCCTTCCGTGCCGGCGTCACGGGGCAGGGCGATCGGTAATCTCTGCAATTGTTCCAGGTCGCTGCGCAGGTTTTCCGGCAGGCGCACCACGATATCGAAACGGCGGTCGCCCTGGAAGACCGTGCCCGCTTCCTGGCCGCCGATGGCGGTGGCGATCGCCGATTGCACGTCAGCAATGTTGAGCCCGTAACGGGCCGTCTGCTCGCGGTCGATCTGCACCGTCAGCATGGGCAAGCCCGTGGTTTGCTCGACTTTGACTTCTGCCGCTCCTGTAATGCCTCCCAGCACGCTGGCGATCTTGGCCGCCGTGCCATCGAGTACGGCCATGTCGTCGCCGAACAGTTTCACGGCCACGTCGCTGCGCACGCCGGAAATGAGTTCATTGAAACGCAGCTGTATCGGCTGCGAAAACTCATAGTTGTTGCCTGGCAAGCTGTTGGCCGTGGCTTCGATTTCCGCCAGCAATTGCTCACGCGATTTCTTGGGCTGCGGCCACTGATCGCGCGGTTTGAGCATGATGTAGCCATCGGAAATATTCGGCGGCATCGGGTCGGAGGCGATCTCGGCCGTGCCCGTGCGGGCAAATACGCGGGCAATTTCCTGGTGGTTTGCCATCAGCCTGGTTTCCAGCTGCTGCTGCATGGCCAGCGATTGCGTGAGGCTGGTGCCGGGGATACGCAGTGCCTGGATGGCGATATCGCCCTCGTTCAGGCTGGGCACGAATTCGCTGCCCATGCGCGTGACCAGCAAGCCTGACAGCAACACGGCCACGGCAGCAAAGACCAGCACCACGGGCGTGTTGGCCATCACCTGGTCCAGCGCCGGTGCATACCAGCGGCGGGCGGCGCGCATCAGGGTATTTTCCTTTTCCGCCACCTTCTTGCCGATAAACAAGGCGACGGCAGCGGGAATAAAGGTAATCGACAGCAACATGGCGCCCAGCAGTGCGATCACCACCGTCAAGGCCATCGGTGTAAACATGCGTCCTTCCACGCCGGTTAGCGCGAAGATCGGCAGGTAGACCACCATGATGATCAGCTGGCCGTACAGCAGTGGACGGCGCGCCTCTTGCGATGCCGCAAACACTTCATGAAAGCGTTCCTGCAAGATGAGCGGACGGCCGTGTTTTTCCTGCGCATGCGCCAGCCGGCGCACGCAGTTTTCCACGATCACCACGGCGCCATCGATGATGATGCCGAAGTCCAGCGCGCCCAAACTCATCAGGTTGGCGCTGACGTGGTATTGCACCATGCCTGTGAACGTGAACAGCATGGCCAGCGGAATCACCATGGCCGTGATGACGGCGGCGCGGATATTGCCCAGGAACAGGAACAGCACGGCGATCACCAGCACGGCGCCTTCCAGCAGGTTTTTCTTCACCGTATTGATGGCCTTGTCGACCAGTACCGTGCGGTCATACACGGTGACGGCGTGCACGCCCGCAGGCAGGCTGCGGTTGATTTCCAGCATCTTTTTATCGACGGCCTGCGAGACGGCGCGGCTGTTTTCGCCGATCAGCATGAACACCGTGCCCAGCACCACTTCGCGGCCGTTTTCCGTGGCGGCGCCCGTGCGCAGTTCGCGCCCGATCAGCACCTCGGCCACGTCGCGGATGCGGATGACCACGCCTTGCACGTTGGTCACCACGATATTGCCGATATCGCTTTTGGACGCCACCTGTCCCGGTGCGCGGATCAGCAATTGCTCACCCTGGCGCTCGATATAGCCGGCGCCCACATTGCTGTTGTTGCGCTCCAGCGCCGTCACCACGTCTTGCAGGCTGATGCCGTAGGCGGCCAGTTTTTCCGGGCTGGGCGCCACCTGGTATTGCTTGGCATACCCACCGATGGCATTGATTTCCGTCACGCCCGCCACGTTGCGCAATTGCGGCTTGATGATCCAGTCCTGGATTTCGCGCAAGTCCGTCGGCGTGTACGGCGTGCCGTCCGGCTTTTTCGCGCCCGCTTCCGTTTCCACCGTCCACAGGTAAATTTCCCCCAGGCCGGTGGAGACGGGGCCCATCTTCGGCGTGATGCCGGCGGGCAAGCTTTCCCTGGCTTCCTGCAGGCGCTCATTGATCATCTGGCGCGCGAAATAAATATTCGTGCCATCCTTGAAGATCACCGTCACTTGCGACAGGCCATAGCGCGACAGCGAACGGGTCTGTTCCAGGTTCGGCAAGCCTGCCATGACCGTTTCGATGGGGAAGGTGATGCGCTGCTCGGTTTCCAGCGGTGAATACCCGCTGGCCTGGGTGTTGATTTGCACCTGCACATTGGTGATGTCGGGCACGGCGTCGATGGGCAGCTTTTGATAGCTGTAGATGCCCAGGCCTGCCATGGCGGCCACGGCCAGCATCACCAGCCAGCGCTGGGCGATGGCGAAGCGGATCAAGCGTTCAAACATGATGGTTTCCTCGTTTCAACCTTGGATGTAGTGTTCATGGATTCAGTGTTCATGGCCGGCGGCATCCTTGCCCAGCTCGGACTTCAGGACGAAGCTGCCTTGCGCCGCATACGGCGTGCCGCTGGCGAGACCCTCGGTGATTTCCGTCAGCCTGCCGTCGCTGCGCCCCAGTTTTACGGGGGTGGCCTGGAAGCCTTCCTTGATCCTGACGAATACCGTGGGCTGGTCTTCCACGCTCTGGATCGCGTCGCTGTGCACCGTGACGGCCGCATCCGCCTCGCCCGAGACCACCGCCACCGTCACGAACAGGCCGGGACGCCAGGCCATGTCCGGGTTGGACAGGGTGATGCGGGCCTTGGCCGTGCGCGTCTGTTCGCCGATCAGCGCACCGACATAAGTGATGATGCCTTTGGCGCTGGCGTCGAAGGCGGACGCCTTGACTTCCGCCTTGCCGCCCACGCGCACGGTGGCCAGGTCCTTGGCCGGCACGGCGATTTCCGCCCACACGCTGGACAGGTCGGAAATGACGAAGATATTCGCGTCTTCCTTCACCGCTTCGCCCAGCGCAATATGCTTTTCCAGCACCATGCCATCGAACGGTGCGCGGATTTCGTAGCGGTTCAGCGGTCCCTTGCCGCCACCCGTGGCGCCCAGCGCGTTGAGTTTCTGGCTGGCATTTTGCACGGCGATTTCCGCTTCACGCCACGCTTGCTGCGCCTGCAGATAATCCTGTTCGGCCGAAATTTTTTCGTGCCACAGTTTTTCTTCGCGCTCGTAGGTGGAACGGGCCAGCGATAATCTCCGCTGCGCCGACAGCAAGCTGCTGCGCTGCTCGGACAATTCCGTGCTGGCAATCACGGCCAGTACCTGTCCCTTTTTCACCAACTGGCCCAGGTCGGCCTGCACGGCTTCCACCACGCCCGCCAGGCGCGGCACGACGTGGGCCGTGCGGTCTTCATTGAAACGGATTTCTCCGGGCAAGGACACGGTGGTCTTGATGCGCGCCGGGCCAGCGTCGGCGATGGTGACGCCGGCCGCCTGGATCTGCGCTGCATTCAATTCGAGCCTGCCTTCGGCTTCTTCGTGGCCGTGATCATCTTTCTTTGCCGTTTGTTCTTGCGGCTTGCTGGCGGGCGCTGGCTGTGTGCCGCCTGTGCCGAGGATCAAGGCTCCCAGCACGAGGCCGGTTGCGGCGATGGCGGCGATGGCGAGGGTTTGTTTCTTGTTGAGTTGCATCTTCATGGCATGTTTCCTTATGGGGCGGGCGCGCCGAGCAGGCGTTCAATTTCGGCGGCGGCCTGTTGCGCTTCAGTCAGGGCGCGCAGGGTCTGGTTTTTGGCTTGCAGCAAGGTGCGTTGGGCGTCGAGCACATCGAGGAAGGCGAACTTGCCGAATTCAAACCCCTTGCTTGCCGCGTCATACGCGCTTTGCGCGCCCGGTAAAATGTCGCGGCGCAAGCTTTCCACGTCGAGCCGGGCCGTATTCAAGCGTTCGCGCGCATCGGCCAGCGCCGTCTGCAGGTCCAGCGTGGTAGCCGCCAGCTCGTCGCTGGCCTTGTCGCTGCGGCGCAGGGCTTCCAGCTGATTGCCGGCATTGCGGTCGAACAAAGGCAGCGGCACCGACAAGCCGATGATGGCCTGGTTGCGGCCCAGCTCTTCCGAGCGTTTCATGCCCAGGCTGACGGTGATATCGGGCGTGGCGCGGCGCTGTTCCACCTCCAGCATGGCCTGGCGCTGTGCCAGGGTACTGCGCGCCTGCTGCAGGGCCGGTGCCTGCTGCAGGCGCGTGGCCAGGTCACTGCCGGGTGGCAAGGGCGGCAGCGCGTCCAGGGTACCTGCGGCCACGCTGAAGCGGGGCGCGGGATTGCCCCACAGGGCGGCCAGGCGCTTGCGGGCGCTGGCCAGCGCGCCACGGGCCAGGTTCAGTTCCAGCCGGACGCTGGCTTCGGCCACGCGGGCCCGCGTTTCTTCGACAGGAGAGGCTTTGCCAGCCGTGACCCGGCGCGCCGTGATATCGCTGGCGCGGGCGGCCAGCGCTTGCGCGCTATCGGCCAGGCGCAAGCTTTCCTGTGCTGCCAGCACGTCGATGAAGGCGCTTGTGACGGCCGCGCGCGTGTCGGCCTGCTGCATCGCCAGCGCCGCCTCGGCCACCTCTTGCCCCCGCTGCGCCACCAGGCTGCGGGCGCCGCGCTTGCCGCCCAGTTCGATCAACTGGTTCAGCTGCACGGTGGTGCTGCGGGTGGCGCGGCGGGTGTCCTCGACCAGGGTTTGCAGTTCCGGATTGGGCAAGGCTTGCGCCTGCTGCAGGGCGCCGCCCTGGGCGGCCAGTTCATGGCGGGCGGCTGACAGGGTAGGGTTGTTGCCGACCGCCAGGGCTTGGGCAGCCGCCAGGGTCAGCGGTCCTGCGGGTTCTTGCGCGTAGGCATACGTGCCGCCAAGCAAGTTGGCGAGCAATAGAAAAAGAGTGCGGTACATCGAATTCTCCAGAAAACAGGCAAGGAATTCGACGGGACGGACAGAACCGCGCCCGCTGCATGCGCGCGGTGCGTGCTGTCGTCAGAGAGAAAAGCGTCCCGCCGGTCTAGGCGAGCGGGGACCAGTCGGGCCGCTTCGGGCCGTCCGGGATATGCGAGACGTAGAAGAGGGAGGCGTTATCGATGGCGTTCGACGCCATGTCGAACACGGGCATGCTGGCATTGGCGGGCAGCCAGGCGTGGCCGATGCCATGGCAGGCATTGCAGTCGCTGTGCGGCTGGCCCTTGGCTTGTTTATCGGCGGAGGCTTGCTTGTCCGCCGGCTGGTCGCTGCCGGCTTTATGCTGATGATTGTGGTGGCCCAGGTGCTGGGCCGCCTTGCCTTCTTCGTGCTGGCAATAGGCGCTCGCCGCTGCCCAGGACATCTGGAGCGGAAGCACGAACAGCAGCAGGAGCAGGAAGAATTTTTTCATCGGTGAGCGTATTGTACCCAAGAATGCGCTAGCGCAACTGCGCGCGCCACGCTTTCAATTGCGCTTCGATCGCCTTGCCCCGGTAGATCTGCGGCTCGGAATGGTCTTCCGGCGCCACTACGCCATTTTCCTGGAATTCCGTTTCTTCGCGCGCGTTGACCAGCACTTTGGCCTTGTCGAACGCTTCGCCAAAGCTGGCGCTATGGGGCAGCGCGTCCTTGAAATAGGCTTCGCTGAAATACGTGAATTCGTTCTGGTCGTCGCAGCCGAACGAGGTGCGGTCGCGCCGCGCCGCCGTGATCACCAGGGTATGGTCATCCTTCAGGGTATCGATGAAGCCGCCCGCGTAGCAGGCCGACACCAGCACCACTTTCCAGCGGATGCCGGTCTTTTTCAGCATCTCGGCCAGCTCTTGCGCGGGCAGGCTGCGCAAGTCCATGCCATTTTGCGCCAGCGACAGTTCATGCTCGGGCGAACCGTGGCTGGTGAGGAAGAGGAACAGGATATCGTTGTTCTTGTCCATCTTGCCGGCGATGGCGTCCAGGCTGGCGCGGATGCTGGTGATGGTGGCCATCGGCTGTTTGGCCACCGTGTTGCGGCTGTTGACCAGCATCAGGGAGCGGCCTGCCGTGCCGTAATCGCGGTCGAACTGGTGCTGCACGTAATTGGTTTCGCGATGGAATACTTCCTGCGATCCGTCGCCGGCCACGCCCAGCAGATACAGATTGATTTTTTTCGCCGGATCGCGCGCTGCCAGCTTGCCCAGCGCCTGTTCCAGCAGGGTGCGCTGGCTGTACAGGGCCAGTTCCACATTGTCGCGCGTGAGCTTGTCGCCGGCCGGGTCGTCCAGCTGGCCTTCGGTCCAGTTGCCGCTGTCTTCCTTGCGGCCATCGGCTTGCGCCGTGGCGTAGCGCAGCACGCCCTTGCCGTCGAATACGCCATTCTTGAAGCCGCCCCGGTATTCATCGCCATCGGCCGTGCGCAGCACACCCTCGCCCTCGAATTTCCAGTCCTTCAGCGGCCCCTCGTAATGGATGCCGTCCCTGGTGGTGACGGTGACCTTGCCCAGCGGCTGGCCTTGCACGAACTGGCCTTCAAAGACGGTGCCATCGGTATCGGTGAGCTTGCCTGCGCCATGCGGTTTCCAGTTCTTGAAGGCGCCCACGAAGCTGCCGCCATCAGCGCCCACGTAGCTGCCGTTGCCCTCGAAGCTGCCCTTGCTGAAGCTGCCTGAATAGACTTCGCCCTTGGGCGAGCTGTACTTGCCCTCGCCATCGAAAGCGCCCTGACGGAAGGCGCCCACATAGTCCACCCCCGAACTTTGCCGCAAATGGCCCTGGCCGGAAAACACGCCCCGTTCGAAGCCGCCTTCATAGTAGGCGCCGCTGGCGTATTCCAGCCGGCCCTGGCCTTGCATCTTGCCGTCGACCAGCGGGCCGAAATAGCGTCCGCCATCGGCTGTCTCTGCCGCAGGTGGCCGGGCCGGTGGCGCCGCGCACAGCGGCGGCATGCCCAGGGCGGCAAACAGCAGCAGGCCGGCGAGGGTGTAAGGGCGGAGCGAAGAGCGGCGCGGTGCGGTCATGGAGAAAAGAGCAGGGCTGGTCGTTAGCGGGTGCCTAGTCTGCCATTGTCTGGCCCGGCTGGCAAATACGGACGTGCACAGCGATGCTGAAGTCTTGCCTTTTAGCCGTGCCAAGCCTGGGCTGAACTGCTAATATTGCTTGGAGTGTACAGAAAGCAATATGTACAAAAAGAAATATAAGGGAAAACATGGAAAGCCGTCTCAGCCGCCTTGAAGCCGTTCAAACCGTCTTGCTGGAAATCGGGCAGCGCTCGAGCACGTGCAGCGATATTTCAGAATTCCTGCAAGCGGTGCACGCGGCGCTGGGGCGCATCATGTATGCGGCCAACTTTTATGTGGCCCTGAGCGACCATGATGATGGCCTGGTGCGCTTTCCGTATTTTGTCGATGAATTCGACGCTGCGCCATCGCCGGACGCCGGCGTGCGCCTGGCCAGCGCCGCGCAGTCGCCCACGGCCTGGGTGATCGTGAACCGCAAGCAGCTGGTAATGTCGGCCGGCGACGAAGCCATGCGCGCCATCGATGGCGGTTCCTGGGGCGGCGGCACGGCTGCCGAACACTGGATAGGCTGTCCGCTGCTGGACCAGCAGCACCAGGCGCTGGGCGCCATCGTGATCCAGAGTTATACCGCCGCACACCGTTTCAGCGATGAAGACCAGGCCCTGTTTGCGCTGATCGCCACCCATGTCTCGAGCGCGCTGCAAGGCATGCAAAGCATGGACCGGCTGGAAAAGGCGGTGCAGGAGCGCACGGCCCTGCTGGCGCATGAAGTGGCCGAACGGCGGCGGGCGGAAAACCTGCAGCACGCGCTGTATGAAATCGCCAACCTGTCGGCGCAAGCGTCGGACGCCGGCACCCTGTATGCACGCCTGCACGCCATCATCAGCGAACTGGTGACGGCGAAAAACTTCCTGATCGCCCTGTATCACCCGGACAGCAAGGACATCACGATCCCGTATTTTGTCGATGAAAAAGATGCGCAGGCGCCCGTCAAGCGCTTTCACTACGGCATCGGCATGAGTTCCTACATCCTGGCGCGCCGGCAAGCCTGTTTGCTCGATGCCGACAGTTATGCGGCGCTGGTGGCCAGCGGCGAGATGAACGAACCGCTGGGCAATGTCGGCATCGCCAGCTGGATGGGCGCGCCCATGCTGCTGGGCGAGCGCGCGTATGGCGTGATCATCGTGCAAAGTTATGACGCTTCCGTCGTGTATGGCCAGGCCGAACTGGATGTGCTGGCCTTCATGGCCAGCCACGTGGCGGTGGCGATTGCGCGCATGCAAGCCGACGTGGCCATGCGCCAGGCCAAGGAAGCGCTGGAAGAACAGAATGCGGCCCTGAACAGTGCCTTGAGCGCGCTCAAGGAAGCGCAGTCGGAACTGGTGCGCCAGGAAAAACTCGCGTCCCTGGGCCGCCTGGTGGCCGGCGTCGCGCATGAAATCAATACGCCGCTGGGCATTTGCGTGACGGCCACCAGCCATCTGGTGCAGGAACTGAAACTGACGCGTGAAGACCTGGCAGCCGGCCAGCTCGATGAAGATGGTTTACAGCAATTTTTTGGCATCATCGACCAGACCCTGCGCATCATGACCACCAATACCCAGCGCGCGGCAGCCCTGGTGCGCAGCTTCAAGCAGGTGGCGGTGGACCAGTCGTCGGATGAACTGCGCAGTTTTAACTTGCGCAAATACCTCGATGAAGTGCTGCTGTCGCTGCAGCCCAAGCTGAAAGGCAAGCCGGTGAAGGTGGAGATCGATTGCGCACCAGATTTGCACTTGCGCAGCTATCCGGGCGCCGTCTCGCAAATCGTCACGAATATGGTGGTCAATTCGCTGGTGCATGGCTTTGCGGAGGGCGAACCGGGCAAGATCACGCTCAGCGCCAGGAGCGAGGGCGCGATGCTGGCGCTCGATTACAGCGACGATGGAATGGGCATGGATAGCGCCACCCTGGGCCAGCTGTTCGACCCCTTCTTCACGACCAAGCGCGGTTCCGGCGGCAGCGGCCTGGGAGCGCATATTCTGTATAACCTGGTGACGGGCCCGCTGGGCGGCACGGTGAAAGTGGCCAGTGCGCCCGGTATGGGCTTGCACTACAAGATACGTTTTCCTTTAGAACCCAAGAGTGCTTGAAAGGTTGGGACTTGAACAGCGGGCCGGAGACGCGGGCCTGAGAAAATGCCGATGGTGGCGTTGCGGCTTCCTTGCCGTACATGCGTACTGTCTGCGTCGCCGCGCCTTGCCCTCGACATTTTTCAGGCCCGCTTGGCCCGGAGCACCCAGCTTGACGTCTTGGGCCGAAGCATGTTTTGCTGGTATGCGTATCGGTCAGGGGCACTTGGCTAATTGATGAGTGGCTGATGTCGCCCCTAAGCGGAAGTTGAACCGGATAATTGATTTATTATCTGCAAAGAATAATGATAACAACCAGACATTTTCTCTTAGGCGACTAAACGGCCTTTAAGCCAAGGATTGGCTTGTACTTTCGTATTGTGGTATTTCTTAAGCCATTCAAATTTTTTAACAACCGACTCAAGTACACTGCGGCTAGCTTGATCGTTACCAGAAGCTTCAATGCGAGTATGCAATTCCAAAAGCTTCTTCTCTATCTGCTCTGCGTGTCTTTGAATTTGATTTTTAACAGAGTCGAGGTGGATAAGATACATGTCGAGGTTCCGGTCCGCAGCGGCCTTGATCATCGGTATCCTTTTGTTTACGGTAGCAATTGCATATCCAATATGGTCGATAAAAAGTTGACCGTCTACATCATCACGTTGCAGTATGCTGTTTCCACCATACATATTATCGCTAAGAAAATCGATCATTTTCATTAGTCCAGAATTTTCCTCAACTGCCGGATGAATGACGATTCGAGGATACTTTGCGATTGAGCTCTCAGTCTGATAGGCTTCAATCAGTCCTTCGCCGACAGCGAATCTATCCTTCACGTAGCAATACTTATTCGAAACTCCGCCGCGTAAGAATAGTCCCTTTTCAAGATAGCATTTGAAGATAAAGGTTTGGAGCCTCATCGCAATAATGAAAAGAGCGTTCGCCGAGTGCATAAGTTGCTTTTTCTCATTATAAGGTTCTGAAGTTTCTTTTGGCTTATAAGTGATAATCAGAGAGTCAGAGACAAAGCAATTATTGATATCATAGTGCTCATATAGATTAAATTCTTTATTATTTCGATACTGTTCTTTGACGTGAGGGGCATCGGTGAGCTCTAGGAGAGCTTGATTGCCTTCCATGAAACTTACGAATTCCTGCGCCGAAGCGTCAGAATCTATGCTGCCGTTAATATCTCGGTATCCCAGCATATCGATGAATAGTGTCCACTGTATGAGCTTCATGCGGTATCTTATCGTGAAAAAAAGATGATGATGTTAATGGTTGACCGTCTGCTGTTGGCCGAACCCGGCCGACGGTACTCAGGATAGCATCTTGCCCATGTGAAAAATTCACCAATTGTCACCCCGGCGGGAGTTGCCCCTTAGCGGAAGTTCACCATTCAAAATGCAACGGGATAACCCGGTTGCCCGACAACGGGTATCAGCTAACTGGAGCGGAGAACCACAAACAATCGCACGCTGTAGTAGCCCATACTGTCCGCCCATTGAATGCCCTCAAGACAGCGGATTCCTGATTCCCAAGTTTCATTGTCCTTTAATGCTTCAAATGTGCGTTGTCCAGCGACGTTGCAGAAGAAGAATCGAAACCAGTGCAGTTCACCCATCAGAGAATCAAGTTTGATGACGTTCTCTACTTGAGCGAATAAGTCAGCCGGTATGTCCGCTGTGACTCCTTCTGAGCCACGAGTCCCGAAGTTTCCTATAAATGCAGTATATCGCCTCCCACCAATACCCCAATCTTCCGTGGTTACTTGGGTTTTATCGTTCTGATTCCAAAGTGCAGCAAGCAGGACATGAAAGGAGTTAACTGTGAAGTTCGTCAAGGCATCGTTTAGACCAACTTCGTCTTCGCCGATGCCTGCAAAGCACTCCTCAATCGTAACACCCTCTCTGACAAATGCTTGTACATCTAACCGCCCGTTTGATGAACCGGGAAACCACGTCGCTCTTAAGGCCGGAAGTTCAGAATTTGGAAGAACCCAATCGTTGTGGGTCGTACATTCGATATCGTGGCCCTCAAACAAGCGAACAAGAAAGTCTGATGTCCTAAGGATCGCAGGTTCAGGGATGACCTGTTTCGCAGAAAATCGTCTAAGTAGATATCGCAGCATTTACTAAGTAATGAAATTTTTCGAGTGACCGTTCTTGGCCGAAGGCCGTCTATCAAAAAGCCATTTACTTGCACCATTGCTTCTCACATGGAATACCGTCATTATTGCCATCCATCTTGACGTTAGGGCAGTGCTGCAAAAAATACGTAGCCTCTTCGCATGACTTCATTTGACTGCAATAAGTACGGCCGTCACATGCAAAAGACGTCTCACTTTCCATCAGAATCTTTGGTGCCGATACAGTTTCTAGCGGCGCATCAGAAGCTAATGCCATCGGTTCAGTAGGCATCTTTACACTTGAGCTGTATTTTTCATAGCCCTTCCATGCCAACGCTGCCAATACCACTACTAAAACAATTCTTTTCATCAAAACGCTTTCGTAGGTGGCGATGGCTGCTTTTGGCCGATTGCCGACCTTCACCGATTCCCCCACTTTTGCACGCAGTGCGTGACGAGATCAGCCGCAGTCACTTACTGAATGTGTGTGACAAAAACGGCCGTGGCTGCATTGCCCGTGCTGCGCCTGGCTTACGTATCCGGGCAGTCCCGGCTAGTCCGGGAAACGCTGGTTCAGCGCCAGCGCCTCATCCAGATTTGCAATCAGCAATTCCACATATTGCGGGTCCAGATGGCTGCCGCTGACTTCGCGCAGGTAGCTGACGACTCTTTCCAGGGGCCAGGCTTCCTTGTAGCAACGTTTGTGCATCAGGGCATCGAACACGTCGGCGACGGCGGCGATGCGCGCGTATTTGTGGATGTGCTCGCCAGACAGCCCTTGCGGGTAGCCGCTGCCGTCGAATTTTTCATGGTGCTGGTGGGCGATCACGGCCGCGGCCTTCAACAGCGGGCGCTGCGAGCCGTCGAGGATGGACATGCCCACCGTGGGGTGCTGCTTCATGATTTCCCATTCGGCCGCGTCGAGCTTGCCCGGTTTTAACAGCACGGCGTCGGGCGTGGAAATCTTGCCGATGTCGTGCATGGGCGCCGCGTGGCGCAGCACCATGGTTTCTTCGTCGGACATGCCGGACGCCTGCGCCAGCAACTGGCACACTTCGGCCATGCGGCGCACATGGTTGCCGCCTTCGTGGGAACGCGATTCGACCACGTCGCCCAGGCGCAGGATCAGTTCGGCCTGGGTATCGGTGATTTCCTGGGTCAACAGGATATTGTCGAAGGCAATCGCCACGCCCGAGCAAAACACTTCCAGCAATTGCGCATCGAGTTCGGAAATTTCTTCCACGCCTTTTAATACCAGCAAGGAGGCCTTGCCGCTGCTGTTGGGAAAGTAGCCGACATAGGTATCGCCTTGCAGGCGCGAGATCTTGTTGCTCTTGGCGTCGTCCAGTTGCGACAGCAGCGAGGGGCTGAGGATGCCGTCGTCCGTGTCGCCGATCTGCGCCAGGATTTCATAGTCTTGCTCGCCCGTAATCGCACTGGCGCCGCGCAAGCGCAGCAGCATGCTCGTTTCCAGGCGCAACAGGGCGACCACTTGCTGCAGCAGGCCGCTGGCGAAGTCGCGCAGGTTGCGTTGCTTGAAGATATGGGCGGAAGCGGCGATGACGCGCTCCAGGCCTTCGCGGTAATTGAGCTGGGCCAGGCGCGCTTCCTCGACTTTCATGATGTCGCGGTAGGCGCGCAGGGCGGCAAAGGTGGTGGTGAACAGCTTGGTGCGGTCGAGCTCGGTTTTTTCCTTGTAGTCGTTGATGTCGTAATTGACGATCACGCGCTCCTCGGGGGCTTGGCCGGGCTGGCCGGTGCGCAGCACGATGCGTGTAAAGCGGTTATTTAATTCTTCGCGCATCCAGCGCGCCACTTCCAGGCCGCTGTCTTCGCGCTCCATCACCACGTCGAGAAACACCAGCGCAATGTCTGCTTCGCGCGCCAGCACCTGCTTGGCTTCCGCGCCGCTGTAGGCGTGCAGAAAGCTGAGGGCGCGGCCTTCCAGGCGGAAGCGGCTCAGTGTCAGTTCGGTGATGTCGTGGATATCGGGTTCGTCATCGACGAGCAGGACTTTCCAGGGCGCTAACTTGGGCGATGCTGAAGACAAAAATGACATGAGGGCGAGTTCCGCTAAAAGGCATAACTGACGCAATGCAAGACGCCCTGCGCCAGGAATTCCTGTGCGCCACTACCGGCGTTGCGCGTTTTTCGGGCGCATTTTGTCGATTGTAGACTGACAGCTAAGTATTAACAACAAGCAAGAATGATTGTCGTATTTCATGTAGCCATCGTATCAAAAATGCTAAATCTCTAGCATATTTATTTTATCGCTTAGGCAACTATATTTTCAAGACAATACTTTGTTTTAATCAATATTGCCAATGAAACTGTAAAAACAAGGCGCATGCCAGGATAATGTAGCCTCAGCAAAAAGATCGTAACAAGGTATGAATTTTGCAAAAAACTGCAGGAGATGCGTTTATAGTAAAGCGTAGCTGAAAGAACGGACGTGGCCTGGAGGCCACCGCATTCCTTGAAAGGGATCATCATGAACAAGAAGTTGACGCGCGCCCTGTTCGCGGGCATGGTCTTGCTGGCCAGTAGCGCTGCCTGGGCCGAGACTCAGGTGAAATATGACAAGCCGGACGACTTCACGGACTTGCCTTTTGACCAGACCAAGCGTGACACCGTACTGAAAGACTTGACGGCCCATTTTGAAAAACTGGGACAGAGCCTGCCATCCGGACAAAACCTGCAAATCAATGTCACCGATATCGACCTGGCGGGCCGTGAAGAGCCCAGATTGCGCGGCATCAACGATTTGCGCATCATGAATGGCCGTGTCGACTGGCCACGCATGCGGCTGCATTATGTACTGTCGCAGCCAGATGGCAAGGTGATCAACAGCGGCGATGCGGCCCTGTCCGACATGTCATACCTGAGCCGCATCAACCGTTATGCCAATGATGACGCGTTACGCTATGAAAAACTGATGCTCGATGACTGGTTCGCCAGCACCTTCGGTGTCAAGGTGGAGCTCACGAGGTAAGCCCTGCGCTGGTTCAGCCGCCAGATCTTGCTTGCCACGCTCTGTCAATCGACCCAGTTCACTTGCGGAAACTTGCTACCGAAATCTTCCGGCATGGGGACGACCTGGCTGAGCTTATAGTTGAAAAACACGAAGCCGGACTTGGCCATGGCGATCAGGGTCGCGTCGCGCGGGCGCGTGATGCGGAAGGTGATGTCGCCGCCATATTTATTGAAATCCATGACACCCACTTCGAACAGCAGCTGGTCGCGCGCATGGGCTTCGGCACGGTAGGTGGTGGCCAGGTCGGTGACGATGATGCCGGTGCCGTCTGCCTCGATATCGCGCACGCCATATTCGAACAGGAAGCGCGCACGGGCTTCGGAAATCATGGAAATCATGGAGTCATTGCCGAGATGATTACCGGCATTGATGTCCGTCGTGCGTACCGTCAATTGCGAGGAATAGCAGTATTGGTCTTCGGGAAATTCAAGTTTCAAACGGGCCATAGTGTTCTCTTGAGCTGGTGCGCAGGGCGTGGCGGAAAAGCTAATTTTAGCCGCTTCGCCGCACCCTGTCGAAAAACTGGCCCTGGCGTGCGCCATTCACTTGCGCACGATACGGTACACGGTACCCGTTCCGCTCAGCATACTCAGCATATACAGCTCGTTCTGCGCATCCTGCCCAAACGAGAGTATGTTGCCGACATTCATGATGCCCCAGTCCGTGACAGCCGATGCCGTGCCATTGCTGTAGCTGAAGCTTTTTAGCCAGCCGCTGCAGTAGTCGGAATACAGGTATTGCCCCGCCAATTCCGGCAAGGCCGTGCCGCGGTACACGTAGCCGCCCGTGATCGAGCAGCCGCCCGCGCTGTCGTGGCCATAGGTGATCGCGGGCAACACCAGCCCCGCCTGGCTGCAACTGCTGCTGTTGTAGCACACGTTGCCCTCCATGATGTTCCAGCCATAGGTGTTGCCGGATTGCCCGGCCGGGCTGACATCGACTTCTTCCACCCTGGCTTGTCCCACGTCGGCGATATACAGCAGCTGGGCCGGCACGTCGAAGGCGTAGCGCCATGGATTGCGCAAGCCGTAGGCCCAGATTTCGCCACGCTGGCCAGCCACTCCGGCGAAGGGGTTGCCAGCTGGAATGGCGTAGGGCTGGGCCACGCTGCTGGCGTTGACATCGAGGCGCAGCAGTTTTCCCAGCAGCACATGCGTATTTTGCGCATTCCCAGGTGGATCGCCAGCGCTGCCGCCATCGCCCGTGCCTGCATACAGATAGCCGTCCGGGCCAAAGCTGAGCTGGCCGCCATAGTGGTTGCTGAACGTGGGGTGGGCGATGGTGAGGATGGTCAGTACGGACAGGGGATCGGCCAGATTGGCGTTGCCGGCTGACACCTGGCGCCGCTCGATGACGATATCGCCGGCCAGGTTCGTGTAATAGAGGAAGAAATAGCCATTGCTGGCGTATTGCGGGTGAAACGCCATCGACAGCAGCCCCCGCTCGCCATCATTGGTGGTCAACCCGCTGATATCGAGGAAGGGCGCAGCCAGCAGGGCGCCGTTGGCGACGATGCGGATGCGGCCCGGACGTTCGACGATGAACAGCCGGCTGTCGCCGGGCGGCGCCGTGAGGAAGATGGGAGAGCTCAGTCCGCTGGCAACCGGTTGCAGTGCCAGCGCCAGTGGCGTGGGTGTGGGTGTCGTGCCTGGATGGTGGTCGTGATGGCTACCGCCGCAGGCGGCCAGCAAGCCCAGGCAGCAAACCAGCAGCAGGCGACGCCAGCTTGGGGAGGTCCAGAAAAATTGCTTGCGCATCTCAGTCTCCTGCAGCAGGGACGCAGTAGCATTGAGCATGCGCTTGCTTGCCTGGATGGGATTGAGCCAGCGCAAATGAACTCGCGCAGCATCGGACAACTGCGCCGCGTTTTCAGACAATCGTCGCGCCGGTGCCTGCGCAGGGCGGGCAGGGGGCCGATAATGGCGGCTTTCGAAACCGAGCAGGAGTTGTAGATGAAAACCAAAGCAGCCGTGGCCTGGAAGGCGGGCGCGCCCCTGACCATCGAGGAAGTGGACCTGGCCGGCCCGCGCGCGGGCGAAGTGCTGGTCGAGCTGAAAGCCACCGGCATTTGCCACACTGATTACTACACCTTGTCGGGCGCCGATCCGGAAGGCTTGTTTCCTGCCATCCTGGGCCATGAAGGCGCCGGCGTGGTGGTGGACGTGGGGCCGGGCGTGACGAGCCTGAAAAAGGATGACCACGTCATCCCGCTGTACACGCCGGAATGCCGCCAGTGCAAATTCTGCCTGTCGCAAAAAACCAATTTGTGCCAGGCGATCCGCTCCACGCAAGGCCGCGGTTTGATGCCGGATGCCTCCAGCCGCTTTTCGCTGGACGGCAAGCCGCTGTTCCACTACATGGGCACCTCGACCTTTTCGAATTACATCGTGGTGCCGGAAATCGCGCTGGCGAAGATCCGCTCCGACGCGCCGTTCGATAAAGTCTGCTACATCGGTTGCGGCGTGACCACGGGCGTGGGCGCCGTGCTGTTTTCGGCCAAGGTCGAGGCGGGCGCCAATGTGGCCGTGTTCGGCCTGGGCGGCATCGGCCTGAACGTGATCCAGGCGGCCAAAATGGTGGGAGCCGACAAGATCATCGGCATCGACATCAACCCGGCGCGCCAGGCCATCGCCCGCAAGTTCGGCATGACGCATTTTATTAATCCGAACGAAGTGGAGAATGTCGTCGACGCCATCGTGCAACTGACCGATGGCGGCGCCGATTACTCGTTCGAATGCGTGGGCAACACGACCCTGATGCGCCAGGCGCTCGAGTGCACGCACAAGGGCTGGGGCAAGTCGTTCATCATTGGCGTGGCAGCGGCCGGCCAGGAAATTTCCACGCGCCCATTCCAGCTGGTGACGGGCCGCGAATGGCACGGTTCGGCCTTTGGCGGCGCACGGGGACGCACGGACGTGCCGAAAATCGTCGATTGGTATATGGAAGGCAAGCTCAACATCGATGACCTGATCACCCACCGCTTGCCGCTGGAGCGCATCAATGAAGGGTTTGACCTGATGAAGAGCGGCGAGTCTATCCGTTCGGTGGTGCTGTACTAACTCCCTCTGTACTAACTCTCTGTACTCGCTGCGCAACACTTGTGCGGCCATGCGGGGCGGCGTGCTGTACTTCGGCGGCCGCCCCTGCTACTGTCAAGGCATTGTTTTCATATTGTGAACGTTGCCGCAGGAGTCTACGATGTTTGCCACTGCCTATCTTTCCACCTTGCGCCGCATGCTGCCCATCTTCGCGGCCGCTGCTGCCGGTTCCCTGATCGCCTTCTGGTTCAGCGGCGCCGCCATCCTGGCGACCCCGGCCATCTGGCTGGCGCTGCTGGCCACTTTCCTGCTGTCGGCGCTGATGTTTACGCCGCTGGCCTTGCATCGCCGGCAATTGGCGACGCGCCAGGTCCGCAGCAAAAAGTTACGCTAAAAAAACTGCGCTGAACACGGCGCTTATTCGCGCCGGGTACTGGAAAAGCGTTCGCGGTAATCGCGTGGCGTAATGCCGAGTTTCTTGTGGAACAGGCGGCGCAAGCGTTCTTCGCTATGCAAGCCTGCCTGTGCGGCCACCTGTTTCAGTGAACTTACATTGTCTTCCAGCAGGCGGCGCGCCACTTCGAAGCGTGCCGTGTCGATGAATTCCGTGGGGCTGGCGCCAGTTTCACGCTGGAACACGCGCGTAAAATTGCGCTCGCTCATGGCCAGCCTGGCCGCCAGCAGCGGGATCGTCAACGGTTGGGCCAAATGTTCCATGATCCAGCCTTGCAACTGGCGCATGCCCGGATGGGTCGTCATCTGGCTGGCCAGGTGCACGGAAAACTGCGACTGGCCGCCGGGCCGTTTCAGATACACCACCAGGTCGCGCGCCACTTCCAGCGCGATGTCGCGGCTGAAATGGTCTTCCACCAGCGCCAAGGCCAGGTCGATGCCGGCCGTCACGCCAGCCGAGGTCCATAAGTTTCCTTCGCGCACGAAAATCGCATCGGCATTCACGTTGACCTGCGGGTAGCGCTGGCGCAGGCTGTCCACCGCGCTCCAGTGCGTGGCGGCGCTCTTGCCGTCCAGAATGCCGGCTTCGGCCAGGAAGAAGCAGCCTGTGCACAAGGCGGCCAGGGTCGGGATGCGGGGCGCCGCCTCGGCCACCCAGGCCGCGATGGCGGGCAGCTCTTGCAGCACCTCTTCCACGTTGTGGCAGCCGACGATCACGGCCAGGTCGGGCAGGCGTGTACTGTCGAGCGCCTTGCTGGCGTGCAATGACATCAAGGTGTCGGACTCGACCGGCCCAACGGCGGTGGACACGATGCGCACGTCGTAGCCGCCAGGCAATTGGCGCAGGCGTAGATGGGTGTTGGCGTAGTCAAACACCTTCATGGCGCCGATGGCTTCGAGCGCCTTGAAGCCGGGATACACGATGAGGTCGACGGTGCGCAATGGCGTGTCAGTAGGGCTTTGCTTGATCATGCGATATGCGCGAGGGTAAAAAATACTGCCATAATGCAACAACAGCGATGCCGTAGATTAGCATGGAATAATCCACAGGCAGTTTGCCTTCCCACTCATCAGATTTCCCGATACCGTGCGCATATACACTTTTCTTGCCGGCTTGTCCTTCATGCTGTGGGCTGGCCTGGTCCAGGCTGCCACCCTCAACTTCAATGGCGCCGATGTGGCCGGCTGCAGCCGCAGCGGCTCGCAATACACCTGTAACTCGCTATCACTGGCCGATACCGACGCCATCGTGATTGCCAGCGGCGCGGCGGTCACCGTCAACAGTGCCTTGACGATCACCTATAACCAGGGCTTGACGATGAACGGCAGCGCCGCCCTGACGGTGAAGGGCAATTTTGACATGAGCAATGTCAATCCCAATAACCTGAGGATATCGGGCGGCAGCCTGGCGGCGCCGGGCTACACCTTCAGCATGGGGGCGCAGGCGCAGACCATCAGCGCGAATATTTCTGCAGCGACCATCAGCATGGGCTCGAACAATGTCAATGTGACGGGCAGCATCAGCGCCACCGGCCAGGTGAGCATCGCTTCCGGCTCCACCATCAAGGGGCCGATCAGCGGCGACACTGTCAACATCCTGGCGGCCAATAGCCAGATCACGGGCGATATCACGGCGGTCACGGCGATCATCGTCGGTTCGGGCAGCCAGGTCAAGGGCAACCTGACCGCGCCCACCGTCAACCTGCAGGCATCGAATCTGTCCGTCACCGGTAATGTGAAGGCCTTGAATTCCTTGACGATTGCTTCTGGCAACAACATCAAGGGCAATGTGGAGGGCGGCAATGTGACCCTCAACGACTCGAACGCTTATATCACCGGCAATGCGCTGGTCGACCATATCACCCTGGGCTGGCAGGGCCGGGTACAGCAAACCATCACCTGCAAGGCTTATACGCCAGCCAACCCTTGCAGTTGCGTGACCAATAACAGCGGTTATGCCTACACCGATCCGCTGGGGCCGAAATGCGGCGCCGGCACCCAGGCTGGCCCCGACCACTTCCAGATCACCCATCCGCCTGCGGCACTGACGTGCTCGCCGGCCCCCGTCACGGTGACGGCGTGCGCCGATGCCGCGTGCAGCACCGTCTACACGGGCGCCGCGCAAGTCACCCTGACGCCTGGCGGCGCCACGGCGCAAATCAATGCCAGTACGCCAGCCACGGGCATCGCGACGTCCAGCGTGTCGCAGACCACGCCAGCCAGCAATGTCTTGATCGGCTTGAGCAGCACGCCGGCCACTACCGGCGCGCTGGTGTGCAAGAGCAGCGTCGACAACAGTACGACGAATTGTCAGATGGCATTTGTCAGCAGCGCCTTGCAGGTCAGCGGCGCGCCCCGTTATGCGGAACAGGATGACAATACGGCCGCCATCAGCATCAGCGCCTTGCAGGCGTCGTCGTCGAATCCGAATGCCTGCGTGCCCCTGTTTGCCGGACAGACCAAGACGATCACCGTGAAGTGCAGTTATGCCGACCCGTCTTCGGGAACCTTGCCTGCGCGCATCAGGGATGCGAATGGCAATCTGATACCGCTCGGCGTCAATGCCGGCAGCGCCTGCAGCGGGGCCGGTGCGCCGGTCAGCCTGGCATTCAACGCCAATGGCGTCGCTACGCCATCGATGCTGTATGCGGACGTGGGTACCCTGGGCCTGAGCGCCACCTATGCCTCCACCAGCGGCAGCGACAGTGGCTTGACGATGACGGGCAGCGGCAATGTGATCGTGGCGCCGAAAAGCTTTATCTTTAGCCCCATCAGCACGCCGCAGCGCTCCGGACTGGCCGTGACGCCCGTGTCGCCGGCGACCGCAATTGGAGTGTCGGCCCTGAATGCGCAGGGCAAGGTGACGGCCAATTTTGGCCGCGAATCGGTCGCGCAGGCGGTGAGCCTGAAACATTTGCTGGTGGCGCCGGTTTTCTCGGGCAATAACGATCCTGAAGTGGTGGGCAATCTGAGTTTTGCGGGCAACGGCAATGGCGTAGGGACGGCTAGCGGCCTGAGCTGGCCGGAAACGGGCACCATTCAGTTCACTGCCAGCTTGCCCACGTACCAGGGTGCAGTCTTGCCGGCCACGGGCAATAGCGCCAACGTGCAGTTTGTTCCCCATCATTTCATCACGGAAACGAGTGGTACGCCGCCCATGCCTTGCCTCTCGTCCTTGAACTGCGCCGGTTCGCCAGCGAGTTTTGTGTATTCCGGCCAACCCTTCAATTTGCGGGTGACGGCGCAAAATGCCGCCAATGCCACCACCGCCAATTACGATGGACGCGACAGCAGCTTGAGCGCCAAGGTGAATCTGCAAGGCTATGATGCGGCCAGCGGCACGACGGCTTTTCCACCAAGCAATCCCAGTGGCAGCCAGCTGACCGATGGCAGCGCCGCGCAAAACGTGGTGACGGGGATGAGCCCGGCCAGCTTCAAGGCTGGCGTTGGCATTGCTTCCATCGCCTACCGTTTCCCTGGCGCCTATGCCGTGCCCGCTGGCGCCACGGCGCTGGCGCCGCCGACCGGCGTGCTGTTTCGCGCCACCACCACCTATCCGAATGGCATGGGGGTCAGTTCCGCATCGGTTTCAGCCCCTGCGTTTCCCTCGGGCGGGGGCGGTGTGGAAGCAAAGCTGACGGTGTTGACGGGCCGCATCATGGTGCCCAACAGCTATGGTTCCGAGCGCTTGCCGATACGCTTGCCGGTGCAGGTGCAGTACTGGGATGGCGGCTGGAAAACCACTACCTCGGACAGCGTCAGCAGTTTTACCCAGGCGGCAGTGATCCTGGCCAATTGCAGCAAAGGTTTGGCGTCCAGTGGCAATGCGTGCAATGGCGCGGTCAAGGCGGCGCAGGGCACGTACACCGTCAGCACGGGCGTCTTGCCGCTGCCGAATGGACAACTGGTGCTGCTGGCGCCTGGACTGGCGGGCAGCGTCGATGTGTCGGTGGGCGGCTTTCCTTATCTGCCCAGCACCATCGGGCGCGCCGTTTTTGGGGTCTACAAATCGGGGCCGGTGATCTATCTGCGCGAGCTGTATTAACAAGCCATTAAGGTAAAGGCGTGGCCGACGCAGACTTGGAAAAAACGCAGTAACATGCTTTCCGCGTTATGCATTCTTCCCTCACCTGATTGGACACCCTATGAGCACAACTTCGCAGTGGATCGACATCGCCAGCCCGAATGGCAGCTTCCAGGCTTACCTGGCCGTGCCGCATATCGGCAAAGGCCCCGGCATCATCCTGTTGCAGGAAATTTTTGGCGTCAACGAGCATATCCGCGCCGTGGCTGACCAGTACGCAGCCGATGGCTACGTGGTGCTGGTGCCGGACCTGTTCTGGCGCGAAGGCGCGCACATCGAGCTGGGCTACGAGGAAGCGGGCTGGAAACGCGCGGTTGAACTGATGCAGGCGACCGACAATGAGCACGCGCTGGAAGACATCACCGCCACCGTCGCCGCCCTGCGCGCGCGTCCTGAAGTGGAAGGCAAGATCGCCTCGATCGGTTATTGCTTCGGCGGCCGTTTGTCTTACCGCACGGCTGCAGCGGGCCTGGTCGATGCAGCGATCGCCTACTACGGCGGCGGCATCCAGAACCAGCTGGGCCTGGCAGACCAGATCAAGGTGCCGCTGCTGATGCATTTCGGCGGCCAGGACAGCCATATTCCGCCAGAAGCCGTGCAACAGATCGCCCAGCGCTTTGAAGACCGTGAAGAGGTGGAAATCCATATCTATCCGGGCGCGGAGCACGGTTTCAACTGCACCCACCGCGGCAGCTACCATCAGCGCGCAGCCACCCAGGCGCATGGCAATTCGCTGATCTTCCTGTCGGAAAACCTGTAAATACGGGCTGAAAAGCAGGCTGGCCGTCACGGCCTGCTCAGCAGCAAAGCCGCACGGGCGCTACAATAGCGCCTGTGCCGGGCCTTTTCCGGCAGGCGGGCACGGCGCTACGTAAAAGCGCCCCGCAAACCCAGACTAGGATGTTGAATTAAAGATGGCCCAAGTAATTGTTTCTGTGACATTGGCGGCAAGCGCCGAAAGAGTGTGGGATTTTATCGGCGGCTTCCAGTCGCTGGCTGAATGGTCAAGCTCGATCAAGACCAGTTTGGCGGAGCAGGGCGGCCGGGTGCGCCGCCTGAAGACCACGGACGGCGCCATCATCGCCGAACGTCTGCAAAGTTTCAGCGAAGCAGACAAGAGTTATAGCTACACCATCGTCTCGGGACCGATTCCCGTCAAGAATTACCGCTCCACCCTGCGCGTTATCGGCGAACCGGGTGCGACGTCTTGCGTGGCTGAATGGTCGAGCGAATTTGACGCGGCCGAAGGCGTGGAAGACGTCATGATCGCCGCGTTTCAACATTTGTATGAAACGGCGTTCGTCGACCTGAAACGCATCATGGCCATCTAAAAGCAAGGGCAGCCTTTGGGGCTGCCCTTCTTGTTTTAGCGCTTCACTTTCCCAAACGCTTCCCCCTTGTTCCAGGTCGGCATGGTCTTGTCGTTGGCCACTTCATAACCGAGGTTCAGGGTAAATTGCGCCTGCTGCACCATGCCCGACAAATCCCAGGCAGGATTGTATTCATCGGTCACCTGGTGATACACCTTCTTGAAGGCCACCAGGCGTGCGCTCGATGCTTGCGGATCTTTCACGAAATCAAAGGAACCGTCGCCGGAAAACACGGCCGAGCCCACGTTGAAGGCGGGCACGCCAGCCTTGGCAAAACTGAAATGGTCGGCGCGGAAAAAGGCGCCCGACAGGTCGGGAATCGCCGGCGCCAGGCGCAAGCCCATGCGCTTGGCCACCTTGCCGGCGCTGGCGTACAGGCTGCTGCGCTCGGCGCCCGCCACGCCGATGTCGCGCGTCTTGCCAACGAAGTTCATGCTGTCCAGGTTCAGGTCGGCGGCGGTCTTGTCCAGCGGCCACAGTGGCGAGCGGACCCAGGCCGTGCTGCCCAGCATGCCGGTTTCTTCTCCGGCCGGCCACAGGAAGATCTGCGTGCGGCGTGCCGGTTGCTTCACGGCCACTTGCGCCATGGCCAGCAAGGCTGCCGCGCCCGAGGCGTTATCGACCGCGCCGTTATAAATATGATCGGTCTTGTCGCTGCGCGCCTGGCCGCCGTCATCGATGCCCAGGTGATCCCAGTGGGCCGAATAAATCACCGCTTCGTCTTTCAGCTTCGGATCGGTGCCCGGCACGATGCCGGCCACGTTGAATTGTTCGATGCTGCGGATCTTGCTGTCGAGCTTGACCTGCACGGTGGCGTTCAGGGCCACCGGCTGGAAGTCGCGCGTTTCCGCCTTGGCGCGCAGGGCGTCCAGGTCCTGGCCCGCTGCCTGGAACAGTTCGCGGGCCGTGTCTTCCTGCAGCCAGCCTTCGAAGGCATTGCCGGCGCCCGCCAGGCTGAAGCGTTCATGGCTGAAGCCGTTGGCAGGCACGCTCCATGGGTACGACGCCGATTCCGTGGTGTGGATCAGCAGCACGCCGGCGGCGCCCTGGCGCAGCGCTTCCTCGTACTTGTAGACCCAGCGGCCATAATACGTGAGCGACTTGCCGGCAAAGCGGTTTGGTTCGGCCGCCGTCGGCTGCGGGTCGTTGACCATCATCACCAGCAGCTTGCCCTTGACGTCGAGTCCCTTGAAATCATCCCATTGCTCTTCCGGCGCGCGGATGCCGTAGCCGACGAACACCACCGGCGCGTCGAAGGCGACCTTTTCCTGGCCGTTCGAGGCGCCATACACGATGCCCTTGCCTACCACGGGCGAGAACGTCTTGCCGCCGGCCGTGAAGCTGACGGTGCTGTCAGGCAAGGCCTTGCTGCCGACGATCTTCAAGCCCTGGCGGTAGGTGCCATCTTTTAATGGCTGCAAACCGATGATGGCTGCCTGCGTTTCCAGGTAGCGCACGGCCAGGTCGCCGCCGCGCTGGCCCGTGCCACGCCCTTCCAGCAAGTCGTCGGCCAGGAACGATAAATGGGCGCGCAGCGGCGCTTCGGCGACGACGGGCAGGGGCTGGGCATGGGCATGGCTGCTGAGCAAGGCAATGCCGGCAGCGAAGGCAAGGGAAGAACGCATGAAGACTCCAAAAGTGAAAACGGGAAGGCGATGCCGGGATCAGGGTCTGGCATCAGCGGCAATCTTACTCTACCGCAAGCGGCGGCGCGAGGCGTGCGGCGCGGCTGCAACCATCCGGGCCACAATGCAGGCGGGCAGCCATGGCGATGGCGCGCAAGGATCGCTAGAAGCAGGGCTTGCGTGATTTTCTTCCAGCTCTGGAGCGGCGTCGTGTCCAGGCCAGCGGGGGCGTCACATCTCTTGCAAAAGATTCAATGTTGACACTAAATTGCACCAATTACGTGCGGATCGCCGATTTTTCTGCGTTTTAGGACGCAAAAAACGGCGTTATCCGGCTGGCATCCACCCGGTATCGTCCAGTAAAGAGTAAACTAGAGGATACACTCTTTCGCATTGGGCGATTCGAGCGAACTTGTGAGTGATTTCATGTCTGATACACCAATTTCCTTATTTTCCGACCTTAACCTGAGCGAGCCGCTGGTCCGCGCGCTCAAGGATGTCGGTTACGAAACACCGTCGCCTATCCAGGCGGCCACGATTCCATTATTGCTCGCCAACCGCGACGTCTTGGGACAGGCACAAACGGGCACCGGTAAAACCGCCGCCTTCGCCTTGCCTATCCTGTCGCGCATCGATCTGAAACAAAGCTCACCGCAAGCCCTGGTGCTGGCCCCGACGCGCGAACTGGCGATCCAGGTCGCTGAAGCGTTCCAGGTCTACGCCGCCCACATTCCTGGTTTCCACGTGCTGCCGATCTACGGCGGCCAAAGCTATGGCCCGCAACTGTCGGCGCTGCGCCGTGGCGTGCACGTCGTGGTCGGTACCCCAGGCCGCGTCATCGATCACCTGGACAAAGGGTCGCTGGACCTGTCCAAGCTGAAAACCCTGGTGCTGGACGAAGCCGATGAAATGCTGCGCATGGGCTTTATCGACGATGTCGAACGCATCTTGCAAGAAACGCCGGAAGGCCATCAAACGGCGCTGTTCTCGGCTACCATGCCGTCCGTCATCAAACGCATCGCCACCACTTACCTGAACCAGCCGGCCGAAGTCACCGTGGCTGCCAAGACGGGGACGGCCGACAATATCCGCCAGCGCTACTGGCTGGTGTCGGGCATGCACAAGCTCGACGCACTGACCCGCATCCTGGAAGCGGAAGCGTTCGACGGCATGATCATCTTTGCCCGCACCAAGCTGGGTACGGAAGAGCTGGCCGGCAAGCTGCAGGCGCGCGGTTTCTCGGCCGCCGCCATCAATGGCGATATCCAGCAAGCCCAGCGCGAGCGCACGATCCAGCAGTTGAAAGACGGCAAGATCGACATCCTGGTGGCGACCGACGTGGCCGCCCGTGGCCTGGACGTGGAGCGCATCAGCCACGTGGTCAACTATGACGTGCCGCACGATCCGGAAAGCTACACCCACCGTATCGGCCGCACCGGCCGCGCCGGCCGCAGCGGCGAAGCGATCCTGTTCATCACCCCGCGTGAAAAGAACTTGCTCAAATCCATAGAACGCGCCACGCGCCAGCCGATCGGCATGCTGGAATTGCCCACCATCCAGGCTGTCAATGACGTGCGTATCGCCAAGTTCAAGGAACAGATCACGGAAACCCTGGCCTTGGGTGAGCTGGAACAATTCC
Source organism: Janthinobacterium sp. Mn2066 (assembly GCF_049319705.1). Taxonomy (NCBI): domain Bacteria; kingdom Pseudomonadati; phylum Pseudomonadota; class Betaproteobacteria; order Burkholderiales; family Oxalobacteraceae; genus Janthinobacterium; species Janthinobacterium sp. Mn2066. The sequence continues at coordinate 63,372 of NZ_JBMOUF010000006.1, read as the reverse complement.
AGTCGCTGATCGAAGACTACGAGCGCGAGCAAAACATTCCCGCCATCGAGATCGCCGCCGCCCTGGCGAAGATGGCCCGTGGCAATGTGCCATTGCTGCTCGACAAGAACAAGCAGCGCGAGCAAAGCACCTGGCAAGATGACCGTCCAGTGCGCCAGGACCGCTTTGAACGCAATGACCGTCCGGAACGTGGCGACCGCTTTGAGCGCAACGACCGCTTCGAGCGTGGCGAACGCAGCGAACGCCCGGCCTTCCCGAAAAAGGAACGCATCTTGCGTCCAGCCGACGCCGGCATGCAAACGTTCCGCATCGAAGTGGGCCATCAGCATGGCGTGAAGCCTGGCAATATCGTGGGCGCCATCGCCAACGAAGCGGGCATCGATTCGAAAAACATCGGCCGCATCGAAATCTATGACGATTACAGCGTCCTCGATTTGCCGGACAGCATGCCGAAAGAATTGCTGGACCAGCTGAAATCCGTCTGGGTTGCAGGTCAGCAATTGCGCATCAGCCGTGACGGCGATGCACCGGACCTGGCGCCAGCGAACCCGCGCAAGGCCGCCAAGGCTGCGCCAGCTGCCGGCTTTGACGCCGGTTTTGACGCGGCACCCAAGGCGCCGAAGAAGGAACGTGCACGTCCGGGCGTGACGGCGTACCGCATCGAAGTGGGCCGTCAACACGCTGTCACGCCAAGCAACATCGTGGGCGCCATCGCCAACGAAGCGAACCTGGAAGCCAAGCTGATCGGCCGTATCGATATCTTTGACAACTTCAGCATCCTGGACATGCCGGAAGGCATGCCACCGGAGATCCTCGACCACCTGAAAACGGTCGTCGTGTCGGGCCAGAAGCTGCGTATCAGCCTCGATGACGGCACCACGGAGCGCAAGCCTGAGCCACCGCGTCACAAGGCGCCGCGCAAGTTCAAGTAAAGCACCGGACAGGCGCCTCCCCGGCGCCGGTGTCTCGGATTCGAGACAACTCCCTACCTGGCGTGTTCACGCCAGGTATTTATTTTCCCGCAAGAAACACTTCTCCCTCTTCCGATACCATTGCGGAAGGCCGCGGCACACCGGTTCCGCGTGCATCGGCATGCACGGTATTTTATGCTGCGCTTTTCCTTGATTTAACAGTGACTTGGATGATGAATAATATTTTATTAATCTGCATGCGTAAACCTGGTCATTTATTTTCATTTTAATAAAGTCAATTAAATTGAATTAAAGTAAATATTAAAAGATAGGATGGTTGACTTTTATTATATTGTTTGACAGGCGTCATGTCCGCTGACTCCACATCTGGCAGGTGCTTGATGTGGTATATTGTTTTTATCTTTTTGTTATGCTAGTTGAGAAAAATAGAGGAGCGACAATGCGGGTCAACACGCCTATTACGCAAAATGAATACATATTAAATGAGGGCATGACGATTGTTTCCACGACCGATTTACAGGGAAACATCAATTACGCGAATCAGTATTTCATCGAAGTCAGCGGTTTTTCAGAAATGGAATTACTGGGGGCGCCACAAAATATCCTGCGCCACCCCGATATGCCGGTCGAGGCGTTTGCCGACCTGTGGCAAACCATCAAGAATGGCATGCCGTGGACGGGCATGGTCAAGAACCGCTGCAAGAATGGCGATTTCTACTGGGTGCTGGCGAATATCACGCCGGTGATTGAAAACGGCCGTCCGATCGGCTACATGTCGGTGCGCACCAAGCCCACGCGCGAGCAGATCAACGAGGCGGCGGCCCTGTACAAAGGATTTAAAGAGGGCAATACGGCCAATCTGGCGATCCGCAATGGCCGGATCGCGCGCCAGGGCTGGGCCGCCAGGCTGGCGGAATGGCGCAAGCTGAGCTTGCCGCAGGATATCGCCCTGCACTGCATACTGTTTGGCCTGATCCTGGTCGTGCTCGGCTGCGCCGTATGGAATATCGATGGCGACACCAGTACGGCCACGCGTAGCTGGCTCAGCGGTGCAGCCGCCGTGGGCGTGGCGCTGGCCCTGTATTTCTGGTCGCATCTGCACAATTCGCTGGCCGCGCCCTTGAACGACGCCATCACGGTGGCGCGCAAGATGGCTGGTGGCGACTTGACGGGCACCATCGAGCATGTGCGCGAGGATGACATGGGGCAATTAATGGCGGCCTTGCGCCAGACCAATATCAATTTGCACAGCATCATCGGCGACGTGCGCGCCAATTTCGAAGATATCCGCATCACCACGGCAGAAATTGCCACCGGCAATATGGACCTGTCCAGCCGTACGGAGTCGCAGGCATCCAGCCTGGAACAGACGGCGGCCAGCATGGAGCAGCTGACCTCGACCGTGCAAAACAGCGCCGAGCACGTGGCCATGGCCAATGACCTGGCGCAACAAGCATCGGGCATCGCGGCCAAGGGCGGCACCATCGTGACGGAAGTGGTGACCACCATGGATGAGATCAGCAGTTCCTCGCGCAAGATTCTGGACATCATCGGCTTGATCGATGGCATTGCTTTCCAGACCAATATCCTGGCCTTGAACGCCGCCGTCGAAGCGGCGCGCGCCGGTGAACACGGCCGCGGCTTCGCGGTGGTGGCGGGCGAAGTGCGCAGCCTGGCCCAGCGCTCGGCCACGGCCGCCAAGGAAGTCAAGCACCTGATCGACCATTCGATCGCCACCGTCAATGCAGGTACCGAGCTGACCAGCAATGCGGGCGCCACGATGACGGAAGTGATCGCTTCCGTGGCCCGCGTGACGGAAGTCATGGACGAGATTTCCTCGACCACGCGTGAGCAGAACCAGGGCATCGGCCAGGTCAACCAGGCCGTGATCCACATGGATGGCATCACCCAGCAAAACGCGGCGCTGGTGGAAGAAGCAGCGGCGGCGGCCACCAACCTGGCGCAGCGCACGGACAGCGTGGCCAAGTCGATCGGCATTTTTAAATTGAAATCGTCACCCAAGCGCAAGAGCGTGGGTGTGGGACGTGGTGTGGGGGCGCGGGCTTTGCTCAAGGCGAGGTAGAGTGCAGGGGTCAGACCCGGCGGGTCTGACCCCACAGCTATTTCCCCGCTCGATACACTTCCCCGCTGCGCACCTGCTTTACCACCCCATCTTCCCCGAACAAAATCACATATTCCCCCTGCGCACCGGACGCGGTCGGGTAGGTGTACATCCACACTTCATCACCGCTGTCGAAACGGATGGCCGTGCTGTCGCCCAGCGCCGCGCGCACTTGCTGCTTGCTGGCGCCGATCTGCACGGTTTGCTCCAGGGTGGCATAGGCTACACTCTTGCTCGCTTGCAAGGCGCGGGTGCCCGAGCAGGCCGTCAGCGTGACTAACAGCAAGAGACTCAACCACTTCATGGCGCCACCTCGTCCATATAGCGCAATTCCAGCAAGGTGTCGTCGGGCCAGCTGGCGTCCCACAGGGGCGCGTAATAGCTGCGGTCCAGCAAGACCTGGCAATCGCAATAGGGCAGAGAGGCGGGCGTCTGTTCTCCACCCGCGTACAGCATTTTGAACGGTAGCGCGAGCCGGCGGTTGCCGTGCACCAGGGTAACGCCGAACAGGGGCCGGTCCGTGAAAAACAGGTAGTTGCCATCGGGCTGGCTGCAGACCTTGTCGGTGCTGTACAGCATGCTGGACAGCCAGGCGATGATTTGCGGGTCATTCGAGATCAGGCCGGAATCCATGCCGGCCCGGCATTCCAGGCGCAAGTCGCCCAGGCGCCGCGTATCGGGCGGCAAGCCGGGCGTGATCACTTGCGCGCGCCAGCTCATGGTGGTGGCCTTGCGGTTGGCGATCAGCACGGCGTCTTCGCGCAAGGCCTGTTGATTGCGCACGGGGGCAAAACTGTTGTCGGCAGCCAGGGGCAGCGGCACGCTGACGGTGTCGCCGGCGATGCGCAGCTGCACGCCCGTCATGTCCACGCCGGGCTGGCGCGGCAGCAGCCGAAAACGCAGGCTGGCCTGCGGCGCCAGTGCATGGTCGCGCTCGAAGCGGTCCACGCCCAACATCATCTTGCGGTAGGATTTATCGACCGGGTCGCGCGTGGCGTCCACTTTGACTTGCGGCACGGATGCGGTTTGCGCCAGCGCAATCGTGCCCTGGAGCATTAAGCCAAATAGCAGTGGAAGAAAGGCACGCATGGCGCCATGCTACGCCGTTTCGCCTAAGGCTCACGCACGAATGATGTCGGCAGCTCAGTATTCGGTCGATTTGCGCGCATCGCCGCGCACCTGTTCCGCCGGGTATTTCAGGTCATTGAGTGCCATCTTTTCCAGCACGGCCGCGTGCAAATCCACGCCGCTCTTGTCGGCCAGGCGCACCAGGTACATCAGCACATCGGCCAGTTCGTGGCGGATGCCCGTGCGTTTTGCCTCGTCCAGTTCGGCGTCTGCGCCGGTCGGCAGCCACTGGTAGTGTTCCACCAGTTCCGCCACTTCCACCGACAGGGCCATGGCCAGGTTTTTCGGCGTATGGAACTGGTCCCAGTCGCGCTCGTCGGCAAAATCGCGCAGGCGTGCGCGGATGTCGAGCAGGCTGTCAGGAAGCAGCGGCGCGCTCATGCCGCCAGCGCCAACGGTTTTTCCATGAAGACGCTGAATGGATCGTCCGGGTAGTCGCCATAGGGGCCACGCCGCTGATAGCCGTGGCGCGCATACAGGGCGATGGCTTCCGGTTGATGGATGCCCGTTTCCAGTGTCAGCAGGCGGCAGCCACGCACCAGCGCCTGTGCTTCCAGCAAGGCCAGCAAGCGCTTGGCCAGGCCCAGGCCGCGGCTGTCCGGGTGCACATACATGCGCTTGACCTCGCCAAATTCGGGCGTGACGACGATGGCGCCGCAGGCGCGCGCCACGTCTTGATCATCGCGGGCGACGGCAAACAGCAAAGTGTCCGGCGGCAGCGAGGCCAGGTCCAGCGAGTACACGCTGTCAGACGGATACAGGCTTTGCTGATAGGCGTCGAGCTCGGCGATCAGGGCCAGCACATCGGCTTGTTGTGGCGATTCAAAGTGAATTTGCATGGGGAAAGTACATAAAGTGTGATTTCTCCATGGTATCACTCCTGCTTGTTCAAACGCATCGACAGGCCGATCGGCGACATCACGAATCCCATCAGTTCCTGCGCTTCGCCGCCGTCGGGCGTATCGATGCCGGCGATATCGAAACTGCCCAGCAGCATGGCCATGGCGATCTTGATTTCCAGCAAGGCCAGATAACGGCCGGGGCAGGTGCGCAAGCCTGAACCGAAAGGCATGGCGGCCCGCTTATTGTTGACCTCCTGCTCGCCCTCGGCCAGCCAGCGCTCGGGCTTGAACGCTTGCGCATCGGCAAAATGCGTATCGGACACCGTATCGTGGCGCATCAGGCAGCAGATCATGGTGCCGGCCGGGATGGCGATGTCGGCGATGACGGTATCGCGCAGCGCTTCGAGTGGAATATATGGCGCCACCGGTTTCAAGCGCATCGCTTCGCTGGCGCAGGCGCCCAGATAGTCGAGGCTATCCATTTGCTCGATCGTGAATGCAGAGACGTCGGGCGCCAGCCGCCGCACTTCTTCGCGCGCCTTGGCCAGCGCCTGCGGATTGCGCTGCAACAGATACAGCATCCATGAAATCGTGTTGGCCGTCGTGTCTTCACCTGCCAGCAAGATGGTCAGCACATTGCCCGCCACATTGCCGTCGTTGACGCCGCTGTCTTTTTCATCGGCGGCGACGATCATCGCTTCAAGCAGATTGGGCGGGCGCTCGCGGCGCGACGGGTCTTGCGCCATGCGGGCCCTTGCCTGTGCTATCAGATCGGCGATCGCCAGCTTCAGGGCCGCCATGTCGCGGTCCAGGCGGTGGTCGCGCGGCAGCTTGACGTAGCGCCAGTAGGGAACAAGCGACAGGCTGCGCCGCGCCACGGCCGGCAAAATCGCATCCAGATGGCGCTGGATCACGTCGTCGCCCGCTTCCAGGGTATTGACCTTGGTGCCGAAGGCCAGGCCGGCGATGATATCGACCGTATAGCGCTTTAAATCGTCATCGAGATTGATGGCCTGGCCGCGTGCGGCGGCGCCCGCCCAGCGCCGCTGCAGGCGCTGCGCCACCGTCACCAGCGAGGGGAAATACGCCTTGATCGCACCGGGCGCCATGCCGGCCATGACCATGCGGCGCTGGTTGCGCCAGGCGGCGCCTTCGGCCAGGAACACGCCGGGCTGGCTACCCATTTCTTCGGCCACGATGACGCTGCTGAGTGGCCGCCGAAAACCATCGGGGCGGTCGCGCAGGATGGCGGCAATCGCCTCGCTATCGGAGACCACCAGCATCAATTGCGGACCAAACCAGGCGCGCACGAAGGGACCGTAGCGCCGTGCCCAGCCTTCCATATCGAGGTGGATGCGCGGCAGTTTGACTTGCAGGCTGTTACCGATCAGGGGCAGGGCCCGAGGCCCCGGCAATTGGCGGATCTGGCGTAGCGGACGACTATTCGATGGCGTGGCAGTGTGATCGAGTGGCGGCATGGCGTGCTCCTGCTGAATGTTGAAGATGCGTGTTAAGGATGGCACCACTGTACGCGCCCGGCCGCGCCGCGTATTGAACGTTTACGACATCGCCACCGGTATTGCCGTCGCGTTGCAAATTATGCCACTCACTGTAGAATGAGCCGCATGTCGACGCCGCCGAGAACCCTTGCTGCCCCCCTTGCTGCTCCCATTACGCGCCTGATTGCGCCACGCCTGGCGCTGGCGTCCTGCGTGCGCGCCATCGTCGTGCGCGACACCACGGGCAGCGCGCCCTTGCCGCCCGCGCAGCGCCTGAACCGCTTTCCCGCCGTGCCCATGTGCTGCATCGTCTGGACCATCAAGGGTGAACTGGAGGCCGCCGCACCAGGACTGTCGCTGGCCGATGTGCGCATGCTTCCCGTGCTGGTCGGCGGCCCCCGTTCGTATCCGCTGGTCAGCTACAACCCCGGTCCCGTGCACTCGTTTATCGTGATGTTTTATCCGGCCGCCCTGCATGCACTGACGGGCGTGTCCATGGATGGCTTGCTGGACCAGTTTCGTCCGCTCGACACTGTCTTTGACGCAGACTGGCAGCGCTTGTCCGACGCCGTGCTGGCTGCGCCCGACGACGAGACCCGCATCCGCTTATTGGACGCTTTTCTGGTGCCGCGCTGGAAGCTTGCGCGCAAGGGCAGCGATCATTCGGCCGGCGCCATGCAGGACTGGGTGCGCCGCCTGGGCGTGCAGGCGGCATCGACTGGATTGGCCAGCGGTGCGCGCAATATCGAGCGCCGCATCAAGGCCTGGGCCGGCCAGCCCATGCGCACCCTGCGCCGCATGCGCCGCGCAGAACAGGTATTCCTCGACGAGCGCGAAGCGATCTTGCAGGGCAAAGTGTCATGGTCCGAGGTGGCCGCCAGCGGCGGTTATGCCGACCAGGCCCATTTCTGCCGCGAGACGCGTGAAATCACGGGCCTGACGCCGACCGAACTGACGCGCGCCATGCGCGAAGATGAAAGCTACTGGATCTACAGGATCTGGGCGTAGGTCGGATTACGCGCGGCCTTGCCCCGCTAATCCGACCTACTGTTCGCTGTACACTTTTCCCTTTGATAGGGACATCTCATGGTGTCCCGCGCCGGGCGCCATCATGGGAAAGCAGTTTTCTGCGCCATGCACGCGCACGTCGAGGAAATACGGGCCGTCGGCCGCCAGGCATTCGGCCAGCGCCGCGTCGAGGTCCGCGCGCTGTTCCACCATGCGCGCCTGCCAGCCGAAGGCGCGCGCCAGGGCCACGAAATCGGGTAGCGCTTCCGTGTAGCTGTGGCTGTAGCGCCCGCCGTGGTGCAGTTCCTGCCACTGGCGCACCATGCCCATGTAGCCATTGTTCGACAACACCACCTTCACCGGCAAGCGGTGCTGCGCGGCGGTGGCCAGTTCCTGGATATTCATCAGGATCGAGGCATCGCCGCTGATGCACACCACCGTTTTATCGGGATGGGCGACTTGCGCGCCGATGGCGGCCGGCAGGCCATACCCCATGGTGCCCGCGCCGCCCGAAGTGAGCCAGCGGCCAGGCCGCTCGAAGCGCAAATGCTGGGCCGCCCACATCTGGTGCTGGCCTACATCGGTGGCGACGATGGCGTCGTGACCATCGAGCGCCGCCTGCAGGCGCTGCATCAGGGCTTGCGGCGCGATCACGTCCGGCGTGTCGTCGAACGCCAGGCTGTTCTGCGCGCGCCAGCCATCGATGCGCGACCACCAGGCGGATAAATCCTGGCGGGCCTGGCTTTGCAGCGCCTCCACCAGCGCCGCCAGCACGGGGGCGCAATCGCCGCGCAAGGCTACCTCGGCGCGTATGACTTTATTGATCGAGGCGGGATCGATATCGACGTGGATCACTTTGGCGTGGGGGCTGAAGGCCTCCAGCTTGCCCGTGACCCGGTCGTCGAAGCGGGCGCCCACGCAGACGATCAGGTCGGCGTGGTGCATGGCCAGGTTCGCTTCCAGGGTGCCGTGCATGCCCAGCATGCCCAGGAAGGCCGGGTGTGAAGCGGGGAAGGCGCCCAGGCCCAGCAAGGTCAAGGTGCAGGGCGCGCCGGCCATGGCTGCCAGCGCCTGGAACAGGGCGCTGGCGGGGCCGCCCGAGTTGACCAAGCCGCCGCCGCCATAAAACACGGGCTGGCGCGCGCCGGCGATCAGGCGGGCGGCGCGCTCGATATCGGCTTGTGCGGGCAGGCGTGGGACCTCTGGCGCTGCTGGCACAGGTGGGGCGCCATGCACGGGCGCCAGTTGCAGGTCCTTGGGAAAATCGATCAGCACGGGACCGGGCCGGCCTTGCGTGGCTTGCGCGAACGCGGCTTGCACCACGGTTGCGACTTCTTCGGCGTTGCCGATTTGCCGGTTCCATTTGGTGACGGGGCGCGAGATGCCCAGCGCATCGCATTCCTGGAAGGCGCTGGTGCCGATGGATGTTGTGGCCACCTGGCCGCTGACGCAGATCACGGGAATCGAATCGCACAGCGCGTCGAGCAGGCCGGTGGTGGTGTTGCTCATGCCGGGGCCGGAAGTGACGAACACTACGCCAGGCCGGCCGGTGCTGCGCGCATAACCTTCGGCCGCGTGGACTGCCGCCTGTTCGTGGCGCACCAGCACGTGGCGCAGGCGCGGCTGCGCATGCAGTGCATCGTACAGGGGCAGCACGGCGCCCCCCGGGTAGCCGAACACGGTGTCCACGCCCAGCGACAGCAGGGTATCAATCAGCACGCTGGCGCCATTGCGCAAGGGGAGGTCAGGGGCGGGTGCGAGCAGGGTGGCGTGGTCAGGTTTCATGCCTTTATTGTCTATCTGTCTGGCCAGAAAAGGCTGCTGGATTTATCGTATAAAATCGGTATTTCAGCAAAATTTTCTGTAAAGTGAAGGAAGCTCAGCATGAAGCTGGATAAATTTGACCTTGCCATCCTGACGGCGCTGCAGCAGGATGCCCGTATCAGCCTGCACGACCTGAGCGCCAAGGTGGGACTGACCTCATCGCCGTGCTGGGCGCGCATCAAGCGCATGGAAGACGATGGCGTGATCGAGGGCTATACGGTGAACGTGAATGCGGCCAAGGTGGGGCTGGCCGATACCGTCATCGTGCAAGTGACGCTGGACGACCATTCGGACCAGGCCCTGTTCGAGTTCGGCCACGCGCTGGCGATGATCCCGGAAGTGCTGGAAGCCTTTCTGGTGTCGGGCGACTATGACTATTACCTGCGCATCGCCGTCAGCGACACGCGCGACTACGAGCGTTTGCTGCGCGAGCGCCTGTACAAGATCCCCGGCATCCGCCACAGCAAATCGAGCTTTGTCTTGCGGCAACTAAAGCAAAGTTATCTGCCGCTGCAGCGTTGAGCCTGCGCAGGGTGCGTCGAGAAAAGCAGGCTGAATGCCGGGAGGATGAGTAAAAATAAACAGAAATTGTTGTGCATATGTTATTCGTTTTGCGTAACCCGTGATGGCGCGCTTGCTTGCCGCGCCATCGATTCCACCTCATCTTCAGGGGGCGCAGAATGAATCGCTTATCGCACCTGGGGCGCTGGCTGGTCGCCGCCCTCATCTTGTTTTGCACCGCACCCGTCATGGCGGCGCTGATCCATTTCGATGATATCGCGCCCGATATTTACAGCAGCGGCGAGGTGCTGCAGACCGCGGGCTACCAGTTTCTCTTTTTGGCCGATCCCACCTCGGCCGCCAATGGCTGGTCCAGCGGCGTGGGCGCGCTGCTCGATGGCAGCACGGATTCTTCCTGCGATATCCTCGCCTGTCCCAGTGGCGCCAGCGGCAATTACCTGGCGATTCTCAACGATGGCGGGATCAGGCTGTCGCATGCGCGGGGATTCATGCTGGCCGGTTTCGATTATTCCTTCATCGCCCCTGTCGCGGGCGGCATCGACCAGCATTGGGGCCAGCTGCAACTGAGCGGCATGCTGCGCGATGGCGCGATGATGACGGCTACGCTGGATTTTGCGGGGCAGGGCAGCGATGGCAATTATCACTTCCAGCCTGCCTTGCTGCCGGCCGCTTTCGGCAGCCAGGTTTTTCTGGGCCTGACCTTCAATGCCTGCATTTTCAATGCGCTTGGCATCTGCAGCAATTCACTGTTTTTCCCTGCCTTCAACCAGGCGCAATTCGGCCTCGATAACATCAGCATCAATGCGGTGGTGGAACCGTCTACCTCAATGCTGATGCTGGCCGGCCTGGCCGCCATCGGCATGCTGTCGCGCCGCCGCCAGGCGCACCGCCTGCAAGGAGCCTGAGATGAAACGCCACCTTATCTCGCTGCTTGCCTTGCTGCTGGCCGCCAGCCTTGCACAACCTGCACAGGCGCAGGAGCGCCGCTCTTACATCGTGCAACTGATCGACAAACCGGCCGCCAGCTATGCGGGCCAGCTCACTGGCCTGGCCGCCACCAAACCCGCGCCGGGTGCGCGCATCGACGTGGGCGCCGCCGATGTGCAGGTGTATATCGCTTATCTGCATCGACGCCAATCCCTGGTGGCCGCCAGCGTGCCGGCCGCGCAGATCACGCACCGCTACAACGTGGTCTTCAACGGCTTTTCTGCGTTGCTGACGGACGATGAAGTGCGGGCCCTGAAGAAAAACGGCGGCGTGGCCAGCATCAGTGCCGACCATATCCTGCAGGCCGATACCAGCTACACGCCGACCTTCCTGGGCTTGACCCAGCCGGGCGGCTTGTGGGACCAGCTGGGCGGCACGGCGCATGCGGGCGACGACATCATCATCGGCATCGTCGATACGGGCATCTGGCCCGAGAACCCTTCCTTTGCCGACCGCCTCGATGACCATGGCGTGCCCAGCCACGCTGGCAGCCATCTCGTGTATGGCCCGCCGCCCAGCAACTGGCAGGGTAGCTGCCAGGAGGGCGAAGGTTTTAGTATGGCCAACTGCAACAACAAGCTGATCGGTGCGCGCTACTACCGCGCTTCCAGCGCGGCCCTGCACTGGACCGAGTTCCGTTCGCCGCGCGATTCCGTGGGCGGTGCGACGGGGCACGGCGGCCATGGCTCGCATACGACGTCCACCGCGGGCGGCAATCATGGCGTGGCCGCCGGCATCGACGGCGTGTCGCTGGGGGCTGTCTCCGGCATGGCGCCGCGTGCGCGCCTGGCCGTGTATAAAGTCTGCTGGACGGCGGCGTCGACGGGCCGCAATGGCTGCGCCACGGCCGACAGCGTGGCCGCCATCGACCAGGCCGTCAAGGATGGCGTCAACGTCATCAACTTTTCCATCGGTCCGAACGCGGGCGGCGGCGCCTTCGATGAACCGACCGAACAGGCCTTCCTGGGCGCGGCCAGCGCGGGCGTGTTCGTGGCGACGTCGGGTGGCAATTCCGGCCCTGCCACGCTGCCGCCCGACATGCAGGCGCCCGTATCGCATATCAGCCCCTGGCTGGCGACCATGGCCAATTCCAGCCATAACCGCCTGTATGCGGGCAACGTCATCCTTGGCGATGGCCGTCGGCTGGAAGGCGCATCGAGCAATGCGAATACGCCGTTCTCGCCGCTGATACGCGCGCGCGATGCGGGCTTGCCCGGCGTTCTGCCTACCGACATCAAGCTGCTACACTGTTTTGGTGTAGCCGATGGCAGCCCGGCGTATCTCGATCCGGCCAAGGTGGCGGGCAAGGTGCTGGTTTGCGACCGGGGCGCGAATATTCTGATCAACAAGAGCGCAAATGCCAACACGGCTGGCGCCGTCGGCGTGGTCATCGCCAATGTGGCGGGCGGCGCCACCAATCTCGTGAACCAATCGTATGCCTTGTCGACGGTGCAGCTGGCGCTGGCCCAGGCCGAGACCCTGAAGGTCTATATGGACGCGGCGCCTGCGGCGACGGCTGCCCTGGGCGAAGTGCATGCGGTTGCCGATACCAGCGTTCTGGCGCCGATTGTGAACGGCAGTTCTTCGCGTGGGCCGAACGTGGCCAACCCGAATATCCTCAAGCCCGATATGTCGGCGCCCGGCACGAATATCCTGGCGGCCGTGTCGGCCGACCTGACGCAAGCCCAGCGCGATGCGGTGGCGGCCAGTGGCGTGGCGCCCGTGGTGGAGTGGGATTTTTATACGGGCACCTCGATGGCCAGCCCGCACGTGGCTGGCGTGGCGGCGCTGCTGCACCAGCAGCACCCGGACTGGTCGCCGGCGGCCATCAAGTCGGCGTTGATGACGACCGCGTACGGCACTTATGCTGACGGCTTGAACGGCAGCCTGCCATGGGATGCCACGGCGAAGAATGCGGGCCAGCTGCCATGGGGGCAGGGCGCAGGTCATATCGCGCCCAATGGCGCCAGCGATCCCGGTCTGGTGTATGACGCGGGGCTGGCCGATTACGCGCGTTTCCTGTGCGGCTTGAATATCCGCACGCCGTATTCCGCCGATTGCAGCGCCACTGGCTTCATCGCACCCTACAACCTGAACCTGGCGTCGCTGACGGCAGCCGACGTGCTGGGCGCGCTAAGCTTGCAGCGCACGGTGACCAATGTGGGTACTGGCAGCGCCGTCTACAACGCTTCGGCCAGCTTGCCGGGTTTTAGCGTGCAAGTCACGCCGGCCAGCTTGTCGCTGGCGCCCGGCGAGAGCGCGCAATTTCAGCTCAGGCTGACGCGCACCACGGCGCCGGTCGATACCTGGGTGTATGGGGCATTGAACTGGAGCGATGGCGTGCATACCGTGCGCAGTCCGCTTACGGCGCGCGCCAGCGTGCTGGCTGTCTCGCCGCTGGTCGCCAGCGTAGCGCTCACGGGCAGCAAGGTGCTGACCCTGGGCACGGGTTTTTCAGGGCAGCTGGTCGCCGTCAAATCGGGCTTGCTGGCGGCGGTCCGCGAGGGGCGTTCGATCGGCCAGGCCGACAACAATACGGCTTCCGCCAGCTGCACCACGGGCGGTGCGGTGGGCGTGAACGTGCATCAGGTGCGGATACCGGACGGCACCCTGGCGGCGCGGTTTGCCACCTACGACGACACCACGGGCGGCGCAAACACGGACATCGACATGGAGGTGTACAACGCCGCCGGCGTGCTGGTGGGCAGCAGCGGCAATGAAGGCTCGAACGAGCAAGTGGAATTGCGCTTGCCGCCAGCAGGCGTCTACCGCGTCTGCGTGATCGGCTACGCGCCGCAGGACGGCCGCGCCGACTACACCCTGTCGTCGTGGGTGCTGGCGCCGGGTCTGAGCGGCGGCAATTTCAAGGCGCTGATGCCAGGCACCGCCTACATCGGCGGCACGGCGTCCGTCGCGCTGTCCTGGTCCGGCCTGGCGCCGGGCCAGCGCTACCTGGGCGCGCTGGCGTATCAGGTGGCGGGCGTGCTGCAGGGGCTGACGGTGATCGAGGTCGATACCACCGATCCCGTGCCCTTGCTGCGCAATGCCCGCGATAGCAAGCCGGTGCTGGTGCGATAGCTGCTGTGTTCAGCCCTGCCGCCAGGCCGGCGGGCGCTTTTCCAGAAACGCGTTGATGCCTTCATCGGCGTCTTCTTCCATCATATTGTGCGCCATGACATCGCCCGCATAGGCGTAGGCGTCGCCCAGGGCCATTTGCCGCTGGCGGTAAAACATGGCCTTGCCGTGGCGTACGGCGGCCGGGCTTTTTTCCGCGATGCTGGCGGCCAGTTGCGCGACTGCCTCGTCGAGCGCAGCGTCGGCCACGGCGCTGTTGATCAGGCCCCAGTCGGCGGCCGTGGCGGCGTCGATGAAGCGGCCCGTCACCAGCATTTCGAAAGCGCGTTTGGGCGATACATTGCGCGACAGGGCCACCGAGGGCGTGGCACAAAATAATCCCACGTTGATGCCGGACACGGCAAAGCGGGCCGCCTCGCCCGCCACCGCCAGGTCGCAGCTGGCCACCAGCTGGCAACCGGCCGCCGTGGCGATGCCGTGTACCCTGGCGATCACGGGCACGGGCAGCGCCTGTATAGATTGCATCACGCGCGAGCATTGTCCAAACAGGGCTTGATAGTGCTCAAGGCGGCGCGTGGCTTGCATTTCGCGCAGATCGTGGCCGGCGCAAAAAGCCTTGCCCTCTGCGGCCAGTACGACGCAGCGCACATGGGTTTGCAGCGCGATGGCATCGAGTTCGGCCTGCAGCGCCGCCAGCATGGCGGTTGACAGGGCATTGAACTGCGCAGGGCGGTTCAGGCGCAAGGTGACGAGGCCACCGTCGTCTTCGCGCAGCACCAGTGCTTCGGTATCTGGCATATTATTTGGCAGCGTTGACGCTGCCGATGCCGGAAACCGATTTATGCACGACCTTCGGCTTGCCGTAATACACCAGCTCGCCCATGCCGCGCACCACGGCATTCAATTCGCCCGAGGAATACACTTTCACGGAACCGATGCCGTCGAAATTGACGTCGACGTTTTTCGCCAATAAAGCCTTGGTATCGACTTCGCCCACGCCTTGCGCCTTCAGGCGCAGCCAGTCCACCTGGCCATCGGCGGAGAGCCGCCCGGCGCCCTTGTAGCTGATATCGACCCTGGGGCCACTGAGCCGGGTCAGGATTTTCTCGCCTGCGCCTTCGGCGATCAGCTTGCGCAAGGCCGGCATGGTGACGATGACGCGCGGGTCGCCATCGGTCTTCTTGATGTCCTTGTCCTTCATCGAAATTTTCAGTTCGCCATCGACCACTTCCGTGATCACGCCGCTGAGAAATTTCTGGTCGCCGCGCAGAATCAGGCTCTGCTCCTTGCCCGACTCGACTTCGATGCTGATCGGGCCACGGATATCGATGGCATTGAAGGCGGCTACCGTGCGCGTCTGCTCGGCGGCATGCGCAGGGGTGAGGGCAGCAAGGGACAAGGCGGCAAACAGGGCTAGACGGCGCATGGCGGTTTCCTTGAGTTGTTGATAAGTGTATTCTAGGGTGCAACTTCTTCACGTGGAAGAAATTTGCGACGAACTGCACAAATCGCAACATGGACGGTCGGCAGGTCAAGGCCATCCGCGCGCCCGGCACGCCGCCATTGGTCTATGCTATGGCGTACAGAGTCCACGGAGACGGCATGAAAAATTACCACAAAGAAGATTATCCCGTCGCCGATATCCGGCGCTTCCTGGAGCCTGGCCCCGTGGTGCTGGTCAGTTCACGCTGGAAGGGCGAGAGCGACATCATGACCATGGGCTGGCACATGCTGATGGAATTCACGCCATCGTTACTGGGCTGCTTTATTTCCGACGCGAACCACAGCCATGAAATGATCAAGCGCAGCATGGAGTGCGTGATCAACCTGCCGACGGCGGACATGGTCGACCAGGTGGTAGCGATAGGAAATTGCAGCGGGGAAGACACGGATAAATTCGCCGCCTTCGGCCTGACGGCGCAGCCGGCCGAACAGGTCAGCGCACCGCTGATCGCCGAATGCTACGCCAACTTCGAATGCAAGCTGGCGCAGGTGGCCGGCAACCCGCGTGGCGGCTTTTTTATCCTCGAATGCGTGAAAGCCCACGTGGCCACCTCGCCCAAGCTGCCCGAAACCCTGCATTACCGGGGCAATGGCGAGTTCATGGTGTCGGGCCGTACCATCAGCCGCAAGAGCCTGATGAAGCCTGAGATAAGTTAAACCCAAACGCAAGGGCTGGGGGCGGACCCTGAGGGGCCGACCCCGGTCTTTGCCGTTGGGATTGTTGGGCTTAATTGGTTGCGTTAAATCACACCCTGCGCCAGCATGGCATCGGCTACTTTGACGAAGCCCGCAATATTGGCCCCATCGACATAGCTGACCGTGCCATCGGCGCGCGTGCCGTATTGTTTGCAGGCGGCATGGATGCCCTGCATGATTTGCAGCAGGCGCGCATCGACTTCTTCGCGGGGCCAGGCGATGCGGGCTGCGTTCTGGCTCATTTCCAGGCCCGAAGTGGCGACGCCGCCCGCGTTGCTGGCCTTGCCTGGCGCATACAGCACGCCGGCTGCCTCGAAGGCCTTGGCCGCTTCGATGGTGGTGGGCATGTTGGCGCCTTCGGCCACGCACACGACGCCGTTGGCGATCAGGCTGCGCGCGTCATCGATGGTCAATTCATTCTGCGTGGCGCAGGGCAGGGCGATATCGACCGGCACATGCCATGGCGAGACACCGGCTTCGAAGCGCACGCCGGTGCGTTCGGCGTAATCGCTGACACGGCCATACAGATGATTTTTGATCTCCATCAAAATGGCCAGCTTTTCCGGCGTAAAACCTTCTTCGTCGATGATGGTGCCGCTGGAGTCGGACAGAGTCACCACGCGCGCGCCCATGGCCATGGCTTTTTCCACCGCATATTGCGCCACGTTGCCCGAGCCGGAGATGGACACGCGCGTGCCTTCGAACGAGCGGCCCCGCGTCTTCAACATTTCCTGCGCAAAATAGACGGTGCCGTAACCGGTCGCTTCCGGCCGCATCAGGGAACCGCCGAAGCTGGCGCCCTTGCCGGTAAACACGCAATCGGCGCGGTTGCTGAGTTTTTTCATCATGCCCGCCATATAGCCCACTTCGCGCCCGCCCACGCCGATATCGCCGGCCGGCACGTCCGTGTCGGCCCCCACATGGCGGAACAGTTCGCTGACGAAGGCCTGGCAAAAGCGCATCACCTCGCCCTGGCTCTTGCCCTTGGGATCGAAGTCCGAACCACCCTTGCCGCCGCCCATCGGTAATGTCGTCAGCGCATTCTTGAAGGTTTGCTCGAAAGCCAGGAACTTCAGCACCGACAGGGTCACGGACGGGTGAAACCGGATACCGCCCTTGTACGGCCCGATGGCCATGCTGTGCTGGATGCGGTAACCGCGATTGACTTGCACCTGGCCATGATCGTCCACCCACGACACGCGGAACATCACCACGCGTTCTGGCTCGACCAGGCGTTCCAGCAAACCGTGCTCCGCATATTTCGGATGCCGTTCCAGGAATGGCCACAAGCTCTCCATGACTTCGGTGACGGCTTGCAGAAACTCGGGCTGACCTGGATTGCGCGCGGCGACATGCTGGACATACTCGTGAGCAGAGGCGTATTTCATCAGAATTCCATGGAGTTAATTGGTTATTTGAGCATATATCTTCTCAGATTTTGCACAAAAATGGTGCGAAAATTTGGTTTAGACGGTTTTCTGCTGTTTTGCGGTGCAGTACTGCAGGAATATTTTTCGCAGGAAAACAGGATTGGTCTGGTGCAAATAACGACTAAAAAACACAACGCCAGCGGAGGTTGGCGTTGTGCATGGCGTGTCGGCGAGAAGCAGACTCTTGCATCCATCTTGTCGGCAGACGCAATACGGTGGACCAGCAATTACTTTCTGCCATCCTTCGATGCTGTGGATGCGGTGCAAATGGCAGCGCTAGTCGATCCGGCTATGCTGAGTCCGGTTGACAGATCAAAACCGAAATCGCAGTAATAGCCATCGGCAGGGTGATAGGGGCAGGACAGCGTTTCGCGGTTGCGTACCCGCACTGATGAGTCTGGACAAGCGTCCTTCAGATCCGGGCCGATGGCGTTGAACATGTCCCGCGCCGCCGTGCCTGTCAGAGTGAATGCAGCCTTGGTATCGCCTGCAACCGGGGGCGTCGTCTCGCCAGGATAGCCGCCGTACATGGCATAGCGTCCAGAGAAATCCTTGTGGACGTATTGCCAGACAGCGGAGGCATGTTGCGCCAGCAGCATGGACACCGTTACTGCAAACAGCGCGAGCATGCGCCTCAGCATAGGGAGCCTCCAATGCTCAGACCCGTCACCAGGTCAAAACCAAAGTTACAACGGTAGCCGTCGCGGGGATGGTAGGAGCAACTTAGCTGGGCCCGTTGCCGGATGCGTTGGCCACCTTCCGCGCCGCACACATTACGCAAGTCCGGCCCCATGGCATCAAACATTTGCCTTGCTACCTTGCCATCGATCCAGAAGGCGATGCGCTTGTCTTTGCTGGAGGGCGCAAGCGGGTCGCCAAGTCCGCCACCGTAGATCGCGTAGCGACCCTGGAATGGGTGGTAGGAAAAGGTCCAGCCTTGTACTGCATGTGCAACGACCATGCCGCCAACAGCCAGGATGAGAATCACGAAGAGAGACAGGCGGCGCATAAAAGATCCTTGATTGAGCGGCCCTGTGGCATGGATAGCCATGCCACAGGAAATCATCAAGCAAATTCTTGCTTACCTGAAATCTTCTATGTTGCGAGAGCGCAAGATGAAGAAGGGTAGATGCAGGCACCTGCCTAGTTGCTAGCCAGCATGCGCCACGGCGCGTATCTCGATCAATTGGTGGGGAAAGGCCAGGCCCGATACGCCGATCAGGGTGGCGGCCGGACGGTGGTCGCCCACGTATTGCTTGAACAGTTGCACGCAGGGCTGGAAATGTTCGGATGGGTTGCTGAGGTAGATCACCATTTCTGCGATTTGCGTACGTCCAACATTGAAGCCGGCCAGCACGCGGTCGAGGTTTTCCAGGGTGGTGCGGGCCTGCAGATCGAAGTCGTGTTCGCCGACGAAAGCACCCTGCATGTCATGTGAAAACTGGCCGGAAATATAGATGGTGCCGTTGATGCTGTAACCCTGGGTGACGCCGAATTGTTCTTCCCAGGAAACGCCGTGATTGTAGGTGCTGGCTGTTTGTGTCATGCTGTTTTCCCTTTATTGTCGTGCTCTGCCGAAGATCGGTGAAGTGGGAAAAGTATAGCCAGATGATCGGCGAACGGAGGGCGGCACAGAGGGGAGCAACCATCCCCATTGGGGTTGCTATAGTGGCTGGCCTGGCGCTGGAGAAAGAAGAGTGAACCTATGCTGCGCGCGAACCTGAACGAGATCCTGGTCTTCATGGCCGTGGTCGATGAAGGCAGTTTTATTGCCGGTGGCACAGCCATGGGCTTGAGCCGTTCGGCGGCGGGCAAGGCCGTGAACCGGCTGGAAGAACGGCTGGGTGTGCGCCTGCTGCACAGGACTACGCGTGCCCTGAGCCTGACCGATGAAGGCCGTGTGTTTTATGAACGGGGTTTGCAGATTCTTTCCGCCGTCGATGAAGCCGAGTCCAGCGTGGCCGTGGGGGCGGGAGGGGGCACGCCGCGCGGCGTCCTGCGGCTGACCTTGCCCGACGCCTATGGCCGCCTGGTGATCCTGCCGCTGCTGCGCCGCTATCTGGCCGCCTGGCCCGAACTACAGGCCGAGGTCAGTTTTACGGACCGCCAGGCCGATATCGTCGAAGAAGGATTTGACCTGGCGATACGCATCGGCGAAGCGCCGCCCGATACGCGGCTGGTGTCGCGCGTGCTGGCCCGCCACCAGGCCGTGCTGTGCGCGTCGCCCGCTTACCTGGCCGAACGGGGCCTGCCGCTCGACAGCGATGCGCTGGCCACGCACGACTGCCTGATTTTCAGCAGTCGCCACCGGCGCCAGCCCTGGCGGATCTTCGGCGACGATAGCGCCGGGAAGTTGCCGGGGCGCAGCCGTTTGCGCCTCGATAGCGGCGACGCCATCCGCGATGCGGCCGTTGCCGGCGACGGCATCGCGCTGCTGCCCGACTTCCTGGTCGCCGGCGACTTGCAGGCGGGGCGCTTGCAGCAAGTGTTGCCGGACTTGCCGCTCGACGAAGTGAAAGTCGTTACCATCTATCCGACCCGGCGGCTGCTGGAGCCGCGGGTGCGGCGTTTTATCGATTTCCTGGTCGATGAGCTGTCCGCCTGATCAAGCTTCGACGCCCTGCCTTTCGCCAGCAAGACGCTGGTCCTCAAGAACAGGTTTGAGTAGGTTGGCGCCCTGTACCTGCTGCGATGGCTGCGGTGGAAAATCATCGACCTGGATCGCCGCGTCGACCAAACGCGTGAATTCCAGCAAGGTATTGTGCTCCTGGCAGCTGATGGAGCCGGACGCGGCCGCCGCGCTCAGCCACTCCTGCATGGCGGTCACGCTTTGCGGCAAGTGCCGCAGGGCCGCGCCTTGCGGCGTATCCTTCAGGCGTTTTTTGATGGCCACCACCTGCGCCAGCAAGTCCAGCGCCCTTTCGCCACGGGCCAGCGGATCGTGCGCGTCACTGGCCACGTAGCAGTCGGCCAGCAGGCGTTCGCGGTCGGTCCCCGGCGTTTGCATGGCTTGCGTTACTTCGCTGCCCAGTGCATCGGAAGGTGGGCGATGCGAAAGGCCGAAAGGAAACAGCCAGATCCGCAGCAATACTGCTAGTCCCCGCGCGGGGAAATTGTCCAGCACGCCACTCAAGCCCTGTTGCGCCTTGCACAGCGTATCTTGCAGCGCCCAGTGCACATAGGGCAGGTCGGCCTGGGGGCGTCCCTCATCTTCATAGCGTTTCAGCACGGCCGAGCCCAGGTACAGTTGCGACAGCACATCACCGAGGCGGGCGGAAATCCGTTCGCGCCGCTTGAGTTCGCCGCCGAGCACGAACATCGACATATCGGTCATCACGGCGAAGGCGGTCGACAGGCGGGTAATGGCGCGGTAGTAGGGGGCCAGTTCGGCCGCGCCGGTAGTGGGCACGGCGGCCAGCCGCCAGCCGCCCAGGCCGTACCAGAGTCCCCGTGCGATGTTGCCAAACACAAAGCCGACATGGCCAAAGAATGCCTGGTCGAAGTCGAGGATGGCTTTGCGATGGTCAGTTTCCTGGACGGCGGCCATTTCCTTGAGCACATATGGGTGGGCGCGGATGGCGCCCTGGCCAAAGATGATCAGGCTGCGGGTGAGTATGTTGGCGCCTTCGACCGTGATGGCGATCGGGATTTGCTGGTAAGCATTGGCCAGGAAATTATTGGGACCGATGCAGATGCCCTTGCCGCCTAATATATCCATGCCGTCGTTGACCAGTGCGCGTCCCCGTTCCGTGACGTGGTATTTGACGATGGCGGAAATCACGGCCGGCTTTTCGCCGAGGTCGACGGCCCGCGCCGACAGCCTGCGCGCCGCATCCATCAGGTACAGATTGGCGCCCATGCGCGCCATTGCTTCCTGCACCCCTTCGAACTTGCCGATAGGCATGTTGAACTGGCGCCGCACTGCCGCATACGCGCTGGTGCCGCGCACGGCCATCTTGGCCATGCCCACGCTGGACGAGGGCAGGGAAATGGCGCGCCCGGCCGCCAGGCATTCCATCAGCATGCGCCAGCCCTTGCCCACTTGCGCCTTGCCGCCGATCACCCAGTCGATCGGAATAAACACATCCTTGCCGGAAGTGGGGCCATTCTGGAACACGGCGTTCAGGGGATGATGGCGGCGGCCGATCACCACGCCGTTGTGATTGGCGGGGATCAGCGCGCACGTGATGCCAGGCGCTGCGTCATCGGACAACAGGCGGTCAGGGTCGCTGGTATTGAATGCCAGTCCCAGCAAGGTGGCCACGGGCGCCAGGGTAATGTAGCGCTTGTTCCAGGTCAGGCGGATGCCCACGGTAGCGCGTCCTTCATGCTCGCCCATGCAGACTACGCCGTGATCGGGAATCGCCGCCGCATCGGAACCCGCATACGGGCTGGTCAGCGCAAAGCAGGGAATTTCCAAGCCGGCCGCCAATCGCGGCAGATAATGGTTTTTCTGTTCATCGGTGCCATAGTGCAGCAGCAGTTCGGCCGGCCCCAGCGAATTGGGCACCATCACCGTCACGGCCAGCGCCGAGCAGCGCGTCGACAGTTTCATCACCACTTGTGAATGCATATACGCGGAAAACTGCTTGCCGCCATATTGCTTCGGGATGATCATGCCGAGAAAGCCCTGCTGCTTGATATAGGCCCAGGCTTCGGGTGGCAAGTCCAGCCCCTGCTGGGTATTCCAGTCGCTGACCAGCTCGCACAGCCGGTCGACATCATGGTCGAGGAAGTGGCGCTCTTCGGCAGTGAGGCTGGGGCCGGTGTGCGCCAGCAATTTTGGCCAGTCCGGCTGGCCGGAAAACAGGTCTGCATCCCACCAGGTGGTGCCGGCCTCGAGCGCGTCGCGTTCGGTAGCGGACATGCTGGGCAGGATGCGCTTGAACAGCGCGAGTATATGTGGCGTGATCAGTGCGCGGCGCAGGGGAGGGACAGTAAACAGTGCAATCAGGCAAAGCACAATCAGCACGACCGCCATCAGAAATATCGTCAGCATGAGCGTCTCCCTGTTTGAATAAGGACAGGGTAGGCCGATGCGGCCGGGCTTTCTGTGCGGTAAAGCGCATAGGCGGCGTCTTCGGCAACGCCGCCTGGCTCGTTATTAACTTGCCATCGAGCGCAGCAGCAAGCCCGTGATGTAAGCGCCATAGGTACCCAGCGCATAACCGAGCACGGCCAGCAGCACGCCGACTGGCGCCAGGGCTGGATGGAAGGCGCTGGCGACCACCGGGGCCGAAGCCGCGCCGCCGATATTGGCTTGCGAGCCGACGGCCATGAAGAACAGCGGCGCGCGTATCAGCTTTGCCACCAGCAACATCAGGCCGCCATGCACGGCAATCCAGATCAGCCCCAGCAGGAACAGGAAAGGCTTGTCGAACAGCGCCTTGAGATCCATGTGCATGCCGATGGTGGCGACCAGCACATACAGCATGGCCGAACCGATGGTGGAAGCGCCTGCGCCTTCCAGGCTGCGCGCCCTGGTAAAGCTCAGCAGCAGGCCGATGGTGGTGGCCAGTACCACGATCCAGAAAAAGCCGGAGGTCAGGCTGTAATCCTGCAAGCGCCATTCGGCCGGCAAGGTAGCGATCCATGCCACCGTCGGGGCTGCCAAAAAGTGCGACAGGCCGGTGGCACCCAGGCCGACGGCCAGGATCATCATCACGTCGCTCAGGCCAGGAATGCGCGCATGCTGGGCTTTATACGATTCGATGCGGTCCTTCAGTGCATTGATGGCCGACAGGTCGGCGCCCGTCCAGCGGTCGAAGGCCTGGGCCCGGCTGGCCAGAAACAGCAGCACGGCCATCCAGACGTTGGCGACCAGCACGTCGACGGCGACGAACTGGCCAAACAGGGTGGCGTCGACTTCAAACACTTCCTTCATTGCCGCCTGGTTGGCGCCGCCGCCTATCCAGGAACCGGCCACGGTGGTCATGCCGCGCCAGGTTTCGCCGGCCACGGTTTCCGGATGGATCAGGCGCAAGGCTTCGAACGAGACGACGGCGCCCAGCATCACGCCGACAGTGCCGGTCAGGAACATGATGATGGCCTTGGGGCCCAAACGCATCAGGGCGCCGAAATCGATGGCGATGCACAGTAGCACCAGGGCGCTCGGCAGCAGATAATCGCGCGCCACGCCATACAGGGCCGAGGCATTGCCATCGATGATGCCGGCCGTGTTCAACAGGGCCGGGATCAGATAACACATCAGCAGGGAGGGGATATAGGTGTAAAACCTGGACCAGAAACCGGTGGTTCTCGACGACGTCCAGAAGACGGCGCCCAAGGTGATGGCCAGCAAACCGAGGACGACAGCATCATTGGTGATCAAAGCAGTGGTAACAGGAGGCATTCAATTCCCTCAGGCAAAGAGTGTGTGTCATGGCGCGCGATGGTTGCGCCACGTAAGGCAAGCGGCCGGCTTGTGGCCAGCCGCTGGTCGTACAGATTGCAGACTGCGGCTGCATTCTACCTTGCATGGACGGCAACAATTGGTTGTCTTGCTGGGTGACAAAAAGTCGGGAGAGGTGCTGATGAGGGGAAATAAAAGGCGGGCGAAAACAAAAACGCCAACCCGAAGGTTGGCGTTTTGATATGTGCTGCAGAATTCTTGGTGGCCCGGGGCGGAATCGAACCACCGACACAAGGATTTTCAATCCTCTGCTCTACCGACTGAGCTACCAGGCCAAGGCGGCGAATTATAACAGAAAGACTGCAGGCCTGACCAGAGGATCTTGTGTTCAAATGCAACAGATAGCTAAAACATGCTATTTTGGCATGCTTATAAGGCCGAACCGCGATTCAAGCTTGGCTTTTGCACTTCGCAGCGTCCCGCCACGCAGCTGGCGCCCGGGTCGGTGATGATGGAGCAGGTCGACAACATGCCGTCGTTTTGCTGTTGCCTGCGCTGCGCTTCCGCCTGCGCGTAGGCCAGGGCCTTGAGTTTCTTGCCGTCATTGTTCTTGCTGGACCAGGCCAGGTAGCTTTCCGGGCCGCCGCAGGCCTTGGCGCCGATGGCGATGGTCTGGCATTGCTCGGTGGAATCGCAGGCGGCGTTGCCTATTTCCGCCTGGATCTGTTGCTGCAGGGCCGCCGGGGGCGGCGCCGGCGTGGCAGGGTCCGGGGCGTCCTGCGTGAGGGCGTTGCAGGCGCTGGTGGCCAGCAGCAAGGCGCCGACGCAGACGGCGCGCAGCAGGGCAGGAAAGATAGGTGTTTTCATGCCCTCATCATGTGCCATGCTTATGCAAATGGCAAGCACGATTCGCATCGTTAGACAGGCCGGCTGCCCGTTGCGGTGCTTCTCAACAATAGAAACACCGGTTCGCCCTTGGTATCACGGATAAAATCAGAAGTTTTCGCCCACTAGTTCTTCGCTTCTGGCCCAGAGTGCCTGTGCCGTTTCCGGGTCAAATGCATGGGGGCTGGCGCCATTAACGAAACCACCATCCATGGACGGCTCGACGACATGGCAATTCTCGCAATATCGACCGCCCACCTCTTCTGCCGATGCGGTGACGCCAGCCCAGACCGACGTGGCGGCACCTTGAGGGATAGTTTTCCAGCGTATGGTCGTTTTTCCTTCCGCTGCCAGCATGACATTGAGCGCATCAATTTTCTTTTGCATTGCAACTGGGTCGGCGTGACGCCCCAGTTCCGTTTGAATGGTGCCGGGGTGAACTGCCGTAGCACGCACGCCTCTGGCCTTGTGGCGCCGGTCAAATTCGACGGCGAACAGCACATTGGCCGTCTTCGACTGTGAGTAGGCCAGATTCTCAGAATAGGGTTTCTGCTCGAAGTTGGGGTCCAGCAGATCGACGTCGGCCAGCCGATGCGACGATGATGCAAGCACCACCAGTCGGGCACCCGGCGGCATGAGCGTGGCGATCCGGTTGACCAGTACGAAATGCCCAAGGTGGTTCGTGCCGAATTGCATCTCGAACCCGTCCGCCGTCCGCCCAAACGGCGTTGCCATGACACCTGCATTGGCAATCACCAGATCGAAAGATTTTCCCGCTGCAATGAGTTCATGCGCGCAGCGCCGCACGCTTGCCAGGGCAGCCAGGTCCATCTCAACGATGTCGAATCGTCCATGGCCGTTGCTGGCCACCGCACGCACTCCGGCAGTCGCTGCTTCGGCTTTGGCGACATCCCGCGCCGTACCGACGACTTCGGCGCCCCGTGCCACAAGAGAGCGTGCAGTCTCGATTCCCAGGCCGGCCGAGACACCGGTGATCAGCACGCGCTTGCCTTCGAGGTCGATTCCGGCCAGCACCTCATCCGCTGTCGAGTTCCAATCAAATGATACTTTTGACATGATAAATTCCAGGTGAATTAATGATGAGATATACTCTAACTGCGGAGTGCACTCCATGGTCAAGGGTCTGATGATGTTAATTTCTGAATTCGCAAACATAACGGGATTGAGCCGGGACACGGTCCGGTTTTATGTCCGCCTGGGACTACTGACGCCTGCCCGGACGGACAAAGGGGGGCGTAACCCTTATCAAGTCTTTACCCTGGCGGATGCGCAGGTGGCAGAGATCATCCGTGTTGCACAGTCCTTGGGCATGACCTTGAAAGAAGTGTCGGAGCTGCTCATTGAGCGCAGAGAGAAGGGAATCGATGGAAGCCGCCGCATCGAGATCATGCAGCGGCAGCTTGAACGCCTGGAAACCAAGGAAGCAGAGCTGAAAGCCATGACGGCCTTTCTCCATGCAAAGATCGACTGGTTGCAGGGAGGGAAAAAAGGTCCGCAGCCGCCTTTGTCGATCTGCGCCTGTTCTGTTGGGCATGACGAGAACTGATTGCGCTGCCGGATCTGCGCCATGATGGCTCCGCTGCATGCTGCGCGGCGCAAGAAAATGCCCGCACACGGCGGGCATTGTTGTTAGGAGAGAATTACTTCAAGGTACGCTGGAACAATTCGTCAATGCGGCGGTATTCGTCGTACCACGCTTCCGGCTGCACGAAGCCGTGGCGTTCCATCGGGTAGCTGGCCATTTCCCATTTATCCTTCTTCAGCTC
The DNA here is from genome assembly GCF_049319705.1 of Janthinobacterium sp. Mn2066. Classification (NCBI taxonomy): domain Bacteria; kingdom Pseudomonadati; phylum Pseudomonadota; class Betaproteobacteria; order Burkholderiales; family Oxalobacteraceae; genus Janthinobacterium; species Janthinobacterium sp. Mn2066. Next base: position 36,780 of record NZ_JBMOUF010000006.1, on the reverse strand, counting down.
GATCAGGCGCTGCGACAGGCGGACGGAATCCTGGTAAAACACGTTGTCGTCGATCATGCCGTGCGCGATCAGCAGGTTGCCCGTCAGCTTGTCCGCGTATTCGATCGGCGACGAGGTTTTATACGCTTGCGGGTCGAGTTCCGGCGTGTTCAGGATATTGGCCGTGTATTCGTGGTTGTAGGTGGTCCAGTCGGTCACGGGGCGCAGCGCGGCGCCGGACTTGAACACGTCCGGTGCGCGCATCAGCGCCATCAGGCTCATGAAGCCGCCATAGCTGCCGCCATAGATGCCCACGTTCTTGAGGTCGCCTTGCTGCGTCGCTGCCAGCCAGTGCGCGCCGTCGACGAAGTCTTCCAGTTCAGGGTGGCCCATCTGGCGGTAGATGGCCGTGCGCCAGGCGCTGCCATAACCGAGCGAGGCGCGGTAATCGACGTCGAGCACGATAAAGCCTTGTTCCACCAGCAGGTTGTGGAACATCTGTTCGCGGAAGTAGACCGGGTAGCGTTCGGTGACGTTTTGCAGGTAGCCGGCGCCGTGGGCGAACATCACGATCGGGTATTGCTTGCCGGCTTCCAGCTGGGCCGGGCGATACAGCTTGGCCCAGATCGGCGCTGCGCCATGCGTGGAGGGGACTTGCACCAGTTGCGGCATGATCCAGTTGCGCGCCTTGAAGGCCTCGCTGCGCGTGTCGGTCAGGATATTTGCCTTGCCGCCCGTAACAGATACGGTGGCCAGTTGCGGCGGCACGTAGCTGCTCGAATAACGTACCAGCAGCTTGCTGTTGTCGGGCGACAAGCCAAAGTTTTCCACGCCTTTTAATGACGTCACTTCGCGCTCGCCGCCGTCTTTGGCCGTGGTGGCGCACACTTCATAGGTGCCGGGCGCTTGCGGGTTGCAGACGAAATAAGCGTGCTTGCCATCGCGACTCCATTCCACGTTGCTCACTTCCCAGTTGCCGTGGGTCAGTGCGCGCGCCGGGGCGGCGCCCGTTTTCGTGTACAGGTGGGCGTAGCCGGTTTCCTCGGACAGATACCACAGGGTGGCATTGTCGGGCAGCCAGCCGAATTCGTCGGCGCGGCGGTTGACCCAGGCCACGTCGCTGATGCGGTGCGCCGGCACCAGCGTGCCATTGGCCAGGTCGACGGTAGAGATCCAGCGGTCCTTGTTGTCGATGGCGCGGACCAGCACGGCTACCTTGCTGCCATCGTCGGTCCAGGCGATGCCGTCGCGCTGGGCATCGACCGTGACCGGGCGGTTGCCTTTCAGCGCAGGCAGTTTTTGTTCTACGCGCAAAGCGGCCAGCGGATCGGTGGCGATGCCGGGCAGGCTGTCGAAAGCGATCTCGCGCACAGTGCCGGTACGCAGGTCGGCCAGATGCAGGGTTTGCGCGATCGGCATGTTGCGGCCCACGCGGGTGCGCTCGTCGTCGACTTCCGGGTAGCCCGTTTCCGTGACATAGCGGGCCAGTTTGCCGACCTTGCCCTTGTCGGCGCTCTTGTCTTGCGTGACGAACAGCAGCCAGCGGCCGTCCGGTGATAAAGCGCTGCCGGAAATGGTCACTTTGTCGCCCAGGTAGATCGGCGCAGGCGCGCGGGTGGCGTCGGCGCGGCGTTCTTCCTGGCGGCGGTCGCGGCTGGTGTCGCGGTCTTCCTTCTGGCGCGCCAGGTTGACGATCAAACGCAGTTGCAGATCGCGCTGGCTATCGGCGTCCGGCTTGGCGTCCGGGTCCTTGACGGCGCGCAGCAAGGCGACGGGGGCACTCAGGCGCTCGGCGCGGCTCCAGCTGAACCAGTCGGTGCCGCTGCGGTATTGCACGGCGCTGCCATCGGCGGAATATTGCGGGTCGCTGACGCCAAATACGCCGCGCGTGATTTGTGTCAATGCACCGCTTTTCAGGTCGCGTTCAAATAGGTCGCCATTGCGCAGCAGGATGGCGCGCGTGCCGGCCCGGTTGTACACCATTTGCGGACCGTCCAGATTGGCCAGCTGGCTATCTTCCACCTTCTTGCCGCTATTGAGCTTGGCGTTGGCGCCCGCGATTTGCACGGTGTCGCGCAGCGGCGAGCCCAGGCGTTTTTGCTTGTAGTAAATCTGGCTATTCCAGCCCCACCATGCCGCCTCGACGGGCGTACCGATCCAGTCGGGATTGGCCATCGCCTGATCCAGGGTGATCGGTGTGGGCGCAGAGGCAGAAGTAGAAGCGGACGGTGCTGCATGGACGGCGGGAAGAAAGGCTGCCAGCAGGATCAGCAGCAGTGGACGAGCAGGAAGAGCCAGACGCATGGAAAATCGCTTTAAAAAGGAGAGGGTGGCGTAGGTGGCAGGGCCAGAAGCGGACTATTCTAGCGTAGGAGTTTCGCGGCGGAAATGCCGGAAAGCTAAGCCCGGCTGGCGCTGAAAAGGCCAGTGTTAACCAGAAGTGGCGGTGCAGGAATAAAAAACGCCAGCTCGGTGGCTGGCGTGGTGTGAGGGCTGACTGTATTTATTTCTTGGGTGCGCTCAGGCAGGATTTCATGAAGGCCTTGCGCTCATCGCCTTTCTTGCCGGCGGCGTCGGCATTGCATGCTTTCATCTTGTCTTGCTGCGTCATGGCGACGGCTGGCGCAGGTTTGGCGCTCAGGCATTCCTTCATGAAGGCCTTGCGTTCATCGCCTTTCTTGCCGGCGGCGTCGGCATTACAGGTCGTCATCTTGGTTTGCTGGGCGGTCTTGGCGGCCGGCGCCGCGTCCGGGGCTGCGGCAAATGCAGCGCTGGCCAGCATGGCGGCGATGCAGGCGGCGATCAGTTGTTTCATGGCATATCCTTTATGGCGGCGGTGGGACCGGTGAGTGGAGTTAGTCGTAAGCACTTATATGCAATACGTAACTAACTATATGACATTTATCAAACTTCATGTCGCGCGCGCGCGGATATTTTGTGTCTTTCTGTTACTAATCTGTCGCTTGCCGCCAACGGTGGTCTGCCCATGGAGCAGGGCGCTATTCCTGTGGACCGGCCACGGTTTTTTGCTATGCTAGCGTCTTTCCACCGGCCGATGCCGCAGCCTTGGCCGGCGCACCCTTATACGGAGTAGTTATGGTCTCGTTGCAAGAGCAGTTTTTAAAGGCCGGCCTGGTCGACAAGAAGAAAGTCAAACTGGCCAACCAGGACAAGAGCAAGCAAAAGAAGGATGAGCGCAAGAGCGGCACGCAAAGCGTCGATGAAGTGCGCATCGCCGCGCTGGAAACGCAGCGCAAGAACGCCGAGCGGGCCCGCGAACTGAATGCCCAGCGCGACGCCGCCGCCAACCAGAAAGCCATCGTCGCGCAAATCGCGCAAATGGTGCAAAAAAACCGCCAGAGCAAGGGCAACAACGGCGAGGTGCCGTATAACTTCACGTTTAATAACAAGATCGAGCGCATCTACGTCACCGCCGCCGTGCAGGCCCATCTGGTGGCCGGCCGCCTGGTGATCGTCTGCCTGGGCGGCGCCGTGGAACTGGTGCCGCGCATCATCGCCGACAAGATCGCCGAACGCGACCCCGCCATCGTCGTACGCGTCAAACAGGCCAGCACTGAAGTGGACGAGGATGATCCATATGCGGCGTTCCAGATTCCCGATGATTTGATGTGGTAAGACAGCTTTTGCGGTTCTATATTGGCGTCTGGCCCGATAAATGCCTGTGGCAGCATTCTTTCAGGTAACGGGCCAGGGCATGCACCGCCGGCGTGAGCTGGGAGCGGTGAACCACATACATCGATAACGGAGCCGCTTCTCCTGGAACCTCGGGCAGCAGGCGGATCAGGCGCCCCGCCTGCACGTCGGCGGCGACATCAAGTTCCGATTTACAGGCGATGCCCAGGCCATCTATCGCCCAGCGCCGCACCAGTTCGGCGTCGTCGCTGACGCGGTTGCCGTCCACCACCATGAAAATGCGATCGTCCCCGGAGCCAAAGTTCCAGCGGCTATGGGCGAGGCCATTCAATTTGAATCTCAGGCAATTATGCTGGGCCAACTGTTCCAGCCGCGTAATCGGACCATGCTTGTCCAGGTAGGCGGGAGAGGCGCACAATATTCGTCGGTTATCGGGAGCAATCGGCAGGCTGATCAGGCTGCTGTCCTTGGCCACGCCATAGCGTATCGTCAGGTCGACCGGCTGGGCGTGCAGGTCGGACAGGGTGTCGCCGATGGTGATGTCGATATCCAGGCGATGCCCGGCCAGATGCTGCTCGATCCAGCCCAGCACATGATTGCGGCCCAGATCGGAAGGCAGGGACAGGCGCAAGCTGCCGCTGAATGCCGCTGTCGATGCAGACAACACTGTCTCGCCATCTTTCATCGCACGCAGCGCCGCCTGGGCGTGTATCGCGTATTTCACGCCATTTTCCGTCACGCGCAGGCTTCTGGTCGTGCGCTCGAACAGGCGCGCACCGAGGGCGTCTTCCAGCCGCTTGACGGCATTGCTGGCCACCACCGGTGAAATGCCCAGCAGACGGGCGGCGCCGGAAAAACTGCGTGCATTGACTGCCTGCACAAAAATCTCAAGATCTTCAAATCGGACGGGTTTCATGCTGTGCCTTGATCTTACGGGGGCTAAAAATGCCATGTTGAAAATTCCCATGCTGTTCCAACGCCAGCCGCTTTTAATCGAAAATGAAAACTGCATATACCGCTGCCTACTGTTTCCGGCTGCAAGAAACGCTCATCCTGTTGTCTGAAGTCACCATCCGGTTGACGTTGATAAAGTTAATTTCAGGAGCAGGCCATGAACAGCATTTCCAGCGATTTTCGTGCATTACTGAGTACCGAAACCTCCGCGGCAGTCCCCCGTATTTCTGCGGCAGAGATGTTCAACGCGCCGGAAAACCACGCGCTTTACGAGCTGTGGACGCAAGCACCCGCCGATCCCGCCGTCTACAGGAACCGCCGTATTGCCGTCGTGGCGACCGATGGCGTGGAAGAAATCGAGCTGACGACGGTGCTGCATTTTTTCCGTACGCGCGGCGCCAGCGTCGACCTGATCTCGCCCAGGAAGCCATCGTATCCGTCCATGTTCGGCTTGCAGATTCCTGCCATCCGGGAAACGCATATCTTGACGATTCATTATATCGAGACGGCTGGCTGGATTCAGTTCGACAAGTTAATCGATGACGCCGATGCAAAAAACTACGATGCCGTGATTATTCCGGGCGGCGCCTGGAATCCCGATGCCCTGCGCGCCGATCCGCTGGTGCTTGCCTTCGTGCGCGCGGTTGCGGAAAACCAAAAAATCGTTGCCTCGATTTGCCACGGCCCCTGGATACTGGCCGACGCCGGCTTGCTGAAGGGCCGCCGCGCCACGGCCTGGTGGGCCATGAAAAACGATGTGACCAACGCCGGCGCGACCTTTGTCGATCAGGCGGTGGTGGTGGATGGCAAGATCATCACGTCGCGCGCACCGACCGACCTGGTGCCGTTTGTCGAGGCGATCGGCGCCCAGTTGCGCTAAATCATTGGCGACGGCGCAGCCTGGCTTGCCAGGCTATCCGTCACCGCCTCGCCGAGCACCTCCACCGCGCGCTTCAGGTTGCCCATCTGCAGCGCGTGCACCAGCCAGACATCGAGCTGCATGGAAAAGCCCGGTGTATCGACCACCATCAACTGTCCGGCCACTGCGCTGCGCTGCAAGATACTGCGCGGCACCAGACCCAGTCCTGCGCCAGCGGCAACCAGTTGCAGCTGCAGGTCGGTGCCGATGGTATCGACCCGCAGTTTGAGTGCCTGGCCGGCGCCGCCCATGGCCCGTTCCAGCGCGGCACGGTAGCCGCAGCCGATCGGGTTGAGTATCCATTCCTGCTGCGCCAGAGCGAGGATGTCGGCCTTGCCCTCCACCAAGGGTTTTTGCCTGCTTTGCACCACGACCACTGGCAGCGTGCCCATCAGGCGCCCATCCATGCGCGCGGGCAAGGTACTGGGGGAGGGCAGCATCATTGCCACCGCATCCAGGCTTCCGTGCAGCAGTTGTTGCTGCAACGCTGCGCCCCATTCCGTATGCAATTTCAAGTCCAGCGCCGGAAAGCTGGCACGCAGGCGCTGCACCGCATCGAACAGCACCATTTCTCCTACGGCCTGCGTCATGCCTACCCGTAACGTGCCGGTGGGCGCCATGTCGTCGCGTGCCATCTCGAGCAGCCGTCTTGCCCCCAGCACCAGTGGCAGTGCCTGCTCGTAGACCCGGTGCGCCAGGGCTGTCGGCAGCGGCGGCCTGCTGTTGCGATCGAATAATTCCACGCCCATGACTTCTTCCAGGTGCTGTATCCGGCGCGACACGGCCGACTGGGTCAGCGACAGCACGTCAGCGGCGCGGGTCAGGGAATTGTGGTCGATGACGGCAATAAAGGCCCTCAAGTCTTCAAATAGCATGCTGACTACTCATATTAGTTATGAAAATTATGCGTTTGTATCATTTATAGTATAGACCTAATATGGATCGTATTGAACCTTGCCGCGTGATTGCTACCTCCGGCGCTGACGGTTCCCCACGATGTTGATCCATATCAGGAGATTTTCTTATGCCTTTAGCCCGAATCAGTGTTTCCCAGGACACCACAGCCGAAGCCTTGCGCGCCATCAGCGAGACCGTCTACGAGGCGATGGTCACGGTGGCCAACGTGCCGGCGAATGACAAGTTCCAGATCCTCAGCCGCCATGCCAAGGGAGAGCTGGTGTACCCCGAGCAAGGATTTCTTGGCGTGAGCTACAGCGACAACATCGTCTTTATCCAGATTACCTGGAATGCGGGCCGCAGCACGGAAGTCAAAAAGGCGTTTTACCGCGCCATCGCCGACGGCATCCATGCCAGGACCGGCTTGCGCAAGGAAGACATCATCATCAACCTGGTGGAAGTCCAGCGCGAAAACTGGTCGTTCGGCAATGGCGACATGCCATTTGCACCGGTTTAATCCCTGCACGATGCCGGAATCCCCATGAAATTTGCTACCTTTATCCACGCCGGCGTCGAGCAGGTCGGCGTGGTTGACCTGGACGCCGGACGCGTCCATCCCCTGGCTGCGCGGGACATGCTCGATGTGATCGCCCGTTATCCCGCCCATGGCAGCGCGGCCAGCGACAATGGCGCCGGTATTGCTCTTGGCGACGTGCAGCTGCTGGCGCCACTGCCCCGGCCCGAACGCAATATCTTTTGCGTAGGCAAGAATTACCGTGCCCATGCGCAGGAATTTTCGCGCAGCGGATATGAGGCGGGAGCGGTCGCCGGGGCGGAAATCGATGCCTATCCCGCCGTATTTACCAAGCCCGCCAGCAGCGTGGTCGGGCCTGATGCCGTGGTCGATCTGCATGCGGGAATCACCTCGGAAGTCGATTACGAGGGCGAGCTGGCCGTCGTCATTGGCAAACCCGGCCGCAATATCGCGCTGGACCATGCCATGGCGCATGTATGGGGCTACACCATCATCAATGACGTGACGGCCCGCGACCGGCAAAAAAACCATCGCCAGTGGTTTCTCGGCAAGGGTCTCGATACCTTTTGCCCGATGGGGCCATGGATCGTGACGGCCGACGAGCTGCAAGCCGATCAGCTGCGCGTGCAGACCTGGGTCAATGGCGAGTTGCGCCAGGACGGTCATACGGCCGACCTGTTGTTCAGCATTCCGGAACTGGTCAGCACGATCTCGGCCGGCATGGCCTTGAAGCCGGGCGACGTGATTTCCACCGGCACGCCGGCCGGCGTCGGCATCGGCATGGTGCCGCCGCGCTTCCTGCAGCCGGGCGACAGCGTCTCGGTGGTGATCGACGGCATCGGTTCGCTGCGCAATCGTTTTGCCTGACGCTGCGGCGCCTGGCACTGAAGAATCGTGCTGGGCGCGGGCCACAATCTGCCGCAGGAAGCGCCGCTGGCATTTGCCCAGGCGGTGCAGGACTTGCTGCCGGCCAAGGGGCTGAAACCGTTTTTGGGATAACGGTTCAGAAACAAAAACGCCACCCGAAGGTGGCGTTTTTATGCGTACAACTGAATTCGTGGTGGCCCGGGGCGGAATCGAACCACCGACACAAGGATTTTCAATCCTCTGCTCTACCGACTGAGCTACCAGGCCAAGGCGGCCGATTATAGCAGATGGGAAAACGGTCGGCTAGCCCCCGTGCACCAGCCTAGGCTTGCGACTTGGCCGTATTGGCGGCGCTCCACAGCGAGCCGGGGTTGGCGCGGTCCGGGTACAGGGCCAGCATCTGGTCGTACAGTTCGCGCGCGGTACGGGTACTGTCGTTCAGGCGGATGAAGTCGCGCAGGTATTGCCGTGTTTCATCGACAATTTTCGGGTTGTCATCATTGCCGGGAATTTTGTGCCCGGCCACCACGGCCCGTGCTTGCAAGGCATCGATCTTGTCCAGCGCGGCCAGCCATTCGAGCCGGGTTTGCCGGTTCGATTCATTCAGGAACGGATGGATGCCGTTATACACGGCGTCGCCCGCCACCACTAGGCCGATCGACGGCACGTGCAAACAGGTGCTGTCATCCGTATCGGTATGGCCGACATTGACGACGATCAAAGGATGGCCTTCGAGCGTCAGCTGATTGCCCTGCATGGCTTCCGCCGTGGTGATGATGTCGGGTATCTGGTTCGGAAACAGCTTGCGCCAGCGGCTGTTCAATTTATCGGGCGTGATTTGCTGCAGCATTTTGGCGGCCACTGCGGGCGTGGCCACCGCTTTCACATTCGGGAAGCTGTCTTGCAGGATTTTCAAGCCAAAGAAATGGTCGCCATGGGCGTGGGTAATATAGATGGTGTTCAAGGTCTTGCCGCTGGCGACAATCGCGTCGGCCAGGCCCTGGGTCTGTTCCACCGTCAAAAAGGTATCGACCAGCACCGCTTCGCGCTGGCCATAGATCAGGGTCGAGGAATTGGCCACCCAGTTCAGTGACTCTTTGCCTGGCGGTACATCACGGCTGAGGCCGGGCCGTTTGACGGTCAGCACTTTATATTGCAAATCTGTATCGTTTTTATCGGCCGCCGTGGACAGGCCAGGCAGCACAGGCAGCATGGCCAGCGAGGCCCGTTTCATCACATCACGACGTTTCATGGAGCACCTTGCAGGAAAAAAAGCTTATTGGGCCGGGACTGGCACCATGGTGGCAATGCGCCAGCCTTGCGGCGTGCGGATGGCCGTTTCATACATCAAAAAAGTTTCTTGCCTGGCAGGCTGGCCGGCGGGACCCAGGGTGATGCGGGTGGGCGCGTAGATTTGCGCGGCATCGGGGCCCAGCGGCAAGATGCGGATGGCGTCCGGTTGAGGTTCGAATACCCAGGTGCCCTTGAAGATGGCGCGAAAATGCTCGAGCACGGCGTCGCGGCCCCAGAACTGGTAGGCGCGGGCAATAAAACTGACGGGGTCGGGCTGGCCCGGCGCGGCCTGGACCAAGATGCTGTCGATCACGCCGATATCATGCGCGGTGGCGCCCGCCGCCTGGCGCAGGAACAGGCTGCGTATTTCCTGCACGTCGCTGGCGTCAAGCGGGGGCGTGGCGGCCGAGGCATTGCCCAGGGCCGCGCCCGCGAAAAGAACGATCCAACTCAGTTGCCTGAAAAAAGTCGTCATGATGTCTTTCTGAAAAATAGGATTATATGCCCGTATTGATGAGGCCATGCAGTTGGCCGCAGAGTTGATTTATAGCTCAGGGATCTCCAGGCGCGTGATGCGGCCCATGATGCGGCGCATGGCCAGCGCATCTTCCACGCCGAATTCTGCTTCAAACAGGATTTGCGCAGCATTCCATTCGGTGCGGCCTTCGCGTTCGCGCTGCTCGCCCAGTTCAGACAATCCCACTTCGCGTTCGCGGCGGTCTACCTGGCCTACGCGGATCGTGATCAGGCCATCGCGTTCCAGCGGACGCAGATTGTGGCCCATGGTGGCGCGGTCCATCGTCAGGCGCGCCGCCAGCGCGGCCATGGTGGTGGGGCCATGCTGGGCCAGCAAGTTCAGGATCGCATATTGGGTGCCGCGCAAGCCCACGCGCGACAAGTGGGCATCGTAAAAGCGTGTCAGGTGGCGCGCCGCCTTGCGCACGGCCGTATTGTTGCAGCGGCCGGTCGGTTCGGCGGCGATCGCTTGTGTCGTGGTATCCATTGCCGTCAAATATAGGCGCATATAAGACTATATTCAAGGAATTTTTTGCGCAATCGCCCATCATCGAGCTGGCGGTCACCGCACTTGATGCTCTTATTTCAATGTAATAGTTGATCGCAAAATAAGTGGCAGGAATGAATTACCTAATGCGTATATGATCAAGTGGTGCCGGGTAGCCAGGGCCGGCAAACGATGGCGACAGCCCTGTGATGGCGTGTGTCCGAGGACGATTGTTATCGAATGGAACGGTGGAGTGCATGCCTCCACCATTCAGCTGGGCTGTTGTAGAGCTGCAACTTTTCGTCGACGTTGTTGGATTCGTCAAGGGAGATAGTGCTTCATATGAGACACGTAACCATTCGCCAGATTAAGATTTTTGAAAGTGTGGCGCGCAACCTGAGTTTTTCCCGCGCTGCCGAGGACCTGCACCTGACGCAGCCGGCGGTATCGATGCAGATCAAGCAGATGGAAGGGCAGGCTGGCTTGCCGCTGTTCCAGCATCAGGGCAAGCGCATCACGCTGACCGAGGGCGGCAGCCTGGTGTTGCAGCATTGCCGGGTGATTCTTGCGGATTTGAATGCGGCAGAGCAATCATTAGCCAAGCTGATGACCGGCGGTATCCAGCGGCTGCGGGTAGGGATGATCACCTCGGGCAGCCATTTTTTTCCGCACCTGATCCACTCTTTCATGCAGGGCAAGTCCACCGTGGAGCTCGACATGAAGGTGCGCAGCCGCGACCAGCTGCTTGCCATGCTGCGCGACGAGCAGATCGATCTGGCCGTGATGGTGCATGCGCCGGAGTCGCCCCACATCGTCGCCAGGCCGTTCGGCGCCAATCCCTTCGTACTGGTGTCTTCCGCCTCGCACCCGCTGGCCTTCGAACAGAATATTCCATATGCGCGGATTGCCTCCGAATGCCTGATCGTGCGCGAAGGCGGCACCGATACCCGCGGCGTGGCCGACGAAACCTTTCGCAGCCAGGAAGCATCGCCCCGTTTCATGGAACTGGGCTGCGCCGAGGCGATCAAGCAATCGGTGATTGCCGGCATGGGCATCAGCCTGCTGGCGGTGCAGGAGGTACAGCCCGAAGTGCGCGCCGGGTTGCTCAAGATGCTCGATGTGCAGGGTTTTCCCTTGACGCGCCACTGGAATGTGGTGCATCGGACCGACCGCCCCTTGCCGCCGGCGGCGCGCGACTTCCGGCAATTCCTGCTGACCGAGGCCGGCGCCTGGCTGCAGCATTTTTCGTGTCTCGACGGTATTGCCATGGGCGTGGACACTGCGCTGCCTGATTATGATGACCTGAGCGCGGCGCACATCAGCATCGATGGCGCCATGCATGCGATGCCCGAGATTGGATTGCGGCCGCCTTCAGGCAGCTAGCGCCTGCCAGATCAGCGCCAGGTTCAGGGCCACGATCGCACCGGTCGCGAGCACCGCCGCGCCGGTGAGTTTGCGGCAGGCGGTGAAATGGCCCATCACCGAGCGGCGCGACGACAGCACCACCAGTGCGATCAGCGGCATCGGCAGGATGATGCTGAGGATGATCTGGCTGTCGACCATGGCCTTCATCGGATTGCTCATCATGCAGATCAGCACCGCCGGCACCATCGTGATCAGGCGGCGCAGCAGCACGGGGATCTTGAAGCCGACAAAGCCCTGCATGATGTTTTGACCGGCCATGGTGCCGACCACGGAGCTGGAAATGCCCGACGCCAGCAGCGAAATGAGAAACACGGCGGCCGCGCCCGCGCCGAGCGCCGGCGCCAGCGTGTGATAGGCCGTGGCGATATCGGCGATGCCCGGCGCGTGCTTGCTGAATACCGAGGCGGACATGGCCACCATCGCCATATTGACCAGGGCGGCCAGGCCCAGCGCAATCACCACTTCGCGGTTCGAAAACCGCACCAGCTTGCGGCGCTGCCGGTTGTTGCGCGCCGTTGCGCGGTGCTGGGTCAGGCCCGAATGCAGGTAAATCGAGTGCGGCATGATGGTGGCGCCGACGATGCTGACGGCCAGCATCAGCGCGTCGCCGTCATGCAGGTGCGGCACGAAGGTATGGAAAATGGCGGCGTGCCAGTCCGGCGGCGCGATCAGCAGCTCGGCCAGGTAGCACAGGCCGATCACGGCGACCAGCGCCGCGATCACGATTTCCAGCGGCCGAAAGCCTTGCTTGTCGAGCGACAGGATGGCGAAGGTGAGGACGCCGGTGAGCAGCAGGCCCCAGCCGATCGCCAGGCCGAACAGCAGCGAAATGCCGATCGCGCCGCCCATGAATTCGGCCAGGTCGGTGGCAATCGCGGCGATTTCCGAGGCTATCCACATGATGATCACCAGCGGGCGGGGAAACTCGTCGCGGCAGATTTCCGCCAGGTTGCGGCCGGTAACGATACCCAGCTTGGCTGACATGGCCTGGAACAGCATGGCCACCAGGCTCGCCAGCAGCACGACCCACAGCAGTTCATAGCCGTAGGTCGAGCCGGCCTGGATATTGGTGGCGAAATTGCCGGGGTCCATGTAAGCGACCGAGGCCACGACCGCCGGACCGGCAAACGACAGCAAGGAGCGCAGGCTGCCGCGCTGGTTGTCGAGCGCGTCGCGCATGACCGCGACGGTGTCGCTGGTGGCGTTCTCGGACAGCGCGTAGACGGCGCCGCGTTTGATGGTTGCAAACATGGTGGGGGTTCCTTCTACTGCCAGTGTCTGTAGGTTGCGTGAAGAGGGCGCCGAGTGCAGGCTTGCACGCGGCGCGCCATGCGTGCTGCTACGCTCAGGCGATCACGTCGCGGCGGTTCTTCAATTTATGGATCACGTCGAGCGTGGCGTCGTCGACGCGCAGGTGCTCGCGCACCAGCTGGCGCGGCGTGTTGGCCAGCCACTGCGACAGCGTCACTTCCGAGAAGTGGTCCGACTTGAACAGTTCCAGGAACACCAGGTCGGTGCTGCCCGTGTTCTTGATGTAGTGGCCCAGGTTCTTTTCCACGTAACCGACGTCGCCGGGGCTGAAGTCCACCGTTTGCGCCGCCGGACCGCTGTTGAACACCGTCATGCGGCCGGTGCCCTGGATGAAGTACTGCCATTCGTCGGCATCCGGATGCCAGTGCATTTCGCGCAAGCCGCCCGGGCGCAAGGTCACCATCGCGGCCGCCACGGTCTTGGAAATCGGGAAATTGCTGCTGTCGACGATGCGCACTTCGCCGCCCGGCTGGGCCAGCGTGGGCGTCATCGAACCCATGCGGAAAATGAAAGGATGGTCGGGGCGGCCATCCTTCGAGGCGACGTACGCCTGCTGCGCCGCCAGCGGGCCGGCATTGGCGCCCTGGTAAATCCACAGCTGGTCGAGCGGGATATTCTTGAACTTGTCGGCCGGCACGCCAAAGTTTTGCGCCAGGATGTCCGGCGGCGTATGCGCCAGCCAGTCCGACACCATCAGCGTATTGAATTCGCCCGCCGCGCCATTGTCGAAGGCCAGCACGAATTCGCCGCCATTCGCGCCCAGGCCCTGCAGCGAGTGCGGCAAGCCAGGCGGGAAGTACCAGATATCCCCGGCCTGCACGTCCGACACCTCGGCGCGGCCCTTGCTGTCGATGGTGGTGATGCGCACTTCGCCACTGACCATCATGGCCCATTCGGCCTGCTGGTGCCAATGCAGTTCACGCACGCCGCCAGGCCCCAGACGCATGTTGACGCCGGCGATATCCTTCGAAATCGGGAATGCCTTGGTGGTCACTTCGCGTGCCCAGCCGCCATCCTGGATGCGCTTGTGCGCCAGGTTGAACGACGCCCAGGGAATCGGCATGCCGCCGACGTCGGTGGGCGGCGGATTGTTAAACGATGGCAGCACGTCGCGCAGTTGCGGGTTTTGCGGGCCTGGTTCCGCATTGGCGATGGCGCTCGAGTTGATCGCGCCTTGCGCAGGACGGTCCGGATTGCCGAATTCTGCGGCCTTGGCGACCACGGTGGCGCCGATGGCTGCAGCGCCGGCAGCCGCTCCGGCCAGTACACGGCGACGTTTCATATCAGTCATGCTTTTTCTCCTTGATGGTCTTGCGGGTATGACGAAAGTCCTCGCTTGCCAGGGGAATCCCTGATGGCGATGGCATGGCAGAAACCGGCGTATGGCAGCGGTTCCATGGCATGCATCGTAGGCCGGGATGGCATAAACAAATATTCAATATTTCTTTGGGGAACTCATAAAAATGTCTGATACATGGCGCCGGCCAGGCGCATTAAGATCGTCGCATGGCCCGGCGTGCATGTTTGCCAAGCGGGTCACTTCATGGATGCAAGGGAGATAACATGGGTAGCTTTAGCACGATGCATTGGCTGATCGTCCTGGTCATTGTGGCGCTGGTTTTCGGCACTAAAAAGCTCGGCTCGTTCGGCTCGGACCTGGGCAGCGCGATCAAGGGTTTCAAGGATGGGATACGGGAAGCGGAAGCGGAGCCGGTATCGGAGGCGGAGAAAGCCCCTGCGGTGGCCTTGCGCGATACGCAGGAGACGCAGGCGACGCCGAAACAATGATGCATGGCGATGCCGCCATCATCTAGTGAGAGGGGAGGGGAACATGTTAGGTTTGGATATTTCCAAAATCGCCGTGATCGGCACGGTGGCGCTGGTGGTGCTGGGCCCGGAACGGTTGCCGCATGTCGCGCGCACGCTGGGCACGCTGCTGGGACGCGCCCAGCGCTACCTCAGCAGCGTGCAGCAGGAAGTCGCGCAGCAAATGCAGCTCGATGAACTGCGCAAGCTCGGTGACGGTATCAGGGACGGCATCGGGCAGGAGGTAGCCGATGTGCATCAGCTGGCCGAACGCACCGTGCACCAGGCGCTGCCTGGCAATTACCTGGCGTCCGTGCATGAGGCGGGCGTCGATCTGCAGGCCGAACTGTTCAAGGTCCGGCCGGCACCCTTGCCCATCTCTGGAGATGGCGCGCTCAAGGCGCCGCAGCGTATTGCGTCATTACCTGGCCAGCAAACCCGGGCGAAATGGCGCTCTGGCAGCCGTGGCATGCCAGGCAAGCGCAGCCGGGTGGTGTCGATGGCGGCCAGCAAGTCGCTGGGGCGCTGAGGGGAAGATGAGATTGGCTGTCCAAAAATGGCTGGGCAAAAACAAAAACGCCAACCCGAAGGTTGGCGTTTTTATATGTGCTACTGAATTCTTGGTGGCCCGGGGCGGAATCGAACCACCGACACAAGGATTTTCAATCCTCTGCTCTACCGACTGAGCTACCAGGCCAAGGTGGCGGATTATAGCAGACCAAAAGACGATTACAAGGGTCAACTGCGATTTTTTTGTTTTAAGCCTATGCATGGCGTGCTCAAGACTGATCCTGCCGGTGTTTTTACTTGCGCCCGAATCAAATATTATTTGACCGTGCAGGTATTTTTCTCAACAAAGAACGGGCGCATAGTGTGCTGATCGGCGGCGCCTAGCTGGATGTCCGCCCCGTCTGACTTACCATCGAGAGGAATACCGCATGAACACCATTCAATCCGCCATCCCTGCTATCCCTGAGATTGGCTTGGGCACGTTCCGCCTGCAAGGCCAGGTCGTGATCGATTCCGTCACCACCGGCCTGGAAGTGGGCTACCGCCATATCGATACGGCGCAAATCTATGGCAATGAAGCCGAAGTGGGGCAGGCGATTGCTGCCAGCGGCGTGGCGCGCGAGGACTTGTTCGTCACCACCAAGATCTGGATCGACAGCCTGCAGCGCGACAAACTGCTCCCCAGCCTGAAAGAGAGCCTGCACAAGCTGCAGCTGGAACAGCTGGACCTGACCCTGATCCACTGGCCGTCGCCGAACGATGCGATTCCCGTTGCCGAGTACATGGCGGCGCTGGCCGAAGCGAAGGCGCAAGGACTGACACGCACCATCGGCGTGTCGAACTTCACCAACGCGCAGCTGCAGCAGGCGATCGATACGGTCGGCGCGGCGGAAATTGCCACCCAGCAGATCGAGATCCACCCCTTCCTGCAAAACCGCAAGGTGATCGATTTCGTGCGCAGCCAGGGCATCCACATCACGGCTTATATGCCGCTCGCTTACGGCAAGGTTGTCACCGACCCGGTCATTACTGACATCGCCGCCAGGCATGGCGTGACGCCGGCGCAAGTGGCCCTGAACTGGTCGCTGCAGCAGGGTTTTGCCGTGATTCCCTCATCGACAAAACGGGCCAACCTGGAAGCGAACCTGCACTTCCCGCGCATCAGCCTGACGCCGGAAGAGATGGCGCAGATCGCCACCCTGGAGCGCGGCGAACGCCTGGCCAACCCGGATGGCATCGCACCGGCCTGGGATTGAGGCAGCAACCACTTGTTTGTCGAATAGCATTGCCTGATAATTACAATCAATGAGGTTGATCAACGCTGTGAAAGCTGGCGCAAGCCAGCTTTTTTAATGGCTGACGTTTTTATAAAAATGGCGCTGGCAGGGAGTCTGGATTGAAGCTGTTAAGGATAGTGTTGCTGGCGCTGTTGCCGGTCTGCGTCGCGCCAGCGCATGCCGGCGAGGGCGACGTGCTGGCTCTGGCGCGTTTGTGGAGTGAGGTGCGCGCCATTCATCCGGCCCTGGCCGATGGCAGTATCGACTGGGACCGCGCGCTGGTCGATGCCTTGCCGGCATTGCAGGGTGCCGACAGCGATGCCAGTTTGCGCCGTGCCGCCGCGACCCTGATGGCGCCGCTGCACGACAGCAGCTTGCGCATCGCCGAAGACGATGCCACGTTCGTGCGCTGGCCGGCCGATGGTCCCGTGCTGGAATGGCTGGCCAGGGACACCGCACTGCTGCATCTGCACTTTGGCATGCAGGCCAGTGTGGCGCCGTTTGTGCTGCCAGCCCGCGCCAAACGGGTCATCCTCGATTTGCGTCCTGTTGACACTCCGCCCGTACTGGAGCAGCCGCCCACGCAGTTGCTGGCCGTGTTGTCGCAGTTGATCAGTGCACCGTTGCTACCGCCGGCGAAACGTTACCGCTTTTCCACCGGTCCCCATGAGCAAAATCCTGCAGAATGGGATGGTTTTACGCCTGGCTTCATGCAGATGGAAGTACCGCGATTGTTGCCTGCAGCGCGTGCACGCGCCTTGCCTATCGTCGTGATCGTCAACGATACGCAGCGGGTTCCTGACATCGTGCTGGCCTTGCAAAAAGCAGGGCGCGCGCGCATCGTGACTGAAGAAGGACGCTGGCATAGCCGCGCGGGCCCGCTGCAGACGCTGTGGCTGAAGAACGGCTTGCCGGTGGAGTTTGCGGCCGGCCAGCTGGTCTGGCCCGATAGCAGTGTCGCCAGCCTGCATGCCGATGTGACCTTGCCCGAGGACCGGGCCACAGGGCAGGGCAGCGCTGCAGTCACGGCGGCGCTGGCACAGCTGGCGCAGCTGGCAATTCCGGCGCGGGCAGCTGGCAAGTCTGCTGCCTCGCAAGTGGCCATGTATCCTGTGCGGCATGATGATGAGCGCTATCGCGAGATGTCTTTTCCGCAGCGCGAATGGCGTTTGCTGGCGGCCATCAAGCTGTGGGCGAACATGGATAAATACTTCCCCGCCAAACGCTTGATGGATGCGTCATGGGATGGCGCCTTGCGCACCTGTTTGCGGCGTATGGAAGACGTGCAGGATGCGCGCGAATATGGTTTGGCGCTGCAAGCGATGGCAGCAAACCTCGACGATAGCCATGTGGGAGTGTATAGCCGGGCGCTGGGTTTCAACGATCTGACGGCGTTTATCGGCGTGCGGCTTGCCCGGATAGATGGTCATGTCGTCGTCGCTACACTACGCGCGTCTTCGCTCGAGCATTCCGGCCTGCTGCACCCGGGTGACGAGATCCTCAGCATCGATGGCGAGGACGTCGCCGTGCGCCTGGCGCGTCTGGGTGCCATGATTTCCGCCTCGACCGAGGCGGGGCGCTGGCGCAATGCCATGGATGAGATGCTGATCGTGCCTGCGGGTAGCAGCGTCAATTTGCTGGTAGCAGGCGCCGATGGCGCAAAGCGCAATGTGACCGTGCCTTCCACGCCGTGGGAAGATGAACTGCCGCTGCGCCATGAGCGGCCGGTGGTGGCAGTGGAGCAGGGCATCGCCTACGTGGACCTGGCCCGCCTGATGCCTGGCGAAGTCGATGCCATGTTCAAGACCATCAGGAATAGCCGCGCTCTGATACTCGATATGCGTGGTTATCCGAACAGAACGGGGCGTGCTATCGCCGGGCGGCTCAATCTGCGCCATGCCACCAGCTATAGCACAACCTACCAGCAATTGGCGTTGCCGCAGGAGGTGGCGAGTGGGGTGCAGTTCGCGCAAACAGAGCGCTTGTTTCCAGTTGCAGGGCCGCTCTATCGCGGCAAGGTCGTCATGTTGATCAACGAATATGCGCAAAGCCAGGCTGAACACACGGCGCTGATGATAGAGGCGGTCACGCCCGTCACCTTCATCGGTACGCCGAGCGCGGGCGCGGACGGAAATTTGCGCTTCATAGTGCTTCCAGGCAATGTCCGTGTGTCCTATTCCGGACTGGAAGTGCGCCATGGGGACGGGCGCCAGTTGCAAAGAGTGGGTGTGCAGCCGCATATCGTGGTCGCACCTACCGTGGCCGGTTTGCGCACCGGGCGCGACGAAGTACTGGAGCGGGCGCAGGATTTTCTGCGCCAGGATCAAGAATAAGTAAAATCTTCGCATTCGCCCCTGTTTTGCTGGCGAGGCCAGATGCTGAAACAGGGGCAGCAAACGCTATAATGGCTGCATGAACAGTCCATCTTCCCCCACCATGCGGCGCTTCATGCATAGCCACAGCGACGTTTGCATCGTTGGCAATGGCGCCATCGCGAAAACCACGGCGCTGGCGCTGGCCCAGTCCGGGCAAAGCGTCACCCTGCTCAGCCCTGCGTCGGCGCCGGCGAACGGCAAGCGTGAAGCCGAGGCCAGCTGGGATGTGCGCGTGTATGCGCTCAATCACACGGCGCACCAGTTGCTGTCGTCCCTGAAGGTATGGGGCGCGCTGGCGGCAGATAGGGTGGCGCCGGTGGACGCCATGCTGGTCAACGGCGATGGGGCGCAGGCCGGCGGCCTGGGTTTTGACGCCTACGGCGCCCATGTCGGTGCGCTGGCCTGGATCGTCGAAGACCGCAACCTGGGGCAGGCGCTGGACGCGGCCCTGAAATTTGCGCAAAACGTCAACCTGGTGCAGGGCCGTGCCAGCCGTCTGGAATGGACGGCCGATGCCGCCGTGGTGCACCTGGAAGGCGGCGACACCATCACTTCCGCACTGGTGGTTGGCGCCGATGGCGCGCAATCGTGGGTACGCGGCCAGTGCGATATCGGCCTCGATTACCGCTCTTATGGACAGCGCGGCGTGGTCAGCAACTTCGCCTGCGAAAAGCCGCACCATGGCGCAGCCCACCAGTGGTTCACGGGCAGCGAAGGCATCATCGCGCTGCTGCCGCTGCCGGGCGAGCGCGTCTCGCTGGTCTGGTCGGCGCCCGATGCGCTGGCCGATACCCTGTTGTCCGAATCGGCGGAACAGCTGGCCGCGCGCCTGGCCGCCTGGAGCCATGACAAGCTGGGCGCGTTGACACCGCTGCAGCCGGAACTGGTGCGCGCCTTCCCCCTCACTTTGATGCGTCCGCACGCCATGGTGGCGCCGCGCGTGGCCCTGGTGGGCGACGCCGCCCATGTGGTTCATCCGATGGCTGGCCACGGCATGAACCTGGGCTTTGCCGACGTGGCGCAACTGGTGAAAACCATCGCCGAACGCGAAACGCATCGTGGCATCGGCGACGAGCGCGTGCTGGCCCGCTATGCGCGCGCGCGCAAGGAAGACGTGCTGCTGATGCAGCTGGCCACCGATGGTTTGGCCCGTTTGTTTGGCGCCGACCTGGAACCGTTGCGCGTGGTGCGCAATTTGGGATTAAACTTGCTGGATAAATTACCTGGCCTGAAGCGAAAAATGATTTCGCATGCCCTGGGCAGCCAGTAAATCTGCATCAGTCTATCTTAAGTTAGTGCTGGATAATTGGTGAAAATTCAAGGTCGCCGCAGCTGGTCTGCGGCGATTGTTTTGTTAAAGACGTAACGGCGCCGCTAGTCTGGGCAGGCTGCAAGGCGTTTCAAGTGGAGAAGTGATAGTGATAAAAATGAGCAGAATCGCATTACTGGTGGCTTCGGGCCTGATGATGTCGTGCGCCGGCGCGGAAACGCCGACCGAGGTCAATATCAAGAAGCTCATCGAACCGCGCCTCGGTGAAGGCGTCAAGGTCGATTCGGTCAAGGAAACGCCGTATGGCGGCCTGTACGAAGTGCGCACGGGCGGCGACATCCTGTACACCGACAAGAATGCGCAATACCTGTTCGTCGGCCACGTCTTCGACGCCAAGACTTCGCAAGACTTGACCAAGGAACGCCTGGACGAAGTGAACCGCATCAAGTTCTCGGACTTGCCGCTCGATTCGGCGATGAAGGTCGTCAAGGGCAATGGCAAGCGCGTGATCGCCGTGTTCGAAGATCCGAACTGCGGCTACTGCAAGCGCTTCCGCCAGACTACCCTGAAGGAAATCGACAACGTTACCGTCTACACCTTCATGTACAACATCCTGTCGCCCGATTCGATCGTCAAGTCGCGCAATATCTGGTGCTCGCCAGACCGCAACAAGGCCTGGGATGACTGGATGCTGAACGGTAAAGTGCCGGCCACCGTGGCCGCCAATTGCGCCAATCCGCACGAGAAAATCCTGGCCCTGGGCCAGCAGCTGCGCGTGTCGGGCACGCCGACCATCTTCTTTGCCGATGGCAGCCGGATTCCGGGCGCCGTCGACACGAAGGCGCTGGAACAGAAGTTCTCGACCATTAAATAATCCATCCTATCGCCGGATGCATAAAACAGCGCGCCCTCAGCAGGCGCGCTTTTTTTTCGGCGGGTGCTGGAGCGGCTACAATCGATATCCTGTGCGATAGTAGTAGCTTGAAGATGATCCATGCGGGGCAGTGGCGCTCCCGGGAAGACTTGCCAGATACGAGGAAACCATGAAAAAAACAGCAGTTAAAAAAGTCCCGGCCAAACCAGTTGCCAAGAGCCCCGCCGCCGGCATCGTCTACACCATCGCCGCTGCCGACCTGGCTGGCCATATGTTCAAGGTCAGCTTGACCGTCAAGTCGCCGGCCGCCATCGGCCAGGTGTTCTCCCTGCCAGCCTGGATACCGGGCAGCTACATGATCCGCGAATTTTCGCGCAATATCGTCAGCATCGGCGCCACCTCCGAAGGCAAGCCGGTCGCCCTGACCAAGCTGGATAAACACTCGTGGCAAGCGGCGCCTTGCCAGGGGCCGCTGACGGTGGAATACGATGTCTACGCCTGGGACTTGTCGGTGCGCGCCGCCCACCTGGACCAGAACCACGGTTTCTTTAACGGCACCAGCGTGTTCCTCAGTGTGCTGGGCCAGGAGTCCGAGCCGCATGAAGTCAATATCGTGCAGCCGAAAGACGCCGCCTGCAAAACCTGGCGCGTGGCCACCACCCTGCCGGAACTGAAGGCCAGGCGTTATGGCTTCGGCAGCTACCAGGCCGCCAACTACGATGAATTGATCGATCATCCGGTGGAAATGGGCGACTTCGCGCTGGCCACTTTCAAGGCGCATGGCGTGCCGCACGATATCGTCGTCACGGGCAAGGTGCCTAACCTGGACCTGGACCGCCTGTGCCGCGACTTGAAAGCCATCTGCGAAACGCAGATCGCCTTTTTTGAACCGAAGACCAAAAAAGCGCCGATGGACCGCTACGTGTTCATGACCATGGCTGTCGGCGACGGTTATGGGGGCCTGGAACACCGCGCCTCGACGGCGCTGATCTGTGCGCGCGCCGACTTGCCGACCACGGCATCGAGCAGCAGCGAGATCGGCGACGGCTACCTGAAATTCCTGGGCCTGTGCAGCCATGAGTACTTCCATACCTGGAATGTGAAACGCATCAAGCCGGCCGCCTTTGCGCCATATCAGCTGCAGGCGGAAAGCTATTCGCCGCTGCTGTGGTTATTCGAAGGCTTCACCAGCTACTACGATGACCTGATGCTGGTGCGTGCAGGCCTGATCGACGAGGCAGCCTACTTCAAGCTGCTGTCTAAAACTGCGAACAGCGTCTTGCGCGGCAGCGGCCGCACCAAGCAAAGCGTGGCCGATTCCAGTTTCGACGCCTGGGGCAAATACTATCGCCAGGACGAAAACGCGCCGAACGCCATCGTCAGCTACTACACCAAGGGCTCGCTGATCGCGCTGGCTTTCGACCTGACCTTGCGCAGCAAGACCGATGGCGCCAAATCGCTGGACGACGTGATGCACGCGCTGTGGCAGCGTTATGGCCGCGATTTCTATAAAGGCAAGGCGCGCGGCGTGACGCCGGCCGAAGTCGAAGCCCTGTTCGACGAGATTTCCGGCACGCGCATGAAGCCCTTCTTCGAGCGCTACATCCGCGGCACCGACGATGTGCCGCTGGCGCGTCTGCTGGCGCCGTTCGGCGTCAAGTACAGCGATGCGCGCAAGACGGAAAAAGCGAGCCTGGATGCGAACCTGGGCCGCGATGGCAATGACGCCAAGCTGGCACAGGTACACCAGGGCGGCGCCGCCCACCTGGCCGGCCTGTCGGCGGGCGACGTGCTGGTGGCCGTCGATGGCTTGCGCGTGACGGGCAGCCCGGCCAACCTCGATACCTTGCTGGGCCGTTACGCGGTGGGCGCCAAGGTGGCCATCCACGCTTTCCGCCGCGATGAGCTGATGACATTTACTGCTACCCTGCAAGGCGACCGCGTACCGGGTGTCAGCATGACGGTATTGCCGGCGCCGAAAAAAGCGGCAGGGCTGAAGCGTCCCAGCGCAGCGCAGTAAGAGCACGGCCGTTTAGCCACACGGCCAGCCTGGCGGGGCGAGAATTTGACCCGTCAGGCGCACTGCGCTGTTTTTTCACGGTACAATTTCCGCAACGCAACTTTCCGTGCTTGCTGGCATGCCTCAGGGCTATCCGCCCACCGTACCGTTTCCTCCGTGAGAATTGATCCTGCTACTGTCATCTTGATGTCGACCCTGATGACGGTAGCCATGTCCGTGGTCATGTTTGCAGCGCAGCGCAGCTTTCCTCCCCATATACAAGGCTTGCGCGAGTGGGGCCGCGGCATGCTGACCCTGGTGGCGTCGAGTGCCTTGTTCGCCCTGCGCGGCCTGGTGATGCCGGAAATCCTGCTGCCTCTGGCGAATACCGTGTTTCTGTGGGGAATGGGACTGGTCTTGATCGGCACGCAGAAATTCTATGGCGTGCGGCCCAGCTGGCGGCTGTTTCATGCGGCCTGGCTGCTGGGCTTGCTGGTGATGGCGTGCTGGCTGTATTGGCGGCCAAACTTCGCCATGCGCGTGGCGCTGATGTCTTTTCTGGTGCTGGCCCTGAACCTGGCGCAATTGCTGGTGATTGTGCGCCATGGCGAGCGCCACCTGTCGACCAGCTTCTTTGCGGCCCTGGGCTTGCTGCAGGTATTGTCTGTATTGCATCGCGGCATCACCGCCTTGCAGGGTGGTGCCGGTGCAGACCTGGTACAGGGCGGCCAGTATCACGAGCTGTATCTGACGGTAATGGCCTTCTTGACCCTGCTGCTGCCGGTCGGTTTCATGACGGTGGCCACGCGGCGCTTGCAACTGCTGCTCGAGCAGCGCTCCAATCTTGATCCGCTGACGTCCGTGCTGAACCGGCGCGGCTTCGCCGACGCGCATGCCAGGGAAAGCGCGCGCCTGCAGCGCAGCGGCTTGCCGCTGGCCGTGATGAGCATCGACCTGGATTTTTTCAAGGCCATCAATGATGCGCACGGCCATGCCGTGGGGGACCTGGTGCTGGTCGACGTGGCGGGCGTGATTACGGCAGCATTGCGCGCGGGTGATTTTGTCGCCCGTTTCGGCGGCGAGGAATTCGTCGTGCTGCTGCCCGATACGGACCAGGAACGCGCCATCCTGATCGCGCAGCGCATCCGGCAAGTGCTGCATCAGCCGCGCCCCTCTGGCGCCATGCACCTGCCGCGCTATACGGTCAGTATCGGCATCGCCTGCCAGCATGGCAGCGGCGAGCCATTGGACGCCATGTTGCTGCGTTCCGACCGGGCCCTGTACCGCGCAAAGCAGGCAGGCCGCGACCGCATCGAGACGGGCGAAGACGATCCTGCGGTGGCTTAAGCCTGGCATGCCTGAGCGTGACAGGCGATAAACATGGCTCATTGGTCCATGATGGCAGACCCAGTGGGCGATAACTGCACTAGAATTGCAAGCATGTTTGATTCTCCAGGCTGACCGTGGAAACCCTCGATCCCCGCACCATCGTGTTCATGACTACCCTGATGTGCGGGGCGATGAGTATTGTCATGTTTTCGGTGTATCGCAGCTTCCGGCACGAAGTCCATGGCCTCGGCCACTGGTCGGCCGGCTTGTTGCTGCTGGTGCTGGCCGCGATGGTGTTTGGCGCGCGCGGCGTGCTGCACGATGCACTGGTGCTGGTGGGGATGAATGTCGCCCTGATGGCAGGTATCGGCTTGTCCATGCTGGGCACCGAGAAATTTTATGGACAGCCTCCCAGCCTGCGCCTGTACTGGCTGGTGGTTTGCCTGGGCATGGCCGGCATCGCCTGGTGGCTGGTAGTGTATCCCGATTTCCCCCGGCGGGTGGCCGTCTTCTCATTCCTGGTCTTTATTTTCTATGCACGCCAGGTGCAGCTGGTGGTGCGCCACGGCGAGTGGCATTTTTCCAGCATATTCTTTGGCGCGCTGATGGCGCTGCAGGCTTGCGTGGTGCTGGCGCGCGGCGTATCGGCGCTGCTCAATGACGGCGCCAGCGTCAATCTGATGACTTCCAGTACCCAGGCCAGCATTTACCTGGCCGTCGCCAATTTCATGGCCTTGCTGCTGACGGTCGCTTTCATGACAGTGGCCACGCGCCGCCTGCAAGCGATACTGGAACGCCGCTCTACCCATGATCCGCTGACGCAGGTGCTGAACCGGCGCGGTTTCGGCGACGTCTATGCGCGCGAAAAGGCGAATTTTTCGCGCCACCGCCAGCCGCTTACCTTGCTCAGTATCGATCTCGATTATTTCAAGACCATCAATGACCGCTATGGGCATATGGTGGGCGACCAGGTGCTGGCGCACGTGGCTGGCATCATCGGCCGCGCCCTGCGCGAATCGGATTGCGTGGCCCGTTTCGGCGGCGAGGAATTTGTCGTGCTGATGCCGGACATGTCGCCGCATAATGCGCTGGGCGTGGCCGAGCGCATCCGCAGCCTGCTGCGCGAACCTGCCGATGTGGGGCTGCCCCCCTGCACGGTGAGTATCGGCGTGGCATGCCAGGCCTCGACGGAAGAAGAGCTGGAGCAGTTGCTGTCGCGCGCCGACGCCGCGCTGTATCTGGCCAAGGCGAATGGCCGAGACCGCATCGAGCTTGACGCCAGCGGCCCTACTGCGGACCGGACAAGGTCCGCAGCTGGAACTGATAACGCTCGTTGAAGAGGAATGTTTCGGAAAAATCCAGTGTCTTGTCGCGCTTGCGCATCAGTTGCGCCGTGGGTGGAAACGCTTCCGTCACGCGGTGCACGGCGGCCAGCGCCACTGCCGAGGCCTCGCTGTCGCGCGAGCGGTGCACGCGCACTTTTTTCAGTGTTCCATCGCGGCCGATGCTGAGATCGAGCACCACGATGGCCGGCAGCATGGCCGGCAGCGGGCCATCAAAAGTGCTGTCCGGATTGGCCGCCACGATTTGCCGCGCCACCAGCAGTTTGTAGGCGGCGATGGTGTCTGCCGGCGGCTCCGGCTCCGGGGCCGCGACGGGGGGAGAGGGTGTTGCGGGGGCGCTTGCCGGCGCCGGAGCAGCTGGTTCCGGCGCCTTTTGGCAAGCAGCCAGCGCCATTACGATGGCAAACGGTATGGCTGCCCGCGTAATAGGCATCAGCTGAACAGGCGTTCCAGTTCCACGCCGGGATCTGGCGCGCGCATGAAGGCTTCGCCCACCAGGAAGCTGTGTACATCGGCCGCACGCATGCGCTGCACGTCGGCGTTGCCGGCAATGCCCGATTCGGTGATCACCAATCTGTCTTGCGGGATGCGCGGCAGCAGATTGATGGTGGTATCGAGCGAAGTTTCAAAGGTGCGCAGATTGCGGTTGTTGATGCCGATCAGCGCGCTCTTGAGTTTTAAGGCCGCATCGAGTTCTGCGCCATCATGGCTTTCGATCAGCACGCCCATGCCCAGTTCGTGGGCGCAGGCTTCCATCTCGGCCATCAAGCCATGGTCCAGCGCCGCCACGATCAGCAGGATGCAGTCGGCGCCCATGGCCCGCGCTTCATAGATCTGGTACATATCGACCATGAAATCCTTGCGCAGCACAGGAATGTCGCAGGCGGCGCGCGCCTGTTGCAGGTAGTCGACCGAGCCCTGGAAGAATTGTTCGTCCGTCAGCACGGACAGACAGGCCGCGCCGTGGGCCGCATAACTGGCGGCAATCTCCGCCGGGCGAAAATCGGCACGGATCACGCCTTTTGATGGCGAGGCTTTTTTGACTTCGGCGATGATGCCAGGTTTGCCGCTGGCGATATGCTGGCGCAGGCTCGCTTCAAAGCCGCGCAGGTTGGCGCGCAGGGCGCTGTCGTTTTCCACCTCGCCGCGCAGGCTGGCCAGGCTGCGGTGAGCCTTCGCCCTGGCGACTTCGTCGGCCTTCACGGCCAGGATTTTATCGAGTATGTCGGACATGATGGTCGCTGTTCCAGAGAGGGTTGTGGATAGTTTACGCTTGCGCCGGGCGGCCCAGCTGCTGCGTCACTTGCACGAACTGATCGAGTTTCGCCAGCGCGGCGCCCGAGCTGACGGCCAGGCGCGCACGGGCCAGGCCATCTTCGATCGAGCTGGCCACGCCGGCCGCGTACAGCGCCGTGCCTGCGTTCAGGGCCACGATGTCGGAAGCGGCACCCGGCTCGCCGCGCAGCGCTTCCAGCATTTTTGCCTTCGATTCGGCGGCGTCGGCCACTTTCAGGTTGCGGCTGGCGATCATCGACAAGCCAAAATCTTCCGGGTGAATCTCATATTCGCGGATTTCGCCATTGATCAATTCACCGACCATGGTACCAGCGCCCAGCGAGACTTCATCCATATTGTCGCGGCCATACACCACGATGGCATGCTGCGCGCCCAGGCGCTGCAGCACGCGTACCTGGATACCCACCAGGTCGGCGTGGAACACGCCCATCAGGATATTCGGCGCGCCGGCCGGATTGGTCAGTGGCCCCAGGATGTTAAAGATGGTGCGCACGCCCAGCTCCTTGCGCACGGGCGCCGCGTGTTTCATGGCGGCGTGGTGATTCGGTGCATACATGAAGCCGATGCCCGTTTGCGCGATCGACTGGGCGATCTGTTCGGGCTGCAGGTTGATGTTGGCGCCCAGCGAGTCGAGCACGTCGGCGCTGCCGGACGAGGACGATACGCTGCGCCCGCCATGCTTGGCCACGCGGGCACCGGCAGCGGCGGCCACGAACATCGACGCCGTGGAAATGTTAAACGTGTGCGCGCCGTCGCCGCCCGTGCCGACGATGTCGAGCAAACGGGTGGTGTCGGCCATCGGCACCTTGGTGGAAAACTCGCGCATGACTTGCGCGGCGGCGGCGATTTCGCCGATGGTTTCCTTTTTTACGCGCAGGCCCATGGTCAGGGCAGCGATCATGGTGGGCGACATTTCGCCGGACATGATCTGGCGGAACAGGTACAGCATTTCGTCGTGAAAGATTTCACGGTGTTCGATACAGCGCAGCAGGGCTTCTTGTGGGGTGATCGGCATGATGCTTCCTTCTTCAATGATGGCGCAGGAGGACGCTGATGGCGCGCGCAGTCAGGCGCGCACTCTGGAATCAGCGCTCGAGAAAATTCTTCAGCAGGGCGTGGCCGTGCTCCGACAGGATCGATTCAGGGTGAAACTGCACACCCTCGATATCGTATTCCCGGTGGCGCACGCCCATGATTTCGCCGTCGTCCGTCCACGCGGTCACTTCCAGGCAGGAAGGCAGCGAGGCGCGTTCGATCGCCAAAGAGTGGTAGCGGATCACTGTGAAGGGGCTGGGCAGGTTTTTGAAAACACCCACGCCCGTATGCGCGATGACTGAAGTTTTGCCATGCATGACTTGCTTGGCGCGGATCACCTTGCCGCCAAATGCTTCGCCGATGGCCTGGTGGCCCAGGCAGACGCCCAGTATCGGCTTCTTGCCGGCGAAGTGCTTGAGCACTGCCACCGAAATGCCTGCCTGCGCCGGCGCTTTCGGGCCGGGCGAGATGCAGATGCGGTCCGGGTTCAGCGCTTCGATGTCAGCAATGCTGATTTCATCGTTGCGGTAGACCCGCACGTCTTCGCCCAGTTCGCCGAAATACTGCACGATGTTGTAGGTGAAGGAGTCGTAGTTGTCGATCATTAGCAGCATCTCAGAGCTCCCCATCCAGTCCATCTTGTACTTGTTCGGCGGCGCGCAGTACGGCGCGCGCCTTGTTTTCGGTTTCCTGCCATTCCATTTCGGCGATCGAGTCGGCCACGATGCCGGCCGCAGCCTGCACGTACAGCATGCCGTCCTTGACGACACCCGTGCGGATGGCGATCGCCACATCCATTTCGCCGCCAAACGACAGGTAGCCGCAGGCGCCGCCATAGATGCCGCGCTTGCTGATTTCCAGTTCGTCGATCACCTCCATGGCACGCACTTTCGGCGCGCCGGTCAGGGTGCCGGCGGGGAAGGTGGCGCGCAGCACGTCCAGGTTGGACAGGCCGGGTTTCAAAGTGCCTTCCACGTTCGAGACGATGTGTTGCACATGCGAGTATTTTTCGATGACCATGCGGTCGGTCACTTGCACGCTGCCGGTTTCGGCGATGCGGCCGATGTCATTGCGGGCCAGGTCGATCAGCATCACGTGTTCGGCGATTTCTTTCGGATCGGCCAGCAGTTCAGCCGACAGTTCTGCGTCGCGCTCTGGCGTGGCGCCGCGCGGACGGGTGCCGGCGATCGGGCGCAGGGTGACTTTTTTGCCGCCGTCCGCTGTCGTTTCGTTACGCACCAAAATCTCGGGCGAGGCGCCAATGATCTGCATGTCGCCGAAATTATAGAAATACATATACGGCGATGGATTGAGCGAGCGCAAGGCGCGGTACAGGCTCAAGGGCGAATCAACATACGGTTTGCGGATGCGCTGGCCGATCTGCACCTGCATCAGGTCGCCGGCCATCACGTATTCATGGGCGCGGGCGACGGCCTTCAGGTAGTCTTCTTTCGGAAAGTCGCGGATGGTTTCCGTGCGCACCGAGGCGCTGGTGACCGGGGCGTCGAGGCCGCGGCGCAGCATCATGCGCAAGTCTTTCAGGCGTTGCCGCGCTTTCGAGAACGATTCGGGCTGGGTCGTGTCGGCATAGACGATCAGATACAGTTTGCCGGACAGGTTGTCGATCACGGCCAGTTCTTCCGTCACCATCAACTGGATGTCGGGCAGGCCCAGGTCATCTTTCGGCGCACCGCCAGCCAGTTTTTTCTCGATATGGCGCACCGTATCGTAACCGAAGTAGCCGGCCAGGCCGCCGCAGAAGCGCGGCATGCCAGGGCGCAGTGCGACCTTGAAGCGAGCCTGGTACTGTTCGATGAAATCGAGCGGATTGCCTTCGTGAGTTTCGATCACTTCGCCATTCTTGACGATCTCGGTGCGGCTGCCATGGCTGCGCAGCACGGTGGTGGCGGGCAAACCGATGAAGGAATAGCGGCCAAAGCGTTCGCCGCCGACCACGGATTCCAACAAGAAGGTATTCTTGCCGCCCTGCTGGGTTTGCGCCAGTTTCAGGTACAGCGTGAGCGGGGTTTCCAGGTCGGCGAAGGCTTCCGAGACCAGGGGGATACGGTTATAGCCTTGCTGGGCCAGCGATTTGAATTCGAGTTCGGTCATGTTTCTCTCCATGCCGCCAGGGCACGCAAGTATGCAATTACGCGATACTGCACTCTGGCGGAGGTTGATCAAAAAACCTGCCGGATGCGCACGGGCAGCCGACAGCAATCGTTACACGGCTCGGCCTTAAGCCTGCCAGGATTGCCAGCGTCGCCAAAGCCAGGCCTCAATCGAGCCGGTTTGGGTGACATTGTGTTTTTTGATGAGAAACGGGTTCACGATGGTGTTTGGTCAGTCAGTATGCGTATCAGTGTGAAGTCAAATTTTGCATGCGAATGAAATGGGCTGCTTCGAGCAGCGTATTTACTATACCATCGGAATCGGTATCGTGTATAGAGTGTCCGTGATTGTATCCATATGGCACGGTCAACACGGGGCAGCCCGCAGCCCGGGCCGCTTGCGCGTCATTCGAGGAGTCGCCGATGGCTACCACTGTGGCTGGCGCCAGGTCGAAATCCGCACATACTTGCAACAGCGGCAAGGGGTCGGGTTTTTTCTTCGCCAGCGAATCGCCACCGTAAATAATCTCGAAATAGCCAGCCAGATTTTTCTGCTGCAGCAGGGGCAGGGCGAAGGCGACCGGCTTGTTGGTGACGCAGGCCAGGCGCAGGCCGGCCGCTTTCATCGCTTCCAGGCCCTGGACCACATCCGCGTACAAGGTGCTGAAGTCGCCATTGATGGCCAGGTAATGGCGCTGATAGGCATCCATCGCCTGCTCGAAGCGCTGTTCCACGCCGTCGGTATCGAAATCGAGGGCCAGCACGCTGCGGATCAGGTTTTCCGAGCCCTTGCCCACCATGTTCTTGATGGCGTTTTCGCTGATGGGCGCCAGGTCAAACTCGCTGCGCATGCCGTTGATGGCGACATGAAAATCGGGCACGGTGTCGAGCATCGTGCCATCGAGGTCGATGATGGCCGCGCGCACGCCGGCCAGGACGCCGCTCTTCACTGTGCCCGCGCTCATCAGGCGGCTACCTTGGCCAGTTCGGTCCGCATGGCGTCGATCACGGCCTTGTAGTCAGGCTTGCCGAAGATGGCCGAGCCGGCAACAAAGGTGTCGGCGCCGGCAGCGGCGGCAGCAGCGATATTGTCGATCTTGATCCCGCCGTCCACTTCCAGCATGATGTCGCGACCCGACTCATCGATCATGCGGCGCGCTTCGGCGATTTTTTTCAGCGCATGCGGGATGAAGGACTGGCCGCCGAAGCCTGGATTGACGGACATGATCAAAATCATGTCGATCTTGTCCATCACGTGTTCCAGGTAGTGCAGCGGCGTGCCGGGGTTGAACACCAGGCCGGATTTGCAGCCATTGTCGCGTATCAGTTGCAAGGAGCGGTCCAGGTGGTCCGATGCTTCCGGGTGAAAGGTGATGATGTTTGCGCCGGCCTTGGCGAAATCCGGGATAATGCGATCGACTGGCTTGACCATCAGGTGCACGTCGATGGGCACTTGTACATGCGGGCGTATCGCTTCGCAGACCAGCGGGCCGATCGTCAGGTTGGGCACATAGTGATTATCCATCACGTCGAAGTGGATGATGTCGGCGCCAGCGGTGACGACGTTGCGAACTTCTTCGCCCAAACGGGCAAAGTCGGCGGACAGGATGCTGGGAGCGATACGGAATGTAGTCATGGCGAGTGGGCTAGAGTGTAGAAATTGCGATTGCCGCTATTTTACGCTTGCCACCGCTGCCATGCCCTTTTGAAATACAGAACAGTGACGAACAGATAAGGATAATGATGGCGACTTATGAATTTACGGTAACGGTCAAGACGCAGTTTTTGCCCGAGCAGTCGGCGCCGGAGCAGGGCCGCCATGTGTTCAGCTATACCATCAATGTGAAGAACACGGGCACTGCCGGTGCACAGCTGATTGCGCGCCACTGGGTCATCACGGACGCCAATAACAAGGTGGAAGAAGTGCGGGGGCTGGGCGCCGTCGGCCATCAGCCGCTGCTGCAGCCGGGCGAACAGTTCGAATATACGAGCGGCACCGTGCTGGCCACGCCGCAAGGTTCCATGCGCGGCGAATATTTCTGCGTGGCCGAAGACGGCCATCAGTTCGAAGCGGCTATACCGGAGTTCGTGTTGTCGCTGCCGCGCACCCTGCACTAAACTATCGCGCTATTTCAGCTTGTCGGTCTGCTGTTCTTCCGCGCCGACCTGTTTCTGTGCTGGCGGCGCGGGCTGTTTCCCTGCGCTTTTGCCCTTGCCCTGATACATGGTCCACCAGACTATGAATACCAGCAGGAAAAACGCCACCAGCGCCTCTATCATCAAGACCCACATACGCACTCCTATGTTATTGACACGCAGCTTATTTAAACGTAACTTATTTGCACGTTCCAGTCTACTCGTTCCCCTGGTTTCCGTCGCGTTCATCTTGTCGGCCTGTACCACGCCGCCCGCGCCGACCAATGTTGCTACCGGCCCGACACCACCGGTCAGCAAGCCTGTGCCGGCCAAGCCGGCAGCCACCGAGACCAAGGATGGCAAGGATGCGCAGGCACCCACGTTTACCCCCGTGAGCTTTTCCGCCTTGCCGGGCTGGGGCCGCGACGATATGCGCGCCGCCTGGCCAGCGTTCATGGCGTCGTGCAATGTGCTGGCCAAGCGGCCCGACTGGAAAGAGTCGTGCACCATCGCGCGCCAGGTGAATGCCGATAGCGACAAGGCCATCCGCCAGTTCTTTGAAGCGTTCTTTGTGCCCAATCAAATCGTCGCTCCCGATGGCGCCAGCACAGGCCTGGTTACCGGTTATTACGAACCTTTGCTGCATGGCGCGCGCAAGCGTGGCGGTCCTTACCAGACGCCGCTGTACAAGGTGCCCGATGACCTGGTGACGGTGGATTTGTCCAGCGTGTATCCGGAATTGAAAAACATGCGTTTGCGGGGCAAGCTGGTAGGCAAGAAAGTCGTGCCTTATGCCACCCGCGCCGACATCGAGCGTGCCACCTCGGTGGTGGGCAAGGAGCTGATGTGGGTCGATGACGAAGTCGAAGCGTTCTTCCTGCAAGTGCAGGGCAGCGGCCGCGTGCAACTGACCGATACGCAGGAAACCGTGCGCGTGGCGTATGCCGACCAGAATGGTTATCCGTATAAATCGATCGGCCGCTACCTGGTCGACAAGGGCGAGCTGACCATGAGCCAGGCGTCGGCGCAGGGCATCAAGGCGTGGATCGCCGGACACCCTACGCGCAAGGACGAGCTGTTCAACGCCAACCCCAGCTATGTGT
The DNA here is from genome assembly GCF_049319705.1 of Janthinobacterium sp. Mn2066. NCBI lineage: Bacteria > Pseudomonadati > Pseudomonadota > Betaproteobacteria > Burkholderiales > Oxalobacteraceae > Janthinobacterium > Janthinobacterium sp. Mn2066. The sequence goes on along the minus strand of NZ_JBMOUF010000006.1, from coordinate 3,479 downwards.
TCTTCAAGGAAGAGCGCTTGCCTGACCCGAAAGTGGGGCCGAAGGGCGCGCTGGGCGTGCCGTTGACGCCGCAGCGCTCGGTCGCCATCGACTCGCGTTTCGTGCCGCTGGGCGCGCCGTTGTTTTTGGCGACCACGCAAGCCAATAGCGATATCCCCATGCAACGCCTGGTGATGGCGCAAGATACGGGCGGCGCCATCCGCGGCCCCATCCGTGTCGATTATTTCTTTGGTTTTGGCGCCGAAGCGGCGGAGAACGCTGGCCGCATGAAGCAGAGCGGCCAGGTGTGGGTGTTGTTGCCGAAGCAAGTGCCAGCGCGCTAAGGCACCAGCGTCAAGACTGGTCCTGTCAGCGCAGGACCAGCACGGGCACCTGGGTGTGGCCCAGCACCTTTTGCGTTTCGCTGCCCACGAATAACTTGTTCAAGCCCTTGCGGCCATGCGAGGCCATCAAAATGATGTCGCAATGGTAGTTTGCCGCCGCGTTGACGATTTCTTCGTACGGGCTGGGGGAGATGGTCACCAGGCCTTCGAAGGCGAGGCCGGCCGCCTGCGCTGCCTGGCCCAGCTTGTCGACGGCGTGTTGCGCAGCCGTATGCATCTGTTCTTCATATAGCCCCGCATCGAGCACCACGCCACCGTCGGCCATCGGCGAAAACGGGAAAGGCTGGACTACACTGATGGCGACCAGCTTGGCCTTGTTCAATTGCGCGAAGGCCAGCGCCGTTTCGGCGGCCTTGTCGGACAGCGGCGAGCCGTCGGTAGGAAATAAGATGGTGTTAAACATGGCATGCTCCTCAAGTGATGTCGTTAGCTTATGGATTTCCCCCAAGCAAAACATTGATGTACATCAAATCTGTCAGGCTTTGACTTAACGATATGACAGTGTATGCCTGATCTACGGATCAGGTGCGTACGCCACGCAGCGGCGTGCCCCAGGTCATGGCGATGGTCAGTAAGACACTGCCGGCGGCGATGCAAGCCATGCCATTGCGCACGCCGAAGTGCTCGGCGATCCAGCCGGCGGCCAGCGCACCGAGCGGCGCCGTGGCTACCGTCAGGAAGCGCATGGTCGAGGTCATGCGCCCCAGCATGGGGTCCGGCGTGACTTTTTGCCGCAAGCCCATATATGGAATGAAGAACAGCATCACGCCGCAATCGAAAAAGAACATCAGCACGGCATAGGCGGCCGCGCTGGCATGCGCGCTGCCGAACAGCGCGGCGGGGATGGCCGGTGTCAGGGCAAAACACAGCGAAGTCGAGGCCAGGCCGATCAGGATGGTGGGGCCGGTGCCGTAGCGGCGTGTCAACGGTTTGACGATGATGGCGCTCAGCAACATGCCGGCGCCGCCCAGCATCTGTGCCATGCCCAGTACGCCAGGACTCATGCCCAGGTTATGGGTGGCAAACAAGATGGTCAGCGCCATGCTGGCATAAAACAGGAAATGCCAGATACCGGCGCCCCAGGCCAGCGCGCGCAGCAGTGGCTGGCGCCACACGAATACCAGGCCATCGGCGATATCGCGCAGTGCATGCTTGCTTGACGGGGCAGGACGCGGATCGCGCGTACTCATGGCCCGCAAGTTCATGACGGAAATCAAATAGCCGCAGGCCGTGCAAAAAACGGCGGCGGGGGCCGACAACACTTGCACCAGTACGCCCGCCAGGCCGGGGCCGATCAGGCGCGAGGCCGATTCCGTGGCGGCAAATTTCGATTGGGCATCGATCAATCCCTCCCTGCCGACCAGGAATGTCAGGAAGACTTGTTCCGCGCCGCCACCGACCACGAAGCCGGTGCCGATCATAAAGCCCACGACATATAACCAGGGCATCGACAGCAGGCCGCACCAATACGCAATCGCCACGCTGGCCAGCGCCAGGCCCGACATGCTTTCACTGAACAGCATGATCGGGTGCTTGCTGCGCCGGTCCAGCAACACGCCTACCGGCAAGCCGAACAGGGCAAACGGCAAGGCTTGCAGGGCGACCAGCAGCCCCATCTGTTCTGGCGTCGCGTGCAAGAGCAGCACCGCGCACAGGGGCAGGGCCAGCGAGGTGATCTGGGCGCCGAAGCAATTAAGCCCATTGCTGAACCACAGCCGGCGAAAGTTGATGGTGGCGGCGCTGCCGTCACCGCGCAGGCGGCGGGCGCAATACTGGAACAGGGAAGAGTAAATACGGCACGCTATATAAGATAGGGGAGTAGACAATAATATCAGTGTGCCGCAAGCAGTGCAGCCGCTACAATCGACATCACCAGTTGATCACCAACTATCGAGAGGAGACACCATGCAATATGAAGACTTGATCATCGACATCCAGGACCGCGTCGCCGTTATCCGCCTGAACCGCCCGAAGGCGCTCAATGCGCTGAACGAAAACATGATGAACGAACTGGGCGATGCTTTACTCAAATTCGACGCCGATGAGAAGATCGGCTGCATCGTGCTGACCGGTAGCGAAAAAGCCTTTGCTGCGGGTGCGGATATCGCCGCCATGGCTGATTACACCTACCCCGACACTTTTACCAGCGGCTATATCAGCCGTAACTGGGAACATATCCTGCGCGTGCGCAAACCTGTGGTCGGTGCGGTCGCCGGTTATGCGCTCGGTGGCGGCTGCGAACTGGCCATGATGTGCGATTTCCTGATCGCCGCCGACAGCGCCAAATTCGGCCAGCCTGAAATCAAGGTCGGCGTCACGCCAGGCGCGGGCGGCACCCAGCGCTTGCCGCGCGCGATCGGCAAGGCCAAGGCCATGGATTTGCTGCTGACGGCGCGCACCATCGATGCGGCGGAAGCTGAACGCATCGGCCTGGTGTCACGCGTGGTGCCGGCCGATAAGCTGCTGGAAGAAACCCTGGCCGCCGCCAGGACCATCGCCGCCATGCCGGTCTCGGTGGCGATGATGATCAAGGATTGCGTCAACCGTGCTTTCGAAACCACCCTGACCGATGGCGTCGCCTATGAGCGCCGTTTATTCCAGGCCGCCTTCGGTACGCCGGCCCAGAAAGAAGGCATGCACGCTTTCCTGGAAAAGCGCTTGCCAAACTTCGATGGTCTTTGATATGATTCGCCTCCCCGATGAAACGCACTCGTTTGCGAGACAAGAGGGAGAAAAAAGAAGGTTGACGAAACGAACTAAACGCTTCATACTCTTCCTTCTTCGCAGCTGACAAACACAACGCTTTGTCGATAGCGCGAAAGCAGTAACCGAATTGAGTTCTTTAACAATTAACAGTCGATAAGTGTGGATATTTGATGAAAGTGCAGCGTTACTTCGGTAACGTCATACTTAAAATATCAAATGTTCACAAGAAATAATGAAATAGGACGCTACGAAAGTAGTGGCCTGTCAGTTTTTTGAGTGAGCGACCCGTTAGCAATAACGGTGCCGGTAAAACGGCAAAGTAACAGAGATTAAACTGAAGAGTTTGATCCTGGCTCAGATTGAACGCTGGCGGCATGCCTTACACATGCA
>NZ_JBMOUF010000005.1:0-449942 GCF_049319705.1 Janthinobacterium sp. Mn2066 | reverse complement strand
TCCGAACGCGTCATCCGCTCCCTCGACAGGATCATCGAATGGCGTGGCAAACCCCAGGTCATTCGCTGCGATAACGGCCCCGAATACATCAGCGCCGTGACGCTGGCCTGGGCCGCCAGGCGTGACATACGCATTGACTTCATTCAGCCTGGGCAGCCACAGCAAAATGCCTATGTCGAGCGCTATAACCGCACCGTGCGCTACGACTGGCTGGCTCATCACCTGTTTGAAACACTCGAGGATATCTAGGATTTTGCAACCCGCTGGTTGTGGACTTACAATCACGACCGGCCCAACATGGCACTTGGCGGCATTACACCAAAACAGAAGCTTGCCCTGGCCGCTTAACCTCTACTTTTAGCGCGCTCTAAAAATGGGGGGATTACCATGCAAGAGCTAACTCTCTCATTTGGCTCGATTCTTGATGAGCTATCAACTCTACTTCGCGCAAGCTAGCCGCCTGACTCTCAAGGGACATTTTTGCGATCTCTTCAGCCGCATCGTATGCATAATCAGCAAACGTTTTATTCATTAAAGTCATCCTATTAATTTGTGTAGACGGCTACGTTACGTAGCATTGCTCGCTGAGATTATCAGCGTGACCCCATGGGGCAAGCTGCAGTAAAGACCGCGCCTGCGTATGGAGAGTTGATCTTCACTGAGATAACTGTCAGATCAAGTCGCGATCACTACATGTCTTCAATAGCTCGAACAGTGCTGCCGCATGCACTCCTGCATTCGGCAGATGGTATCGCGCCCACGCCTCACGCCTGGCCGCCGGCAATCCATCAGGCGTGCTTTGCAGTGCAGCTAGCACTGCGCCTAGTTGCTCTGTAGGGCATGTCAATATCAGTCGGCTACGGGCCTGAAAATTGCTGCTGTCAGAGCGCTGGAGCAGTTCCACGGCGAGCAACGGCGCCCAGTTCCAGACCCCGACGGCAGCCTCGCCACCGAGCTGCTCGTCGTGTAGGAAATCGACAAGCCCCGCTACTGCATCTGGCAAAAACGCCGAAAAGTAGTTGATTGCCATATACGACGGCAGTGCAAGCGGCAGGCGCTCGGCCAGCGAGCGAAGGACCACAAGCTTGTGTTCAGTCAGCAGCCACTGCGGATGATCGTCGAGATAGCGTTTCCCGTCCGTCGTGAGCAATCCCAGTACGTCATCCTCCGCAAGGCGCTGCGCTATCCAGTGGATGGAGGAAGAAAACCGCTGAGCGTCCGGGCGGCAACTCGAAAGCTGCAATTCTTTTCCGAGAACATGCGGGGGCGCCGTGCCCCTGCCTGCTCCCATCTGCCAAGCGACCAGACTCGGCCAAAGCAAGCGCGCCATCTTGCGGCCATCGTCGGCTCGCTGCGTCGTGAGCAACCTGAGGAGCATGCTTTCGGACCAGTCGTCGACCAGGATTTTCCCCCACCAGTTTGGATCCACAGGCCAGGCGCCGCATGCACCGCGCCACATCAACGCCGGCACGAGCAAAGGCGGCGCTTCACGTTGCGGCACGGCTTGAAGTGTCTTGCTCCACAAATAGGCCGCGTCGGAGAAATAGGCCAGGCTCTCGCGTCTTGGTACTGGCATGGTTTCACGAAAGTAGCTGGCGCGAGGATTTAGCCAATCTGGAAACTTTTCCGGAAGTAGTTCCCTGTTCCAGCCAGGGACGCGCCAACTGGCCACCGCACCCTTCGGTGCCTCAACAAACAAGCTCCATATCCAGACCGAACTGATCCATTCAAACCGTTGTTCGGTCATGTCGTATGGCCGTGACCATGGCTGAGTCGCTTCGGGCGCCTCTGCCAGCCTGGACAGCACGATGTCGCCGATGGCCTGCATTCCGTCAACGATATCTGCTCCACGCGCAAGGCGTTTGCCGATCGCGACGAACAGCGCTTCGGCCGCGCCCATCAGTCCCACGTTCTCGTCGATGCGATTTTTCTGCAGACGCGATGCCTGCGCCAATCCATCAATCGACATCGTGTCGAGCGTGGCGTCAACCAGCGCACGGCGGCCCCCGTCGAAACACGCCGGCCACCAGGCATCCGGTGACGATGTACGGATCTGCGTGCCGAGAACGTGGCGCAGCACCAGGCGGGAGAGCAAGGGATTGGCGAATCGGTAGCTGTTGTCTCCCGGCAGAAGTTGTCCTGCGCTCATCAAGGTCTGGAATTCGTTGTCGGTCGCGCCGGCCGCCTTCCAGCCTGCCTGGGCAAGCTCGCCATCCCATATTCCACGCCAGTCATTCCAGCGCTTGCGAATGACTGACTCCATCACCCGCAGATGCCTAGCCTTGATATCGAATACCCGTTCCAGCAGTGCGCGGGTGTTCTGTCCTCTTTCCAGTTCCACGAACGTGGCGAAAGACTCGCCTTGCGCGATTCGACAAAGCTGCAGCACATCCCCAGTGCGCGATAGCCAGCGGTGCCCTGGGTCGAAGGTCGCGAGCCAGGCAATCAACTGTTTGGCGCTCGTGCCGGGTTTCACACCGTATTCCGCAAGGCGCTGCTCGACCCAAGCGATGACCTTGCCGCGCCAATCTGGGTCCAGCGTCCATCGCCACATGTTGATGCTTTTTGCTACCTGGTCCGCAACAATCGGCAAAGCGCCTCCTTGGTGGCTGGGAAGCGCGTGACGGGAAATGACGAGCAGGGGTGCAGTTTGCGCGCGATCGCGCAAGGACTGCAATTGTCCAGCACCTACTTTGCCATCGATTGCCACGATCAGGGGTGACCTGTGGCGCATAACGTCGACGTGCTCCCCGAGCAAATCTGCCGCAGATGCCAGCACCAGAACGGTGTGGCGGCTCGCTGCAGCAAGGTGGCTCGCGATCAACCTAAACTCGGTCTCGTCCTCGATCTGCAACCAGTCGAGTATTTCGGGGCTTCGACTCGATCCCTCGCCAAAGAACCAATGATCCAGATTGGGCCATGTGTTGCGCCACCTATCTTCGTCCGAGATGAATTCCGGCCTGCCGATGTGATATCGGTCCTCGCGCTTCAGATCCAGCGCAGGCAATGCCGGATAGCTGGCGAACGTGAATATGTACTTGTCCGGTCCTCGACCAGCACACAGCATACTCGGTTCGACACCCAGTTCCCGCGCCACAACTTGCAGCGCATCAGGATTCTTCTCCCACCATTCCAGCCGCTCGCCCCTACCCAGCAAAGTGAGGCGCGCTTCCAGTGACCGTGTCGTGCGATCCAGCGATTCAAAAAGCTTCTCATGGTTCTCCCACAAGTGTTTGGCAAATTTGCGCTGGCTGATTCCCTTCTTGCGAAGAGCGACTAAAAGGAGGTTGGATAACATAGATTATGTATCGGTACAAAACGCTACAAATCGTATTTTAACTCGTTGCCACAAGCGTCGGGAGAACATAAAGTTGGATCAATGCCGAACAATCATGTTCTGCAGATCCAGAGAGGAAACGCGATGAGTAAACCACTGACACATGAGCAACACAAGGGCAATCTGCTCAAGGAATTTGACGGCTTCGCCAAGATGGCAAAGCGCGATCCCGACCTGTGCGTCGATCTTGCGATGGGCGTATTCGGTCGCCTTAACGGCGGCGATTACAACAGCGCACGCGTCAAAGCGGAGACGGCGGTCGAAACAATCCACATGATGTCGCGTGGCGAGTTCGGTTTCGATCATGCTGCCAAGAGCGTCGAGAAGTATTTCCCTGCGGCGGATGAGCCTTGCGAGAACACTTACGTCGAGGACGACATCACATAATGCTGGTCGGTATGTCAAGAGGCGGCCCGTACGCAGGCGGCCTCTTTTTTTGCACCCTTCTACCGCTTCCGTTCATGATTATAATATTACACTTTGATCAACAATTACTCTGATCGCAGTCCCGCATCCACCACCAGACTCCGCAGCCGCCTGCGATGCCTGGCAAATTCGAAGTACCCGTTCCCGCAGTTTCGGAGATCAAGCACTTCTATCCGTAGACCAACCTGGTCGACGCTTTCGCGATCATGCTCCGCTCGGCCCCTACCGGTATGTCAATACCCGCCGCTACCATAACCCATTGCCATGCACGGCATGTGCTTGATTTCGCGTGATCATACGCAACAACTACGTGAAGAGTCTTTATTTAGTAGCCGATAAGTGTTTCGTTCTTTGCTCCATTTAGCGCAACAAAACCAGCAGCCTGCTGATCGCAACAGAAATGCTAAGTTTTTGTCACGTTTCCCAATGAAGTCGCGCGCAACAGATCACCCAACTTACCAAGATTGCGAAGTATTTGACTGATCATAAAATATCTTAGTTCCCCCCATTTCTGAATCACATATGCGATTTCCAAACCTTCGATACGGCAACCCTGCAGGGTTCGCCCACTATGCCATGGGCATCCCTCTTAAAGACCTAGACCTGGCGCGTATCCTGCGCCGCGACGAGCGCACCGTCAGCGACTGGCTACGCGCGAAAAAGCGTGTTCCCTGGTGGGTGCCCGAGTACATGCGCCTGCGCCAGATGGAGCAAGCCGATATCCGGCGCGGGATGAACATGACGGCCATCGATACAAAGATGGAATGGCATGGAGACCACGGATTAGCGACTATTGCCGTCGAGACGCGCAAGAAAGAATCCGTGGTGCGTGGCGAAGTCATCGAACTGGCCACGCACCAGCCCAAAAAAGAAGCGCAAGCGACAGGCTTGCGGCTTGATGACTTTACGCCTGGCCGATGATGGCTTGGTTGATGGCGCCGACAACTGCGCGGACAAACGGCTTGTTCGCGCTTTTGAGGCGCGATGTTCACCGGAGGCACTTGCACAGTGCGTCTGCTGTAGCGAGAGCCAGATTATTCCTGGCAAAAGCACCATAGTCCAATGCCAGTTAGATACGCCGTCATATCTGCGATTCTTTCGTACGCTTCTCGGCAGCAATAATCGCCAATCCGTCGTATCCATGCCAGTTGGCGCGGATGGTTGGCAAAACTGTTGAATCGTGATTCTGATCCAGCCAGCTTGGCGGCTCGTATGATGTGTCGCCCTCTTCCTGCCCTCGCCTGTCGTTTTAGCCACGCAGAGCAGCGGGGCAGCATCGCCAGCCTGTTCAGCGTCTCCGAACGTCACAATCCCGACCGGCGCGAGCGTATCGGGCGACGGCAGACTTGATCAGGTCCAGCGGAACTTGCACAGGATCATTCTGATCAGGGAAGCGGACCCAGACGTCAGATTGCGCTGCTGTTGGCCGAGCCCGACGCCGATGGAAATGTTCGCCTCGAACCAGAACGCCGAAATGGCCACGTCCTGCGGCGAGTCATTGACGAGAATGATGGTATCGATGCCGTTCGTTTTCTGGAATTGCCATAAAGGGAGTACGCCTCACCCAGCGATGCCGCTCCACACTCCAGGATAACGGCAAGGGCCTCAGCTGAAACTGCGGGAGATACCTGGCGTATGTCCATGAGCGTCGCAAACGCATGGAACTTCAGCCTGGTCTTGCCGATGTATCGTTGGAATCCGCCGTCGTGCATAGCGGCCAATTATAGGTATTCCGGCAGCAAAACAATAGATATCCCCACGTAATTACTGCATGTTTTTGTGAATTTCTGTTTTCAGGTCAAGGCAGACGTGAACGATATGTGCGACAAAGCCATGTTAATTGAATCTAATGTTAAAAAACCTAATGGTTGAAATCAAGCCATTAGGTTTATATTATTTAATTTTGCATTTTAACCGTAGGATCGGTTTCGCTGCCATGCAACGGATCGTCTTCAATTGGATCCCGGACAGGATATCCTGGAATTTCTACGCCACCGGAAACCGACTGAATTTCCTGTTCATTCATTTCAATCATTTTTAAGCCTCATAAAGTTGACAGTTTCTGCCCTCCCGCAATAATAAATAAAGAAGACAGCGAATTGACGATAGCAAGAAAAATTGATTGTTGCAAGAAAAATTATTGCCAAGTGGAATTATCAATTCAGGCATCATTTTTTGTTCCCCATCGCTGACTAATAAGAAAAATGCCGTCTTCTTTTGTGATGGTAGCGAATAAAATATCGTCCATTGCGACCATCCCGGCGATACGACTGCAGACACGATGCAGATTATCTCGGCAATAAATGTGCGCTGAAGCGCCCTCTTTCGGCATCAACCTGGCTGCTCATCTGCCCTGCGCACTGCCCTGCGCACTGCCCTCCCTGTCTACCATCGGCTCCATCTGCGCCGCCCGCAAGACCTCAAACCTGCGCAGGCGGCGGCGCATATCGGTTTCGTCGCTGTGGTAGAGGCCGGCGTAGGCAGCCAGCGCGGCTGGGTCTGGCATCGCTTGATTGATCTGGACGAAGCTGCGGCGGGTGGGCCAGAAATCGCGGATGTCCAGCGAGACTGGCGCCGAAGCTGTTGCTGAAGTAAAACGCCATTCATGCGGCATGTCGGCCGGACGGAACACGGTATCGGCGATCGGCACCAGGCCAGCCGTGGCGCCCGCCTGGCGCAGCACGCCATCCTGCCATTCCAGGCGCAATACTTCATCGGTTTGCGCACTCCAGTAGAGACCGGCCCAGGCTGCAGGCGCCGCTGGTGGCCCAGGTAATGCGGGCGCCAGCGCTGGTTCCGTCATTTGTTCGCCCAGATAGAGTTCCGCCACCTTGCGCGTCAGTTCGGTGGGGGTTGCCGGCGAAGCATTGCACAGTGCGACGATGGCCAGCTTTTGATCTGGAAACATCACGGCTTCGTTGCGGTAGCCGGCGTCGGCGCCGTCATGGCTGACCATGCGCAGTCCCCGGTAGGCGCCCAGCCGCAGGCCGCTGCCGTAGGCGATCGGGCTGCCATCGTTCAAGGCGCCCGACGTTTGCATCCAGGCGCTCAATGCCGGGCCGCCAACACGGCCGTCAAGCAGGTTTTGCTGCCATGTCAGCAAGTCGCCCACCGTACTGAACAGGCTGGTCGAGCCGTAATGGTCGATATGGGGAATGCTGATGCTCCAGCCGCCACTGCCACCGCCCGCCCGCGGGCTGTAGGCTGCCGTGCGCCCTGCCACCATTTCCTTGTGGTCGTCGTGGAAATGGGTGCTGGACATGCCCAGCGGCTGGAAAATGTGCTCCTCCGCGTAGGCACGCAGCGATGTGCCCGATACGCGTCGCACGATCACGGCCAGCACGGTGTAGGCCGCATTGCCGTAGACCACTTCCGTGCCGGGCGCGAAGTTCAGGTGGCGCTGGCGGGCCAGGGCCCACAGTATGTCGGCCTCGGTGGTCAGGTCGTCGCTGCGCCAGCCGGCCAGGTTGACCAGCTGCCCCTGTTCACGCAGGCCGTTGGTGTGGTGGATTAGTTGCGCGATGGTGATGGCGTGGCCCAGGTCCGGCATTTCCCGCACATATTTGCGGACATCGTCGTCCAGCGACAACTTGCCTTGCTGGGCCAGCAAACCAATGGCAAATGCGGTGAACTGTTTGGAAATCGAGGCGACATGAAAGATCGACTGCGGCGTGATCGGGATGCCGTGCTCCAGGTTGGACATGCCGTAGCCGCGCGCATAGTCCAGCTCCCCATTGCGCCGTATGCCCAGCGCACAGCCCGGCGTCGCCTGGCCATCCCAGCGCGCAAACAGCGCATCGACTTGTGCATGCCGGCTGCTGCCTGCCGGGGCGGCTGCGATGGCGATCATTGGCGCTGCCAGCATGGTGCTCATGACGCTGGCAAACAGGACGCGGTGACAGCGATGCATGCGATTGCTTTCGACGTTGTGGTGAATACCAGGGTGAAAAAACAGTGTCTTATTTTACGCTTCACCAAGGAAAGATTGTCGTCAATATAATTTCTTTTTGGATTCCTTTTTTGGTGCATCTTTTGTCCATATCCGCCCTCTTTGCCGCCCCATTTTGGGGCAATACCACTCCATCCAAAAGAACGAACTGGTATTACTTCTTCGCGCTATTATCCCCACGCTTTACCAAGGTGGTATCGTGATATTGCACAAAACTTAAAACCAGTTGACTACCACCTGCAACACTTGCAATCTGGAAATTCCACCGGATTTCGATCCGGATCGGCCACGACAAAACTAACCAGGAGCGGTATATGAAGAGAACAGTGATGAACACTTTGATCGTTGGCTTGCTGGGCGGTACCTTGACCGCCTGCGGTGGCGGCAGCGGCGACGCGCCAGCCTCCAGCAAGCTGCTGGCGGACACGGTGACCAATGCAGCGGTCGCCTGCTTTACGCCATGGAGCAGCAGCACCATTTACAATGCCGGCGGCCAGGCCAGCTACAACAACGTCAATTACACCGCCAATTGGTGGACGCAGGGCAATAACCCATCGACCAGCAATGGCGGCACGGGCACGGGACAACCATGGACCTCGGTTGGCGAATGCGGCACCGGCACGCCAACGCCGACTCCTACCCCAACACCGACCCCAACTCCTACGCCAACGCCGACCCCCACTCCAACTCCTACGCCAACGCCGACCCCGACGCCTACCCCTACGCCAACGCCTACGCCGATTGGCGGCCTGGCCAAGCATGCGCTGATCGGCTACTGGCATAACTTCTCCAACCCTAGCGGCAACACCTACCCGATCAGCCAGGTCAGCGATGACTGGGATGTGATCGTGGTGTCGTTCGCCGACAATGCGGGCAATGGCAATGTCAGCCTGACCATCGACCCATCGGCCGGTTCGGAAGCGCAATTCATTGCCGACGTGGCGGCCAAGCGGGCCAAGGGCAAGAAAGTGATCCTGTCGCTGGGCGGCCAAAACGGTTCCGTCTCCGTGGGGTCGACGGCGGAAGCCACCAACTTCACCAACAGCCTGTACGCCATCATCACCAAGTTCGGTTTTGACGGTATCGACCTGGACCTGGAAAACGGCGTGACGCAAGGCGCGCCTATCCAGACCTATCTGCCGATCGCCGTGAAAAACCTGAAGGCCAAAGTGGGCAGCAATTTCTACCTGTCGATGGCGCCGGAATGGGTGTATGTGGAAGGCGGCTATACCAGCTACGGCGGCATCTGGGGTGCGTACATTCCCATCATCAACGCCTTGCGCAATGAGCTGACCGTGCTGCACCCGCAGTATTACAACAATGGCGATGTCTACACGCCATACGCATCGGGCGCCCTGAAGGCCGGTTCGGCCAACCAGCTGGTGGCCACGGCGCGCATGCTGACCGAAGGCTTCAACTATGGCGGCAACACCTTCGCCGGCTTGCGTCCCGACCAGGTAGCCTTCGGCGTACCGTCAGGCCCCAGCTCGGCCGGTTCTGGCTTCACCACCAACGCCGATGTCGCCAATGCCTTGAATTGCCTGACGCGCCTGTTGAACTGCGGCACCATCAGTCCTAACAAAGCATTGCCGGACTTCCGCGGCGTGATGACATGGTCGATCAACTGGGACCGCCATGACGGCTATAACTTCTCGGTGCCAGCCAAGAACGTGCTGAAAACCCTGCCGTAAGCCAGCTTGACCTGAGGTAGTAGCAGACGCCCGCATCTCTGCGCTGGAGATGCGGGCTTTGTTTTATTTATGGCAACAGATCATCAGATAGAAATTATCTATTGATCCGTTTGGAATATTTCACTATCTTTTGTAAATGAGAATCGTTACTATTCAAATCAAGGATTAGCCAACTCAGGAAGGAGTTTCCCTTGATTACCGCCATCAAAACAGTGAGCCAGGTTGCCACGCATATGTCGATCGCCTTCGGCCTCGCCTACCTGCTGACAGGGTCATTGGCGCTCGGCGGACTGGCGGCCATCATCGAGCCGATACTCAATGTCGCGCTGCTGCCCAAACATGAAAAGACCTGGCATGCGATCCGCCACCGCTACGCCGGCACGCGGTTTGGCCTGGCTGCCGTGGCAGGTGAAAAAGTCAGCCAGACCCTGCTGCATATCAGCGTGGCGTTTGTCGTCCTGTACTGGGCCACCGGTTCGATGGCGTTTGGCGGCTTGCTGGCGATTGTCGAACCGATCTGCAACGTGATCGTGCTGCCGATCCACGACCGCATGTGGGAACGGCTGCGCACCCGGCTGGAAAGCCGTGGCGCCGCGCTCGCGGCCTAGGCGATGGCCGACCGGGATTCAAGTGAAAGATGCAAATGATTCTGTAACCCCATGATTATATGAAGTTAGTATTCTCGATATATCAAAGCGGCACCATGCCATCGTCATTTGATGGCGAGGGTGGCCGACAAGTGACAGGAGTCCTTCGTGGGATTCCGTCACCTCGCCGGCATTCAGAGCGCTCAAAAGGTTTGGTCAGTAAAGAAAAATTCTTAAAATCAAAGACTTACAATTGAATTTGAACGTGTTGCACGAATCCTGGCTGTCCCTTTGGTCTCGCATCAGCTACCGGCCCACACCTGCGGCCGGCGGGCACTCCACGGCGCCGCCCGCTCCAGTTGTCCGGCCAGCCGCAGCAGCACGCCATCGGCGCCATAGCCCGCCATGAATTGCATGCCGATCGGCACACCGTCCGCTGACATGGCCAGCGGCACGGACATGGCGGGCAGGCCGGCCACATTGGCCAGCGGCGTGTACGGCGAGTGCTCGAACAGGCGCGCCGTCCAGCCGATACCGTCCAGCTGGTCCTCATTTTCCGCATAGCGGCCCAGCTGCCACGGCAAGTCCGGCAAGGTCGGCGTCAACAGCACATCGTATTGCGCAAAGAAAGCGCCGCTGTGGCGCGTGACGGTGTTGCGTACGGCCAGTGCAGCAACAAAATCGACGGCGGACACCGTCTTGCCGTAGCGATAGCATGCCAGGGTGGCTGCTTCCAAGGTATCGAATGACACGGCGCGGCCATGTTGTTGCGCCAGGCCATCTATCCAGCCCACCAGGTTGGCGCACCAGATGCGCGCATTGGCCAGCACAAAGGCTTCCCACGACACGCCCAGCACCGGGTTCGCCGCTTCCACCTGGTGGCCCAGTCCTTCCAGCAGCCGCACCGTGGCGTCCAGCGCGGCACTGATTTGCGGCATGGGACGGGCGCCATTCCAGGCATCCCTCAGTACGCCGATGCGCAGCTTGCCCGGTTCCACGCCCACCTGCGACAGCCAGCCGTGGCCCGGTGCGGCCGTGACATACGGTTCGCCCGCCGCCCCGCCCTGCACCGCATCGAGCAGGGCTGCGCTGTCGCGCACGCTGCGGCTCAGGCCCAGTTGCACGCCCAGGCCGCTGAAGATCTCGTCCATGTCCGGCCCGTTGGAAACGCGCCCGCGGCTCGGTTTCAGGCCGAACAGGCCGGTGGACGCGGCCGGCACGCGGATGGAACCGGCCGCATCGGTCGCATGGGCCAGCGGCACGATGCCGGCTGCCACGGCCGCCGCCGCGCCACCGCTGGAGCCGCCCGCACTCAAGGCCAGGTTCCACGGGTTGCGCGTGGCGCCGGTCAGCACCGGCTCGGTGGTGGTGGCAAACGCCATCTCCGGCGTGCTGGTACGGCCCAGAGTCACCAGGCCCGCCTGGCGGAATTTGGTCATCAGACAAGAGTCGGCCTGGGCCACATGGCCGGCCGCCAGGCGGCTGCCGTATTCCACCCGTTTCCCGGCCATGGTGACGGCGATATCCTTGATCAGGAAAGGCACGCCGGCAAACGGTGCGTTCGCGGCGATGCTCTCGTTCCCTGCTGGCCAGTGTTCTACCACGGCATTGATGCGAGGATTGACGATGCTCAGCGCATGCTGCGCCAGCTTGTGCAATTCATCGGCACGGACTTCGCCGTCGCGCACCAGCCGGGCCAGTCCCAAACCATCATATTGCGTATATTCATGGAGTTGCATCAGTTTATTCCTGTAATGGATGAAGAAAATGTCGCGACAGGAAGCACTGTAATCTTTGCGCTATCATAGGAGAAATGAATAGTTGAAATACAAGGTATAGTCATGGACAATTTGCGCAGGCTGGATTTGAACTTGCTGCTGACCCTCAATGCACTCTTGATCGAGCGCAATGTGACGCGTGCGGCGGCCCGCTTGCACCTGAGCCAGCCTTCCGTCAGCGTGCAACTGGGCAAATTGCGCGACGCCTTTGACGATCCGCTGCTGCTGCCGGGGCCACGCGGCATGCTGCCCACGGCGCGGGCGCTGGCATTGCTGGCGCCCCTGCAAGCCGTGCTGGCCCAGCTGGAACAAGTGCTGTTGCCGGTAGCGGCGTTCGACCCTGCGCAAGCGCAGGTGGAATGGAAGCTGGCGGCCGCCGATGCCGCCGAGTATGCAATCCTGCTGCCGATGCTGCCTGCCTTGCGGGTCCAGGCGCCCTTGTCGCGCATGGCCGTGCATGAAGCGGTGCCGGCGCGCATGGCGCAACAGCTGGAACATGGCCAGATCGACCTGGGCTTTGTGGCGCAGGAAGAAGCGCCTGCCGGCCTGCGGCACCGGCTGCTGTTTCGCGAACACTATGTCCTGGCGTGCCGCCACGACCACCCGTTGCTGCAAGCGCCGCCCAGCCTCGATCAGTTCTGCGCGCTGGAATTTATCGTCGTGTCCACCAATGGCGGCGGCTACCGCACGGCCGTCGATGCCACGCTGGAGCAATTGGGCCGGCGGCGCAAGGTCGTGTTATCGGTACCGCATTTCCTGATCGTGCCGCACTTGCTGGCCGCATCCGACATGGTGGCCATGCTGCCTTCGCGCCTGCTGAAAAATGCGCTGGGCGGCTTGCGCACCTGGGAGCCGCCCGTGACTATCCCCGATTACGACATGGCCATGGTGTGGCACGAACGCATGCACCTGGAGCCGGCGCACCGCTGGCTGCGCGAGCAGATTGCCGCGCGGCTGTGATAGGCTGCTGTTATCCATCCACAAGGAGGCGGCATGAGTAATAACGTAGACAACAAGGTTCACCACGCGGCAGCCGAAGGCTATATTACGGGCGCGGATCCATATGTGCGGGGCCGGCCCGATTATCCGCCCGAAGTGGCCGGCTGGCTGCGCACGGCGCTGGGCCTGGCGCCAGGCGTCACCGTGCTGGACCTGGGCGCCGGCACGGGCAAATTTACGCCGCGCTTGCTGGAAACGGGCGCCTCGGTGATCGCCGTCGAACCGGTGCCGCAAATGCTGGCCAAGCTGTCCAGCGCCCATCCCCAGGTACAGGCACTGGCCGGTTCGGCAACCGCGATTCCCTTGCCCGATGCCTCGGTCGACGCCGTGATTTGCGCCCAGGCTTTCCACTGGTTTGCCACGTCCGAGGCGCTGGGCGAGATCCTGCGCGTATTGAAACCTGGCGGCAAGCTGGGCCTGATATGGAATTTGCGCGATCCGCGGGTCGACTGGGTCGCCAAGCTGGACGCCATCGTCAACCGGGTCGAAGGCGATACGCCCCGTTATTACACGGGCGCCTGGCGCAAGGCGTTCCCCCACGCCGGCTACGGCCCGCTGCAGGAAACCCATTTTGCGCTGGGCCACACGGGTTCGCCGGAAGACGTGCTGCTCAACCGCGTGCGTTCGACCAGCTTTATCGCCGCCCTGCCCGAGCATGAGCGCCAGGTCATCGAAGAGCAGATACGCACGCTGATCGAGTCCGAGGAAGACTTGAAGGGCGACGTGGTCACCGTGCCTTACCAGACGGCGGCCTTCGTGGCGCAAAAGCTGGTTTAGGATACAGATCACAGGCCGTGCCTTGCCGCAGCCTGTTACCTGTGCTATCGCCTGCGTGCACTGGCTGGCTGCCTGGCTAGCCGCCTTCGATCATGCTCATCGTAAAGCCGCTTGTCATCGACAGCATGGGAACCTCTTCCTTCAAACTGAGCTTGAGGTCCGCCGGTTCCCAGGAGACATCGCGTAACACGGCAGAGATGCGGGGATTAAACTCATCGTAGATCGCCATCACACTGCTGTTGACCCATTCATTGATGAAAGAATTGGCCAACATGGGCGCGACCAGCATGAGAACCGCGCCTACGCCGGTACTCATGGCCAGGGCACTGACCACGGCCAGCGCCACCGCCTCAGTTGCCATGCTGACCACAGCCGCCGTGCCCAGGCGCACGCCATAGGACATCATCGTTCGGGACGGATCGCGGGCATTGAAGGCGTCGTTTGCCACCAGGATCAAATCGACGGTCGCCATCAATGGTCCCACCGAGCTGCTGAGTACTTTCTTGGTGCTTGACCAGCCGCCCGCCTTGCCTGAGCGCTCCGCTACCTGGGCCAGTATTTCGATTTGCTTATCCTTGCCCAGGTCCTTGAAGACAGTGCCATCCTTGTTGACCTTGCCAATCAGATAATCGATATGGCGCTTGTCCTGGATGGGGGCGTTCAGGAAGTCCTTGCCGGCCTTTTTGACAGCTTCCCAAGGAACTTTTTTGAGCTCGCTGGCCTTGCGCGCGGAAGCGCTTAACAACTTGTCGCGCGTGCTGTTGCGCACGTAGATGGCTTTTTCCGCCAATTCGCGGGCGCGGTCGGCATTGGTTCCCGCTTCGCGGATCAGGTCGGCAAAGATGGTGGCATCCGCTTTGATCTGGACGCAGTATGCCCAGCGAAACTCCAGCGCCTGAACACTGCGAAACGTATCAAGCAGGCTGCCCTTGATATACCGCCGATAGTCGGTGTACTTGTCGCTGTACTTTTGCAGTATCGAAGCGTCGATCCCGGGATGATCGAGGTCATGCAGCAGGCTTTTCGTTTCTCGCTGGGTCATCGATAGCGCCTGCGCCCGGCGCAGGCATTCGCCTGGCGCCAGCGGCTCATTCAGCAGCAATAGCCATTCACGTGCCTGAAGTGCCGTAATTTCATCGGTGATGTCCTTTTCGGATGGCAGCGCTATTTGCATGGCAAGGCCTATTTCAAGGTCTCGGTCCGGCCGATCGTGATATCAGTGATCGGGCTGCTACCTGCTGCCGTAAAGATCGAGACGCGATAACCGAGGTCTTTCGGTTCATTGGACTCAGCGCGTGGCGCATGCCAGGAAGCAGCTGCCCTGTTGGTTATACGGTGGGCCTCGTCGCGTGCCGGCTTGCGGTCCCAGTTGTTCAGGTGGCGGATTTCACTGTACACGGTATTCTTGTGCCCGCGCAGTGCGGCGTCAACATAGGGGACATCCCATCCAAAGAACATGTCAGCGGTGGCGGAATGATAGACCACGCCGCCGGCCACGCCTTCCATGGTGCCGTTTTTAACCACCAGGGCCACCAGCCATTGCCCGTTCTCGATGACCATGTCGAACGGATATTTCCAGGTGTTGCCGCGCAGATGAAAGTCGTCGCGCAAGAACAGGCGTTCACCGGACGCATTAAAGATACGGATCAGGGTTGATGCACCTGAACCATATTCGTCCTTCATGCCGTTAAGCACTTTCATCACGTCGGAATCGGTGGCGGCACGCTGCTCCAGCGCGTAATTGGACAGCATGTCCAGCGTGATGTCCACTTTCTGGTAGCGAGGATCGGTTTGCAGAACGGCTTTGGTGACTGCAGAGCCAAGAAGCATGGTTTTTCTCCGTACTTTAGAATTTGGGGGCCAGGTGGGGGAACTGTTGCAAGGTCGAGTAGAGACAGTCGACCACCGCATTTTTTCCCACATATCCACGCCGGATGGCTGCGACGCGATTCTCATGGGCGAGTGACAGCACGGCGCCATGCACGCCGGGCCTGTCGGGACTGGTCATGCCCAGATAGGTGCCAGCGCCGACAATCGCCCAGGTGGCGGTGACGCGCGAGACGTCGCCGCGGTAGCCCAAGGCCAGGCTGCCCCACAGGGCGCCGTCACTGGTGTGGGTCCCCTCGGACACCACTACGCTCCATTGCCCGGGATCGATCATGAGATCGGGCGGATATTTCCAGATCGCGGAGTCATTGGTGTAGGAATCACGGTTGAGCCAAAGCCGCTCGCCACTACCGTTATAAATGCGTACGGCAAAAAACTTGCCATTCGCATCCTTGAGCATGGAGTTTAAATAACGCATCGTCTCCAGGTCACGCAGGCCGCGCCGTTCCAGAGCAATCGTCGCGAGGTCCTCGGTGCTGATATTGGCCTCCCCGGCAAATCGCGGGTCCAGCTTGACTTGCTCCTTGACGATCGGTGTCGAAAACAACATAGATATACCCTTGCAAGTTTAAGGTGATAAATAGCGCATCCCGGCACCTGAAATCTGCGTTCATTCCACAGAAATCCTTTCAGGATGATGCTAATTAGAAATTATCGTTGCCACATGCATTTATTAAAAGTGTACCGTATGAAACATTTCTTGTGGAGCATCTATTCTGTTTTTTTTGCATGTGCGCAGACGGACCATCACGGCAAGGGATGGAGGTGATTGCTGCCGCCAATCTGCACGGTATCAGCCGGCCTTGGCGTGTCCCAGCGCATCCATCGCCGCCTGGACGATGGAGGGACGCCATTCGCGCTTGAAATCGAGCCGGGCGGCGATCATGGCCGACACGCCCAGGCCCGAAAACGCGCTGGTGACGCGGATCAGGCGTTCCAGGTTCAGGGCCGCCAGGTCGATCCCCAGCGCTTCGTACATCATCATGCCCATCTGCGTCATTTCCGGCGTGGTGCCTTCGCCATTGTCCGCCAGGCGGTTGGTGAAGGCCGAGATGCCGGGCCAGTCAAAGCTGAGCTGGACGGAGGTTTCCACGACCGCCAGGTCGCGCTCGCGGCCCACGGCAATGCCATCGACCTTGAGCAGCAGCGCGCGCATCTGCTCCAGGCAGGTGACCAGCACCTGGTCGTAAATGGCTTTCTTGCTGGGATAGTGGTGCAGCAAGCCCGCTTTCGAATACTTCACGGCATCGGCAATCTGTTGTAGCGACGTATGCTCGAAACCATGCTTGGCGAACAGGCCTGCGGCACGGTCGATAATTTCGGCGTCTATTTCAGTTTTGGTCAGTCTGGGCATAAGCTTCATCAAGAACAACATGGAGGACAGCGAGCATAGCCCTGTTTACTCCTCTATTCAAGGGCGGCGCCGGCTTAAGTCCGCCGCAACATCGCCCGACTGATTGCTGCAAGCGTACGCTGGCCCACAGATGCCGATGGCATAAGCGGCAATCATGGGCTACCTTCCCCCACTGCACAGGAAAAGCCATGACCGCCATTCCCAAGCCAGCAATACCCTACGATAGCCGCCATGAAGCCGAAGAGGAAGGCGAGCAGGAAACCAGGGCTCAGCTGCTGCACACCCTGCACGGCATTTCCGCCACCACCTACAAGGACTCCGGCCACGCCAGCCGCAGCGTGCATGCCAAGAGCCACGGCTTGCTGCGCGGGCATCTGCACGTGCTCGACGGCCTGGCGCCCGAGCTGGCGCAAGGCATCTTTGCCCAGCCCGGCCGGTTTGAGGTGGTGATGCGCTACTCGACCATCCCCGGCGACCTGCTCGATGACAAGGTGTCCACGCCGCGCGGGCTGGCGGTCAAGCTGATCGGCGTGCCGGGCGTGCAGCTGTCCAGCCTGGACCCCGATGCCGACGCCGCCGACCACGATGCCACCACGCAAGATTTCGTGCTGGTCAACGGCCCTGCCTTCCTGGCGCCAACCGCCAGGCAATTTCTCGGCAGCCTCAAATTGCTTGCCAGCACCACGGATAAAGTGCCGCGCCTGAAACAGGCGCTGTCGACCGTGCTGCAAGGGGTGGAAAAAGTGCTGGAAGCGGCCGGTGGCGACAGCGGCGCATTAAAAAGCCTGGGTGGCCATCCGGAAACCCATGTCCTGGGCGAAACCTATTACAGCCAGGCGCCGATCCTGTATGGCCAGTACATGGCCAAGGTGGCGGTCGCGCCCGTCTCGCCCGAACTGGCGGCATTAAAAGGCGCGCCGGTCGACCTGCATGGCAAGCCGAACGGCTTGCGCCAGGCCGTGATGGACTTTTTCGCGCGCCATTCCGCCACCTGGGAGGTGCGCGTGCAGCTGTGCCGCAATATGGAAACCATGCCGCTGGAAGACGCTTCCGTCGTCTGGCCTGAGGACGAAAGCCCGTATTTTGCGGTGGCGCGCATCACGGCCTTGCCACAGGCGGGCTGGAGCGAAGCACTGTCGCGCCTGGTCGATGACGGCATGGCCTTCAGTCCCTGGCACGGCGTGCTGGCGCACCGGCCGCTGGGTTCCATCATGCGCGTGCGCAAGGCCGCTTACCGGATGTCGGCCCGTTTCCGCTTCGAGCGTACGGGGCATCTGATGCAAGAACCGCGCAACCTGGACGACTGGCCGGCGGGTTAAGCCATGTCCAGCCTGGATAAAATCGCCACTATCATTGCCGATACGCAGCACGAACCGACGCAAACCTGGCTGGCCAAGCTGGGGCCGGGCTTGATCACGGGCGCGGCCGACGACGATCCCAGCGGCATCGCCACCTATTCCCAGGCCGGCGCCCAGTTCGGTTACGGCATGCTGTGGACCTTGTTGCTGACCTTTCCCCTGATGCTGGGCATACAGCTCATCAGCGCCAGGATCGGCCGGGTCAGCGGCCATGGCCTGGCGACGAATATCCGCCGCCAGTACTCCCCTGCCCTGCTGTATGGCATCGTCGGCCTGCTGTTGCTGGCCAACGTCATCAATATCGCTGCCGACGTGGCCGCCATGGGCGACGCCATGGCCCTGATCGTGGGCGGCCCCACCCACCTGTATGCGATGGCCTTCGGCTTGCTGTCGCTGCTGTTGCAGGTATTCATACCGTACCGCAAGTACGTACGCATCCTGAAATGGCTGACTTTGGGCTTGCTGGCCTATGTCGCTACCGTGCTGACCGTGCATATCGCGTGGGGCGAAGTATTGCTGCGCACCGTCTGGCCTCGCCTGGCATGGAGCACGGCGGCCATCACCATGGTGGTAGCTATTTTCGGCACCACCATCAGTCCCTATCTGTTTTTCTGGCAAGCATCGCAAGAGGTGGAAGACTTGCACGCCGATGCGCAGGCCCAGGCCTTGCGGCGCAAGCCGGAACAGGCGCCACGGCAATTTCGGCGCATCAAGATGGACACCGCCATCGGCATGGGGTTTTCCAACCTGGTGGCTTTTTTCATCATGCTGACCACCGCCGTGACCTTGGGGGCGCATGGGGTCGCGCATATCGATACGTCCGCCCAGGCGGCCGAGGCGCTGCGTCCCATCGCCGGCAACTTCGCCTTTGCCTTGTTCAGCCTGGGCATCATCGGCACGGGCTTGCTGGCCATTCCCGTGCTGGCCGGTTCGGCCGCGTATGCCATGGCGGGCGCCTTCGATTGGAAAAACAGCCTGGAACTGGCGCCCAGGGCGGCCAAGAAATTCTATGCCATCATCGTCGCAGCCACCCTGCTGGGTGCAGCCCTGTGCTTCACGCCGCTAGACCCGATCAAGGCGCTGTACTGGAGCGCCGTCATCAATGGCGTGATTTCCGTGCCCATCATGGTCATCATGATGGCCATGGCCACGCGCCGCGCCGTGATGGGCAGCCTGGTCATTTCACGCCGCTTGCGCTGGCTGGGCTGGCTGTGCACCCTGGTCATGGCTGCCGCAGTGCTGGCGATGTTTGCTACCATGGCGTTTTGACTGCCGAAAACAAGCGCGCCGCACAGCCGGCCAGCTTATAAAAATAATCAATGAGCAACTTAATCAATAAAATCGTCAACAACACGGTGTATCACTATTACACCGCGTACCGCCACCTGGCGATCGCCGAAGCGCAGGCCGCGCCGACGGCACAGCAGATTGCGGCCATCGAAAGCCTGCTGGAAGCACCGCTGCCGCCCGCCTTCCTGGCGTTTTTGCAAGTGGCCAATGGGGCGTATATCGATTACACCTGCGATGTGCCCGATGGCGAGGGCGGCGTGGAACACATGGCCTTCAACACTTTTTTCAATACCGATGAAGGCGATTTTTGCGATGAAACTTTCGTGGGCGAAATCCGCGCGGCGCGCCAGCACACGGCCATGCCCGCAAAAATCCTGCCATTTGCCCGCGATGGCGGCAATTCCATGGTGTACCTGGACTTGACGCCGGAAGGCGGCGGCCGCGTGCTCGCCTATGTGCAGGAGTTGCCGGACTGGAC
Organism: Janthinobacterium sp. Mn2066; assembly: GCF_049319705.1. Taxonomy (NCBI): domain Bacteria; kingdom Pseudomonadati; phylum Pseudomonadota; class Betaproteobacteria; order Burkholderiales; family Oxalobacteraceae; genus Janthinobacterium; species Janthinobacterium sp. Mn2066. The sequence goes on along the minus strand of NZ_JBMOUF010000005.1, from coordinate 430,031 downwards.
CGGGCGGCGCGCCCACGGCTTCATCACCCTGGCGCCCTCGTTCGACGCCTGGCTGGACAGCCTGTATATCGACCGCGAAACCGTGCTCGACGAACTCGAACACAATGCGTCCGAACCGTCGCACCTGGAAGCGACCAGGGAATGGCTGGATATCGGCATGCCCCACTGGCGCCAGGATGCGGGCATTTGCGCCTTGCTGGCACTGAAACAAGTGCAATTGTGCGCTGGCGAACAAGACTAGTCCTACGTGCGTGGCCGTGGGTGTCCTATGGGTGTGCGCAAGCTGCTGGCTTAACATTGTTACCAGCTTGCAGAAAAAATCACTCTGAAAGGATTTCCCATGGCTATTATCACCACCAGCACCAGTACCCGCGCTCTTTCGATGAAAAACGTCGCCCTCGGCGCGGCCGTGGCCTTGCTTAGCGGCATGGCCATCAATAGCATCGCTGCCGCCGCGCCCGGGGCCTATGACCGCACTTTCCTCAGCAAGGCGGCCGACGCGGGCAGTACGGAAATTGCCGCGAGCAAAATTGCACAAGGCAAAAGCGCCAATGCGGAGGTCAAAAAATTCGCCGATGCCATGGTGAGCGACCATGGCAAGGTGGCGGACGAGTTGAAACAGCTGGCCAGCAGCAAGCAGATCGACGTCAGCGACCAGCCTGGCGCCCGGCACAAGTCGGAACTGACCAAGCTCAATACCCTGGCCGGCAAACAGTTTGATCAGGAATATGTGGCCAGGATCGGCGTGGCGGCCCACCAGGATGCCGTGAAACTGTTCACCGAGGCCAGCCAGAAGGCGACCGATCCCGATATCAAGGCCTTCGCCGCCAAGACATTACCTGCATTGCAACATCATCTGGACATGGCGAATACCCTGCACGAAACTCTGGCCAAATAGCCTGGCCAAATAGAGCACTGCAAGCGTGGAAATACCGGTCGCGTGCTACGGATCGTGCCGTACGGCAAGTATTTCCACTCTTGGCATACAATGCGGCACCTTTGTTTTTAGCGACGCCATGAACTCATGCAGCTACTCAAGAAGACTGGCCTGATCACCACCGCCATCCTGTTCACCATCCTGCTGACGGGGTGGGTATTCATCAAGCTGAGCGCCGCGCGCAACGCTACCGTGTATGCACAGCAATGGAGTGACAACGGCAATTGCGTGATCAAGACGTATATTCCGCATTACGGCAATGGCTTGCCGAACAACATCGTACGCGCCCTCAGTACGGCTTCCTTCTTCCGCGTGTATGACAAGCAAGGTAACTTACTGGAAAGCACGGAATGGGTGTTGGACATGCATGAAGACGGCATCCAGGACTACGCCCGCTGGGGCAATCACCGGGCGATTTATCCCACCGACATGGGCTACGAGGGCTGGACCCTGCCGCAGTGTGGTTGACCGGAAACCGGTTTTGTGAGGCGTTGTTAATGTTGTGCTGAGTGTCGTACGTCGACAGATTCTGTATGGCAGGCGCAATCATGCCCGCTGGCCGCTTCCGATAAATTCTGCAAAATGGCGCAATCTTGCGACGGCTGCGGCTGGTCGCACTGGTGGCGCAGGGTCACCAGTTGCTGTTGCAATGTCTGCAAATTCGCCATTTGTTCGGCGATGCGCTCGATATGGTGGTCGAGCAAGGTATTGACGCTCTGACAACCATCGGCGGGGTTATTCTTAAATTCCAGCAAGGCGCGGATATCGGTCAAGCCGATTTGCAGGGAGCGGCAATGGCGGATGAATTGCAGCCGTTCCTGGTGCTCGTCCTGGTATTCGCGGTAGCCGGCGCTGTTGCGGCCGGGCTCTTGCAGCAAGCCTGCTTTTTCATAGTAGCGCACAGTTTCTACATCGCAATCTGTGCGTTTGGCCAGTTCTCCGATACGCATGACGTTTCCCTCTTTCATGTTTTCGTGCAAATTCTGCTTGACCCTGTAGTGGCTACAGGGTTTCTAATGCAAGCATACACGAATCCCTGAAGGACGATGCGATGCCGCATGATACTCATTCCCACGATAGCTGCTGCTCCCATAAACATGCGGCGCCACCCGCAATGCCGGCGGCGCCCGCCTTGCCCAGTGCCCCGATTGCCGGCGCGCAAACGGCCAAATACCGCATCGAGAATATGGATTGCCCCACCGAAGAACGGCTGATCCGCAACAAGCTGTCCGGCATGCATGGCGTGGTGGGGCTTGATTTCAACCTGATGAACCGCGTACTGGATGTGCATCACACCTTGCCGGCGCTGGCAACCGTCGAATCCGCGCTGCACAGCATCGGCATGCAGGCCGTGCCGATGCAGGAAGGCGAAACGCGCGCCGCCACGCAAGGTGGTCTGTCCGGCATGCAAAAAGGCTTGCTGGTGGTGTCCGGCCTGGCCGCTGCCGGTGCGGAGGCATTGGCATGGAGCACGCAAAACGACCATTCCCCTGCCGTCATCGCCTTGGCCTTGCTGTCGATCGCCACGGGTGGCTGGCCGACCCTGAAAAAAGGCTGGATCGCGCTGAAGAGCTTTACCTTGAACATCAATTTCCTGATGTCTTTAGCCGTGTTTGGCGCGATTGCCATCGGCCAATGGCCGGAAGCGGCGATGGTAATCTTTTTGTTCGCGATTGCCGAGCTGATCGAGGGGCTGTCGCTGAACCGCGCCCGCAATGCCGTGCAAAGCTTGCTGCAACTGGCGCCGGACGTGGCCACCGTCGCAGATGGCAACGGTGGCTGGCAGCAAGTAGCCGTGGCAACTGTCGCCGTGGGCGCCACCATGCGCGTGAAACCGGGCGAGCGCATCGCCCTCGATGGCGTCGTGAAAAGCGGTGCGTCGTCCGTCAACCAGGCGCCGATCACCGGTGAAAGCATGCCGGTGGACAAGGCCGCAGGAGACGTCGTGTATGCCGGCACCATCAATGAGCGCGGCGTGCTCGACATCAGCGTCACGGCCAACAGCGGCAATTCCACCCTGGCGAAAATCGTCAAGGTGATCGAGGAAACGCAGGGCAAGCAGGCGCCCACCCAGCGTTTCGTCGACAGCTTTGCCCGTTATTACACGCCGGCCGTGGTCGTGTTCGCCATCCTGGTGGCTATCTTGCCGCCGCTGCTGACGGGCGCGCCGTTCATGGCCTGGGTCTACAAGGCGCTGGTGATGCTGGTCATCGCCTGCCCTTGCGCCCTCGTTATTTCCACGCCCGTCACGGTGGTCAGCGGCCTGACGGCAGCGGCCCGGCGCGGCATCCTGGTGAAAGGCGGGCAATTCCTGGAAACCGGCTACCGCTTGAAAGCCATCGCCGTCGACAAGACGGGGACTTTGACCATGGGCAAGCCCGCCGTCACGGACGTGCTGGCGTTGGAAGGCAGCCGCCGCGAAGACATCTTGCTGCTGGCCGCCAGCCTGGACGCCAATTCAGCCCATCCGCTGGCCGCCGCCATCGTCAAGGCAGGCCCGCCCGCGGCCAGCCACTTGCCCGTGTCGCAGTTTTCCGCCCTGCATGGCCGCGGCGTGCAAGGCACTATCGAAGGCCGGACCTATTACCTGGGCAATGCCCGTTTGATGACGGAACTGAACCTTTTAAATCCGCAATTGCAAACGGAACTGGCCCGGCTGGAACAGCAAGCCTACACGGCCATGGTGCTGGCGACGGACGGGGGCGCGCTGGGCGTGATTGCCGTGGCCGATGTGCTGCGTCCAACGGCAAAAGCTGCCATTGCGCGTCTGAATGCGCTGGGCGTCACCACTGTGATGCTGACGGGCGACAACTTGCTGACGGCGCAAAGGATCGGTGCCGAAGTCGGGGTCAGCCTGGTCAAGGCAGAATTGCTGCCGGAAAATAAACTCGATGAAATCAAGGCCTTGCAGCAACAGTTTGGCCTGGTCGCCATGCTGGGCGATGGCGTCAACGATGCGCCGGCCCTGGCGCAAGCGGACATCGGTTTCGCCATGGGCGCGGCCGGCAGCGACACGGCCATCGAGACAGCCGACGTGGCCCTGATGGATGATGAACTGGGCAAGTTGCCCGAGTTCATCAGCCTGAGCCAGCGCACGCGCCGGGTCCTGGTGCAAAACATCAGCTTTGCGATCGGTATCAAGGCAGTCTTCTTTGCCCTGGCGCTGGCCGGCATGGCGACCTTGTGGATGGCCGTGTTTGCCGACGTGGGCGCCAGCCTGCTGGTAGTGGCGAATGGCTTGCGTTTGCTGCGGACAAAAACCGCCTGACAGCGGGACCGTTGATATTCTCACCAATGATGTCAATTATTCACAATTGACATAAATAATTATCATTTTTTGCAATATTCCTCTATGTTCGTTATGGTACATACGGCTTCAAACCCGCTGAATATGCGGGGTTGAGGCCACTACCACCGATGCACACCACACTGGAGGATGGCGCAATGAATGCAAAAAACGATCCGCAGCAGGCAGTTTCCCGGCGTCGCAATTTCCTGAAGAAAACAGCTAAATTCACGGCCGCCGGCGCCCTGGCCGGCTGGCTGCCGCTGGCGCGCATCAGCGCCGCCCAAGCCGTCAATTGCGCCACGCCCGGCAATTTTCCACTCGATATTGCACTATATAAACAAACCTTCCAGAACTGGGCTGGCGATATCAAGGTCGACGATGTCTGGACGTGCGCGCCCACCAATGCACAGCAAGTGGTGAAAGTGGTCAACTGGGCCAGGGACAATGGCTACAAGGTGCGTCCGCGCGGCATGATGCACAATTGGTCGCCCCTGACCGTGCCGGCCGGCGCCGTGTGCCCCAGCGTGGTCTTGCTCGACACCACCACGCATTTAACTGCCGCCAGCATCGATACCTCCGGGCCGGTGCCGCAAGTGACGGCACAGGCCGGCATCAGCATGGAAGCGTTGCTGACGGCGCTGGAAAACGCGGGCCTGGGCTTGACGGCCACGCCGGCGCCGGGCGACCTGACCCTGGGCGGCGTGCTGGCCATCAATGGCCATGGTACGGCCGTGCCCGCCAAAAACGAACAGCGGCCGCTAGGCGCCACCTATGGTTCGCTGTCCAACCTGGTGCTGTCGCTCAAGGCCGTGGTGTATGACAGCGTCAGCCGTGCCTATATCCTGAAAACCTTTGTGCGCAGCGACCCGGAAACCGGCGCCCTGCTGGCCCACGTGGGCCGCGCCCTGATCGTCGAGGCGACCTTGCAGGTGTCGCCCAACCAGCGCCTGCGTTGCCAGAGCTGGACCAATATCCCCTACACCGAGATGTTCGCGCCCAAGGGATCGGGTGGGCGAACCTTTTCCAGCTTCCTCGACAGCGCGGGCCGGGCGGAAGCGATCTGGTTTCCGTTTACCGACCATCCCTGGCTCAAGGTATGGAGCGTCTCCCCCGTCAAGCCGCCTTTCGCGCGCGAAACGACGGTGCCGTTCAATTACACCTTTTCAGACAACTTGCCGGCCAACCTCAACGACCTAGCCTACAAGATTGCCACCTTGGGCCAGGGCGGCCTGACGCCGCTGTTCGGCCAGACGCAGTTCACGGTGGTCGGCGGCGGCCTGACATTTACCGGAGGCTGGGACTTGTGGGGCTGGTCGAAGAACCTGTTGCTGTATGTCAAACCGACCACCCTGCGCATCACGGCCAACGGCTACGCCGTGCTGACCCGGCGCGACAATGTGCAGCGCGTCTTGAATGAATTCGCCACCTTTTACCGCGCGCGCGTGGCCGCCTACCAGGCCCTGTCGCGTTATCCGATGAATGGCCCGGTGGAAATCCGCGTCACGGGCCTGGACCAGCCGGGCGACGTGGCGGGCGCGAACGGCGTCTCGCCCATCCTGTCGGCCATCCGCCCACGCCCCGACCATGCCGACTGGGACGTGGCTATCTGGCTCGACATCCTGACCTTCCCCGGCACGCCGTATGCGAACGAGTTTTACCGGGAAGTGGAGCAATGGCTGGAAGCGACCTATAACGGCAGCGATGCGGCCGTGCGTCCGGAATGGTCGAAAGGCTGGGGCTACAGCAACCAGGCGGCCTGGGCCGATCCGATCGCCTTGCAAACGACGGTGCCCAACGCTTTCCGCACGGGCCAGCCTGCCGGCAGCAACTGGGATAGCGCCGTGGCCGTGCTGAACAAATACGATCCGCACCGGCTGTACTCGTCTGCGCTGCAAGATAGCCTGGGGCTGTAAGGTAGTCCTGCAAAAAAATATTTTAAAGTAGACAACTGATGTAAACAACGCTACCTTGTCGGCCGACTTCAACCGCCACCAAGGTAGCCCCATGCCATGCTTGCCCCGTTTGACCTTCCTGACTGCCTTGCTGGCCAGCGCCGGTCTGCACGCCGAACCGATGTTATTTACTCCCTGCGCGGACACAGCCGTGCCAGGCAGCCTGTGTTCAGGCCTGAACCTGCCGGGCGGCTACGATGAACAGGGCGATGCGCTGGCCGGTGAAGAAGACAGAGTCCACGTGTTTGTCCGCAAGATTGCCGCCGACGTGCCTGCCGGCAAGCGGCCCAAGGGCAGCTTGTGGCTGGTGTCCGGTGGCCCCGGCGAATCGGGCGCCTCGTTCTACAATCTGCTGCCCACCTTGCGCCGCAGCTTTCCCGGCTTCGAATTCCTGATCCCCGACCATCGCGGCACGGGCCACTCCACGCGCTTGTGCCGTGTAGAAGAGTCCGAACACAGTCCCGGCGGGCGCGCCCTGGTGGGCGCCGAATGGGGCAGCTGCTTTGCCGGCCTGAACCTGGTGCCGGAGGTTGCCGGCCACTTCAGCATCACCAGCGCCGCGCGCGACTTGAAAGCCCTGATCGAAGGTGAGCACGAGGGTAAGAACAACCGTGGCCAGCCGCCTGTGTACCTGTATGGCGTATCGTACGGCACCCAGCTGGTCTTGCGTACCCTGCAACTGGGCCCGCTGCCCGTCAAAGGCGTGATCCTCGACTCGCTGGTGCCGCCGCAGACGGACCCGCGCTGGGACTTGAGCCAGCGTTCGCACGTGGTCAACCAGGTCGGCCTGCAAGTGCTGGCCCAGTGCGATGCGGATGCCGCTTGTCACGTGGCATTGGGCGAGCCAGCCGCAACGCTGTATCGCCGCGTGCTGGACAAGGCCCTGGCCGACCCTGCCCTGCTGGCGAAAATTCCCGGCAAGAACCTGAAAAACTTCCTCGGTGGTTTGCTCGACATCCCGGCCGCCCGCGCCCGCATCCCGTATCTGCTGCAAGACCTCGATAAAGGCGGCGAGACGGAGCTGGCGGCCGTGCGCGAGACCCTGAAGACGGCGGCGGCCAGCCTGGGCAGTTATCCGCAATCGCCGCTGTCCATGCCCTTGGTCAACATCATCAGCAATTCGGAAAACAATCTGCAGCCGTCGCTGCGCCCAGACTGGACAGCGGCCGATATCGACCGCGAAGAGGCAGATTTGCTATTCACCAGCCCCCTGCCCCGCATCCTGCTGGGCGGCGGCCTGCCCACCTATCCACATGACCGCTATTTCGGCCAGTTGCCGGCAAAAATGCCACCGCCCCTGGTGCTGCAGGGCACCCTGGATCCGAAAACGCCGTATGCGGGCGCCCAGGCGCAAGTGGATGCCTTGACCAAAGCCAGGGCCGGCAAGGTGGCGCTGGCCACCATTCAACACGCGCCGCATTTTATTCTGTGGACGGCGCCGGCCTGTTTTGAGCAGGCGAGCCAGCGCTTTATTGCCGGCAAACCGGTGCAGGATTGCCAGCCTGGCGCGAACCGGCCCACTGCAGCCCTTCCGTAGCGATCGATGCCCTACACTTGCGGCTTGACAATCACAAGCACGGTAATGATGGCTGTCGCGACGAGGATGCCTGCAAGAAAGCCGAGGCGGCCAGGCCAGGCTTGCTGCGCCGGGTTCGGCGACCTGTTGCGCAGCCGGGCCACCAGCATGCCATGCAGCCCGGACAAGCACAGCACAAGAAACAATTTGGCGATCAGCCAGGCTTGCGGAAACCAGCCGCCCGTCGACGCCAGCACCAGTCCCAGTATCCATGCCAGCAGCATGGCCGGCGTAGTGACTCGCCGGTCCCACGCGCGCAGGCTGTCCAGCAAGGGAGCCGCGGCCTGGCTGCGGCAGGCCAGGATGCCTGCGACGGCCAGCATGCCGCCGATCCAGGTGGCGACTGCCGCAATGTGCAGCGTTCTCAGCAAAAAATAATCCATGCCGGCTATTCCCGTGCCAGCGACGCCAGGCGGCGCGCCAGCAGCCGCTCGTTGAGGAAGCCGCCGAACGGGATGATGGGCGCCAACGCCATGCGCAAGCGCTCCGCACGTGTCCAGTTGCCAACGGAAAGCGTCTGCATCAACATCCGGCAATACAGCAGGAAGGCCAGGCCGTGCACCGGCCCGATGAGGGACACCATGCCCGGGTATCCGCCCAGATGCTTGAGCGGCATGGCAATACCGAGCAACAGCAGCAGCGTGCCCCCTTCGAATAACGATATGCAGCGCATCTTGCGTAGCTGTGCGCGCGCTTCCTGGTCTGTCATGGCTCCATCCATCTGGTTTCCCCTGGTCGATACAGCCGGCATCTTAGCGCGCCCGGACGGGCCACAAACGCCATATTTCCCACCATTCCAGACATCAGGCGGCATACCACTCAGATGACGGCAAATGAGGGAACTACGTCCTCTTTCCAGATGGGCACGCCAATACAATATTCGCGCGACAAATAATTACCCAGCCAATTGCCTACTTTGAAAGGATGCTATGTACGACTCCCGGCTACACTGGCCACCTGCCCTGCCGCAGCAACCCGGCGCGCGCCAGCGCCGCGCCCTGCGCTTGAATGCACCCGGCAATATTGATGTATAAAGCTTATCTCTCCCTGACCAAGCCCGGCATCGTGCTGGGCAATCTGGTTTCCGTCACGGGCGGCTTCCTGCTGGCAACGCAAGGCCAGGTTGACTGGTGGCAAGGTGCGCTGGTGGCTACCGGCGTGTCGCTGGTGGTCGCTTCCGGCTGCACCGTCAACAACGTCATCGACCGCGACATCGACCAGCTGATGCAGCGCACGCGCAGGCGGCCGATGGCGAACGGCGCCATCGGCATACGCGCAGCGTGCGCATATGCCGGCCTGCTGTTGCTGGCGGGGCTGGGCTTGCTGTACGCGGCAAGCCAGCGCTGGCTGCCACTGATGCTGGTATTGCTGGGCTATGCCGTCTACGCCGGCCTGTACACGCTAGGCCTGAAGCGCACGTCGGTGCACGGCACCCTGGTCGGCAGTATTTCCGGCGCGATGCCGCCGGTGGCCGGCTACTGCGCGGCACAGGGCCGTTTCGACGCCACGGCGCTGCTGTTGCTGGTGATGTTCAGCTTGTGGCAAATGCCGCATTCCTACGCCATCGCCATCTTCCGCGCCGCTGACTACCGGGCCGCCGCCATTCCCGTCTTGCCGCTGGTGCGCGGCCATGCCACGGCCAAGCGCCACATCCTGCTGTATATCATCGCCTTCATGGCGGCCTCGCTGTCGCTGGGCGCCTTCGGTGCGGGACGTTTGTATATGCTGTCCATGCTGGCAGCCGGCGCCTGCTGGCTGGCGGTCGGCATCGCCGGCCTGCGCACCCGCGACGATGCCCGATGGGCACGCCAGGTCTTCCTGGCATCGATCGCGGTGGTCAGCGTGCTCAGCGTGGCGATGGCGCTGCATGCCGTGTGAACGGGCGTACCCTGGCGGCTACTTTCAGCGGGCAGCCACCTGCCCCGCCGCCGCATCCCAGCCGCCGCCCAGTGCGCGTATCAGGCTGACGGTCGCCGCAGCCTGCGCCCCGGCCAGCCGGTTCAGCTGCAGACGCGCCTGCAGGACCTGCCGCTGTGCGTCGATCACTTCCAGATAGCTGACCTGCCCTGCTTCATACTGGTTCTGCGACAATTGCCCGGCGCGCTGGGCGGCCGCGACCGCTGCCACCTGCGCGGCATGCTGTACCTTAAGCAGGCGCAAGTCGGCCAGGCTGTCCTCCACCTCGCGAAACGCCACCAGCACCTGCTGGCGGTACAGGGCCACGTCTTCGTCCAGCCGGGCTTGCGCCCCGCCCAGCATGGCGCTGCGCCGTCCGCCATCGAACAGGGGGACGGACAGCGCCGTGCCGGCCAGCGGCCCGAGCAGGAAGGTCCGGCTGGACCAGTGGAACAGGTTGCCCAGCGTGGCAGACTCGACACCCAGCACGGCGGTCAGGTCCAGCCTGGGGAAAAATGCCGAGCGGGCCAGGCCAACGCGCGCATTGGCCGCCGCCATGGCGCGTTCTGCCGCGGCAATATCGGGACGACGCTCCAGCAAGGCCGAGGGCAAGCCAGCCGGCACCTGCACCTCGACCGGCGCCAGCGGCATGGCGGCAAAGGCAAATTGCGCCGGCGGCTTGCCCAGCAACACGGCCAGGCTGTGCTCGGCAGCAGCGCGCTGGCGCGCCACGCCTGCCGCATCGGCACGCGCACTCTCGAGCACATTGCGCGCGCGCGCCACGTCCAGTTCGCCGACCTCGCCCTCCTTGAAGCGGCGCTCGACCAGCTTCAGCGCATCTTCCCGCAGAGCCACGGTTTGCTGATACACACGCAGTTGCCCATCAAACTCACGCAGCTGGAAATAGTGTTGCGCCACATCGGCCTGCAGCGCGAGCAGCACCGAATGAAACAGCGCCACGCTGCGGCCGGCCTCTGCCTGCGCCGCGTGGATGCCGCTGCCCACCCGGCCGAACAGGTCCACTTCATACGAAGCCGCCGCCTGGGCGCGCCACAAGGTCTGGCCCGGCACTTGCGCGCCGTCTGCCAGCGACTGCGACGCCGGCGAAGCGCGTTGCCGCGTTGCACCAAACCCGGCGTCGAGCGCCGGCAGGCGGGTCGCCTCCTGCGCTTGCGCCAGCGCCCGCGCCTGCCGCAAGCGGGCGGCGGCGGCCTGCACATCCTGGTTGGCGGCGATGGCCTGGTGTTCGAGCTGGTCCAGTAGCGGATCGCCGAAGATGGCCCACCACTGGCCGCGCTGCGCCTCTTCGGCCGGCTCGGCCAGCTTCCAGCCGGCGTTGTCTTGCGCCGGCGCCTCCTTGAAGGTGGACGGGATGCTGGCCTCGGGCCGCTGCCATGGCTGTTCTACCGAGCACGCCGCCATCAGCGACAGCAGCGCGCCACCTATCGCCAGCCGTGGCAACGGCAGGCGTTTCGTCATTTTGCGTTTCTTCATCAGGCTCCCTTGTTATAGTCGGTCTGGTGCGGCGCATCTTTTTGCGCCACATGTATTTTTCCGCCAGCCATCGTGCGCAGCACCACGTAGAACACGGGCGTGAGCATCAGGCCAAACAGCGTCACGCCCAGCATGCCGAAAAACACCGCCACGCCCATCGCCTGGCGCATCTCGGCGCCGGCCCCACCGGAGAGCACCAGCGGTATGACCCCCATGATGAAGGCGATCGAGGTCATCAGGATGGGCCGCAGGCGCAGCCGGCTCGCTTCAATCGCCGCCGCCATCGGCGTATGGCCGTCATGTTCGAGTTCGCGTGCGAACTCCACGATCAGGATGGCGTTTTTCGACGCCAGGCCGACCAGCACCATCATGCCGATCTGCGTGAAGATATTATTGTCGCCACCGGTCAGCCACACGCCGGCCAGCGCCGACAGCACGCTCATGGGCACGATGAGGATCACCGCCAGCGGCAATGTCAGGCTTTCATACAGTGCCGCCAGCACCAGGAACACCAGCAGCACGCTGATGGGGAATATCCACATGCCGGCGTTACCCGCCAGCACTTGCTGGTACGTCAGGTCGGTCCATTCGAACTTGACGCCTTTCGGCAATACCTCGGCCGCGATACGTTCGGCCGCCGCCTGCGCTTCCCCGGAAGAATAACCGGGCGCCGGCCCGCCGTTGAGGTCGGCGGCGGTATGGCCGTTGTAGCGGACCACCGAAATCGGGCCATAGGTCGGCGTGACCGTTGCGAGTGACGCCAGCGGCACCATATCGCCGGCGACGTTGCGGGTCTGCAACTGCAGGATGTCGTCGGCGTTCTGGCGGTAAGGCGCATCCGCCTGTACCCGCACCTGATAGACACGGCCAAAGCGGTTGAAATCGTTCACGTACAGCGAACCGAGGTAGGTCTGCATCGTGTTGAAGACGTCGGTCACGGGCACCCCCAGCTGTTTGGCCTTGACACGGTCCAGGTCAACATCGAGCTGGGGCACGTTGATCTCGTAATTCGAGAACATGGGTCCCAGCTCGGGCGCGCTGGCGGCGCGCTTGACAAATGCCGCCTTGGCCCGGTTGAGCGCCTCATAGCCGACCGCGCCATGGTCTTCCAGCTGCATCTTGAAGCCGCCCAGGGTGCCTATGCCGAGCACTGGCGGCGGCGGGAACACGGCGATAAAAGCCCCTTTGATGCCGGCAAACTGCTGGTTCAGGGAAGCGGCGATGGCGGCGGCGGACAAATCCTTGCCCTGGCGCTCGCGGAACGGCTTGAGCGGCACGAACACTACCGCCGCGTTCGAGCTATTGGTAAAGCCATCCACCGACAGGCCGGGAAACGCGACCGCATGCGCTGCGCCGGGCTGCTTCATGATGATGTCGCCCATGGCGCGGGCGACCTGCTCGCTGCGCTCCAGCGAGGCGCCATTGGGCAGGCGGGCAAAGGAAATCAGGTATTCCTTGTCCTGCGCGGGCACGAAACCGCCCGGCACGATACGCGTCACCAGCACGGTCACGCCCAGCAGCGCCGCATACACCACCAGCATCATGCCCTTGTGCCGCAACGCGCCCTTCACGCCGCGCCCATAGCGATCCGAGCCGCGCCGGAAGAGCCGGTTGAACCAATCGAAGAAAGGCCCCAGCACGCGATTGATGGCGCGCGTCACAGCATCTTCCCTGGCGCCATGCCCGCGCAGTAACAATGCCGCCAGGGCCGGCGACAGGGTCAGCGAATTGAAGGCGGAAATGACCGTCGAAATGGCGATCGTCATGGCAAACTGCTTGTAAAACTGGCCAGTCAGTCCGCTCATGAACGCCAGCGGGACGAAGACAGCCACCAGCGTCAGGGCAATCGCGATGATGGGGCCGCTCACTTCCTGCATGGCTTTATAGGTCGCGTCACGCGCATTGAGTCCCGATGCGATATTGCGCTCCACATTTTCCACCACCACGATCGCATCGTCGACCACGATGCCTATTGCCAGCACCATGCCAAACAGGGACAGCGCATTGATGGAAAAACCGAAGGCCAGCAGCAGCGCAAAAGTGCCGACGATGGATACCGGCACCGCAATCAGGGGGATAATCGAGGTGCGCCAGGTTTGCAGGAACACAATCACCACCACGACCACCAGCGCAATGGCTTCCAGCAGGGTGTGGATGACCGCCTCGATGCTCGATTTCACGAACCGCGTCGGGTCGTACACGATGCTGTATTCCACGTCCTGCGGAAAATCGGCGCTCAATTCCTTCAAGGCGGCACGGACATCGTCGGCGATCTGCAGCGAATTGGCGCCCGGACTCTGGTTGATGGACAGCGCAATGGCGGGCTTGTTGTCCAGCATCGAACGCCGTCCATATTCGGCGGCGGCCAGTTCTATCCTGGCAATATCGCGCAGGTAAGTCACGGCGCCATCGGCCGTCTTCACCACGATGGCGCCGAATTCCTCCTCGGTCGACAGCCGGCCGCGCGCATTCACCGACAGTTCCAGGGGCGCGCCCGGCACCGACGGCGAAGCGCCCACCACGCCGGCGGCAACCTGCACGTTCTGCTCGCGGATCGCGCTCACCACGTCCATCGCGGTCAGCTTGCGCTGGGCGATCCTGGCGGGATCGAGCCAGACCCGCATGGCATAGTCGCCGGCGCCCCAAAGCTGCACCTCGGCCACACCCCGTATGCGCGCCAGCCGGTCGCGCACGTTCAGCAGCGCGTAGTTACGCAGGTAGGTAATGTCGTAGCGGCCATGCGGCGACAGCAAATGCAGGAACATGGTCACCGTCGGCGAACTTTTGGTGGTGGTCACGCCCAGACGCTGCACATCTTCCGGCAGGCGCGGCAACGCCTGGTTCACGCGGTTCTGCACCAGCTGCGCCGCCAGGTCGGGATTGGTGCCGAGCTGAAACGTCACCGTGAGTGTCAGATTGCCGTCATTGGTCGATTGCGACTGCATGTACAACATGTTTTCCACGCCATTGACCTGCTCTTCCAGCGGCGCCGCGACTGCCTCGGCGATGACCTTCGGATTGGCGCCCGGATACTGGGCATGCACGATCACGGACGGCGGCACCACTTCCGGATATTCCGATATCGGTAACTGGAACACGGCCACCAGGCCAGCGAGCAGGATGATGACGGACAACACGCCGGCAAAGATCGGCCGGTCGATAAAGAACCTGGAGATATTCATCGGATTGTGTTCTCCGCCAGCTGGCCGGCGCCTGGCGTGCCGCCCATCGCCACCAGATGTGGACGCACTTTGGCGTCGGCCTGGATGCGTTGCGCGCCGTTGACCACCACCCGCTCACCTGCCTGCAAGCCGCGATTGATGACGCGCAGATTGCCGCGCAAGGCGCCCACCTGCACTTCGCGGTAAATGGCGCGGTCTTGCTGATCGATCACATAGACAAACTTCCTGGACTGGTCCGTGCCGATGACGGCGTCGTCGACCAGCAGCGCCGCGTGCGGCGCGCCGCCGCCCATGCGGATGCGCGCATACAGGCCGGGCACCAGCACGCCGTCGCGGTTGTCGAAGCGGGCACGCATGCGTATCGTGCCCGACGACGGATTCAGGCGGTTGTCCACCGACTGCATCTCGCCCTGGCGGGGATAGCCGTTTTCACCGGCCAGTCCCAGCTGGGCGGCAACCTTGCCGCCCTGGCGGGTGCGGCTGCTGTATTGCAGGTAGCTTTGTTCGTCCGCATCGAATTCCGCATACATCGGCGACACCGACACGATCGTCGTCAGCGGCGCGGCGCCTGCGCCCGTGCCAACGACATTGCCCAGCGTCATTTCGGCGCGGGACACCCGGCCGGCAATCGGCGCGGCGATGCGCGTATGGTCCAGATTGATCTTTGCCGCCGCCAGCGCGGCGCGCGCCGATTGCAGATTGGCCGCCGCTTCGCGCGCGGCATGGCGTTTTTCATCGTAATCGCGGCGCGCAATCGCGTTGTCGCCGATCAGGCGTTGCGCGCGCTCGCCATCGGCTTGCAGATAATCGGCACGCGCCTGCGCTGCCGCCAGCAGGCCCGTGGCGCGGTCCACTTCCGCCTGGTACGGGCGGGGATCGATGAAGAACAGCAGATCGCCTTTTTGCACCAGCGCACCGTCGTGGATGTTGACTGCGACGATGGCGCCCGACACTTGCGGCCGTATTTCAACCTGTTCCACCGCCGCCAGGCGGCCGGAATAGGAGTGCAGCTCAGTAATGGTTTGTTGCAGCACGACGGCCACATCCACTTCCGGCAAGGCGGCCTGGGACGACGGCGGCGGCGTGCCGGCCCGCAGGGCGCCATACGCGTCCAAGCCGGCCACGGCGATGGCGACCAGCGAGGCCGAGGCCATCCTGGAGCGGGAAAAAGAAAAAAGAGACATAAGGAATTGAACAAGATAGTTGCGGTGCCGCAATTCTCAGTGCTGGCTGCGGCAACGCAAAGGACGTAGTTCCCTCGTTTCTGGTCATCGACTGGCACATGCCTGCCATGACGTTTTTTGAGGGAAATATGTCATTGCCGCCACTGCCATTTTGTTGCATCATGGCCCCATGAATACCATAGACGAACTCAAGGAACCCGCTTCCCCGCCCCAGGGTAGCGCCGCCGGCAACGCACGCGAGATTGCATTCCTGGTGTACCCCGGCTTCCAGATACAGGACCTGAGCGGGCCATTGGCGGCGTTCGAGGTGGCGGCGACGATCCACGGCGGCTGCCGCTACCGGTGCGAGGTGGTGTCGCTCGCAGGCGGCGCCATCTGCAGTTCGTCCGGACTGGAAATCGTGACCCGCCAGGTCCGGACCCAGCCCTATGACACGCTGCTGGTGGTGGGGGGCTCGATGTCGTCCGATCCGGCCATCCTTCCCGCCATCTCCGACCAGTTGAACATCGCCGCCATGCGCGGCAGCCGCCGCATCGCCAGCGTCTGCACCGGCGCCTTCCTGCTGGCGGCAGCCGGCTTGCTCGATGGCCGGCGGGCAACGACGCATTGGAAATATGTCGCTCGCCTGCAACGCCAATATCCCAGGATCAAGGTGGAAGGAGACCGCATATTTACCCGCGACCAGGGTATCTGGACTTCCGCCGGCGTGACCTCCGGCATCGACCTGGCGCTGGCCATGATCGAGGATGACCTGGGCAGCGATACCGCGCGCGACACCGCGCAGATGCTGGTGGTGTATCACCGCCGGCCCGGCAATCAGTCGCAGTTCTCCGCCATGGCGGCCATGGAACCCGAGTCGGACCGCATCCGGCAAGTGCTGATTTATATGCGGGAACATCTGCGGCAAGAGCTGTCGACGGAGCATCTTGCAGCCGTCGCCTGCCTGAGTCCGCGTCAGTTCGGCCGTTCCTTCCTGCTGGAGACGGGCGAAACGCCGGCGAAGGCGGTCGAGCGGCTGCGCGTGGAAGTGGCGCGGCTGAAGGTGGAACGCAGCGCTGAACCGATTGAAATCATTGCCCGCACCTCCGGCTTTGCCGATCCTGAACGGATGCGGCGCGCCTTCATCCGCGTGACCGGCCATCCGCCGCAAAGCATACGACGCATGGCGGGCCATGCCGGTCAAGCCTGAGCCTGCGCAGCCGTCTGGCTTTAGATCCCCACAACCGTATAACCGCCATCGACCAGCAGGTTTTGCCCCGTCACAAAGCGTGCCTCATCGCTCGACAACCAGACAGCCACGTCGCCCACGTCCGCCGGCTGGCCTACCCGGCGCAGTGGCGTGGCGGCGGCAAAGGTATCGGCCAGCGCATCGTTGCCCCCCAGGCGCGCGAACATGGGTGTAGCGATAATCCCGGGCAAGATACTGTTGATCCGTATGCCCAGCGGCCCCAGTTCCACCGCCAGCGCGCGCGTCATGGCCAGCAGGCCCCCCTTGCTGGCGGCATAGGCGGAAGAGCCACTGACCGCCGTGTCCGCCAGCCACGAACTGGTGTTGACGATGACGCCACCACCATGCTCGACGATGGCTGGCGCTGCATACTTGATGGAAAGCCACACGCCCTTCAGATTGATGCCGAGCACATGATCGAAGTCGTTTTCTGTCAATTCGGCGATCGGCGCGAAAGCGCCTTCCGTGCCCGCATTGTTAAAAACGATATCGAGACCGTCAAACGCGCTCAGTGTGCGATTCACCATCGCTTCGGCGTCAGCCGCAACAGACACATCGGCTACCACGGCGATTGCCATGCCGCCAGCATCGCGTATCAGATTCACCGTTTCCTGCAACTTTTCCAGCTTGCGGCCAACCACTGCCACCCTGGCGCCTTGACGTGCATAAGCCAGCGCGGCGGCACGGCCTATGCCGCTGCCACCACCGGTGACGAGGGCGACTTTGCTGGTAAAACGTTGCTCGGTAGAAGAATGGCTGTGCATGGGTAATCTTTCTATTATCAAAGAGAAGCAGAGAAATCCAGTGTAGGGCCATCGATTCATGCTGATAAGCCCTGCTTTCACCATGGCCTTGCTGGCCCTGATTCATCAATCAAGCTTGCCATTCGCGGTATAGTCACTCTATGCGCCCCCATGAATTTGCCGAACTGTCAGCTTTTATTGCCATTGCAGAAGAAGGCAGCTTCCGGCGTGCGGCAGCGCGCCTGAATTTGACACCATCCACCCTCAGCCATTCTTTGCGCGCACTGGAGCAGCGGCTGGACGTACGCCTGTTGCAACGCACGACGCGCTCGGTGTCGCTGACAGATGCGGGCACGGCCTTGCTGGCGCAAATCGCCCCCGCATTCAGCAGTATCGCCACGGCCATCGATGGCGTGAATGCGTTTCGCGAGCGGCCACGCGGCACCGTGCGCCTGAACCTGCCTTTGCTGGCGGCGCAAATGATATTGGCGCCGCGGCTTGGGCAATTTCACGCCGCCTACCCCGATATCGTGCTTGAAGTTGCCATCAACGACGGTTTGGTCGATATCGTGCGCGAAGGCTACGATGCCGGCATGCGCCTGGGCGACAGCGTGGAACTGGACATGACAACCGTGCCCGTCAGCGGCAAGCAGCGCTTGGCCATCGTTGGTACACCGGCTTATTTTGCGCAACATGCAGCACCGCGCACACCGCATGACCTGCAGGCACACCGTTGTATCGGCTACCGCCTGGTGGCGGGCGGCGCCTTGTGCCGCTGGCAATTTGCCAGGGATGGCCAGGCACTGGAAATACAGGTTGGCGGCCCCATGGTGCTGGGCACGCCCGGACTGATGCTCGATGCGGCATTGGCAGGCGTGGGCCTGGCTTCAGCGCTGGAAAGTACCGTCACCGGGCATCTGGCTGCTGGCAGGCTGGTGCGTGTACTCGACGACTGGTGCCCGCCATTTGCCGGCTTTCATTTGTACTATCCCAGCCGGCGCCAGATGCCGGCCGCCCTGCGCGCCTTGATCGATTTCCTGTGCGCTGGCGACAACGCCACGCCAGAAAATCCAGGCTGAGTATTTCATTATTGACAATCACCATTTGATACCCTATCTTCATGGGCCTGTCACCATGAAAGCCCCCATGCGCAAACTCGGTCCTGTCCTGATCTTGCTGGCGTTAATCGTTTTATCGTGTTTTGGCCTGGCCCAGGCGGCGCCGGCCTCCCCTGCACCGCCTTGCGCCAAGGCCGATGCTGCCATCCGCGAACAGGCTTATGTCCCCATCAATGGCATCGAGCAATGGATCACGATCAACGGTGCGCGCTGCGGCAATCCGGTGATCCTGTTCTTGCATGGCGGTCCCGGCAATCCGCTCAGTCCGTTTGCCGATACCATTTATGCAGGCTGGGAACAGCACTACACGCTGGTGCAGTGGGACCAGCGCGGCGCGGGCATGACGTACAGCAAGAACCGGCCGGCGGACGATGTGCCCTTGAGCTTGCAGCAGATGCGCGATGACGGGATTGCCGTGGCGACATATCTGCAACAGCATCTGGGGCAGCAAAAAGTTATTTTGATGGGCAGTTCCTGGGGTTCGATCCTCGGCGTGTATATGGCCAGGGCGCGGCCGGACCTGTTCCATGTCTATATCGGCACGGCGCAGGTGGTCAATGCGCAGGCAAACCTGGGCTCCATGTACCGCCAGGTCCTGGCGCTGGCGCAAGCGGCCAACGATATCGCGACGGTGGAAAAACTGGCGGCGCTGGGGAGTCCTCCATGGCGCGATCCCCGCAATTTCGGCATCTTGCGCCGGTTCGACCGCAAGTATGAAGCGCAGGTGACGGAGGCGCCGCCGAAAGCCTGGTGGCAGCCGGCTGCCCTGTATGCCACGCCGCAAGCGCTGAGCGATGCCGAGGCGGGCGACGATTATTCCTACATTCAATTCATGGGCTGGCAAGGCGACGGCATGTTTTCCAGGGTGGACTTGCCTGCGCTGGGCACAAGCTTCGGCTTGCCCGTGTACATGATAATGGGCGAGGAAGATTTGCTCAGCTCGCCGGCCATCGCGCGCAGCTATTTCGACAGCATCCAGGCGCCGCAGAAAGGTTTTGTGCTGGTGAAACGCGCCGGGCACGACCCGAACCAGGCCGTGCTCGATGCGCAGTGGCGCGTGTTACGCGAACAAGTTACGCCCTTGCTACATTAGCCCGGATATTCAAGTAACGGATCGCCATCGCCGCCACCATCAGGATGCCGGAAGCGGTGGCCAGCACCACGATAAACGCCTGGTCGAACGCCGAGCGGGCCAGTTCCGACACTTGCAAGCCGAGTTCGGCCGGCAAGTGTTCGGCAGCCATCAATGCCGCGTCCAGGGTATCGTGGGCGTTCGGCAGCAAGCCGGCGCTTTCCGGGATCACCAGGGTGGCGCTGTAGACGGCCGACAGGATGGTGCCCAGCACCGTCACGCCGATCACGGCGCCCAGTTCATACGACACTTCCTCGATCGAGGCGGCCATGCCCGCCTGCTGCGGCGCCACATTCAGCATCACGGCGTTGGACGCAGCCGTCATGACGGCGCCCAGGCCCAGGCCCAGCACCACCAGGCTGGCCACTTGCGCCGGGACGGCGGCATTGTGCAGCAACAAATAGGCGGCCATGCCGATGCCTGACAGCAGCAAGGAGCCCCACAAGACCATCGCCTTGTCGGCCCGTGGCAGCATGAAACCGGTGATGGGGCCGGCAAAGACGGACGCCAGCGGCAGTGGCAACAGCAGCAGGCCTGCTTCCAGCGGCGACAATTCACGCACCAGCTGCAAATGCTGGCTCAGCGCCAGTTCCATGCCGATCAGGGCGGCCGAGGCGACCATGGCGGCGGCCACCGCGCTGGAGAACGGCAGTGCGCGGAACAAGTCAAAATCGATCAGCGGCTTGGCTTGCCGGTTCTGGCGACGCACGAAAGCGATGGTAAACACGGCGCCCACGGCCAGCGCGGCTGTGGCGATCAGGTAGGACGGCGAGGATTTGCCCAGTTCCTTGATGGCGTACACGCCACCGAGCAGGCCCATCATGATTTGCAATGAACCCGCCAAATCCCAGGGTTTGTCGCGGTTGCCGGCCCGCCTGGGCAAGATCCAGGCGGCCAGCACCACGGTCAGCAGCACGATCGGCACGTTGATCAGGAACACGGAACCCCACCAGAAATGTTCGAGCAGGAAACCGCCCAGCACGGGGCCGAAGGCGGCGCCGCCCGAGGCGATGGCTGCCCACACGCCGATGGCGAACGAGCGCTCGCGGCGGTCGCTGAAAGTCAGCCGGATGATGGACAAGGTGGCCGGCATCATCAGCGCGGCGCCGACGGCCAGCAGCACGCGGGCCACGATCAGCCAGGCTGGTGAGGGCGAAAACGCGGCGCACAGCGAAGCGGCCCCAAACACGGCCAGGCCGGCCAGGAAAACGGGTTTATGGCCGAGGCGGTCACCGAGCGTGCCGAAACCGGGCAGCAAGCCGCAGACGACCAGGGAATAGATATTGATGATCCACAGCTTTTGCGAGGCGCTGGCCTGCAATTCGCGGGTCAGTCCGGGAAGCGCCGTGTAGAGCACGGTCATGTCGACCACGATGAGGAACAGGGCGCTGGAGACGATGGCCAAGGTCAGCCACTTTTGGATGGGATGCATAGACAACTCATTTCAATTAACAACTATCGGTGTGCGTAAAAGCCTTGTTGCGCAGGTTTTTGCCGCGCAAATTCTTGGTATGGGGATACAGGGCGTGCGGCGTACGTCGCGGCAGGTCGTCAAGCACGGCGACCTCCATCGAGTTCGCGCAGCATGACGACGGACACTTGCTGGAAACCACGGCCCTGGAAAAATTGCTGTGCGTTCAGATTGTGCGCGCCGCATTCGAGGAATAAACGGGCGATGCCATGGCTGCGCAATTCGCTTGCCACCCATTCGACCAGCGCCGTGCCGGCGCCGCTGCCGCGCGCATCCGGGTGCAGTACGATATCGTCCAAGGCGGCAAACGATTTCGAGGCGCGCTGGCGCGTATCGATGGAGACCAGCGCCATGCCGATGATGCGCTCGCCATCCTGCGCCACGGCCAGCAAGGTCGAATCGCCATGTTCCCAGTCGTGCGACAGCGCGGCGCGGATCTCGCTGCGTATCACGTCCGGCAAGTCGGCGCGCCAGTTGCCGGGGGCATCGGCGCGCGGGCCTTGCAATTCGGAATGGGAAATGTAGTCGGGGCTGACATTATTCAGGTACAGGGCGCACAGGGCGTCTTCCTGGGTGGCGTCGTGGCACCAGTTGAAGGTGATGGCTTGAGTCGTGATGGCTTGAGTCTTATTCATGGCAAATCTCGTGTGATTGAACTAAGTGTCCTCAGTTTATGTCGCGCTGGACTGTGCTTCAAGTTAAAATCCATCTGTAAATCAGATGGGAGCACGCCATGCAATGGACTCTGGAACAAATGCGCTACTTTGAAGCGGCCGTCGCAGCCGGTTCATTTTCAGGTGCGGCGCGGCGTCTGGGGCGCGCGCAATCGGTGGTCAGCACGGCCATCGGCTTGCTGGAAGCGGAATTCGGCCTGGAACTGTTCGACCGTTCGCGGCGCAGCGCCGTGCTGACGGAAGCAGGCAAGGTGATGCACCTGGAAGCGTGCGAATTGCTGCGCCAGGCCGAGCGGCTGCAACTGCGCGCCCAATTGCTGAGCGTGGCGCCCGAAGCGCGGCTGACCCTGGCCCTGGATGAAGCCCTGCCCTACCTGGCTATCAGTACCCTGGTGAAAGAATTGGCGGCGCGCTACCCGGCGCTGGAACTGGTGATGCTGAACGCCACCGCGTCCGAAGTGGCTTTATATGTGGAACAGCAGCAAGCCGACGTGGCCTTCCACTTCGACCGGGGCCCGATTTCGCCGGTGCTGGAACAGCAGCATATCGGCAGCGTGGCGCAGGGCGTGTTCGTGGCCAAGGGGCATGCCATGGCGCATGGACAGGAAGTGACGCGCAGCGAGTTGACGCGCTATCGCCAGCTGATCATGGATTCCGAGCTGAACCGCGAAAACGCCTACAGTCCCGCCGTCTGGTATTCCGACAGCTTTTATTCGATTGCGGAAATGGTGGCCGACGAGCTGGGCTGGGCCATCTTGCCCCTGAACATAGCCAACTACGACAACTACAAGGGCTATCTGCAGGAAGTACCCTGCCCCGCGCTGGCCCTGTCGCGCCTGCCCGTGCGGCGCTTGTCCATCCACGGCAAGAAACTCAGCGAAACCAGCCTGTGGCTGACCAGCCGGCTGGCGGAGTTGCTGCAAGATGGGCCACGGCACGATAAAAACCCTTGATTTGATACATGCATTTATTACGCAAGCGTAGTAATATACTTCGCATGCGTAATAATACCGATCCCCTTTCCAGTCCCGTCGACGCCTGCCCGCTGGGCGAGCGCTCGCCGCGCCTGTTCAACCTGCTGACCCTGGCGCGCCAGAACCTGTTCCGTTCGGCCGATGCCGTGTTCAGCAACGAACTCGGTTATTCCGGCACTCAAATCGTCGCCCTGTTTGCCCTGAAGGGCGAGGAAGGCTGTCAATTAAAGGACCTGGGGCGGGCGCTGCAGCTGAAAAATTCGGCTGTCACGGGCCTGGTGGCGCGCATGGAAGAAAACGAGCTCATCGTGCGCGGCCAGTCCCGCCATGATGCGCGCGCCGGTTCGCTGCGCCTGTCCAGCAAGGGCCGCGACGTGCTGGCCGTCGCCCTGCCGCTGCTCGACAGTTTGAATATCCAATTGAAACAAGGTTTTAGCGAGCAGGAACTGGCCATCGTTGCCCGTTTCCTGATCCATGCCGGGAAATTAAAGTTTGCGCAAGATCAATCCAACCCAAGTACCACGGCCGGGATCGGACCCTGAGGGTCCGACCCCGGCACTTGCTTTGGGGCTAGTTTCATTCAATTTATCGCGTTTTTATACTTGACAGGAGTAGCAATGCATTTGAAAGACATGACCGGCTTGCAATTGATGCAGGCCTTCGCACAAGGCAAGCTGCCTGGACCGGCGATCACCACCACCATGCCGATGGATTGCGTGGAAGCCGAGCACGGCCGCGTGTTATTCACGGCCACGGCCAACGAAACCCATACCAACGCCATGGGCGGCGTGCATGGCGGTTTTGCCGCCACCATCCTCGACTCGGTCACGGGTTGCGCCACGCACACGGTATTGGGTGCCGGCGAAACCTACGCCACCACCGACCTGAGCATCAAGATGTGCCGTCCCCTGCCCTTCAACAAGGCCGTGTTTTCGGAAGGTAAAGTGATCAATGCGGGCCGCAACCTGGTCATTTCCGAGGGATACATCCGCGACGAAGCGGGCAAGGTGTTTGCGCACGCGACGGCCACCTGCATGATTATCCGCCCGGCGTCTGCCTAAATGATACGAACAGGCACTGTGGAAGAAGCCCATCAGCTGATGCTGGGCATCCCGGAATTCGACCGCCCCCGCTCGCTGCACGACATGCAGGCCCGGCTGCCTGAAGGCGCGCTGATCCTGGTCGCCGAGCTGGATGGTCTATTGGCTGGCTTCAAGATAGCCTATCCCGTCAGCGACACCGAGTTGTACAGCTGGCTGGGCGGCGTACTGCCCGCCTATCGCCAGACGGGACTGGCGCAGCAATTGCTGGCGTTTCAGGAAAACTGCGCCAGAGAACGGGGATTTCGCGCGCTCAGCGTGAAATCGATGAACCGCTACCCATCCATGCTGCGCCTCTTGATCAAAAATGGCTACCAGATCCGCACCGTGGAGCAGTTTGGCGATCCTGCCCACGAACGGATTGCCTTTATCAAGCCACTCTGACCGCTGCCTGGCGCCGGCGATACCAGCCGCGCAAGGCGGCATTGACCGGTTCCGATACCTGGCGGCTGACCAGCATCGCAACAAAGGCAGATACCGCGATAAACAGGCACAGCCAGGGCAAGCGCATGGCGTAGCTCAGTTCCGCCTTCGTCACGACGTTGCGCATGGCCGCCAGCACGATAATATGGAACAGATACAGTTCATAGCTGTGGCGCCCGGCCCAGCGCAGCGGGCCCGCCAGCCACCCAGTCGTCCAGCCCGGTCGCGTTTCGCCATGCGAACCCAGCAGGATGCCGGCGGCGGCCAGCGCGATCAGGCTGAAACCGAACATTTCGTGGCCGGCAATGCCGCGCAGATAGATAAGGGGCAAAGCAACACCCGCGATCACACGCAAGACCCGCTTTGCGCGCGCCGACAAGGCCAGTCGTGGCGCCCATAATGCCGTCAGGCAGCCGATCGCAATCGCATCGAAACAGGCGAAATAACCATACATGAAGTAGATTTCATTGTCGGCATGCAGTCCCCGATAATATGGCCCCGCCACGATGGCGGCCACGCAGACGGTAGCAATTAGCCAGGTGCGGCGCAAAACCAGGCACAGCAGCGGCAAGGCCAGGTAAAACATTTCCTCGACCGATAGCGACCAGTACACATTCAGGCAGTAATTGAAGTACCCGGCCGACTGCATCAGCGCGTTATGCCAGAAAGTCAAGATGGAGAGTACGGCGATGCCGAAATAGCTGGCTGGCAACGGCGGCCTGGCGTCGCCATTATTGAAAAACGGCACGTTCAATACGCCCAGCAACACGATGATGGCCAGCGCGAGCAGCAGGCTGGGCAGGATGCGGGCGGCACGCATCCAATAAAAGCTGGACGCATCGATCGCACCCAGGCTGCCCCAGCGCGTCAGGATGCCACTGGTAATCAGATAACCCGAAATCACGAAAAAGATGGTCACGCCATAATTGCCATTGAACGCGATGGCCTTGATGGCGGCTGGCCCCAGCAGATCGCCCAACGGACTTTTCAGCAGGCCAAAGGCCAGGGTGAAATGCAGGACCAGCACGCAGGCGATGGCCACGCCGCGCAAAAAATCGATGCGCGCATTGCGCGGTGTTGGAATGGTCATAAATAGAAGCGCGCTGGCAGTACCGTATGTGACAGAAGGCACCAGTATGTGACTGATGTCGCATATTGTCAATACGGTACCTGGCTTGCGCTATCAGGCCGTCAAACGCGCCCGTATCGCCGCCCGGTTGGCGGCCTGCTCCAGCCAGCGATCAAAGCTGCTCAAGCCCGGATACAGCTGCCGCAGCATGGGCAGGTCGGCCTGGCCATCGAGCTGCCCCTCGTCGCTGGCCGCTATCAGCATGCGCAGCAACTCGCTGTGGCGCAGCACTTCGTCCGGGAAGCGCTGGTAAGTCACCGGCACGCCGGCCGCCGCGCCCAGCTTGGCCGCCAGTTGCGTGCCGGTCACGGCATCGCTGGCGATATCGAAACTGCGGCCCGTAAAAGTGGCCGGGTCGGCAAAGATGCGGGCCACGATCTGGCCGATATCCGAGACGGCCATGAATTGCATGGCCTGCCCGGGCTGCATGAAAAAGCGCAGTTGTCCGGGACCCAGGCCAAAACCGGGCACCAGCAGGATTTCCATGAAAGCCGCCGGGCGCACGATGGTGCTGGCGACCGGCAAGCTGCGGATATATTGCTCGATCTGCCATTTGGTGGCGAAATGGGGGATGGTCGTTTCGGCCGACGCGCCGCCGCCCGAGGTGTACACGAGGTGCTGCACGCCGGCAGCCACGGCCGCATCGGCGACCGCCTTGCCGAAGCGCACCTCGTCGGCATCGAGCACGCCATTGCCGCCGGAGCTGGGCTGGACGCTGAAGACGCCATGCACGCCAGCCATGGCCGTGTGCAACGCGTCCGTGTCGCCCATGTCGCCGGCCACCAGCACGATGCCCGCTTGCGCCAGGACTTGCGCGGCGGCACTGCCGGGGTCGCGCACCAGCGCGCGCACTTGCCAGCCCTTCTCTTTCAGGGCGCTGGCTACCGAGCCGCCTTGCTGGCCTGTGGCGCCCAGCACCAGGATGGTTTTGTCGTGATGATTCATGGAATTCAATTCGTAAAGTTGCAGGAGTTACGAATATATACCCATGGAATATAATGGGGAAGACGGCACTATTTTGTGCTTCAGTTACCTGGAGAGAACCTTTGAATCGACCTGACCCGCCTTCCCCTCCCGTCAAGCGCCGCAACACATGGAATGGCGACGCGCCCATCTTGCAGCCGTGCGCGCCGCATTCGGTACTGACGCGCCTGGGTGACAAATGGACCATGCTGGCGATGTCGCTGCTGGCCATGGCGCCCGGCAACCGCTTGCGCTTTTCCGAATTGAAGGGTGGCATCGACGGCATTTCGCAGCGCATGCTGACCTTGACCCTGCGCCACCTGGAGCGCGACGGACTGGCGCTGCGCCATTATTATCCCGAGGTGCCGCCCCGGGTCGAATATGAATTGACGGCCATGGGCAAGAGCATGCTGCCGGCGCTGGAAGGATTTACGGGCTGGATACGCACGCACTGGCCCGCCATCGAAGAGGCGCGCGTGGCCTACGATGCGCGGCTGGACGCCAACCCGGCGCCGTGACGTCAGGCCGGCTTGCGCCTGGCCTTCAGCAAGCTGCCGGCCGCATTGTCGTCAAAGCGGCCCGCTTCCTCGATATAGCCATGCACCGTGCCATCGTGGCGCCAGCCGCCCTGGCGCTTGATGGACTGGAAATCGGCGCCGGCGCGATGCGCGCTGGTGGCCATGCCGCGCCGCAGGCTGTGGCTCGACAGTTCCGGCACGTAATCGAGTCCCGCCAGCCTGGCGCAGCCTTCCAGTATCGTATTGATGCTGCTCGCGTGCAGCCCTTTTGCACTGACTTGCCCCCACTGGTTCACCGTGCGCAGCAGCGGCCCGGCCGCAATATCGGCAGCGGCCAGCCAGTTGCGCAGCGCGGTGGCCGGGCAGCAGACACCTTCCCCAAACGGTATCGCCTTGACGATGCCCTGCCCCAGCTGATCGGTCTTTGAACGGGGCAAGGTCATCACCAGGCCTTGCGCCTCCCAGTCCACGTCAGCCACCGTCAAGGCCACCAGTTCGCTGCGGCGAAAGCCGCCAAAAAATCCCAGTTGCAGCAAGGCGCTGTCGCGCAGCGCTTTCAGGCTGCCCAGCGCATGCAACTGGGTCACGATGTGTTCCAGATCCTCCAAGGGCAAGGCCTTGGCCTTCTTTTTCGGCTTGCCGTGCAGGCGAGCGATGCCGGCCAAGGTCTTGCGCACGGTGGGCGTGGAAGCCGGGTCGATAAAGCCCTGCACCACATGCCATTGCGACAAAGCCGTCAGGCGCAGCGCCAGGGTGCGCACGTTCAGGCTTTCCGCATAGGCCAGCAGGTAGCGGATCACGCTCGATTCGTCCGCAGGCAAGGCTCCGCCCCAGCTTTGAAAGTGGCGGATCGCCGAGCGGTAGGTGCGGCGCGTGTTGTCCGAGGTGGCGGCAGCGAGGAACGCCTGGTGGCGGGCTGCCAGTTCGGCCGTGATCAGGGCGCCGTCTCCCCTGCCCTGTAACGTGGCGCTGGCAGGGGCGGCGATGGCGGCCGCAGCGGGGCGGGCTTTTTTCAGCGGGAAATCAGGCATAAGCGAGGTGGGCGTGGGCTAAATCGTGGGCAAAACCGGCGAAATGGGGCTTGTGTAACGCCAGAGACGAAGGATACCACTGAAAACCATCTTCTAACACGCGATAAGCTATCTTATCACAGCTTATATTTTCTAATTTTAATCAAATTTATATCGTAATATTATGCAATATTACGTATCATGTAATACGTTACTAAATTTCGCTCATAGGTGATTTTATGGCTCGCGCCGGCATTTTGTACTCTGACGTTATGAAAGCAGCCCAAATCGTCGCTGCCGATGGACGCAATCCCACGGTCGACAATGTGCGAGAAGCATTGGGCAGCACGGGCAGCAAAAGCACCATCGCCCCGCTGCTGAAGCGCTGGAAGGAAGAGTTTCAAAGTGCCGGCGCGCCGAAGACGGAAGCAGGCTTGCCGGCCGAACTGATGGAAGCCATGCGTGGCGTGTATCACAAGCAGCAGCGCGATGTGGCGCAGCAGCTGGAACAGGCCATGCAGGAAAACCGCAGCGAACTGAATGCGGCGCTGGAGAAATTGAAGAAGTCGGAAAGCGAACGGCTGAAGCTGACGGAAATCCGGGCCGCCCTTACCCAGGAATTGCGGGCTACCCAGCATGCGCTGGAACAACTGAAGGAAGAACACCATTTCCGCGCCGTCACGCTGGCTACCCTGCATAGCGATAATGCAGGCTTGACGCAGCGCTTGAGCGACCGGGGCGAGGAAATCGCCGCCCTGAACCGCCAGCTGGCGCAGGTGCGCTCGCAATTCGACCATTACCAGGAAGCCTCTGTCAGCCAGCGCAGCGAAGAACGCCAGGCGGCGCAGCAGCGCGAAAGCCGGCTGGAACAGGAAAACGCCCAGTTGCAGCAGCGCCTGCAGGGCCAGCAAGCGACCCTGGTGCAGCAGGATGTCCGTTTGGCGCAATGGCAGGACGAGCATGCGCGCATGGCGATCGCCGCCAATGCCGACCGTGAAGCGTTGGCGGCCTTGCGTCCCGAGCGCGACCAGTTTGAATATCAATACCTGCAGGCAGCCGCTTCGGCCGACGCCCTGCTGGCCAAGCTGGAAACGGCGATGTCAGCGCTGGGCGATGCCAAAATAGCGCTGGCGACGCAAGACCGGCAGCTCGATATGCAGGCCGAGCAAGCAAAACAGTCACTACAGCGTGAACAGGACCTGGCCCAGGAGCGCGATGCCTTGCTGCGCGAACACGCCATGCTGCTGGCGCAAGCCGAAGTGCGGGCGGCCAGGAAAACCGACCGCTAGCTTGCCCCAGGTTATCAGGTCACGCTACCAGAATTTCCACCATGGCGAGGACGGATGGTCAGCGGCAGGCTGCTGGAGCGCTGGCGCAAACGGCGTCGGCCAGCGCTCGCCGCTATTGGCTGCGCCAGCCAGCACGAAAGCATCATAGTGCTGCAGCTCGGGCGGATTGGGAAAGCCGGCCAGGTTGGCCAGGGCCGGGCTGACCACCAGTTCGCCCGTAACAATCACCGTATTGCACGCCACGTCGAGGTCGCTCAGCGCCATGCGCAACTCCTGCTGAAACTGCCCCTCTTCATCCATCGCGTCCAGTTCTTCCGTGCGCACCAGCACATGGCTGAACGGTTCCCGGGCGATACGCGCCATCCATTCCAGATACAGCGCATGGCGTTCAGCCCCCAGCGGCCCTTGCAGCGCCGCCGCGCGCGCCTGCAGCCTGGACAGCCCAACCTGGCGCTCACACACCAGATACGCATAGTCGCGCGCCTCGGCGTCTTCTTCGGCCTCGGTGCGCGCCAGGCGGATATCCTCAGCCCCAAACAGGCAGAGCCAGTACAGCGGGATGCAATACGCCGCCTCATATTCCGTGCCGGAACGCTCGCCGAACGCATGCCAGTCGCCCTCTGCCGGCGGCGTGGAGAAATCCGTGCAGCAGAGATAAACGCGGTTCGACATGATGCGGTTTCCTTGAAGAAATAGGCGTACGCCATCTTAATAAGAAATTCACCTTGCTTGCGTACGATAGAAATCGGCAAGGTGCTCATCGGGTAGCGCCTTCCAATATGAACAATGATTGGACGACACCTTCATGCACATTCCAGACCAGTCCGGCTTGCGCGCCCATCCCAGGGAGCGGCCATGAATTTCGTCGCGCATATCCTCGTCAATGCGCCAGCGCTTATGCCGCAGCCCGAAGATGGCAACCGCCACCTGCTCAAGGCGGCCCTGGGCGCGCTGGTCTATCCGCGCCAGCGCGCCCGCTGGCAAGCCTTCCTGGACGGCACGCCGGGCCTGGCGGCGCTGGCCCGCCTCCACCCCTGCCTGCGCTACAAGATATACCGTCCTTACGCTACACGCCAGCTGGGCTGCACGGCGCGGGTGACCTTGCTGGAAGGCCATTACCGCTTCCTGTGGCAAGCCGGCGCCCGCGCGCTGGTGGAACTGGCCGCCCGCCGTCCGCTGATACTGTCGCATGTCGCCGGCAAGGATGGCGCGCTGTACCGCTTGCAGCTGAGCGCCATCCACGACAGTTACCGCGAAGGCGAACTCTGCCTGCGCCTGACGCGCAATGGCCTGCCCCTGTACCTGGCCAGCTTCCTGTTCGTGCCGCGCGCCGACGGCGTGGCCATCCAACTGGGCGCGCTGCAGGGCTTGCGCTCGGAAGCGGCGGCCGACATGGTCAGGACGGCCACCCGCGCCTTGCACGGCTGCCGTCCGAAAAACCTGATGATTGCCGCCCTGCGCGATCTCGGCGATTTTTTCGGCTGCGGCAACCTGTTTTTGGTCAGCAACGGCAACCGCATCGCCCTCAATGCCCGGCGCCGGCGCCATATTGCCGCCGATTACGACCTGGCCTGGCGCGAACTGCACGCCTTGCCTATGCGCGATGGGAATTATCACTTGCCATGCACCCCCTACCGGTCGCCAGACTTGTCCGAGGTGCCATCGAACAAACGCGCCGAAACCCGCCGCCGTGGCGAGCTGCTGCACGCGATGGCGCGGGACATGCGCGCGCAACTGGCGGCCCTGCTGCAAGCGCCGCCGACAGATGCAGCAATGCTACAGTATTGACATTATCAAATCAATCATAAAGGATATCGCCATGTTATTAAAACTGCACTCGCTGCCTTTGTGCCTGCTGGCCCTGTCTATTGTGCCGGTCTCTGCAGCTACTGCCGCCAGCGGCCCTGCACTCGATGCCGCCGTGCGCCAGCGCGCCGAACTGCTGGTGCACGAGGGCCGGCACGCCAGCATCGTGATCGCCTTGACCGATGGCAAGAACAGCGCCGTCTACGGTTTCGGCCGCGCACGCGCCGACAGCAACAGCGAGCCAGATGCCGACACCGTCTACGAAATCGGCTCCATCACGAAAACCATGACGGGCCTGCTGCTGGCCGACGCCGTGACGGCCGGCAAGGTCAAGCTCGACGAACCGGTAGCCAGCCTGCTGCCCGGCTACACCATCCCCGCGTTCGAGGGACAAAAGATCACCTTGCTGGACCTGGCGACGCATTTTTCCGGCCTGCCGCGCCTGCCCGCCAACCTGGCGCCAGCCGACATGAACAATCCCTATGCCGGGTATGGCGATGCGCAGCTGCGCACCTTCCTGGCCAGCCACGCGCTGGCCCATCGGCCCGGTACGGTCTTCGACTACTCCAACCTCGGTTATGGCTTGCTGGGCACGGCCTTGGCGGCCAAGGCGGGCACGACGTACGAAAACCTGCTGCAGGAGAAAATTGCGCGTCCGCTGGGCTTGCGTTCCACGTCCACCGCCGCCACGCCGGCCATGCGCAGCCGGCTGGCACAAGGCCATTTGAGCGATGGCAAGCCGGCCCACAACTGGGACTTCCAGGCCATCGCCCCGGCCGGCGCCGTGTATTCCGACGCGCGCGACATGCTGATTTATCTGCAATCCTATATGAACAAGACCGGCGCAGCCCAGCAACTGGCGGTGCAGCCGCAACAAGTCCTGGAAGAAGAGCACGGCAAGAAGATCGGCCTGGCCTGGATCATCGACCAGGCCAAGGGCCAGCCATTTGCCTGGCATAACGGCCAGACCGGCGGCTACGCGAGCTTCGCCGGCTATACGCTCGATGGCAAGCGTGGCGTGATCATCCTGACCAACACGGCCAGCGACGTCGATGCGCTGGGCCTGGCCAGCCTGGTGCCGGGCACCTTGCCGCCCCTGAAAAAAGTCACGCCGCAGCTGAAGGAAATCTCCATCGCGCCATCCGAACTGGCGCAATATGCGGGCGATTATGCGCTGGCCCCCCAATTTGTGCTGACCGTGCGCCAGGGCCCTGAAGGCTTGCTGGTGGGCGCCACCGGCCAGGGCGAAGCGCCCGTCTATGCCAGTGCCAAGGACCATTTTTTCTACAAGGCCGTCGATGCCCAGCTGGAATTCCAGCGCGATGCCCAGGGAGTCATTACTGGCGTGGTGCTGCACCAGAATGGGCAGGCGATATTGGGAAAGCGCAAGCCATAACATGCCAGAAGTGTGGCTCAGCTTTAGGGGCGGCGTAGCAGTTTGTCGTAGTGAAACATCACTGCTAGCCACGGCAGGCGGGTTTCGCCCCATAGCGGACTGTCGCTCTTGCTTCGTTGACAGGATGATGCGGTAGCTACCTACACTTCAGTCATGGGGAAGAATCGTCTGACCTTTGCTAGACGCGACAGGCGCTAAACTGTTCTGCAACAATATACGACCGTCCAAATTCAAGTACTTGCAGCTTCCCATAGTCCACGTGCTTTGAACCGTCCCAGAGCTTTGGCAGGCGCCCGGGTAACGCGTTCGTGATAATGGGCTTGTCCTTTAACGCCTCTAGAACGTGTATTGCCACCGACTCAGGGAATCGCCCGAGTAGTCCGTAGTTCGAACTGGATATTCCCCTAATGGTCGGCACCGCATTCATAAATTTCACGATGCTTTCTGGCCGGCCCATGACTTCTATGCAGCATGAACAAACAATTCCGAACAAAATCTCAGGCGCCACTGAGTTTTGGGAAAACATAATGTCAACTACCGGCTCTAAAAAAGGCTTCAGTAATGGGGAATTACTCGAAACGGAAAGGGCCTCTGTTCCACTTGAGCAAAGAAACTCCTCGACTACTCCGAGGCAAGAAATCTCCCACAGTTCCGGGTCACGGCCATCGTGAAATTGAATCGACAAATTTAACTTAAGGTCATCTGCAAACCATTTAGCATCGACAAGTCGAATCCAACCTTCAGCATCGTCAAAGTTTTCGTTTAAGGATTCGAGTAATTCTTTCATATGCCTCAGTACAAGTTTGTTATATCCAACTGTCCGTTTTTTGCCGAACCCGGCCGTTATTCATCACATTCGTCGAGCAAAAGCAAGAGCTGCACTTCTTCATCGCTCGGCTGCCAGTCAGCACCACGTTCCTCGTAAATCTTTACAAGCCCCATTAGAGTCACTGGGTCATCAGCGACAAAAATACAAGTGTCATCTTCCGCTTGATATTGTTGTTCAGCCGTCTTGTCTCGAGTTACCGTATAGCCAAGTTTGTTCAAGACTCCCAACGCAGGGGCAAGCGTGTTTCCAGCGACTGCAATTCGAATTTTATGTTGCATTTCAATGATTCCATCATCAGTACAGATGCATTTCGTGCCAAGGGCCGTCCGCTTGTGGCCGGTACGAGTCATGTTCTAGTTGTTGAGGCGATAGATGCGATCAACTTCGTCCAAGGACAGCTTTGTAAGGCCACCTTCTATTTCTTGCAACAGTGCAGATGCTGGAAAATGTAAGGTGACAATTTCACCGCCTGGCCGTTCGACGGTAGTTCGGTAATCGTAAGGTAGATCGCAATCATCTCCGAGGAAGTCTTCGATGAAGTCAGCAAGCTCATAGTCGCCCACAACGACGATGACATGCTCATCATTGTGAAATCCAATTTGAATATAGGGCAAGACTTGCTTCATATTTTTCCTACAAATTCAAATAAAAGCGCCGATGTCGACCGGCAGCTTTTGGCCGAATGCCGCCTAAATTTAGTGATGAATCATTGGCCCATCCACTGGATTTCAGGTGTTCTCACCTGCAGCGGCAACCAGTACTTCAATGCATTTATTGCAGTCTCGACGGTCAATCCATCCACAAAAAACCCTCGATGCTCGTGTGCTTGTACCGTGGCTCGACCTTGTGCATCTACGTTAATTATAAAATTGCCATAGTCGATGCCGTCGCCGAGGCACGCGACAAAAAGGTCCGATTCAGGCTTCAGATTGACAATCGAGAACGTCAGAACATCATCCTCGCTAAGGGACCTGAACTCCAATTGAGTTGGCTTTTTCCCTAAGGTCTCGAACTCTACATAGTAATGTGCTGCTAATCGCATTCTGCTTTATCTTATAGTGGCTGAAGCTTAGTTCTGCCGAATGTCTGCTACTGGCCGAAATCAGCCAACCACGTGGTCATAAAGACGGATAATAACAACGCACTCAGCCAACAGCTTTGACCGAAAACGCTCTTCTAATGGAGCCAGCTTCAAATCCGTACGTAGCATGGCCTCTGAATCCCACATTAGGCGCGCGGAACCAAGAGGTATGTCTCTGGGGACCGCATCGGTGAACTCCGAAAATATTCTATGCTTTTTATCGAATTCAGCCTCAAGCGATAGGAGTACGTTTTCGATACGTCGCGCCCCTACAAAAAGTCCGACTTGCAGTGTCAAAAGTGCTTTAGAAGCACTGACCAATCTCTTTATTCTTGCGGTTCGCTGCTCAGGTGTCATTGGCAAAAAAGTACAATTCGAGTGTCTGATTCTGTCCATTTACAGTCTCGAAGCCGTCTTTTTTTCTTCCGTTTTGACTTGTTCCAACTGTCTACGAAATTTCTTCGGCAGAAAATACCTCAACAAAATGGTTGGCATTAAGACTATTGCCAGTGTTGTGCTGCCTACCCGCTTCAGGTTCAGAAGAAAGAAGATAAGAAGTCCACACACAACACACCAACCACCATAAATCAGGATTTTTACGCCTCCGGCTAACACAGACAGGCCCATAACCAGGGCCATCACGATGCAGCCGATTAAGGAATCATTCGGTTTACGTTCCATGGTTTCCTCTTGCTCATCTGTTTTCACCTCGGCATAAAAAAATCTTTGTCCGCTATTGGCCGTTAACAAACCCGTTATGCCATCACTTGGTTTTTCGAAGAAAAACTATACTGATACCAATAAATGCCACCCCAACCCCGGCCAATCCTGCTTGGTCACCGAAATACGCAGCGACAAAAAACATCAAACCGGCGCCAATGAAAAGAAAACCGCTCCGTTTCTTACTTTTCCTACTCTCGACAGACATTCCACTCTCCAATTTTATTACTAAAAATAGTATATTCTTCGAACCCTAAAAGTCAGCTTGTGGCCGAAAGCCGAGTACTGAAGACGGGGTCAGTTCTGTCTAGTGGTATTGGAATAAATCTTCCCATTGAATCGAATCACTCCAAAATTTGTATCGATATCGAAGTATCCATTATGTTTCGATGAAAGCACTCTATACGCGCCTCCATCCATTCCACACCAGCTGGCAATCCCAATCCACTTTTTTCCTTTTTGGACGTAGACCCAATGTTGTTCTCCACAAGACCCACCACTATAGGCGAAGATGATCTCCTTCTTTGCATCACTATTGAGATCAACCTCGGAAAATGCATCGACGCTTCTTACGCTGCAAGGCTGAATGTTGAGCTCTTTACATATCTCTTGGGGCAGGTGTTCTTGAGCACGTACAGCAGGAGTTGCAGTTGCAGCCGAGAAAATTGAAACCAAAAGAAGGAAAAAATTTGTCCTTTTCAAAAGGACTCCTGAGTGATTGAAATTAATTATGTATTCTAACCGTCTGTTCCTGGCCGCTGACAGTCATTTATAAATCTAACGTGGACTTAAAGTCCGGTGCGCTAGTCGACCATGGATTTGCGGGGTAATAGACTTTTTGGAGGGCGGCTTGATGGGCTCCAGGAGTTCGAGTAGACCCCACATAGCCAGACCCTGGCAGCCCAGTGCGCTTGTTTACTGCCAGTGCCTGTAATGGAGGGAGCCCTACTTTTTGGCAATATCTTTGAATTACACCAAGGAACCAGCCGGCGGCTCTATGATGCAATCCTAACTTTAAGCAGAGTTCACCGTAGGTAAAAGGCGGCCCCTTTTTGTTTGCCTGTTTTGCCAGAATGGTCCATGCCCGAGCCGCGCGTTTATACTGATCAATTTTCATTTCTATCTCCAAACCAAGGTTCGCTCCTGGCCGATTAACGACACTCCGAATTTGTACATTTGGTGAGCTGCCATACTGCACTAAAAAGGGATTCAGTAATCGGAAAAACAATGCCATATTCCGTCTTGCTCGCTTCAGTAGCATCCCAAAGTCCTTCAGGTAGTTGGCCGTAGATGTCTGCGGCAAGGTCCTCTGTATATTTTAGTGCTGTCCCATCAGAACGGATTTCGATATGTCGGCTGAAATAGCCTTCGTCGTCAATCTCGGAATACGCAAGATAGTCCTCGACTCCTTCGGTATTCCCTACAGATGAGTACAGCACATATAGCATGCAATTTCCCTATCAAGAACAAAACTTGGTTGCTGCTTTCGAGCAAACCCCGGCCGCTTCTGGCCGAAAGCCGAGTACTCATCAATTTCGTATCCGTAAAACTCACGATCAATAGGTTTTATTTTTATAGTACTTATTCTAATGGATAGACACGCTTGTTGGTGGCTAAAGTGGGCTTTAAGCCATCATTCCAAGTTGTGAGGCTCGGTATCACCTTCATTCTTCTCTCAGGCACACAGTAATCCACGGCCCGACAGCATCCACGCCGCAAACCTGATCATCTTCCACCCACCCTGCACGCGCATAAAAACGCCTGGCCCGGGTATTACTCACTTGTACTTTTAATGACAGTGTCGGCCCGAACTGCGCCACCACGGCCGCCAGCAGCAATGTTCCCGCGCCCTGGCCGCTGGCGGCCGGATGCACATACAGGTGATGCAGGAAATTATCGGGGGCTTCCCTGGCATACACGGCAGCAAAGCCGATGACCACGCCCTCGCGCTCGGCAACCAGGATGGTTTCATCCTGCGTCACAGAAAGAAAAGCGGCCACGTCATGTACGGGCCAGGCGCTGGCGCCAAACGCGACCCGGCCCGCCAGCGTCAAAATCCCGGCACAGACAGCCGCATCGGCCACCGCATACGGTCGAACAGCGATCATCCGGGTCGGCGCGCCTCGTAAAAGGCCAGGAATTGGGCCGCCGGCAAGGCCTTGGCAAACAGCCAGCCCTGGCCGAATTCCACTTTGCGCGCCAGCAGGTAGTCGGCCTGGGCCTGGGTTTCTATGCCTTCGGCCACGATCTGCATATTCAGGGTGCGCGCCATATCGATGATGTGCGGCGTGACGCTGCTGGTGGCGGCGTCGGTGGCGATGGTGTCGACAAAGGATTTGTCGATTTTCAAGGCGTCCAGCGGCAGGTTTTGCAGGCTGGACAGGCTGGAATAGCCGGTGCCGAAGTCGTCGATGGCCACCGCATGGCCGCGCGCGCGGGCTTTTTCGATGGTGGCGCGTGCTGCCTCGGCGTTGATAAAGCCGCGCTCGGTTGCTTCCAGCCAGATCTGCTGCGCTTCGATACCGGTGCCGGCCAATGCCCGCTCCAGCACGTCGAGCACCCTGCCCGTTTCGATATCGCTGGCGCACAGGTTGATCGCAATGTGCAATGCGCGGTCGGCCACCAAGGCCGACCGCATGTCGGCAATCACGCTGTCGATCACCTGGTCCGTGATCGGCAGGATCAAGCCATCTTCTTCGGCCACCGGGATGAACAGGTCGGGCCGTATCATGCTGCCGTCCGGGCGGCGCCAGCGTATCAGCGCCTCGGCGCCCACGCACACCCCCGTATCCAAGGCGATGATGGGCTGGTAATGCACAAAGAATTCGCGCTGTTCGACCGCCAGTTTCAGTTCGCCGCGCAAGGACAGGCGGCGGCGCGAGACCCAGACGACGCCAGCGACGATCAGTGCGGCAAATAGCAGGCCCAGCGGCAGCAAGACGATTTGTTCATTGCGCAAGCGTGCTTCGAGCTTGCTGCGCGGTTCGATGATCACCGCCTTCAGGCCGTCACCGGGCACCACGGCGTAAATGTTGTTGGCGTCGCTGCCAGCCCCTTCACGGCCCATCAGGCTTTTGACCAGCTCAGGATCGGGTTGATTCAGGGTGCCCAGCACGGCGCCGTTGACAGCCACCACGGCCAGCTCGATTTCCGCATCAGTAATCACGTCGGCAAAACGCACGGGATCGATCAGCGCCTTGTGCGACAGATAGGCCACGCCGACCATTTTCTTGCCACCGCTGACCACCGGATGCAGGTCGATATCCACGCCAACGCCATTATCCATGAGGAATTGCGGCGGACTGACCTTGATGACATCGTGTTCGATGCCACTCGACGTGCATTTGAGCAAGCCATTTTCCACGTAGCCGATATCATCGACGCTGCGCGTGCGTATCGTGGTGCGGCGCATGCGCTGGATATGCGCTTCGGAACACGGTGTTTCCACCAGCGGCTCAAAGCTGCGCAAGGCCGCGCTGGCGTCGCGGAAGGTGCGTTCGGAGCGCATCAGCGCGTGGCGGGCCAGCAAGTGCAGGCGTTGCTGCTCGGCCGCCACGGCGCGCTCCTGCGACCATAACCAGGCAACGGTGATCGGCGCGGCCACGCCAGCGATCGCGGCCAGCACGCCGAATATGATGATGCGGTTCCTGCGCATGCGCGCCTCCTGCCCTTGGACTGATTTTGTTAGATGATTGCCATGTATTTCTAGGTGGAATCATATTACAGCCAGGGCTTGCACATGTGAAACTTGTTGATTAGTTACATTTCAATCTTTGCCCTGGGCGCTGGCCTGGCCAGCATAAACACCAGTCCCGCCACTACCGCCGCCAGCGCGCCGGCCAGGTACAGCACGCTGGAAAAGCCATCGATGAACGCTTGCCGCCCCGCCGCCTGCGCCACCACCTGCATGGCGGGCGGCAACTGGCCGAACGCTTCGGCCGCATTGCCGGCCACGATGCGCCCTATCATGTCCGGTGATGCCGTCCAGCCATGGCTGGCCGCCAGGCGCTCGAACGATGCGGCCGTGCGCAGGGCCAGCACCGCGCCCAGCCCACCCACGGCCAGCACGATGCCGACAAAACGGGTCGTCGTGCTGATGCCGGAACCCATGCCGGAGCGCTCGCGGGGGATGCAGGCCAGGATGGCTTTTTGCGTGGTGCCGTTCAACAAGCCGGCGCCGGCGCCCGTCACCAGCATGCCCTGCGCCACCAGCCAGTACGACAGGCTGACGGCGGCCAACGCCGTCGCCACATTGCCGGCCGCAACGATCAGCAGGCCCGTGACGAGGATGCCCCGGTCGGACAATACACGCCCGGCCAAGGGCGCCAGACGCGAAAACACCACCATCGCCACGGCGAACGGCAGCATGGCGCAGCCGGCCACCACTGCCGTATAGCCAAACGCATTCTGCAGATACAGCGGCAAAAAGGTCATCAGCACCTGCGCGGCGATGGCGTAGCCGAACATGCCCAGCACGGCGCCCACGAACAGCCGCTGGCCAAACAGGGTCAAATCGACCATCGGCGTGCGCTGGCGCCGTTCAAACACGATGAACGCGGCCAGTAGCAGTGCACCGCCCGTAAAGCGCAGCATGGTGATGCGGCTGCCCCAGCCGGCCACGCCAGCCTCGATCAAGCCCCAGATGATGCAGAACAGGCCGGCCGAAAACAGCGCCGCGCCGATCGGATCGAAGCTGGCGTTGCCGGCGTCCTTCGATTCGTCCACATGGCGCGACACCAGCCAGATCAATATCGCCACCACCGGCAGGTTCAAATAAAAGATCCAGCGCCAGTTGATGGCGCTGGTGATCAGGCCGCCCAGCAGGGGCGCCACCGTCATCGCCACGCCCATCGCCGCGCCCCAGATCGACCAGGCCCGCGTGCGTTCGCGCTCGCCGTGGAAGGTGTGGCCGATCACGGCCAGCGCAGACGTCAGCAGCAAGGCCGCGCCGATGCCCTTGATGGCGCGGGCCACATTCAATACGGTGGTAGTCCAGGCCATGCCGCACAGCAAGGACGCCAGCGCAAACACGGCCAGGCCGAACAGCATGACTTTGCGCCGGCCCAGGCGGTCGGCGATGCTACCAGCGGGCAAGAGGAACGAGGCGAACGCCAGCATGTAGGCGCTGACCACCCATTCCACGTCGACGAAGCTGGCGTTGAGGGAGCGGGCAATCGATGGCAGGGAAACGGCCACGACATTGGTGTCGAGCATGATCAGCGCGCACACCCCCGAGCAGGTATATAAGGTCCAGTTGAGATTTTTCATGCCTGTATTTTAGGCAGGTCGATGTTATTTCCTGTTATAAGACAAGCGGCTTATAATTTCCCCATGGTGAATACAGAATACACAGACAAACAGATGGAGCTGCGCCACTTCCGCTGCGTGCTGGCGGTGGCGCACAGCCTGCATTTTGCGCGGGCCGCCGTGGAACTGGGCATTTCCCCGCCCGCGCTGACCAAGCAGGTACAGGAAGCCGAAGCCCTGCTGGGCACGCGGCTATTTCAACGCAGCAAGCGTTCGGTGGCGCTGACGGCGGCTGGCGAGTTGTTTGTACTGGAGGCACGGCGCGCCCTGGTCCAGCTGGAACAGGCGCAGGATGTGGCGCGGCGGGCCGGCCGTGGTCAACTGGGCCGGCTGGAAATCGGCTATATCGCCTCGGCGGCGTATTCCGGCGTGCTGCAAACGCAGTTTGCGCGTTTCCGCACTGCCCACCCCGGCATCCACATCAGCGCGCGCGAATATGCGATGGAATTATTGCCCGATCTACTGGACCAGGGCCGGCTGGACCTGGCCTTCGTGCGCCCGCCCCTGCACTTGCCCGACGGCCTGGACAGCGTGGTGCTGCTGCGCGACCGCTTCGTGCTGGCCGTGCATGCCGACAGCGTGCTGGCGCAATTGCCGGGCGCCGCCATCGCCCCCACCGTGCTGGCGCAGGCGGCCTTTATCGTGCCGGAACAGGAATGGGGAACCGTGGAAGTGAGCCGTCGCGGCGGCTTCGCGGCGCAGGTGGTGTCGCGCCCGGGCAGCCTGGTGGCGGTCTTGACGGAAGTGTCGTTGGGGGCAGGCTGCGCCATCGTGCCCCATTCCCTGATGGCCACCGTCAATATGCCGGGCGTGACTTACCGGGAACTGGCCGGGCCGCTGATTGCCTCGGAAATCGCGGCGGCTTACCGCCGCCACGAACCGGCGCCCGCAGCGCGGCTTTTTATTACGCAGTTGCGCGCGGCGGCGCTGGCGATGGCATAGAATTTGATGACGATCAGAGGTCTAACTGTACCGGGAGAAACGCATGACTGCCAGTAAGCGCATTGGTGTTGAAGAGATTCCAGGCCAGACACCGGGTGAAATGCCGGGCGAAATACCGGCCAGCCTGCTGCAGTTGCGCTTGCAAGTGAGCCTGAACGAAGAACACGTCTATCTGAGCATCATGCTCAAGGGCGGGCAAACGCTGGACCTGGGCGAACGCCAGCACCACTACTGCCTGCTGACGCTGGCACGCCTGCGGCTCAGCGATGCCCAGCGCGGTGTCGCCCCCGGCAGCCAGGGCTGGCTGGAGCGCCAGCAACTGGCGCGCATGCTGGGGCTGGACTCCGGCAACCTGGCTATCCAGCTCCACCGGCTACGCCAGCAGATCGCCCGCGCCTTGCCGAACGGCATGC
Source organism: Janthinobacterium sp. Mn2066 (assembly GCF_049319705.1). Lineage (NCBI taxonomy): Bacteria > Pseudomonadati > Pseudomonadota > Betaproteobacteria > Burkholderiales > Oxalobacteraceae > Janthinobacterium > Janthinobacterium sp. Mn2066. Next base: position 388,255 of record NZ_JBMOUF010000005.1, on the reverse strand, counting down.
AATTCGACGCGGTGATCGAACAGCGCCGGGGCGAACTGCGCATCGGCACACTGCCGTTTTGCATCGTGCGCGGCGCGATTGTCGAGGGAGAGTTCATGGTGCCGCGTCGGCCTGGCTAATTGACTGTCACGTTCCATCATCGGCCGTCGCCTTCCCTGCATCCTTCACTTCAGGCAGGAATAACATGGTAAATTGGCAAACTTGGTGGATCTGTGCCACCGATTGAAGCCGAACTCCTCTTTACATTGAAAATGCCGCCGCCATGACCACCCTAGCGTTCACGCAAACCTGGACTGACCTTAAACACAGGCTGATATTTGATTTCACCCTGTATCGGGTTGAGGAACATGGCGCCAGCATCGTCAAGATAAGCTTCGAAGGCGACCGCGAGCGCCGCGTGCATGAAATCCTTTTTCCCTCCGGCTCCGCGCGCCATCTCAATTTCCAGTTCAATCTCTCCACGGAAGGCGTGGCCTACGTCAAAGGCATGCTGCGCCGCGAGTTGATACATCATGGCGATGGCAACGTGTATATCACCGTCTTTGCCGACATCGTCTACGGCCATCAGGGCAGCCATGAGGAGCAGCATTTCGAAGGTCTCATGATCGCCATCAATTGCAATGAGACGCCAGTTGCATCCGAGCCGATAGCGCCGCCCCTGCCTGTGAATGCACCCGATTCCACGCCATGCCTGGCCGTCGGCGCAGAAGCGCTGCACCTGCACTTTATCTCTTATGCGCCTGCAATAGTGGACCCTTCGGACCCTCCGGGCAACACCCTGTACCAGGCCTTGCTGGCCGCACGCCCTGCCGGCCGCGAGGCAATGGAAGCGCTGGCATTGCGTTATATCCAGGGCGAAGGCCCATGGGAGCCCCCGTTTCTTGGCCTGCCCGGTGCGCTGCCGGCGCTGTGGCACGGCTATGTTGAGGTGGCGATGGCGGCGCAACAATTATGTAGCCAGCCACAGCGCTTGCGGCAACGCATCTTCACCCTGCTAGATGCCGAAACCGACGAGCAGCTCGCCGCACTGCTGGCCAGCCCTGCCTGCCACGACGCGACCGCAGCGGCCTGGCAAAGCTATTTTGCGCTGAGCATCATGCCAGGCCACGATAACGCACTGCTGAGCACGCTGATCCGCTTCCTGGGCGCCATCCACCTGCTCAATCACCTGTACCTGCCTGCACCATCCTCCCCGCCCTCGGCCACCACGCTGGCCGCGCTGGCCCACGCCTCCATCGTGCTGCCAGCCGCTATCTTCCCCTTGCCAGCGGCGAAAGATGCGGCAAGCAGCGCCTAAGGATGTGGCCGTTTCTTACACCATCAGCGAGCTGCAAATGGCGAGCCGGCACCTGTATCGACAACGCCATGCGCGACGAACGCAAGGCGGCAGGCAGCAAGCGCAAGCAGCAGCACGTGTCGGCAAACAATAAAGTTATCCATGAGGCAGCATGGTGGAGATGCTCTCAGGAACAGCCGCTAACGGCCACAAGCGACCATTTAGAGCAGAGTGACAATGTGTGAGCATTTCTGCCTGGCAATCCGCTATGCTCTCGTGCCGCTATCGGCCAGAAGCGGACTCTGCTTACACACCGCTACTTATTCATTTATCGATTAACCTGCCTAGTCAATTACTAGAACGGGCCGGGTGGCACAGTGTCGCCGGTTTTCGCAGATCCGCGAAGCATAATACTATTCGATTCCTTACCGAAAATTGCATTGCTTGACGCACACTTTGAAAATAACGCATGAACGAAAAACGACTGACCTATATTGCCGTGATGAGCGCCACGCTACATGGCCTCCTTGTTGCCTTCTTGCTGGCCTATCCGAGCGTGGCGATGATGCGCTTCTTCCAGGGTTTCGATCCGCAACGTTCAGGTTACCAAGACCACACCGCTTGGTGGGTTTTCTGGATCATGGTGCCGGCCGTCTTTGCACTGTTCGGCGGCATCATGACGGCGCTGTCCTGCTTAGCGTACAACCTGTCCGCCAAGCTGCTTGGTGGCGTTCGTTACAAGGATCAAACATGAAACACGCGTACCTAGTTGTGAGAGCTATCATTAGGTTGCAATGTAGCCATTTTCACAAGCAATCCGCCCGCTTTGGGGCGGCAGCAAACGGCCAAAAGCGCTCACCATTGTTGATCAACGATATCCAAGACGCTGTGAATTCACTTCATTGATCCGTCTGTTTCTGTAGTTCCATGAGCGCTTTGGGGTGGATTCAGCCTGGCGATGCAGCCGCTAGATTTTCACCCTGACAACCTGCTATGCTGGCCCGAACGGCTGGGTTTAGTCAAGAGCAGCTATTTATGGAAATTCAATTTACGCATCGCATACATATCGCCGACGGCCCGCTGAAAAAATATGTCTATCAAGCCCCACCAATTGTTGCCGTATTGTTGTATTTCTTTGCTGTGGCTTGCTGCTGTATATCTTGCAAACCATAGCGGGGTTGCGCTCATGGTCGATATCAAGACCGGAGAAAAACACTGTGTTGAAATGTTGGCACTTCACTTCCAGACGGTACAGTACAGTGAATTTCTCGGGCTTTTGGGTAGTGCTAGTGTCATTGGGGTGTTCTTGCTACCCGTCATAGCTATTTTCCTCGGAATTATCGACTTTAGAAGTCGTCGACGAAGAAAAGTACGGCAGTAGCAAGGTGCTGCTGGATGCGGGATGGTGCGCTGTGCGCGGTGGCAGAAAAACGCTGGCCAAATCTGTAGCGATGCCGCCCCAGCGACAACCCGTCGCATTCAGAGCAATCTCCCCAAGGCTAAAGACCTGACCTGCCTGGCGCGTGATGTATTGAGAACGCCGCCGCAAACAACATCGCGCGCCAGATCGGTTAAAGACGCCGCCCTGCGGTAAGCAAGGCGGCATGGATCATGGATCGATTTCAGGCGGCGGGCGGCGCAGGGCCAGATGTTCCCACACGGCCACCAACACCAGCACGCAAGTGGTGATGCAGGTCAAGATCAGCGGCGAGTACAGACGGCCATAGGCCATCGGAATCAGGGCCAGGATGATCAACAGGCCCAGCAGGTGCGACAGCGGCGGCGTGGGGCGGTCGTTGCTGACCCATTTGAATAGCGCATTGCCCAGCAGATACATGATCGGGCCGCCCAGCATGGCGCTGATGCCGGCAAAGCTGGTTTCCTCGGCATGCATCAGGGCCAGCTCGTCGGCCACGGCGCTGACGATCACGCCGCCGATGATCAGCACGTGGATATAGGTGTAGGCCACGCGGGCGATGCGGCCCGGCTCTTTCGAGTGAGAAATACGCTGGTGCCCCGCTTCGGCGCCCGTGTCGAAATAAATCCACCACATGGCGATGCTGCCGACCAGCGCCGAAAAAAAGCCCAGCCAGGCGCCGCCGGTCCATGCCATGCCGGAAAACGTGGCGCCCGTCACCAGCAAGGATTCGCCCAAGGCGATGATGACGAACAGGCCGCAGCGTTCGGCCATATGGCTGCCGTCGACATCCCAGTCGGCCGTCGAGGAACGGCCCAGGCCAGGCACGCGGAACATCATCCATGGACCGGCCAGGTCGATCAGCAAGGCCACCGCCCACCAGCAGATACGCAATTCCGGCTCGGCCAGGCCGCCGGCGATCCAGAAAATACCGGCAAACGCGGCCCACACGGCGATGCGCTGGAAGTTGCGGCGGCGCTCCAGCGTTTCAGTGCGCACGGCCCAGCAGGCAAACAGCGGGCGGCCCAGTTGCATCGCCACATAGGCGGCGGCAAACGCCAGGCCGCGCGTGCCGAACGCTTCGGGGATCGAGGCGGACATCACCAGCCCGCCCAGCATCATCACGAACAAGGCCACGCGCACGGGGATGCGCTCGGGATCCAGCCAGTTGGTGATCCAGGATGTAAAAATCCAGACCCACCAGACGGCCATCAGCAGGAATGCCGTCTGCAGCCAGCCCATGGCGCTCAGATGGGCCAGCAAGCCGTGCGACAGTTGCGTCACAGCAAACACGAACACCAGGTCGAAGAACAGCTCGATCATGCCGACCTTGCCGCTTTCGTGCCCGCCGCGCTTGCGCAGCAGGGATTTAGTCAATTCCATACAAGCTCTTTCTCTATTCATCGCTGGCCGTGCTGGCAACAAGCGGGCCGGCCAGGCGCGTCACGCGCGCGGTGAGGCGCATCTTACGGCAAACGGCGGCGGCGCCAAAGTTTTCGCTCTTATTTGCGTCCTTACTTGACGGGTGTCGGCAGGGGCAAGCCGGCAAAATGCGCCTGCAGATTATCGACCACCAGCTGGCCCATGGCGTGGCGCGTTTCCACCGTCAGGCTGCCCACGTGCGGCGTCAGCACCACATTGGGCAAGGCCCGCAGGGCGGCCGGTACTCTAGGTTCATCGCTGAACACGTCCAGTCCGGCCGCGCCCAGGCGGCCATCTTGCAAAGCGGAAATCAGCGCCTCTTCATCGACCAGCGCGCCGCGCGCGATATTGATCAGGGTGCCTTGCGGGCCCAGCGCTTCCAGTACCGCCTGGTCGATGGCCTGGCGGGTGGCCGGCGTGCCCGGCGCGCTGACGATCAGGTAATCGCTTTGTCCGGCCAGGGCCAGCAGGGAATCGGCGCGTGACACCGTGGTATTGGCCACCGGGCGCGGCTGGTAGTAGCGCACATGCACGCCAAAGGCGGCCAGGCGCAGCGCGATCGCCTGCCCGATCTGTCCGAAACCAAAGATGCCAGCCGTCTTGCCGCGCAGGCTGGACGCAGGTTTCAAGGGCTCGCGCCGCTCCCAGGCGCCGTCGCGCACATAACGGTCCAGCGCAGGAATCTGGCGCACACTGGCCAGCAGCAAGCCCAGCGCCACGTCGGCCACGTCATCCGTCAGCACGTTCGGCGTGGTGGTCACGGCGATGCCACGCTGACGGGCGACGTCAAGCGCCACGCCATCGAGGCCCACGCCATTGATGGCGATGATTTCCAGTGCGGGCAATAGCCCCATATCGGTAGCGTTCAAACCCAGCGCACCCGTGGTGACGACGCCACGGATACGCGGCGCCAGTTCGGCCAGCCAGGCATGGCGCTGTTCGGGCGCGACTTTCCAGGCATGGTGGCAGGTGTAAGCTTGTTCCAGTTGGGTATTGACTGAAGCCGATGGGCTGGCGGCGAGGATTAACAGGTCGGGTAGCATGGATGTCGGGGCTGAGTGATGGGTAGACTCAACTTAACATAATTGGCGGCTGGCCGGGAAGACCTGCCGTGCCAGTGCCTAGCTGCCGGGGCAAGGCACTTGCTTGACCTTGCCGCCCGTCTTGAAGGGATCGGCGCCGGCACCGGGATTTTCCGCCATGGCATAACAACGGGAGCCGCCGCCGGCCGAGCGCACGCGCGAGGCGGGCCGGCCATCGGCTGTCAGATACTCTTCCACCGTCAGCACGGGACCGCCACGGTAGGCGCTGGCAACGCGTTTCTGGAATTTGCTCTGGCTGTCGAGCGGCGCGGGCGCCAGCCACGGGGTGTCCTTGTCCACTTCCTTGCGCATGACCTTGTCGATGGCCGCAACGGACAAGCGCGCCCGCGCGCGCAAGTCTTCCACCACCGGGGCTGCGGGTGTGAGCGCCAGTTCATCCACGGCAGGCAAGGTGATTGTTTCGTTCACTGCTGGTGGACTCACGCTGGCAGGCGGCGTCTTGAAAGCTGGGGAGCGCACTGAGGGGCGCGGCGGGGAAATCGGCAGGGGCAGCTGCGTGGCCGCAATCGGTGTTGCCGGCCGCACCGGCATCAGGGTCAAAAAAGCGACTTCCGTATATTGCTTCAATTGCCGTGCCGGCAACAACAGGAAATACAGGCCCAGCCCATGCATGGCAAGGATCAGCGCCACGGCCGCGCCTTTCAGGCTCAATCGCCGCTGCTTTTTCTCACCGCTTTGCCCCTCTGCCAACCGATCCATGCTGTATTCCATAGACGCCTATACGCGATTCACTATTGTAATCATACTTTTAAGCAAGAATAGACAAATCCACAAGGTATCGCCTGGCACTACCTTTTTTACTCGATTCCAGTACCTCCGCCTTACCTGGCCGTCACCGCTGTTGCCAGAGCTGGCGTTTTTTTCACAAAAACTGCGGTATGCCTGCGCAAGTCAGTCTCAAGCTATATAATGATAATCATTCTCATTTATATTCAACCAACATCCACATGCGCCAATTTCACTGCACCCCTACCCCTTTCGCCCTGGCCGCCTTCTTGCTGGCCAGCGCCGCTGCGCACGCGCAAACAACGCCCTCCGCTGATACAGCGCAAGCGTTGCCCACGGTCACCGTCAACGCTTCGGCCGATGCCTCGGCCGAAGGCTTGTCGCGCGCCTATGCCGGTGGTCAGGTAGCGCGTGGCGGCCGCGCAGGCATCCTCGGCAATGTCGACATGATGGATTCGCCATTCAGCAGCACCAGTTACACGCAACAATTCATTTCTGATCAGCAAGCGCACAGCGTGGGCGACTTGCTGCAAAGCGATCCGGCCGTGCGCCTGTCTCGCGGTTATGGCAACTTCCAGGAAGTGTATGTGATCCGCGGCTTTGCGCTCGATTCGGACGACATCGCCTACAACGGCTTGTATGGCGTGTTGCCGCGCCAGTATATTTCCCCCGAATTGCTGGAGCGCGTGGAAGTGTTCCGCGGCGCCAGCGCGTTCCTGAACGGCGCAGCGCCCGGCGGTAGCGGGCTGGGCGGCGCCATCAACCTGATGCCCAAGCGCGCCGGCAATACGCCGCTGACGGAAGTGACGGTGGGCGTGGAAAGCGGTGGCCATACCTATGTGGCCACCGATGTGGCGCGCCGCTTCGGCGACAACCAGGAGTTTGGCGTGCGCGTCAACGCCGCCAAGCGCCAGGGCGAGACCAGCGTCAAGCGTGAAGACCACGATGTGGGCATGTTTTCCGTGGGCCTCGATTACCGCGGACGCGGCTACCGCCTGTCGGCCGATGCCGGCTACCAGAATTTTGACCTGACGGCGCCGCGCCCCAGCGTGGGCACCTCGGGCGTAGCGGGCGTGCCGGCCGCACCGGACGCATCCAGCAACTTCGCCCAACCATGGAGTTTTTCCAAGGAGCACGACGTCTTTGGCACGATGCGCGGTGAATACGACCTGGCCAGCAATGTCACGGCCTGGGCCGCCTTCGGCTCGCGCTCCACCCGCGAATCGAATAGCCTGGCCCAGCCTTCGCTCACTTCCCTGAATGGCGACGCCAGCTTCTACCGCTTCGATAATGCCCGCAAACAAGAAATCCGCACGGGTGAACTGGGTATCCGCGCCAGGCTCAATACGGGCGCCGTCAAGCACACCCTGGTGGCCAGCTGGTCGGGCCACTGGAACGAAGCAAAGAATGCCTACGCGATCAGCGATTACGCCGGCTTGCCGACCAACATCTATCACCCCGTCGATGCGGCCATGCCGCCTACCCTGCCACAAAACTCGGGCGGCGACATGAGCGACCCGCGCCTCACGCAAAAGACCATCCTGACCAGCTATGCCGTGGCCGACACCATGGCTTTCCTCGACGAGCGCCTGCTGCTGACGCTGGGCCTGCGCCACCAGCAAATCCGCGACGCCAGCTATGCCTATGGCACGGCAGCGCCATTGGCGAATCCCTACGACAAGAGCGCCAACACGCCCGTGGCCGCCATCGTCTACAAACTCGATAAAAACGTGTCGCTGTACGCCAACTATATAGAAGCACTGGTCAAGGGCCCGACAGCCGGCGGCACCTACGGCAACAATATTCCGGTCACCAACCTGAATCAAGTATTTGCACCGTATAAAGCCCGGCAAAAGGAAGTTGGCGTCAAGTATGACGGCGGCAAGCTGGGCATGAGCGCCGCCCTGTTCAGTACCGATGTGCCGCTGCTGGCCATCCGCGGCACCGAAGCGGGCCTGTTTGGCCAGCAACGCAACCAGGGGCTGGAATTGTCCGTGTTCGGCATGCCGGTGAATGGCGTGCGCCTGCTGGGCGGCCTGACCTGGCTGGACACCAGGCAAAGCGATACGGGCATCGCCGGCAATGATGGCAAGAAAGTGATCGGCGCACCGCAAACGCAGCTGAGCGCGGGCGCCGAATGGGACGTGCCGGGCGCGCCAGGCCTGAGCTTGAACGCGCGCACCATCTACACGTCCAGCCAGTACGCAGACCTGGCCAACACCAAGCAATTGCCGTCCTGGACCCGGCTCGACCTGGGCGCGCGCTACCTGACGCGCATCGCCGAGCACGATGTGGCCATCCGCGCCCGCATCGACAACGTTGCCAACCGTAACTACTGGGCCTCCGCCGTATCCTCGTTTGGCGCGGGTAGCCTGGTGCTGGCGTCGCCACGTACTTTTGCCGTTTCCGCAACAGTCGGATTCTAAGCTTCCAGCACCACACGCCTGTAGCCCCTGCGGCTACAGGCTTGATCAACATCAAATCACCGTTGTCTGATTAATACAGACATTATTCCCACCTGCCGCCGATTGAGCGCATACTGCAAGACGCATCACCTACCCTGTCAAGGAGTTCGCGTGAGCATTGCCAGCAGTCATCAGCACCTCCTGCGCCGCCAACCCATGCGGGTGCAACGCCTGTTTGCACTGCGCGAGGCCGTGCTGACCAACTGGGAGCAGCGCGTGCGCGCAACCGTGCAGGGCGCAGACCAGTTACTGACGCCGATACTGATCAATACCCTGCCCTCCTTCTTCGACAACCTGGCCGAAGCCCTGACGCCAGGCCATCCGCGCCAGGACGCCACCAGCAACAGCAATGTGCCAGCCGTGCACGGTAATGAACGGGCCCGCATGACCAGCTACGGGCCGGAACAGGTGATCCAGGAATACCAGATCTTCCGCGACTGTTTTGCCGACGCGGCGCGCGAAGCAGGCATTGCCCTGCGCCGCCACGACTGGCGCATCATCAATGCCTCGATCGACATGGGCATACGCGAATCGATACGCGAATTCACGGCCATGCATGAGGGATTCCAGCGCCGCATCGCGGCCGGGCTGTCGCACGATATGCGCAATCCGCTGTCCGTCATCACCACGGCGGCCCAGTTGCTGCAGCGGTACCCGGAAAGGGTCAATATCAGCGACCTGGCAAGCAAGATACTCGACCATGGCCACCGGCTCGACACCATGATCGAGGAATTGCTCGATACGCTCAGCTACCAGCAGGGCCAGTGTTTGCCGCTGGCCCTGTCGCAATTCGATATCCTGTCGCTGGCGCGCACCGTTTGCGCGCAGATCAACGGCCTGGTCACTTTGCCGCAAGGCGATAAATGCAGCGTGTCCGGCGTGTCCGTGACTGGCTGGTGGTGTGAAAATTCGCTGCGGCGCGCACTGGAAAACCTGCTCAACAATGCAGTGAAATATGGCGATGACGGCCCGATTACCGTGCATGTAGAAGAAACACACGGGCGTATGATCTTGACCGTACACAATACCGGCAGCCCCATCGCGCCGGAACAGACGGCCCGCATCTTCGAATACCTGCGCCGCGACCATCAGGGCACGCAGCCTGGCTGGGGCATCGGCCTGCCCTACGTGCAAAACGTGGCCGAAAGCCATGGCGGCAGCGTCGCCGTCGATAGCGCACCGGAAACGGGCACCACCTTCATCTTCGATATCCCCATCGATTGCCGGCCCTTTGTCGCGCCACCGCCCTGAATGACTGCCCGTGACGCACCACAGCGGTGCGCAAGAGCGGCGCATGCCACAAAAGTGATCGTTTTTAACACGATCCATCGCTAGCGCGCTGGCACGATTTCTGCTGAGCTAACCATGTCCACGGCTCAAGGGAAATCACAACATGGCAAATTTTTTTAATGAAATGACTGCGGATGAAGTGGGTACGGATGGCAAGGTACGCGAACACTACCGTGAATTCAGCCACTGGCTGCAACAGCAATCCCCTGACACCATTGCCCGCAAGCGGGCCGAAGCCGACTTGCTGTTCCGCCGCGTGGGCATCACCTTCGCCGTGTATGGCGACGATGCCGGCACGGAACGGCTGATTCCTTTCGACACCATCCCGCGCATCATCCCCGCCACCGAATGGGCGCAAATGCAAAAGGGCCTGGTGCAGCGGGTGCAAGCGCTGAACATGTTTTTGCACGATATTTATCACGAGCAAAATATCATCAAGACAGGCATCATTCCCGCCGAGCAAATCTACCGCAATGCCCAGTACCGGCCTGAAATGCAGGACATCGCCGTGGCCTCCGACATCTACGCCCATATCGCCGGGGTCGATATCGTGCGCGCCGGCCAGGGCGAATTTTATGTGCTGGAAGACAATCTGCGCGTGCCGTCCGGCGTGTCCTACATGCTGGAAGACCGCAAGATGATGATGCGGCTGTTTCCCGACCTGTTTGCGCGCAACAAGATCGCGCCTGTCGATCATTACCCGGACATGTTGCTCGACAACTTGCGCTCGGTCGCGCCGATCGGCGTCAACGATCCGACGGTGGTCGTGATGACGCCGGGCATGTACAACTCGGCCTATTTTGAGCACGCCTTCCTTGCCCAGCAAATGGGGGTGGAACTGGTGGAAGGCAAGGATTTGTTTGTCAACGACAATGCCGTCTACATGCGCACCACGCGCGGACCGAAACGGGTCGACGTGATCTACCGCCGGGTCGACGACGATTTCCTCGATCCGCTGGCCTTCCGCGCCGATTCTTCCTTGGGCGTGCCGGGCCTGCTGTCGGTCTACCGCGCCGGCCGCGTGACCCTGGCCAACGCGATTGGCACTGGCGTGGCCGACGACAAGTCGATTTACCCCTACGTGCCCGACATGATCAAGTTTTATTTGTCGGAAGAACCGATACTGAACAACGTGCCGACGTACCAGTGCCGCAAACCGGCCGACCTGTCGTATGTGCTGGCCAATCTGCCGGAACTTGTCGTCAAGGAAGTGCACGGCGCGGGCGGCTACGGCATGCTGGTCGGGCCCGCTTCGAGCAAGGCGCAGATCGACGATTTCCGCCAGCGCCTGCTGGCCAATCCGGGCGGCTACATCGCCCAGCCTACGCTGGCCCTGTCGGCCTGCCCCACCTATGTGGAGAATGGCATCGCGCCACGGCATATCGATTTGCGGCCATTCGTGCTGTCCGGCAAGACGATTTCCATGGTGCCCGGTGGCTTGACGCGGGTGGCCTTGGGCGAAGGCTCGCTGGTAGTCAATTCCTCGCAGGGCGGCGGCACCAAGGATACCTGGATACTGGAAAAAACCATGGCGTTTGGAGGAGAGCAATAATGCTGAGCAGAACCGCCGATCATTTATTCTGGATGGCGCGCTACACCGAGCGCGCCGAAAACACGGCCCGCATGCTGGACGTCAACATGCAAACGGCCATGCTGCCCCAATCGGAAGCCGACGCCGAGCAAGGCTGGCGCGCCACCTTGGGCATTTCCGAGCTGCAAAGCGCCTACGACGAGAAATATGGCCGCTTCCACACCCAGGACGTGCTCGACTTCATGGTGCGCGATCCGCACAACCCGTCCTCCATCATGGCCTGCCTGACGGCCGCCCGCGAAAATGCCCGGGCCGTGCGCGGCACCCTGACCACGGAAGTATGGGAAATCCAGAACGCCACCTGGCTCGACATGCAGAAGCGCTTGAAAAGCAACTTGCTGGAAAGCGATCCCAGCCAGTTCTTCGAATGGGTGAAATACCGTTCGCACCTGTCGCGCGGCGTCACCCTGGGCACCATGCTCAAGGATGAAGCGATCCACTTCATCCGCCTGGGCACCTTCCTGGAGCGGGCCGACAATACGGCGCGCATCCTCGACGTGAAATTCCATGGCGCCAGGGACGCGGCCAAGGACGTGCAGCAGCGCGACTTTTATTACTGGGCGGCCCTGCTGCGCTCCGTGTCCGGCTTTGAAATCTACCGCAAGGTCTACCGCGACGTGATCACGCCCGAGCGCGTGGCCGAATTGCTGATGCTGCGCGGCGATATGCCCCGCTCATTACTTGCCTGCATGGAAGACGTGGTCGATAATCTGCGCCAACTGCGCAACGATGTGTCGGCCGATACGGAGCGCTTTGCCGGCAAGCTGCACGCGCAGCTGAAATTCGGCCATATCGATGACATCATGAAAGCGGGTTTGCACCGGACCCTGACCGAGTTCCTGGAAAGCATCTATGAACTGGGCAACCGTGTCAGCCGCGACTTCCTCGTTCCCCTGGCGGCCTGATGCAGATCACCATCCGCCACGAAACCCGCTACAGCTACAGCGCGCCGCTGGCCCACACCATCCAGCAGCTGCACCTGACGCCGCGTATCGAGCCGCAGCAGCGCGCACTGTCCTGGCAGCTCTCCACGCCGGGCCAGTGCCACGCCTATACGGATGCGTACGGCAACCTGTCGCATATGCTGACCATCAATGGACACCACCAAAGCCTGAGCCTGGTGGCGCATGGCGTAGTGGAAACCATTTATCCGTATCAGGGCCGGCTGAACCTGGAAGACACCCTGTCGCCGCTGTTGTTTACCATGCCCACCCGGCTGACAGAGGCGGCGCCGGCCATCGTGGAGCTGGCCGCAAGCAGCTTGCCCGACCGCAACACGGCGGCCAGTACGCAGCATTTGCTGCGCCTGGCGGAAACCATCGCCGGCCAGGTCGCCTATGAAAGCGGCGCCACCATGGTCAGCACCACCGCCGCCGACGCACTGGCGCTGGGTCGCGGCGTGTGCCAGGACCATGCACACCTGTTCCTGGCTTGTTGCCACGCCTGGGGCATTCCGGCCCGCTACGTTTCCGGCTATATCGATCCGGAAACCACGGGCCACGCGGCCAGCCACGCCTGGGTCGACGCCTGGGCCGTGGACAGCGATTTCCAGGGATGGGTCAGCATCGACGTGACCCATGCGCGCCTGATGACGGACGCCTATTGCCGCCTGGCCATCGGCCGCGACTACGACTCCGCCGCCCCCGTGCGCGGCGTGCGCCAGGGGGGCGGCCAGGAAAGCATGTCGGTGGAGGTGCAGATCCTGACCCGCTAGCAGCCAGCCCGCCTGGTGTAGAATCCTTTCCCTTTGAATCTTTTACAACGCGCTACGATGACCTATTGTGTTGCCATACGTATCAATGAAGGCCTGGTTTTCCTGTCCGATTCGCGCACCAATGCGGGCGTGGACCAGGTGGGCACCTTCCGCAAGATGAGCGTATTTGAAAATCCCGGCGACCGCATGCTGGTCATGATGACCGCCGGCAACCTGTCGATTTCACAGGCGATCCGCCAGATCGTGGCCGAGCACGTCGATGCCGACGGGCGCAGCATCTGGAGCGTCAGCAGCATGTACGAGGCGGCCCGCATCGTCGGCGACGCCGTGCGCGCCGTGCACCAGCGCGAAGCCAAGGCCCTGGCCGACTCCGGCATCGATTTTAATGTCAGCATCATCCTGGGCGGCCAGATCGGCAGCGAGCGTTGCCGCCTGTTCCAGGTGTATTCGGCAGGCAATTTCATCGAATCGCACGATGAAAACACGTATTTCCAGATCGGCGAAGCCAAGTATGGCAAGCCCATCCTCGACCGCGTGATCAATCCCGCCACCCGCCTGGACGAAGCGGCCAAGTGCGCGCTCATTTCCATGGATTCCACCCTGCGTTCGAATATCTCCGTCGGCTTGCCGCTCGATCTGCTGGTGTATGAAACGGAGCGGCTGGCCGTCACGCGTTTTGTGACCATCGATGAAAAGAACCAGTATTTCCGCATGATCCGCGATACCTGGGGCGAACAATTGAAACGCGTGTTCGAAGGCATGGACGATCCCGTGTGGAACGCCGCACCGGACATCACGACGAATGTCTTGTCATCCGGCAATGTGCAGGGAAAACCCGTGCGCGTGGCCATTCCCGCCCATGTCGGCCGTGGCAGCCAGGAGGCAGTACCGCTGCAATCGCTGGCGCAGCAGGCGTTAGACGAGCGGCAATATTGATACAGTTGCGCCACTCGCGCACGCGCCGCTGGACAAGCCGCCTGGAGCGTGATCTTATGACCATATAGACAACACGCATAAGGTGGCGCAGATGGACCTGATCACTTTCGCCGTCGTGGCCGCCATCGGGCAGGGCGCGCCCGATCACGCTCCCGCAGCCATCACCCGCTATTACCAGCAGCTGAAGACAGCCATCGGCCAGCTCGACAGCGCAACTGCCATCCTGGCTGCCATCGCGGCGCTGGAAGCCGATGCTGCCTCCGAATCGCTGCGCCTGGCGCTGGCGCACGCCTTATCAAACGCCAAAGTAGCCGACGATATGGCCAGCCTGTTTGCCGCGCAAGGCTTGCTCGGCCAGTTGCCCCTGCCTTCCGCCAGCGCGGAAACAATCGAAAAAAGCGGCGTGGTATCGAACTACGCCGTGGTGAGAACGTATTTCGCCACCGACCGCCAGCGCGACCTGGGCAAGCCGCCGGCCCAGCGTTTCAGCGGCGCCCGCAACGCGCCCAGCGCGGAGCAGGACACGCTCAGCTATGGCTGTTGCGATATCAGCATCCCGCGCGACCACCGCATGGGCCAGCTGGAATCGCCGTCGCTGTGGCGGCTGGAGTTTCGCGACGATCCGGCCAAGCACGTGGTGCTGCTGACAGCCGAGGTGCAGGATGCCGGGACTTTTTATGCCGCCTTGAGCACGCAGATCGCCGGCTCGGCCGGCAAGAATGCCTTCTTGTTTATCCATGGCTACAACGTCACGTTTGAAAATGCGGCGCGGCGCACGGGCCAGATGGCCTACGACCTGGGTTTCGATGGCGCGCCCGTGTTTTACAGCTGGCCCTCGCAGGGCGACTTGTCCGGCTACACCATCGATGAAAACAATATCGAATGGAGCACGCCCCATCTCCTGGGCTTTTTAAGTGATTTTCTCGACAAGACTGCCGCGCAGCATGTCTACCTGATCGCCCACAGCATGGGTAGCCGGGGCTTGACGCGCGCCGTCGCCGCTTTGATGGCGGCGCAACCCGTGCTGGCGCAAAAGATTACGGAAATCATCCTGGCCGCGCCCGATATCGATGCCGCCATCTTCAAGAACGATATCGCCCCGCAACTGGCCAGCGCCCGCAATCCCGTCACCCTGTATGCATCGTCGGACGACCTGGCGCTGGCCGCCTCGAAAGCCGTGCACGGCTATGCGCGCGCGGGCGACAGCGGGCCGGGCATGCAAATCGTGGCGGGGGTGGAAACCATCGATGCCACCAAGGTGGACACGGGCTTTGTGAAACACATGTATTTCGCTGAAAAACGCTCGGCTTTGTCCGACATGTTTTACCTGATCCATAACCAGGCGCGGGCCGACCAGCGCTTCCTCGACCCCGTCGATACGCCTGCCGGGCGCTATTGGATGTTCAGGCCCTGAGTACGCATGCTAAGATACGGCCTTAGAGTGTGGCAAGGACACGGCGATCATGCCGCGCGCCCGGCTACCATAAGCAGGCCATATTATGTTGACATCTTCTCCTACCCCGCAAGCCGAATCGCTGATACGCAGCACCAACGCCCGCGTCACCAAGACCCGCGTGAAAGTGCTCGACTATCTGCTGTCGCACAACCGTTCGCAAACCCACCATGAAATCCAGCAAGCGTTGTCGCAAGACAGCGATATCGATTCCGTCACCTTGTACCGCGTGCTGGAATGGCTGACTGAAAACGAGCTGGTGCACCGCATCGCGGGCGCCGACCAGGTCTGGCGCTTCAGCGCCGGCGCCGGCCACCAGGCGCACGAACACGCGCATTTCCAGTGCACGCGCTGCGCCGACGTGACCTGCTTCAATGAAGTCAAGCTGCCCGCCCCTGTTGCCTTGCCAGAAGGTTTCAGCGGCGGGGAAGTCGACTATCTGATCAAGGGGCTGTGCCCGCGCTGCAAATAAGCCTGCTCAGGGCCGTGCCTGGCGCAAGCCATACAAGGTCCAGCCATACAAGCCTGCCATCAGCAGCACCATTGCCGCACCCAGCGCCGCATACCAGGCTTCCGGCAAGGCCAGCCCGGGTTCGAGCTTGCTGGCCGCCAGATACACGGCCATCAGCAGGCAGATGGCGACGATGGGCCAGCCCAGGCGGCGGCGGAAGGCGCGCATCACCTCTTCCTTGCCGGTACGCATGACCTTGGCCGTGACCCAGCCATCGAACAAGTCCGTTACGCCCATGCCCAAGGTAAATACGAGTCCCGTCAGCAAGGCCGGCCCCATGCCGCCCAGGGCCACGGCGGCATAACCCCAGGCGGCCGCCTGCACGGCCGTATCGACCACCAGCGCAAACAGCATGCCCACCAGCACGCCCGCCACGGGGCCGGATGCGCCGCGCAGCCACGGCGGCAGGATGCGGCTGCGCACGCTGGCCAGGGCCGGGCCTTGCTTGCTGAGCAAGGAGCGCCCATTCATCACGGCGATGACCAGTAGCAAGGCGATCGGCAGCCATTCCAGCGCATCGAACACTTCGGGAGATAAGGCCAGCTCGCTGGACGCCATGGCGGCCGCAGCGATGATGGCCAGCACGGTGATGCCATGGCCCAGGGCAAACATGCCGCCCATCCACGGCATCCAGCGCGGGTGGGTGGGCATGCTGCGCATGGTCAAGCCATCGACGGCGGCCAGGTGATCGGGTTCCAGGCCATGTCGCATGCCGAGGATAAAGATCAGGGCCAGGGCGGGCAAGCCTGCTTCGACGCTCATGCCGCCTCCATGATGCCGGGGCTGACGCCGGCCACGCACTTGTCCAGACCACGGATCAGCATATCCTGGGGCAAGTTGCGGCCGATAAAAATCATCTTGCTGGCCCGTACTTCATCGTCGCGCCATGCTGCGCCCAATTCCGAGCCCATCAGCATGTGCACGCCCTGGAAGACGGCGCGGCATGGCGTGCCGGCAATGTTCAAGATGCCCTTGTAGCGCATCAGCTGGGTGCCAAACACTTGCACCACGGCATCGAGGAAATTTTCCACCTGCATCAAGTCCATCGCCTGCGGCTGGTGGTACACGAACGATTGCACGCCGTCGCCATGACGGTGTCCCAGTTCGCCGAGGAAATCCGGCTCCAGTTCGACGATGGCGTTCAAATTAAAGCCACGGATATTGAGGATATCGCGCAGCGGCACATTGCCGAAGCTCACCTTCTGTATGCTGGCGCGGCAATTGATGGCCACCAGGCGCCGGCGCAGGGCGACCAGCTCCTCCTTGTTGACCAGGTCCGTTTTCGACAGCAGGATGCGGTCGGCAAAGCCCACCTGCTCCTGCGCTTCCTTGTGTGCCGTCAATTGCTGCTGTGCATGGCGTGCATCGATCACCGTCAGGATGGCGTCGAGCATGTAGAACTCACTGACGGACGGTTCCGCAAAGAAGGTTTGCGCCACCGGCCCCGGCGCGGCCAGGCCCGTCGTCTCGATAATCACATGGTCGAAGGCCAGCGTGCCCGCCTCGCGCTTGGCGTGCAGCTCGCCCAGGATGCGGATCAAGTCGCCGCGTACGCTGCAGCAGATGCAACCATTATTCATTTCCACGATCTGCTCGTCGCGGTCTTGCACCAGCAGCGCATTGTCGATGCTTTCGGCGGCAAACTCGTTTTCGATCACGGCGATGCGATAACCGTGGTCCGCCTGCAGGATGCGTTTCAATAAAGTGGTTTTCCCGCTGCCGAGAAAACCGGTGATGATGGTGACGGGGATCAGTTCTGTCATGCTCGCTTCCTGTTCATGGTTAATTTTCCTCTTCTTCCAGCTCTTCCATACGCTGCCATTGCGGGAAAGGGTCGGGCAGCTTGCGCCAGGCAGCCATGCCCTTGCGTGTTTCGGTAAAGTTCAGCTGGCATT
This sequence comes from Janthinobacterium sp. Mn2066, assembly GCF_049319705.1. NCBI lineage: Bacteria > Pseudomonadati > Pseudomonadota > Betaproteobacteria > Burkholderiales > Oxalobacteraceae > Janthinobacterium > Janthinobacterium sp. Mn2066. Next base: position 370,456 of record NZ_JBMOUF010000005.1, on the reverse strand, counting down.
TTTTCAAGTCCGCTTCGATGGCCGCCTGGTCCATGTTTTGGCCGATAAACACGATTTCCTGGTAGCGGTCGCCATAAGTCTCGGTCCAGCCGGCTTTCAGTTCCGCCAGGGTTTCCGCATCGGTCGGCCAGCGTTCCTTCGGCACGGAAGCCCACCACAGGCCCACCGGTTCAATATTGATCAGCTTGCCTGCGCCGGACAGGCTGGCCACCCATTCCGGGCGGCTGGCCAGCCAGAAATACCCCTTGCTGCGCACCACGCCGGCAATCGGCTGCGAAATATAGTCATGCAGGCGCTGCGCATGGAACGGTTCCTTGGCGCGATACACAAAACTGCTGATGCCGTACTCTTGCGTCTCCGGCGTATGCACGCCCGCCAATTCCTGGGCCCAGCCCGGCATGCTGGCTGCCTGTTCCAGGTCGAACAGCCCCGTCCCCATGATGGCGTCCAGCGGCACCACGGACTGGTTGGTTTCAATCACGCGCGCGCCGGGATTCAAGGCCTTGATCACGCCTAGCACGCGCAGGCGCTCGGCAGCGTCAACCATGTCCACCTTGTTGAGCACGATCACATTGGCAAATTCGATCTGTTCGGTCAGCAAGTTGGCCAGCTGGCGGTCATCGCCCTCGCCCGCCGTTTCGCCGCGCTGCTCCAGCGTATCTTCGCTGCCGAAGTCGTTGAGCAGGTTGGCGCAGTCGACCACGGTGACCATACAGTCGATGCGGGCCACGTCGTTCAGGCTGTCGCCGTTTTCATCTTCGAAATCAAAGGTGGCGGCCACCGGCATCGGTTCGCCCACGCCCGTCGATTCGATCAGCAGGTAATCGAAACGGTCTTCCTGTGCCAGGCGGCGCACTTCCAGCAACAGATCGTCGCGCAGGGTGCAGCAGATGCAGCCATTCGACATTTCCACCAGTTTTTCCTCGGTGCGCGATAGCGCCGCGCCGGCCGCGTCCGCGCTTTCCTTGACCAGCGAGGCGTCGATATTGACTTCGCTCATGTCGTTGACGATGACGGCCACGCGCTTGCCTTCGCGGTTGCGCAGTATGTGGTTGAGCAAGGTGGTCTTGCCCGCGCCGAGAAAACCGGACAGGACAGTCACGGGGAGTTTGCGATGTTGCGTCATGGAAAATCCTAGAGATGGGTGAACAGTGTGGAAGCGATATGCGATCAGAGATACATTCAGTAATGCAAGTCGATTGCGTTTTTAAATTATAATGCAGCTCACTTGCATTTGTGCAGCATTCTTCACACAGTATTCTTTTGACCAGACCAGAGGCTTCATGCTCCACCTCGCTTCCCTCAGCTATCGCTATGGCCCGCCCCCTGCACAAGCCGTGCTCGCCGTCGACGCCTTTCATTTGCCGGCCGGCCAGCATGGCCTGCTGCTGGGGCCATCGGGCTCGGGCAAGTCGACCCTGCTGCATTTGCTGGCCGGCATATTGACGCCGCAAGGCGGCAAGCTGGAGGTGGCGGGCATGGAACTGTCGCAACTGACGCCGCGCCAGCGCGACGGCTGGCGCGGCCGGGCCATCGGCTTGCTGCCGCAGCAACTGGCGTTGGTGGCCAGCTTGAGCGTGCTGGAAAACGTGCTGCTACCCGCCTATGCCAGCGGCCAACGCCCCAACCCCGGCCATGCGGCGGGCTTGCTCGATAGCCTGGGCCTGGGCGACAAGCTCGATGCCTACCCGCATCAATTGAGCGGCGGCCAGCGGCAACGGGTGGCCATCGCGCGCGCCGTGGCGATGCGGCCGAAATTGATACTGGCCGATGAGCCGACCGCCAACCTCGACGATGAGGCGTGCGCGGCCGTGGTGCGCTTGCTGGCCAGCCAGGCGGAACAGGCCGGCGCCTCGCTATTGATCGCCAGCCATGACGCGCGCGTGCTGGCCGCCTTGCCAGATGCCAGGGTGTTGCGTTTGTCTGCATTGCGGGTGGCGGCATGAATGCGCTGTCGCTGGCCTGGAAAGCCTTGCGCCACAAGCCGTTGGCCACGGCATTGAATTTGCTGCTGATGGCGATCGGCATTGCCATGATGACGTTTATCCTGGCCGTCTCGACCCAGCTGGAAGAAGGCGCGCTGCGCGACGCCGAGGGCATCGACCTGGTGGTGGGCGCCAAGGGGTCGCCGCTGCAACTGATCTTGTCTTCCGTCTACCACGTGGATATTCCCACCGGCAATGTGCCCTACCCTACCTTGCAGGCGCTGGCCACGCAGCCGCTGGTCAGGACGGCGATTCCTTTGGCGCTGGGCGACAATTTCCATGGCTTTCGCATCGTCGGCACCAATGCCGCTTATGCCGAACACTACGATGCGCAGCTGGCGCAGGGCAAGCCTTTCGAGCACCCGATGGAAGCCGTGTTTGGCGCCCTGGCGGCGCGTGAAACGGGCGCCACCCTGGGCGCCAAGTTTGCCGGTTCGCACGGTTTGACGGCCGGCGGCGAGCTGCACGACCATGCGCCGTACACGGTGGTCGGCATATTGCAACCGACCGGAAGCGTGCTGGACCGCTTGATCCTGACGCCCGTCGATTCGGTGTGGCGCGTGCATGAAACCGACCCCGACGAAGTGGCCAAGCCGGTGGCCGAGCGCGAACTGACGGCCGTGCTGGTCGAGTATGCCTCGCCGCTGGCGGCCGTCAGCATGCCGCGCTGGGTCAATAGCCAGCCCCGGCTGCAGGCGGCGCAACCGGCATTCGAGGCGGCGCGGCTGTTCGAGTTGCTGGGCATCGGCATGGATGTGCTGCGCGCCATCGCCGCTGGCGTGCTGCTGGTGGCGGCCCTGTCGATGTTCGTGGCGCTGTATGGCGCGCTGGAGGAACGCAAGACCGATATGGCAATCTTGCGCACCCTGGGCGCCAGCCCGGCCAAACTGCTGCGGCTGCTGCTGGCGCAAGGCTTGCTGCTGTCGCTGGCCGGCGCGCTGATCGGCTGGCTGCTGGGCCACCTGGGCGTGGGCGTACTGGCGGCAAGCCTGGGCAGCGCGCAGCAGTTGCATCTGCACAGCTGGCGCATCGTCGATGGCGAAGCCTGGCTGCCCTTGATCGCCGTGGCGGTGGGGCTGCTGGCCGCCGCCCTGCCCGCCGCGCGCGCCTACCGCACCGATATTGCCGCTACCCTGGCCAGATCCCACTAAAGGACTACCCATGTTAAAAATCATCGTTCTGTCCGCCTGCGCCCTGCTATCTGTTTCGGCCAGCGCCTCTGCACTGGCGGGCGCCACCGAGCAGCCGCCCTCGTTTTTTGCCCCGTTGACCGATATTCCCGGCGTCGTGTCGTGGAGCTTGCTGGGCAAGGCCACCACCGTCAAGGCAAAAAAAGGCCGCATGGTGCCCCAATACACGCCGGAAATCAGCGCACTCGACAATACCGACGTGAAAGTCCAGGGTTTCATGATGCCGCTGGAACCAGGCCAGAAACAAAAACACTTTTTGCTGACCGTGACGTCCGCCAGTTGCCCGTATTGCCTGCCGGCCGGCCCGGAAGGCGTGGTGGAAATCAAGAGCAAGACGCCCGTGAAATTTACCTACGCACCCATCATCATGCAAGGCAAGTTCAAGGTGCTGGCCAATGACAGCATGGGCTTGTACTACCGCATCACGGATGCGGCCGTGGGGTCTGAATGAAGCGTTTTCTTTGCATCTTGGGCTTGGCCGGCAGCGTCGCCAGCGCGGCGCCGCTGCAACTGGACTTGCCCAGGCTTACCGGTGCAGGCCAGGTTAGCCTGAACAGTTACAAGCACCGGCCCGTGATCCTCAATTTCTGGGCTAGCAATTGCATACCCTGCGTAGCCGAATTACCATTGCTAAATGCCCAAGCAGCCAGGCAGCGGCACACGGCCGTGATCGGCATCGCCATCGATGAGCAGCAAGCGGCGCGCGGCTTTTTGCAACAGCATCCTGCCAGCTATGAACAGGCCCACGCGGCCCCGCCGGCAAACCTCCTGATGGGCAGATTTGGCAATCAAATCAGTGGCTTGCCGTACACAGTGATATTAAATGCTGAGCATGAGATCTGCACCCGGCGCCTGGGCCGCATCGATGCCCAGTGGCTGGCCAAGGCCGTGGCTGCCTGCATATAAGAAGCACCTAAGCCGCACAGTTCTGAAAAAGTCCACCCTTGTACCGCTTTCATTGTGATAATACGGTCTCCGTAATTATTTCAGAAAGTGTCATTAGTGCTGACAATCGACGTATCGTCCCTGTTCATTACCATGACACTCAATCTGTTGATCATGGCTGTGGCCTTGCCGTATTTCATGGGGCGGGAAAACCGGGCGGCGCGTTACGCTCAAACCGGGATCATGCTGCAAACGGCAGGCTGGATTTTCCTGCTGTTATCGAGCACCTGCCAGCGGGGTGGCTGGGCTGACCACCTGCTGTCGGTGCTCGCCATGGCCAGCGTATCGTCCGGCATGGTATGCAATGCCATGGCCTTCGAGCTCTGGTGCGGCCGCAAGCCGGCCGCCTACGTTCCCGCCATCATCGCCGTCCTCATGACCACCGGCTATGGTATCGGCTTTGCCGACTATCCGTTTCGGGTCGGCTGGTCCAACGGCTTGCTGGCCTTGCAGATTGCCACCGTGATAGTGAGCCTGTGCCGCACCCCACAGATACCGATTGGACGCTGGCGCTGGTTACTGGTCATATCGTTGTCGGTGCAGATGGTGGTGCTGGCCTTGCGCGGCGTGCTGGGCGCATTTTACACGGCCGAATTTCCGAATTTCTATGCGCCCCACCTGGTCAACCAGATATTTGCCTTGTCATCCAACGCGATGATGGTGCTGTCCGTGGTGGCCATCCTGCTGGCGCACCGCGACGAGATGGCGCGCGAACTGGAACGCCTGGCCACGCAGGACGGTTTGACGGGCGCCCTGAACCGCCGCGCCTGGCTGCTGCAGTCCCGCATTGATCTGGCCAGCAGCTTGCGCTACCGCCAGCCTGTCGGCGTGCTGATGCTGGACCTCGATTACTTCAAGCAGATCAACGATACGCACGGCCATGCCGTTGGCGACCAGGCCTTGCAGCTTTTCGTGACGGGCTTGCGGGCCGTGAGCCGCGCCGGCGACCTGTTCTGCCGTTATGGCGGCGAAGAATTCTGCGTATTGCTCAACTGTGCCGACCTGGCCGCGGTGAAGGCTTACGACGAACGGCTGCGCCTCTGGTTGCAGCAGCACTCGGCGGGAGAGCTGGGCTTCGCGCTGTCCTACAGCGCCGGCATTGCGATGTGCCGGCGCGATGTCGACACCGGCATCGAGAGCGACACCATCGAGAGCATGCTGCAGCGGGCAGACATTGCCCTGTACCAGGCCAAGTCGCACGGACGCGGCTGTACGCTGGCCTGGTATCCGGTATAACTCCAGCATAACACCAGCATCCATGCACCTTGCCAGACTGTCATCGCGCCGTCATATCGCGGCGTTACAGTCGCGTCCTTTGAGTCTTTGTGAGGATGGCAATGAAAACAAACTGGATGATGCGGGCAGCGCTGGCGGCACTGGGCGCGGGGCTGGCGGGCTGTAACGGCAGTTCCCACGCCCCTGCCATACCGGAAGGCACGACCGTGACCCTGGCCTTGCTGGAAACCACCGATATCCATTCGAATGTGCTTGGCTACAACTACTATGCGCTGGCGGAAGACAGCAGCCTGGGCCTGGACCGCACGTCGACCCTGATCCAGGCTGCGCGCGCGGAAAGTCCCAACAACATCCTGCTCGACGATGGCGATGTGATCCAGGGCACTTTGCTGGCCGACCTGCAAGCGGTCGCCACGCCCGTGCCTTGCTCCGGCACGCTGGCCGTGCACAAGGCCATGAATGCGCTCAAGTATGACGCGGGCGGCATGGGCAACCACGAATTCAACTATGGCTTGCCTTTCCTGTCGCAAATCACCAATACCGATTTCGGCATACCTGGCGTGGTGAAACCTGCCGGCAGCTGCGGCGCGCCGACGTATCCATCCGTGCTCAGCAACGTAGTGGGCGTGGCCAGCGGCAAGCCGATCTTCCAGCCTTACGTGCTGCTACCCCGTGATTTCGCCGCCGTCGCCCCCGATGGCAGCAAGCTCAACGTCAAGATCAATGTGGGCGTGATGAGCTTTGTGCCGCCGCAAATCCTGGAATGGGATCAAAAAGTGCTGGCAGGCAAGGTCAGCGTGACGGGCGTGCAGGAAGCGGCCAAGCAATATGTGCCCGAACTGCGCAGCAAGGGCGCCGACCTGGTGGTGGCCCTGTCGCACGGCGGCCTCGATACCAGCCCCTACAGCCCGAAAATGGAAAACGGCAGTTATCATTTGACCAGCACCGGCATCGATGCGCTGATGATCGGCCATTCGCACTTGATTTTCCCGCAAGGCAAGGAAAAAGGCGCGGCCGCGCTGGACGCGTCGTTCGCCTCCTTCCCGGCCAGCGCCAGGATTGATCCCGTTAACGGTTTCGTGAATGGCGTGCCGACGGTGATGGCGCAAAGCTGGGGCCGCCGTTTGGGCATCATCAAGATGACCCTGGCCTACCAGGGCGGTAAATGGGTGGTGCAGCAAACCAAGACCAGCGTGGAATCGCGCGGCTTCAAATACACCGATGGCACCACCCTGGTACAGGCTGACCCGGCCATCGCACCGCTGGTCGCCACCGAACACGCCGCCACCATCGCCTACGCCAAACAGCCGCTGGGCATCAGCACGGATTTCGAAATGTCGGCCTATTTCGCGCTGGCGGGCGACGTCAGCGCGATCCAGCTGGTCAACCAGGCGCAGCTGGACTATGTGAAAAATTTCATTGCCACCAGCACCGATGCGACCCTGGCCAGCTACAAGAATATCCCCGTGATTTCCTGCAGCGCGCCGTTCAAGGCGGGCCGCAACGGGCCGTCGGACTTCACGGACGTGGCCAACGGCGCCACGCCGGCCGCACCGGTCGGCTTGCAGGTGCGCAATCCGGGCGACTTGTATTTGTACAGCAATAACAATCTGCAAGCCGTGAAAATCAAGGGTTCGGACTTGAAGGCCTGGCTGGAAACCTCGGCCAAGCAGTTTGCCCAGATCGACCCGAGTAAAACGGCCGAGCAAGACCTGGTGCCGTCGTATGGCACGATCTATAACTACGACGTGTTCTACGCGGAAAACAATGCCCTGACCTACCAGATCGACGTGACGAAGCCAGCCGGCAGCCGCATCGTCAACCTGACCTACAAGGGCGCGCCAGTGCTGGACGGCGATGATTTCATCGTCGCCACGAATGACTACCGCGCCGGTGGCGGCGGCGCCGTGCCGGGCATCGACGGCAGCAAGACCATCATCAAGTCGCCGGACGCCAACCAGGCCGTCGTCAGCAATTACCTGGCAGCCCTCAGCAGCAAGGGCGGCAAGGTCACCTTGGCCAACAATGGCAGCGCGCGCAGCTGGAGCTTCGTCAAGACCGCCACCAGCGGCCCCGTGATCCTGCGCTCGGCCCCGGGCCACCTGGCGCTGGCGAAGAGCAGCGGGATTGCCAACGTGGTGGCCGAAGGCGGACTCGATGCCAGCGGCTTTGCCAAGTATGCAATTGATTTGAGTAAATAGGCTGAGTAAATAAGCTGAGTGAATAAGCTAAATAAATGCGCTAAGTAAAAGCTGGCCAGAACACGCCGTTCCGGCCAGCGACTCCAGGAAGCAGACCACCATGAAACATTATCTGTCCCTCACCGCGCTGGCGCTGGCAGCCGCGCTGGCCGCTTGCCAGTCATCGACGCTGCCGACCTCGGCAGAAATCGAGGCGAGCGCCATGCAGGCGCGCCAGGCCAACGACGCCAGGGCCGAGCACCGCGTGCGCTACTGGGCCGGCCTCGGCTTGCCGGTCGCCGAGCGCGAACTGGCGCTGGTCTACCAACTGCGTCCCGAACGCCGCGACGACGCTGTACGCCTGTTTGAACAGGCAGCCCGGGCCGGCGATACAGAAGCGGCGTTCGAACTGGGCCAGATGCTGCGCTCATCCGAGCCGCAACAAGCCTGGCTGTGGTACCGCCAGGCGGCCGAACAGCGGCATGCGAAAGCGGCGCTGATGCTGGGTTTGCTGGCAGCCAATGGCGAAGGTCTACCGCAAGACCAGGCCGAGGCGGCCCGCTGGCTGGCCGTTTCCAGCGAGCTGGGCAACGCCCATGCCATGTTTTTGCTGTACAACGCCTACCGCGAAGGCCGCGGCGTGGCGCGCGACCTGGCCAAGAGCCGCGCCTTGCTGGAAGAATCAGCCCACCACGAATACCCGCCCGCCCTGCAGGAACTGGCGATGACGGTGCAGGCCGACGATGCCTTGCAGGCCAGCCATTTATTGAAGGAGGCGACGGAGCACCGGCATAACAATTGGAACAAGTTCTAGCTTTGTCCCAATACAGCAGAGCCTACCAGGGTGTCTGGCCGCTGGCCTCGACGAAGCAGCCAGACACGGCCCCCTCCCCGAGCAGGGCATAGGCTACTGGCAGCCTTGCGCCCTCCTCGGCGCTCATGAAACCTTGCTGGCCGGTCAGGTCGGTCTTCACGTAGCCCGGGCTGACCGAGTTGATGACGATGGATGTGCCGCGCAGCGCTTCGGCCAGCTGCACCGTCAGCATATTGAGCGCCGCCTTCGAGGCGTTATAGCCAATCAGCCGCGCCGCATAATAGGGTGACGCCGGGTCGCCGTTGAGCGTCAACGAGCCCAGCGAGCTGGACAGGTTGACGATGCGCGCTGCCGGCGCCTTGCGCAGCAGCGGCAGCATTGCTTGCGTTACCGCCAGGGCACCGATGAAATTGGTCTCCATGATGCGGCGCACGGCGTCAAGCGAGGCCGTGCCCGGCGGGCCATCCGCCGCATCGACGATACCGGCATTGTTGACCAGGATGTCGAGCCTGCCATGTTCGGCACGGATCGTTTCGGCTGCCGCCGCGATGCTGGCATGGTCGTCGAGGTCGAGCGGAACGGCTTGCGCTTTCAGCCCCTGAGACAAGAGATCGTCGAGCGCCGCTTTGGCGCGCCCGGCATCACGGGCGCCAAGGATGACGACAACGCCGGCTTGCGCAAGCTGGCGCGCAATTTCCAGCCCGATACCTTTGTTGGCGCCGGTGACGAGGGCAATACGGTGACTGCTGATCATGAATGTTCCTTTCAATATGGGTTTGTTGCAGCTAGTATATGAAGGATCATTCAGTTTGAGAATTCGCATATGACCTTGAGCCCGCCACCCCACCTGACAGCCCGGAAAATGCCGCGCCAGGCCCGTTCGAAGGCGACTTTGGACGCTATTTTCGAGGCAACCATTCAGGTTCTGGTGAGCGACGGGCCGCGCCGGCTGACCACTACCCGGGTCGCCGGGCGGGCTGGCGTCTCGGTCGGCACCATGTACCAGTATTTCCCGCACAAGCAGTCGCTGTTCTACGCGCTCAATGAGCGTTATCTGGAGGCATTGGCGCATGAGGTGGAAACCGCTTGCCAGGCGCAGCATGGCGCGCCGATCGGGCAAATGGTGGAGGCGCTGGTGACGAGCTATTGGAACGCCAAGACAGCGCGGCCCGAAGTCACGCGCGCCCTCTACCGTTCCGTCGTGGAACTCGATAATGAGTCCTTGATTGCGGCCTTCAGCCGCCGCGTCGATATGGCAAGCGCCGCCATGCTGGCAAGCACCTCCGACCTCCCGTTCCATGACCTGCCCACGGTCAACCTGACGCTGCTGGCGACCGTCTTCGGCACGGTCCGCAATGTTTTCGAGCGCAACCTTTCCAGCCCCGAGGCCGAAGCCGTCCACAAGCAGCTGATATTGATGTGCATTGCGTATCTGAAGCTGTCGGCAAGCGCTTAGCTAGGTTTCGCCTGGCGGGCCAGCTTGGCCAGCCGTCCCAGCAAGGAACCATACAGCTCGGGCGCGGTGTTGCCGTAGCCGATCACCAGGCCATTGTCTTCCTCAGTGGGCGCCAGCGAAAAACCGGACAAGGGCGAAACTGCCATGCCATAAGCATGGGCAGCGGCAGCAATCATCTGGTCGGGAAAGGCTGGCGGCAGGCGCACGGTCAGGTGCATGCCGCAATGGCCGCCCTCGACCGTATGCGGCACGTCAAAATGATGGATCAGCGCCGCGCACAAGGCTTGCTGGCGGGCACGGTACAGCCTGCGCATGCGGCCCAGGTGGCGCGCATACTGGCCGCTGTCGATAAAGTGCGCCATGGCCAGCTGCTCGTGACGGTGTCCGCCGCGCAACATCGCCGCCAACGGTGCTTGCGCCGCGGCCAGCAAGGCTGGCGGCAGCACCAGGAAACCCAGCCGCAGCGCGGGAAACATGGTCTTGCTGAAGGTGCCCACATACAATACGGGCCCATCGCCAGACAGTCCCTGCATGGCGGCCACCGGTTCGCCCGCGTGACGAAATTCGCTATCGTAATCGTCTTCGACCAGCCAGGCGCCATGCGCGCGCGCCGCGGCTATCAGCTGCAGGCGGCGCGGCACGGGCAAGACCGCGCCCAGCGGATACTGATGGGCCGGCGTGGTATAGACCAGGCGTGGCGGATACTCACGCCAATCCTCGGGCGTGGCCGCCAGGCCGTGGCCATCGACCCGCATCGGCCGTATTCGCAAGTCGCCCGCCTGCATGGCCGCCTTGATGCCGCGATAGCCAGGATCCTCCACCCAGACCATATCTCCGGGATTGCTCAGCAGCCGCACGCACAAGGTCAGCGCTTCCTGCGCGCCTTCCGTGATGACGATCTGTTCCGCGCTGCAGCGCACGCCGCGCGCGACGGCCAGGTAGCGGGCGATGGCGGCCCGCAAGGCAGGCTCGCCGGCCGGATCGCCATAGCCGAGCGCTGCCGTGTTGCCTTGATAAGCCACATCCAGGGCCCGGCGCCAGGCGGCCAGCGGAAATTGCGGCAACGCCGGCTCGCCCGGCCGCAGCGCCGCCGGCCTGTGCATCGCCAACGGTGCGGCAAACTGCGCCACGCGCCGGGCCAGCACCGGTGCCGCGGATTGCGCCGGCTTTTCTTCCCGCTGCGACCTGGGCGCCACTTGCGTGCCTTGTCTGCGCGCCAGCACATATCCTTCCACGGCCAATTGATCATAGACGGCGCTGACGGTATTGCGCGCGATGCCCAGGGTAGCAGCCAGGGCGCGTGAACCGGGCAGGCTGCTTCCGGCCGCCAATTCGCCGCCAAGGATGGCGCTCTTCAGGCGTGCATGCAGCTGGCGTTGCAAGGGAGCGGCGCCGGCAGCGCGCGACAGCGGCAGTTCCAAAAAGGTTTGCGGATGCATGGGATTGATCGTGAGCTAGTCTATGGCACCATCAAATATACAGGATCTGGATCTTGTCATGGTACCTCGATAGCCGTATCGTGCCCTTCTGGGGCCGGCATGGTGCCGGTGCCATCTTGTAGAAAGCGCACCATGTCTTCCTTTTTCAACCACCTGCAGCAACCGATAGGCGCCCCGCTCCCCGGCTGGACCACCCGCCCCCGTCCTGAACGCATCAGCTTGCAGGGACGTTACTGCCGCCTGGAAGCGCTCGACGCCGGACGCCACGCCAGCGACCTGTATCAAGCCTATGCACAGGCGCCCGATCACAGGGGCTGGACCTATATGGTCAGCGGCCCGTTCACGGATGCGGCCGGCTACCGGGCCTATGCGGAGCTGGCCGCGCAGAGCATGGACCCGCTGCATTTCGCCGTAATCGACCTGCGTAGCGGACGCGCCGTGGGCACCCTGGCGCTGATGCGCATCGACCCGGCCAATGGGGCCATCGAAGTGGGCCACGTGATGTTTTCTCCCAGCCTGCAGCGCACGCCGATTTCCACCGAAGCCCAGTTCCTGCTGATGCGCCATGCTTTCGACACCCTGGGCTACCGCCGCTATGAATGGAAATGCGATCACCTGAACGCGCCATCGCGGCAAGCGGCGCTGCGCCTGGGCTTTCAATTCGAAGGGATCTTCCGCCAGGCCAGCGTCTACAAGGGCCGCAGCCGCGACACGGCCTGGTTTTCCATCATCGACAGCGAATGGCCGGCCTTGCGCTCGGCTTTCCTGCAATGGCTGGCGCCAGACAATATGCTGGCCGACGGCGTGCAGCGACAGTCGCTGGCCAGCATGCGGGAGCGATGCCGCCAATAAGGTGCAGCAACGTTCATTGCGCCATGTCAATCGTGTTGGAGCTGGCGGCGGCGTCAGGCTATGATGGGTTTGCCGCCTTCGATGGCGGCGCCGGGATGCTGTGCCTCCCGACAGGATTACACTGAAATGCTTTTTAGAAATCGCCATTCTGAACCAGCCCGGTGAGCTTCGTGCATCCCAGCCAGTGGTAAACAGCAGGTATGGGGAAAGCGCAGAGATAAGCGTCAGGACGCCCGTGCGCACCAGGCCGGTTCATTGCCCTTCTCATTCAGAAAGAGTCCAATGAAAAAGCTCACCACTGCCGCCGGCGCGCCTGTTGTCGACAATCAAAACATCCAGACAGCGGGGCCACGGGGTCCCGCCCTGCTGCAAGATGTCTGGTTCCTGGAAAAACTGGCCCATTTTGACCGCGAAGTCATCCCGGAACGCCGCATGCACGCGAAGGGATCAGGGGCGTATGGCACGTTTACCGTCACGCACGACATCACGCGCTATACACGCGCGAAAATTTTCTCTGCCGTGGGCAAGAGCACGCCGATGTTTGCGCGCTTTTCCACGGTGGCCGGCGAACGGGGCGCGGCCGATGCGGAACGCGATATCCGCGGCTTTGCCCTGAAGTTTTATACGGAAGAAGGCAACTGGGATCTGGTGGGCAACAACACGCCCGTGTTTTTCATGCGCGACCCGCTGAAGTTCCCCGACCTGAACCACGCCATCAAGCGCGATCCGCGCACGGGATTGCGCAGCCCCAACAGCAACTGGGACTTCTGGACTTCGCTGCCGGAAGCGCTGCACCAGGTCACCGTGGTGATGAGCGACCGGGGCTTGCCCCGCAGTTTTCGCCACATGCATGGTTTCGGCAGCCATACCTTCAGCTTCCTGAATGCGCAAAACGAGCGTTTCTGGGTCAAGTTCACTTTTAAAACCCAGCAAGGCATACAAAACCTGACGGATGCCGAGGCGGAGGCGCTGGTGGGGCAAGACCGCGAAAGCTCGCACCGCGACCTGTATGAAAGCATCGAAAACAAGGATTTCCCGCGCTGGACCCTGTACGTGCAGATCATGCCCGAAAAAGAAGCGGGCACCTACCACATCAACCCTTTCGACCTGTCGAAAGTGTGGCCGCACGGCGACTATCCGCTGATCGAAGTGGGCGTGCTGGAGCTGAACCGCAATGCGGAAAACCACTTTGCAGAAGTGGAACAAGCAGCCTTCAACCCGGCCAATGTGGTGCCAGGCATCAGTTTCTCGCCAGACAAAATGTTGCAGGGACGTTTGTTTTCCTATGGCGATGCGCAGCGCTACCGCCTGGGCGTCAACCATGCCCACATCCCCGTCAACGCACCCAGGTGCCCGTTCCACAGCTACCACCGCGACGGCCAGATGCGCGTCGATGGCAACCTGGGCGGCACCCTGGCGTACGAACCGAACAGCAAGCAGGAATGGGCCGAACAGCCCGATTTCCGCGAACCGCCATTGAGCCTCGAAGGCGCGGCCGACCACTGGAATCACCGGGTCGATGAAGATTATTATTCGCAGCCGCGCGCCCTGTTCCAGCTCATGACAAAAGCACAGCAGCAAGTACTGTTCGAGAACACGGCGCGCGCCATTTCCGGCGCTTCGCCGGAAGTCAAGGCCCGCCATATCGGCAACTGTACCTTGTGCGACCCGGCCTATGGCGCCGGCGTGGCCGAAGCGATCGGCAGGCTGAGCAAATAAACGGCAACGCTGCCCAAGCGCCGGCGTCCTTGCAGACGCCGGCGCTTTCGGCTTTTTGCTAGCGCTGCAGGATATCGATCTGTCCCGTGATGCTCGTTTCCACCGCATAGCCCTCCACCTGGGCCGGCACGCGCTGCCGCACCGAGGCGTCGCGCACGTACAGCACGATGGTCTCGTTGCCGCGCAGGTTATGCCCCAGGCTGACGCCTTCCACGCCCTCGATGGCCATCAACGCGCGCTCATTGCGCCGCTTCGCCGCCTCCAGCCTGCCATGCACGACGGATGGCGCCGCCATGCCGTCGCTATCGGGCAGATAAGGCATGGCCGCATCTTCCGCCAGCAGATAAGGGTCTTGCATGAATTTACTGTTTGACATGATTTTTCTCCTGCCGCCGTGCACAACACTGCTGGCGACACTACCATCATCGTGCAAAACAGGCGCTTGCGCAAGCAGGCATCCCGGCGCGCCCACGGACTCTTGCTCAGGTGCAAATCAGGTGTACAGGTTGATATCAAGCGCCACTACCACCCTGCGCATCTGGTTGGCAAACGTGACGTTGCCGCCACCGGCAAACAGCAGGCCGACCGGGTTGCGCTGCTGATTCCAGGTCCAGATCGACGAGCCGGAATCGCCGCCCGCGCTGAAGGCGCCGCTCAAGCCCTGGATGGCGATCTGATCCTGGAACAGCGCGACCCTGCCGCCCCCGTAATTGACATTGATCGTCGCGCCCAGGCCCGTGATGCGGCCCTGCGTCAGTTGCGTGGTGCGCCCGGATTTGCCGACCAGCATGCCCAGTGCCGGGGCGACCAGTCCGCTGCTGATGCGAAAATAGGCGGGCACGCCGCCGCTGAGAAACACCAGTTCGCGCCGCACCCGGTCTGGCCAGGCCCAGCCGGTGGCGCAATCGACAAAATTGACGCCGCCGCTGAAATTGATCGGCACGAACCGCTCCAGGGTGGCGACCTGGTCTTGCGGACATTTTCCGCCGTCGATCGGCCCCGGCTGCACGATGCAGTCGCCAAACACGGCGCCATTCGAGTTGGCCAGCACGTGATTGTTGCTAAGGATCATCAGGCGGCTGTTGCGCGGCGCGCTGCGGCCCACCGCCAGGCAGGCGATGGAGCCTGCCGTGATGCGGAAGTGGCCGACCGACACGCCGCCCGGCGCGGGCCGCAGGCGAAAGCGGTGCGGCTGGGCGTCGATCACGCCCGTGACGACGATGTTGACGGGCACCTTGTCGCTGGCCATAGCGCGGATGCCCATGGCCGACACGATGGCCGCCTTGGCGCGGTCGACCGAGGTCGGTTCGGCCACATACAGGGTCAGCGCCGGCAGGCCCGGTTCGCCGGAGGAACTGTCGCTGGCGCCCTCGCCCAGGCCGATCGCGACGCCCTGGATATTGCCCGCATCGTTGAAGGCATCGACCGCGCGCACGCCGGCCGCCTGCGAAATGGCCGTGCGCATGCCGTCCTCGATGCTGCGCTTCATTTCCAGCAATTCCATGCTGACGCCGGCCAGCGCATCCTGGACTGCCGCCACCGAGGCGCTTTCAATGCCGGTATCGTCCTCGCCTGGCGCGGAAAATTGCCCCACGGCTTCTTCATCGTCGGCGCTTTGACCCTTGCCGGCGCCGCCTGCGGGCGGCGTACTGAATCCTTGTTCATCGCTCATCATTTTGCTCTCCTTGTGGGCATCTCCCCCAGGCAGTGTGGGCCGCTGGCGGCGGCCGGCATTGATCTGGATCCAGGTGTCCAGGTGTGCCGGCGCATAAAAATGATTTCAAAAAGACCAGGTAAATAGTTCCACCTTTTGAGTTGAGCGACATCAGGTGTGCGACCGTCGCCGGCATCGCCAGCGCCCTATACTGAGATGGCAAATTGGAATCCACGCGCTGACCACCGGAGGGATAGTAGAAAGATGACGATACTTCGAACGACGCCACACTACCCAGCGCAGCCGCTGGCCGCCGGCGGC
Organism: Janthinobacterium sp. Mn2066; assembly: GCF_049319705.1. NCBI lineage: Bacteria > Pseudomonadati > Pseudomonadota > Betaproteobacteria > Burkholderiales > Oxalobacteraceae > Janthinobacterium > Janthinobacterium sp. Mn2066. The sequence goes on along the minus strand of NZ_JBMOUF010000005.1, from coordinate 354,665 downwards.
AGCGAGACTCCCGACGGCAGCGCCATCGATGTCACGGCGGCGCAAGCCGGGGAAGATGACGCGACCCAGCGCAGCAGCCTGATGCGGCGCATGGAAGCGTTCACGGCGGAGCACCGCGTGGACCGCTGGGATGGCGTTTTTTCCGACTTCGTCGCCCACATCCTGCCGGGTAGCGCAGCCCAGCTGGCCCGCAACGCCCATCAATATCTGTGGGACATGATGCGCTGGAGCGGGCATGAAGACAGCGGCGGCCATTTCCGCTGCCGCCTGTTCGACGACGAACTGTTTGGCATCGACGAGGCGATCGACCGCGTGGCCGCCTATTTCAAGGCGGCCGCCGCCGGCTCCGAAGTCGGACGGCGCATGCTGTTGCTGCTGGGGCCGCCTTCGGGCGGCAAGTCGACCCTGGTGATCCTGCTCAAGCGCGGGCTGGAAGAGTACAGCCGCACCCAGGAAGGCGCCCTGTATGGCATCGCCGGCTGTCCCGTGCACGAATCGCCGCTGCACCTGGTGCCGCAAACCATGCGCGCCGCCTTCCGCGACAGTTATGGCGTCGAGATCCGCGGCGAACTGTGCCCGCATTGCTGCGCCCGCCTGGAAGACCAGCACCATGGCGATTTCCTGCGCATGCCCGTCGAACGCATCATGATTTCCGAGGCGAGCCGCTGCGGCGTGGGCACGTATGCGCCGCATGATCCCACCACGGCCGACCTGGCGGACCTGGTCGGTTCGGTCGACCTGTCAAAAGTGGCCCATTATGGCGACGAAGGCGATCCGCGCGCCTGGTCGTGGTCGGGCGCCGTGTATGCAGCCAGCCGTGGCATGCTGGAAATGATCGAGATCCTCAAGGTCAAGCGCGAATTCCTGTACCTGCTGCTGACCCTGACGCAGGAAAAGAATGTCAAGGTATCGCGCTTCCCCCTGATTTATCTCGATGAATGCATCCTCGCCCACACGAATCTGGCGGAATTCCGCAAGTTTTTGCAAGAAAGCGAGAATGAAGCCCTGCTCGACCGCATGGTCATCGTGCAAGTACCGTACACGCTCAATTACCGCGAAGAAGCGCGCATCTACCGCAAGCTGATCCTGTCTGCCGCGCCCGCCTTCCGCGAGGTGCACCTGGACCCGCACGTGCTGCATGCCGCCGCCGTATTCGCCATCCTGAGCCGCATGCAGGAAGGCGACGACAAGGAAAGCGAGCTGGTCAAAAAGCTGCGCATCTACGCCGATGAAGAAGTGGAAGACTTGAACCAGGCCGAAGTGCGGCGCCTGCGCGACAGGGACAAGGCGCCAGAGGAAGGCCTGGCCGGCGTCTCGCCCCGCTTCGTCATCAATGCGCTGTCGCACGCCATCATTTCCGCGCAGCGCAACAGCCTCTCCACCATGGAGGTACTGCTGGCCCTGAAGGACGCCATCGAGAACGACGCCCGCATCGAGCCCCGGCGCAAGCGCAAGTGGATCGATTACCTGGTGCTGACGCGCAAGGATTTCTATAACCGCTGGGTCAAGGCGGACGTGCACAAGGCCTTGTTCGTCTCGTTCGAGCAGGAAGCGCAGGACCTGCTCGACAAGTATCTCGACGAGGTGGAAGCCATGCTCGACAACCGCCAGATCCGCGACCCGATCACCAATGAAGAACGGCGGCCCGATGAACGGTTCCTGCGCACCGTGGAAGAAAAAATCCATATCAGCGATTCCGGCAAGCAGTCCTTCCGCCAGGAAGTGGTGCGCAAGGCCATGGGCGCCTTCAAGCGTGGCGAGCCATTTGGCCTGGGCAGCCATGTCCAGCTGCATGACGCCGTCCAGCAATATCTGTTTGAACAGCGGCGCGACGTGCTGCGCCTGGTCAGCTCGTCCAAGCGCCCCGACGATGACGTGCGCAACAAGATTTCCGCCGTCGAACGGCGCCTGGTCGATGAATACGGTTATGACGCCCACAGCGCGCGCGAAGCGCTCAACTATGTCACCACCCTGCTGGCACAGGAGTAAGCATGCAAGCGACCCGCAACATGGCTGCCGATCGGAACGTCACGCCGGAACGCACGCCAGGGGCCGGGATCAGGGCTGAGAGCGAGACCGGACAGCGCCTGGCACAGCCCTGGTACGCCCTGTTTTCACGCGGCGCGCGCGACTGGCTGCGGCACAGCCAAAAGGTACGCGACGCCGTGCAGGCGCACTTGTCCGACCTGATCACCAGCCCCGACGTCATCAGCGGGCCGCAGCAGCGCCAGGTGCAAGTGCCCGTGCGCCTGCTGGAACACGCCCGCTTCCGCCTGGCGCAGCCGCGCAGCAGCCACGGCGCCGGCCAGGGGGCAGGCCAGCCGGGCGACATCCTGCGCGCCGCGCGGCCGCCGGGCTCCGACGATGAAGCAGAGCAAGGCGACGGCGGCAATGGCGAGGGCGAAGTACGCCTGCTGCTGGAATTTGCCATCGACGACATCATGGACTGGCTGTGGGAAGAGCTGAAACTGCCGAATCTGCAGCCGCGGCACCTGAGCACGATCGACGATGCCGCCTATGTCCGGGCCGGCTGGGACAAGCATGGCGCGCGCTCGCGGCTGGACCGGCGGCGCACCATGAAGGAAGCGATCAAGCGGCGCGCCGTGCAGACACAAGTGCAAACGCAGCTGCAGACGCCGCAGACTCAAAAGCAGCCGGTCGCCTTCATCAACGAAGACTTGCGTTTCCGCCAGTTGCTGCTGAAACCACGCCCCAGTGCGAACGCCGTGGTGTTTTTCGTCCTCGACGTGTCGGCCAGCATGGCGCAGGCCGAGCGCAAACTGGCCAAATCCTTCTTTTTCTTCGCACTGCAAGGCTTGCGCCGCAGTTATGCCAGGGTCGAGGCGCGTTTCATCGCCCATACGACACGGGCCTGGGAGTTTTCCGAGGAAGAATTCTTTCAAGTCAATGGCATGGGCGGCACCATCGCTTCAGGCGCCTTTCGCCTGGGCCGCGAATTGCTGAACGAACACTATGCGTCCGGCCAGTACAACGCCTACCTGTTCTATGCTTCCGATGGCGAGAACTTCAGCGAAGACCGCAGCGCGGCCAGCCTGGCGCTCGGCGAGCTGCTACCCTTGCTCAACTACATGGGCTACCTGGAAACCGTTCCCGGCACGCCACGCACCCTGGAAACAGAAATGCACCGCCTGTGCGCGGAGCAGGAGCGCCACGGCTTGCCCCTGCACTGCAGCATCCTGGCCAAAACAGACGATGTCTGGGCCGCCATCCGCACCTTCTTTCAACACGAAGGCGCCGCAATGCAGGCATCGCCATGAACAATGACGCGGCTACGCTGGCGGACTATGCGGCGCGCATCGAGGCGCTGGCCGTGGAACTGGGGCTGGACTTCCATCGCGTCGATTTTGAACTGGTGCCGAATAGCTTCATGGCCGAAATCGCCATCTACGGCTTGCCTGTGCGCATGCGCCACTGGTCGTTCGGCTTGCGCTACATCCAGCAGCTGGTGCAGCAAAAGATGGGCAATTCACACATCTTTGAAGTGATGTTTCCCGGCGACCCCTGCCACGCCTATATGGCAGAGAACAACTCCGTGGCCGACAACACCCTGGTCACGGCGCATGTGCTGGGCCACGCCGATTTCGCCCACCGCAACCAGCTGTTCGTCCGTTTCGGCGCCATGGCCGGCATGCATATCCTCGAGCAAAGCGCGGCGCGGGCGCACCGTATCGAGCAGGCCTTGCAGCGCCATGGGCAGGAGCAGGTCGAAGCCGTACTCGATGCGGCCCTGGCGCTGGAACAGCATGTCGATATCAACCTGCCGCTGCACCGGACGCGCTATTGCTGTCATGACACGGCCGGCGCCGTGCCCGCCCCCTCGCCGCTGGCGTCGTTTACGCAACGCTACCAGCACTTGCCGGGCGAACGGCCCGCCGCGGAACAGCCGGCGGGGCGCCCCTTGCTGCCGCCGCAGCCCGAGCATGACTTGCTATGGTTTATCGCCCAGTACGGGCCGGAGCTGGCAGACTGGGAGCGCGATATTTTCCTGGCGGTACGCGAAGAATCGTTTTATTTTTATCCCGTCTATGCCTGCCAGATCATGAACGAAGGCTGGGCCTCGTACTGGCATGCGCGGCTGTTGCGCGAGGCCGATTTCCTGCCGCCAGCACTGTATCTGTCCGCCATCAAGTCGCATTCGGACGTGGTGCGGCCGCATGCCGGCGAGCGGCAGCTGGCCTTGTCGCTGAATCCCTACCACCTGGGATTTCGCATGTGGGAACGCATCATCGAAGACCAGGGGCTGGAAAAAGCGCGCCAGATCTGCCGCGATGACGATGACTTCAGCTTTATCCGCAATTACCTGGACGCCGAACTGGCCGACGAACTGGGCCTGTTCGTGCACGAAAGCCGCCGCGATGGCGAAACGCGCCTGGCCAGCCGCGACCTCCACGCCATCCGCGAAGCAATCCTGGCGCCCAAGTACAACTATGGCGCACCGTGCATCGCCGTCACCGTTCTGAGCGACGATGGCAGCCTGGTGCTGCGGCACGACCACCAGCGCGATGGCCGGGGGCTGGACCTGGAGCAGGCCGAACGGGTGCTCGCTTATGTGGCCAGGGTATGGCGCCGGCCCGCGAGCCTGCATACGACCGACTTTCGCGGCACGCCGCGCGTGCTGGCCAGCGGCAGTAGCGGCAGCACGCGCGTTGCGCCACCGGCGCGTCCACCGGCGTAGTGGCGCAGTCAACCGTGGGCCAGCGGATCGGCAAGCTGTGCCGGGCGCTGCGCCGCCACATACCAGGCGATGGTTTTGCGCAAGCCCTGGCGCAAATCGTGCGTGGGAGAGTAGCCCAGCAGGCGGGCCGCCTTGGCAATGTCGGCTTGCGAATGGCGCACGTCGCCATCGCGAAAGTCGCCATACTGCGGCGCTTGCGGCAACAATTCCGGGCAGCTCAGGCGCAGCATGGCTTGCATGGACGTATGCAACTGCATCAAGCTGGTGCGCGCATTGACGGCCACGTTATAGACCTGGTTGATGGCGGCCGGGTCGATGCTGGTGGCGGCCAGCAGATTGGCTTGCACGGCATTGTCGACAAAACAGAAATCGCGGCTGGTGGCGCCATCGCCGTAGATGTGCACGCTTTGCTCGGCCAGCATGGCGCTAATCCAGCGGGGAATCACGGCCGCGTAGGCGCCCAGCGGGTCTTGCCTTGGGCCGAAGACATTAAAATAACGCAAGCCTACCGTTTCAAGCCCGTAACAGCGCGCATAGATTTGCGCATACAGCTCGTTGACGTATTTGCTCAAGCCATACGGCGACAGCGGCGCGCCGATCTGCGACTCCACTTTCGGCAAGGCCGGATGGTCGCCATAGGTGGCGCTCGAGGCCGCATACACAAACCGCCGTACCTGCGCCGCGCGGGCCGCGGCCAGCATGTTCAAAAAGCCGCTGACATTGACGGCATGGCACAGCAGCGGGTCTTCCAGCGAGCGCGAAACGGAGCCCAGCGCAGCCTGGTGCAGCACGAAGTCGATGCCCGCGCAAGCGGCGGCGCACGTGCCGCCATCGCGGATATCGCCCTCGATAAAGTCGAAATTTTTCCAGGCGTTCTCGCCCACGCTGGCCCGCACCTGCGCCAGATTGTGCCGGTGGCCCGTCATGAAATTATCGATGCCGCGCACCTGCTGGCCCAGCGACAACAGGGTTTCCAGCAGATGCGAGCCGATGAAACCGGCCACGCCCGTCACCAGCCAGCGCTGTGGCCGGTCGGCCAGTTGTCCGCACGCCCGGCCATACGCGTGGGCGCCCGGGCTCACCGTTACTTCGGCCGCCATCACAGCCGCCACACATGCAGGCCACCCTGCTCGAGCAGGCGGGCATCGAAACGCGACTTGATGTCGATGAAGCAGCCGCTTTCCACCAGCTTGGCCTGGTAGTCGCCGAGCGGCCGGACCAGCAGCGCCTGGTGCGACACGGCGCTGATCAGCGCTTCGGCCTGCGGCAGCTGCTCCCAGCTTTCCAGCACGAGCCCGTATTCTTCCAGCGCCTCGCGGCTATCGGCCACCGGGTCGTGCACATGCACCTGCACGCCATACGATTGCAATTCATGAATCATGTCGACCACCTTCGAGTTGCGCAGATCGGGACAGTTTTCCTTGAAGGTCAAGCCCAGCACATTCACGTGCGAGCCTTTCAGCTTGAAGCCGGCGCGCACCATTTGCTTGATGGTTTTTTCCGCCACGAACTTGGCCATGCCGTCATTGATGCGGCGCCCGGCCAGGATCACGTGCGGGTGATAACCGAGCATTTCCGCCTTGTGCGTCAGATAATACGGATCGACGCCGATGCAGTGGCCGCCCACCAGGCCGGGCCGGAACGGCAGAAAATTCCATTTGGTGCCGGCCGCCTGCAGCACTTCGGCCGTATCGATGCCGATGCGGTCGAAAATGATGGCCAGCTCGTTCATCAGCGCGATATTCAGGTCGCGCTGCGTGTTTTCGATCACCTTGGCCGCCTCGGCCACGCGGATGCTCGAGGCCCGGTGCACGCCGGCTTCGACCACGCCTTCATACAGCTGCGCCACCCGTTCCAGGGTGGCCGCATCGTCGCCGGACACCACCTTGCGGATGCTGCCCAAAGTGTGTTCGCTGTCGCCGGGATTGATGCGTTCAGGCGAAAAACCCACATGAAAATCCTCGCGCCAGCGCAGGCCGGAATGGCTTTCCAGCAAGGGAATGCAGATTTCCTCGGTGGCGCCAGGGTAGACGGTCGATTCGAAGATGACGATCGCGCCCCGTTTCATATTGCGCCCGACGGCGGCGCTGGCGCCTGCCAGCGCCGTGAAATCGGGATTGTGGGCGCTGTCGACGGGCGTGGGCACGGCCACGATGATGAAGTCGGCCTGCTGCAATTCGGCCGGATCGCAGCCCACGCTCAGCCATTGCGCGGCGCGCAGCCGGGTTTCGCTGATTTCTCCGGTGGGGTCGATGTAGCGCCGGTAGCTTTCCACCTTGCGCTCGGACAAGTCAAAACCGATCGTGCGTTGCCGCGTGCCGAAAGCCACCGCCAGCGACAGGCCCACATAGCCCAGCCCCACCACGCCCACGACGCCCGCTTGCCTGTCCATAGTGTTTGCTCCGAATGGTTGCTGATTCGGAAATTCTACGATTGCAGGCCCAGCCATTCTTGAGCGGGGACAAGCCCGGCCCACTGCCGGCAGCCAGGCCGGCAGGCAAGTGGCAAGCCCTTGAGGACAATCAATGAGAGGGTCGTCCATCTTTTTTACTCTAGAGTTCCCCTTTGCCTTGTTCTTTTCCTGCGCCCGTCCCCACCGGAGATTCCCATGGCCCTGGCCTTTTCGCCCAAGCACCGTGTCTGGCCTGCCACGGCCCTGTGCACCATCCTGCTGGCGGGCATGCTGACGGCGTGCCACGGCACGCAGAGCAGCGACAGCCTGCTGGCCGAAGCCCGGCAATACCGTCAGAAAGGCGAGGCGCGGGCCGCCATCATCCAGCTGAAAAACGTCTTGCAGCAAGACCCGGAAAACCGCCAGGCGCGCCTGCTGCTGGGCGATATCTATATCGAAACGGGCGAAGTACTGTCGGCCGAGAAAGAGCTGCGCAAGGCCAAAACACTGGGCGTGCCGGCCACGCAAGTCATGCCGCTGCTGGGCAAGACCTGGCTGATGCAGGGGCAATTCGAGAAAGTCCTGAGCGACTTGCCGGACGACCCGGCGCAGCCGAAGGCGATCCTGGGCTTGCGCGGCGATGCGCTGCTGGCACTGGGGCGGCAGGATGAAGCGCGCGCACTGTACCAGCGCATGCTGCAGGCGCAGCCCGAACAGCCGGATGCACTGCTGGGCCTGGCGCGCATCGCCGCGCTGGCACAGCAATTGCCGCAAGCCGAGTTGCTGATCGCGCAAGCCCTGAAGCACAGTCCCGACAATCTGGACGCCTTGCGCCTTTCGGGCGACCTGCTGCGCCTGCAAGGCAAGCGCGACGAGGCCCGCAAGGCCTACGGACACATCATCGCGCTCAAGCCTGCCGATACGCAAGCCCATATCGACCTCGCCAACCTCGACACCGAGCAAGCCCGCTACAGCGAAGCGGGCACGCAACTGGCGGCGGCCCGCAAGAGCGCGCCCAACAGCGTGGGCGTGCTGCAGGCGCAGGCGCTGCTCGATTTTCGCCAGGGCAAGAACAAGGCGGCGCTGGAAGCCTTGCAACTGGTGCTCAAGGCGGCGCCCGAGCATATGCCGGCGCTGCTGCTGGCGGGCGCCGTGCAATTGGCGCTGGGTTCGCCACAACTGGCGGAAAGCTATCTGCAGCGCTTCCTGGCCGCCTATCCCAGGCATGTGTATGCCAACAAGATGATGGCCTCGATCCAGCTGATGCGCGGCAATAGCGATGCGGCCATCGACTTGCTGATGCCGCTGCTGCAAAGCAATCCCGACGACGTGGAACTGCTGTCGCTGGCCGGCGAAGCGCACTTGCGGGCCCGCCGCTACGACAAGGCCACCGCCTACTTCGAAAAGGCCGCCCTGCTGGCGCCCGATACGGCAAAACTGCATGCGGCGCTGGGCGTGAGCCGCCTGGGCATGGGGGAAAGCGGGCGCGCCATCGCTGAACTGGAGCGCGCTACCGTGCTCGATGACAAAGCCCCGCAAGCCGGCACCATGCTGGTGATGACCTTGCTGCGCAACAAGGAAAATACCAAGGCGCTGGCTGCCGTGCAAGCCATGGAAAAGCAGCAAGGCGCCAATCCCCTGCTGCTGAACCTGAAAGGCGGCGTGTATCTGGCCCTGCACGACTTGCCTGCCGCGCGCGCGGCCTTCGAACAGGCGCTGCGCCTGTCGCCCACTTACCTGCCGGCCTTGAGCAACCTGGCGCAGATCGACCTGGCCGAGAAACAGCCTGACCGGGCCAGGCAGCGTTTCGAAACGGCGCTGGCGAAAGACCCGAAAAACGCCGATATCAGCGCCGCCCTGGCCAAGCTGGCGGCGTCGCAGGGTAAATTGCCCGAGGCGCAGCGCTGGCTGGAAAAAGCCCATGCGGACCACCCGGACGCCGTGCCGCCGGCGCTGCTGCTCAGTAATTTCTACCTGCAGACGGGGGCGCCGCAAAAAGCCCTGGAGCTGGCGCGCGCCCTGCAAGGCGGCCATCCGGGCGATGCCGATGCGCTGGCCTTGCGGGCCCAGGTGGAATACAGCGCGGGCCAGCCGCAGGCGGCGCTCGACAGCTATCTGCAGCTGGCCAAGGTGCAAACCACGTCCGCCCCCTTGCAGATGCGCATCGCCAGCCTGCACCTGGCCTTGAACGACCATGCCAGCGCGCTGCATGCCGTGAAGCGGGCGCAGGTGCTGGACCCCGACCTGCTCGATGCCCAGGTGGTCGAAGTGACCATGCAACTGGCCTTGAACCGCCCGCGCGAAGCGCTGGCCGTGGCCCGCAAGGTGCAGCAGCAGCGGCCCAAGCTGGCGGCCGGCTATAAACTCGAAGGCGACGTGCTGATGGCGCAAAACCAGCCGCAGCAAGCATTCAAGCTATACCAGCAAGCGTACCAGATCAGCAGTATCGGCCCCTTGCAGGTGCAGATGTACCGCGCCCTGCATCAGGCAGGACAGGAAAAGGAAGCCGACCGGCGCATCACGGCCTGGCTGGCGGCGCACCCGGACGACACGGCCACGCGCATTTACCTGGCCGGCAGCAAGCTGGCCAGCAAGCAATACCGGGCCGCCATCGAGCAGTACCAGCAGATCGTCGCGCGCGATGCCGGCAACCTGGTGGCGCTGAACGACCTGGCCTGGGCCTATCAGCAAGACAAGGATGGCCGCGCACTGGCCACGGCGGAACAGGCGCACAAGCTGGCGCCGGACAACCCGGCCGTGCTCGACACCCTGGGCTGGATCTGCCTGGAGCACGGCGATGCCGCGCGCGCCACGGCCCTGCTGCGCAAGGCGGCCACCCTGGCGCCCAGGTCGGCGGAAATCCAGTACCACCTGGGTGCGGCGCTGGCAAAGTCGGGCGACAAGCCGGGGGCGCGCAAGCAACTCGAACAACTGCTTGCTAGCAACAAGGAATTTCCGCAACGGGCCGACGCCCTGGCCCTGCTGGCCCAGCTATAGATCATGACCAAGATCGCGGCGCGCCTGCTGGCCGTGCTGGCGGGCGCCGCCTTCCTCTACGCACTGCGCGTTTATCCCTTCGGCCACGGCTGGCCCAGCTGGCTGTTTGCGGCCTTGCTGCCTAGCTATTTCCTGCTGCTGTGCTGGCGCCCCGCGCTGTGGCTGTTTTGCCTGCCCGCATTGCTGCCCGTGCTCGACCTGGCGCCGTGGACAGGCTGGTTTTTTCTGGAAGAAATCGACCTGTTGCTCTTACTTACCGTGGCTTGCGGCTACTGGCGGCTGCACCAGCGACCCGCCGCCATGCGCCTCTCGCCCGCCGCGCGCCTTTGGCTGCTGCTGTGCAGCCTGGCCTGGCTGGCCGCCCTGCTGCGGGGCTTGCTGCCGCTGCCGCCGTGGGACGCCAACGCCTACAATAACTACCTGAGTTCCTATAACAGCCTGCGCCTCGGTAAAGCCTGGGCCTGGGCCATGCTGCTGCTGCCCTTGCTGCTGCGCGATGCGGGCCATGGCGGCTGGCGCCGCTACACCTTGCCGGGCCTGCTCACAGGCCTGTCCCTGGTGGCCGGCTGCGCACTGTGGGAGCGGGCCGCATTTCCCGGCCTGCTCAACCTGTCCAGCGACTATCGCATCACGGCGCCGTTTTCCGCCATGCACACGGGCGGCGCCGCCCTCGACGGTTATCTGGCGCTGGGCTTGCCGTTTGCCGTGCTGTGGCTGGTGCGGGCGCGCCCGCGCTGGCACAGCGCGGCCGCCCTGCTGTTGCTGGCCCTGGCCCTGCATGCCGCGCTGGCCACTTTTTCACGCGGGCTGTATGCGGCCATGCTGGCTGCCGCAACACTGGGTTTCGTGTATGCAGTCAAACAACTGCTGGCGGGAATGCCAGCAGCGCAACGAACAAGCCAAGGTAGCCGGACAGTACTATCCTTGCTGCTGGCGGCGGCCGTGGCGCTTGCGCTGATTGCCATGTTCGGCGGCGCCGGCTACCGTGGCTTGCTGGCCGCCGTGGTCTTGTTCAGCGCCACCTTCGTGCTGGCCACGCACGCGCTGCCGTGGCGCCTGGCGCCCGCCAGCGCCGTCTGCGCGCTGGCCATCGAAGGCGTGCTGTCCATGCTGTGGCCGGGTGACGTGGCCGGCTGGCTGAAGGGGCCGTATTGCCTGTTCCTGCTGTCGGCCCTGCTGCTGACCGGCGCCTTATGGCCAGGGATGCGTCCGGCCGGCACTGTCCGGCTATGCCTGGCCATGTTGGCGTGGACCATGCTGGCCTGCAATCTGGCCTGGATCGGCTGGCATTGGGGCGGCAAGCCGGCCTTGCCTGGCGCCGCCCTGGCCGTGCTGCTGGCGGCCGTCATGCTGTGCAACCGGCGCCTGCATCCGCCGCTATGGCGGTTGCAGCGCGGCAGCCTGAGCCTGGCGGGAGCAGCGGCCGTGCTGCTGGCGCTGGCGATTCCCGTCTCGGCCAGCTATTACGCCACGGAACGCTTCGCCACCACTGCCGGCGACTTGCAGGGCCGGCTGCGCCACTGGCAAGGGGCGCTGGACATGATGCCGGCGGACGCGGCCAGCGCCGCCTTCGGCATGGGCCTGGGGACGTTCCCCGCCACGTATTATTGGCACAACCGCCTGGGCGACGTGCCCGCCAGCATTTCCCATATGGAGCAGGCAGGCGAGCGCTATGTACGGCTGGCCAGTCCCGGCTATGGCGCCGGATATGGCGAACTGCTGCGGCTGCTGCAAAGGGTCAGCCTGCGGCCCGACACCGCGTATCTGCTGGCACTCGATGTGCGCCGCACGGGCGCCATGCCGGTGCTGCAGGTAAGGCTATGCCAGCGGCAACTGCTGTACGCGCAAAATTGCATCAGCGCCCCCCTGCGTTTGCGTCCCGGCGACGGCCTATGGCAACACTATGCCCTGCCCATCGCCAGCGCCTGGCTGGGGTCGGGGCAGTGGCTGCTGCGCCTGCCGGTGCAGCTGGAGCTGGCGGCCAGCGGCACGGCGGTGTCGTCCGTGATCGATATCGATAATCTCAGCCTGCGCGCGGCCGATGGAGTGGAGCAAATCGCCAACGGGCAATTTACGCAAGCGGGCAATGACTGGTTTTTCAGCAGCGACCATCATCATTTGCCCTGGCATATCAAGAACCTGGCGCTGCAACTGTATATTGAATCAGGCTGGTGCGGCGTGCTGTCCCTGCTCGGCCTGCTGATGCTGGCCAGTGTCCGTCTGCTGCGCCAGCGCAGCCAGGGCCATGCCAACGGGTATGCGAACGTCGCGGCGCTGGCCGCCATCCTGGCGTTCCTGGTAGTGGGCCTGTTCGACAGCCTGCTCGATGTGCCGCGCATAACCCTGCTGTTTTACCTGTTGCTGCTGGGCGCGCTGTTGCAGCCGTCCGCTCCCTCCCCCACCTTGTGCCATGAAAGCACGCCGCCATGAAAATCTTCTTGCTATGCCTGTGCCTGGTTTTGATGCCAGCCCATGCCGATACGCTGGAACAAGTCATCGCCCGGGTCAAACCGTCGGTCGTCGGCGTGGGCAGCTTTCAAAAGACGCGCACGCCGGCGCTGAGCTTTATCGGCACCGGTTTTGTCACGGGCGATGGCTTGAGCGTGCTGACCTGTTCCCACGTGATACAAAAACTGCTCGACGGCAACCCAAGCGAAGTGATCGGCATCCTCACCGGGCACGGCGACACGGCGCAATTCCGCTCAGCTACCGTGCTAGCCATCGATGCCGAGCACGACCTGGCCTTGCTGCGCCTGGCCGGCGAACCACTGCCCGCCCTGCAGCTGGGCGACGCCGGCAGCGTGCGCGAGGGCCAGGCGATGGCGTTCACGGGTTTTCCGCTGGGCATGCTGCTGGGCCTGCATCACGTGACGCACCGCGCCACCGTGTCTGCGCTGACGCCGGTCGTCATGCCCAGCGAAAATGCACTGCGGCTGGACGCCAGGCGCCTGGCGCAACTGCAAAAGTCGCCCTACACCGTGTTCCAGCTCGATGCAACGGCGTATCCGGGCAGCAGCGGCAGCCCTTTATATGATCCGGAAACCGGTCTCGTCTACGGTATCGTCAACATGGTCTACGTCAAAGGCTTGAAGGAGACAGCCATCAGTACGCCCAGCGGCATTACGTATGCCATTCCAGGCAGCCACATGCAGGCCATCCTGTTAAAAAATAAATGAAGTTCAGTTGCGCCCCTGGCGCAGACGGTCGGTAATACCAGGCTCATCCCATGTAGGAAAAAAAAAGGGGTAAAACGATCGTTCACCCCCATGTTGTTCCATCAAGCCACCGTATTTGCGGATTTGCTCTCCCATATAGCCCAGATCCAGCCGTAGCAGCACGGCCGGCGCCCCCACGCGCGTGCATTCGCGCTCGCCGCCGAAATCCTTGAATCCCAGCATGCGTTTATAAAACACCACGTGGCGCGGATTGACTTCAATCACGTAGTCCGTGAAGCCGTGGATATTGTGGGCATAGATATAAGAAATATGAATCAGGGCGGCAAACACGCGCTTGCTGACGCCCTTGTCGATGGCCAGGCGCGACGGTTCGCACAGCAGCCGTCCCTGCGCGCGCAATTCGTCGAGCTTGTCGCGGAAATTTTCATCGGCCGGCAAGCCGGTCTCGTCATTGTCCAGGCAGAGCGTCATGGTGCCGACGGTGGCGCCGGCCGTTTCGGCAAACAGGGTGATCTTGTTGAGGGCATGCTGGACGCCGGGATCGACGGCGTAGCCGCGCCAGCCATACATCTTGCGGATCAACAGGCTGGCTGCCTCGCGGCGCCCGCGCGAGTTGGCCATGCGGATATGAAAGCGCTGCAAATCAATTTCATGCTCCATGGCAGGATCGATCCTGCCCTCGCCCACCACCAGGTCGCTGAAGCCGCCAGGCGTATCGAAAGAAATAATAGGTTCGTCTTCAAAGCTCATCTTGTCCTCGCTGTCACTGGCTGTCCATGTTTGAGACGGACTGAAGCCAATGCCTTGTGACAAGAGGAAAAGTGGAGAAGTTCCCGCAATGCGTGAAAAAACCAAAGAAATTAGCAGGAAATGATCAAAGAAACATGCTTAAATTTGCTTGCGAGTATAAAAAGACAAATAAGTGACTTTTTGACAGCAGCTTCAGGCGCGGTTAAAAAAAGCTTTCCGGGATCAGCAGCACGTCGCCGGGCCGCATCATGATATTGGCGGAAATATCGCCGTCTTTCAACAGGTCATCGATGCGCACGCGCAACTGCTGTTGCTGTCCCTCGCGCAGGCGGATGATGCTGGCTTTGTTGCCCGCCGCAAAATCGGTGATGCCGCCCACGGCGATCATCACGTCCATCAGCGACATGCCCAGCCGGTATGGCAGCGCCTGCGGCTTGGCCGCCTCGCCGATCACCCTGATCTGCTGCGCATAGGGCCCGGAAAAATTGGTGACGATCACCGTCACCACCGGTTGCTGGATGAACTTGCCCAGCGCCTGTTCGATATCGCGCGCCAGCTCGGTCGAGGTCTTGCCGCTGGCCGGCAAGTCTTCCACCAGCGGCGTGGTGATCTTGCCGTCCGGCCGCACCGCCACCGTCAGCGACACTTCCGGGTTGCGCCAGACCAGGATATTGACGGAGTCGCCCGGCCCGATCAGATAGTCGTGCAAGGGCGCGATATCGTCGGCCGGCGCCAGCGGGTAGCGCGTGCGGCAGGCCGCCAGCAGGCCCAGCGCCGACAGGGCCAGTCCCCTTGCCATCACTGCACGGCGTAACAGATTCATGCTGGACCTCTTCGAGTCGGTGATGCGGTCATGCGGCCGCCCCGATTAGCCGGACTGGGCCGCGAACTTCCTATGATTATGAGATCGCGGCAAGTGATCCTTGAGGCGCATCAAGAAGCCTGCATCTGGAGAAATTTTTCTAAGGGGCAGCCCTATACTTTGCTTACTCGACAAGAAAAAAGTTCCCCAGCTATCTCATTGCGCCGATCGCCCTGACCTGAAGGAAGTGACATGGAGGAGTTAGTACAGCAATTACTTTCCAGTCTCAAGGGCATCTGGAAGTACCGCTGGCATGCGCTGCTGGTGGCCTGGCTGGTGGCCATCGCCGGCTTCATCAAGGTAATCAGCCTGCCTGACGATTATCAGACTTCGGCGCGCGTGTTTGTCGATACGCAAACCATTTTAAAGCCGCTGATGGCCGGCATGACCAGCGTGCCCAACACGGAGCAGCAGGTGGCCATCATGAGCCGCACCCTGCTCAGCCGCCCCAACGTGGAGCGCGTGATACGCATGGTCGATCTCGATATCGATTCAAAAACCGTGCGCGAGCATGAAGCCCAGCTCGATGATTTGATGAGTCGCATCAAGATTACCGGCACCAATGCCTACGATATCTACACCATCAGTTATAGCGGCCGGCAGCCCAAGCTGGTGCGCGACGTGGTGCAAAGCCTGCTGACGATCTTTGTCGAAGGCAGTTTCCAGGGCAAGAAAGGCGACTCGCAAAAGGCCGTGCAATTCATCGATGAACAGATCAAGAACTATGAAGAGAAATTGAGTTCGGCGGAAAACATCCTCAAGGATTTCAAGATCCGCAACAACCTGCTGCTGCCGCGCCAGGGCATCGATTACGGCAGCCAGCTGCTGATGTCGTCCGATAGCCTGAACAATGCCAAACTGGAATTGCTGGAAGCGGAGCAGTCGCGCAAAGCCATCTTGAGCCAGATCGAAGGCGACGAGCCGGTGCTGGACCTGGAACCGAGCGCGTCCAACATCAGCAACCCTGAACTCGACGAGCGCATCGCCGCCATCAACAAGAATCTCGACAGCTTGGCGCTGCAATATACGGAGCTGCACCCGGATATCATCGCCTCGCGCCGACTGGTGGCGCAGCTGGAACAGCGCAAGGTCGAGGAAAGCAAGCTGCGCGCCGCTGCCGGCGATCCCGGCAAGAATTACAGCCCGATGCTGCAGCAACTGAAGGTGGCGCTGACGGAAGCGGACGCCAGGGTGGCCGCCATCAAGGCGCGCGTGCAGGAATTCAATGCCCGCAATGAACGCCTGCTGGCGCAAAGCAACGCCGTACCCGAGGTGGAATCGCAGCTGGCGCAGCTGAACCGCGACTACATCATCAACAAGGACAACTATGAAAAGCTGATCGGCCGGCGCGAAGCGGCCAAGCTGTCGGGCGAACTCAGTTCGACCACCGACATGATGGCCTTCAAGATCATCGACCCGCCCACCGTGCCGTTTTTACCGATGGGGCCGAACCGGCCGCTGCTGTTCAGCGCGGCCCTGGGCGCCGCGCTGGTGGCCGGCGTGGCCGCCGCCTTGCTGATCAGCCAGATCCGTCCCACCTTCCTCAGCCCGGCCGAGCTGCGCGACGCCACCGGCCTGGGCGTGCTCGGCACCGTTTCGATGAACTGGACCAGCTTGCAGCAAGTGCGGCGCCAGCGCGCGCGCTACGGTTTTGGCGCCTGCCTGGGCGGGCTGTTCCTGCTGTACGGCGGCGTGATGGCAGCCGCGCTGTTCAAATTCTAGAGACCGGCACCGGGAGGCGCGATGGATAACAAGGACGTGCAGGACCAACCGCAGTCCGTGCCCCAGGTGGCCGAAGCGCGGCAGGCCTATGGGGCGGACCACTCCGCCTCGCCCCGCTACCGCGAGCTGAACCTGGCCAGCCTGCAGGCACAGGGCATGGTCACGCACGACGGCGGGCGCACCACGGTGGCCGAGGATTTCCGCATCATCAAGCGCCCGCTGCTGCGCAAGGCGCGCGCCAGCGGCGCCGAGGCGATTCGCCATGGCAACCTGATCGTCGTCACCAGCGCCATGCCCGGCGAGGGCAAGACCTACTGCGCCGTCAACCTGGCGATGAGCATCGCCATGGAAATGGATATCACGGTGCTGCTGGTGGACGCCGACGTGGCGCGCCCGTCCGTGCTGAAAGTGCTGGGCCTGCCGCCGGAACCGGGGCTGATGGACGTGCTGCTCGACGACCAGCTGGAAATGGCCGACGTGATCCTGAAAACCAATGTCAGCACCCTGAGCATCCTGCCGGCCGGTCGCAGCAACAAGCACGCCACGGAATTGCTGGCCAGCCGTGCCATGAGTCGGCTGCTGGCCGAGATCGCCAGCCGCTATGCCGACCGCATCGTGGTGTTCGACTCGCCGCCGCTGTTGATTACCAGCGAAGCGCACGCGCTGGTGGGACAGATCGGGCAAGTGGTGATGGTGGTGGAAGCGGAAACCACCACCCAGCACGCCGTCAAGGAAGCGCTGCGCCAGATCGAATCATGCGAACACATCCATCTGATCTACAACAAGACCAAGGCATTCCCCGGCAACGACTATTATGGCTATTACGACTAGCCATGGCCCGCGTTCTGCCTGCCTGCCAGGGCGCCTGGCATGGGCTTTCGCGATCGCCCTGCCCCTGCCCATGTCCGCACATGCCATCGACTGGCTGGTCGCGCCCGCGCTGCGCCTGCGC
The DNA here is from genome assembly GCF_049319705.1 of Janthinobacterium sp. Mn2066. Taxonomy (NCBI): domain Bacteria; kingdom Pseudomonadati; phylum Pseudomonadota; class Betaproteobacteria; order Burkholderiales; family Oxalobacteraceae; genus Janthinobacterium; species Janthinobacterium sp. Mn2066. The sequence goes on along the minus strand of NZ_JBMOUF010000005.1, from coordinate 337,118 downwards.
GAAAGTTACACGGACAATGCGCTGCTGGCGCCGCAAGGCCAGGCGCGGTCGGACTTCATCACGGAAATCGCCCCCTCGATCGGCCTGATCGGCAGCGGTCCCCGCCTGCAGGTGCACCTGGACGCGACCTGGCGCCAGTTCCGCTACCAGCACCGGCCCGCCAGCGACAGCCGGGAACTGCAGGCGTCCGCCAACGCCGAACTGCTCAAGGACTGGTTTCACCTCGACACTGCGGCCAGCATCAGCCAGCGCAGCGTGTCGCCGTTCGGCCCGCAAGTCATCAACGACCTGCCGGCCACGCAAAACGCCAGCACGGTGCGCACCGTGACCATCAGCCCGTATGTGCGCCACCGTTTCAGCAGCCTGGGCACGGCCGAGCTGCGCTACACGCGCAACAGCGTCTCCAGCGGCGGCGACCTGCTGTCGATGCACAGCGATGAAGTGTCAATGCTGCTCAATGGCGCGCCGCGCGGCGTGGGCTGGAGCTGGAATGCCAGCTACGATGTGCGCCGCACGCAGGACAGCAAGCTGGCGCCGCAGCGCATGGAGCGGGCCAGCGCCGGCCTGCGCTATCCATTCAACAGCCGCTGGTCGGCCACCGCCAGCGCGGGCCAGGAGCAGGAAGGCTATGCATCGAGCACGGGCCAGCAGCCGCAAGGCCGCTTCTGGACGGTGGGCGGCGTGTGGACGCCCTCGCCGCGCACCAGCGTGGCCGTCAGCACGGGCAGGCGCTTCTTTGGCAAGACCTACAGCCTGGACGCCACGTTCCGCCAGCGCCACACCAGCTGGTCGGCGCAATACAGCGAAGATGTCACCACCATGCCTGCGCAATTCCTGCGCCTGGGCACGCAGGATGCGGCCAGCCTGCTCGACCAGCTGTGGACGGGCCTGCTGCCCGACGCGCGCGAACGGCGCTTGCGCATCGATGCTTTCCTGCGCTATGCCGACAGCCTGGGCTCGCAAGGCGCCATCAATTACTTCAGCCACCGCTATTTCCTGCAAAAGCAGCTGAGCCTGAACATGGCCCGCGCCACGCCGAAAAGCACCTTGCTGGCCAGCCTGAACGCCGTCGACCGCACGGCCCTCAGCAGCAGCGGCATCGATAGCGAGCTGTTGCCGGGCATGGATTTCGGCAGCGAAGACCGCACGCGCCAGCTGGCCGGCAACCTGGGCTGGAGCTGGCAGGCATCGTCGCGCAACAGCCTGCGGACCAATGCGGGCTACACCAGCATCCGTTCGCTGAGCGTGCCGCGGCGCGACAGCAATCTCACGCTGACGGCCGCCGCCAGCCGCATCATCAAGCCAAAAATGACGGCGTCGATCGAGGTCCGGCACACGGTGCACAACAGCACGCGCGGCGCCGCTTTCCGCGAAAACGGCCTCAGCGCCACGCTCACCATGCAATTCTGACGAGAGACCGCCATGTCCACCCGCCCTCCGCTCCACCTGCTGTGCGTGGTCGCCGCGCGCCCCAACCTGATGAAGATGGCGCCCATCCTGGCGGCCCTGGCGCGCCAGGCCCCCAGCTTGCGAATTACCTTGCTGGACACCGGCCAGCACTACGATCCGGCCATGAGCGGGCAAGTGTTTACCGCGCTGGGCATGCGCGCGCCCGACATCAGCCTGGACGTGGGTTCCGGCAGCCATGCGCAGCAGACGGCCGAGATCATGCGCCGCTACGAACCGGTGCACCTGGCCCTGCAACCCAGGCTGGACGCCGTGATGGTGGTGGGCGACGTCAATTCCACCCTGGCCTGCGCGCTGGTGGCGGCCAAGCTGGGCACGCCCGTGCTCCACGTGGAAGCGGGCTTGCGCAGCGGCGACCGCAGCATGCCGGAAGAAATCAACCGCCTGCTGACGGACCAGCTGTCCGAGCTATTGTTTACCAGCGAAGCGGGCGCGCGCGCCAACCTGCTGCGCGAAGGCATCGCCCCCGAACGCATCCATTTCGTGGGCAATGTCATGATCGACAGCTTGCGGCAGCAATTGCCGCGCGCCGCGCCGCCGGGCGCCACCTTGCTCGATTACGGCCACGCCTGCCCGCCCGCCTATGGCCTGCTGACCTTGCACCGGCCCTCGAACGTGGATGACGGCGGCCGCCTGGCTTCACTGCTGCAGGCCATGGCGGAACTGTCCGGCGAACTGCCGCTGCTGTTTCCGATCCACCCGCGCACCCTGGCCATGCTGCGGAAAACCGGCCTGGAACAGCTGTTCGAACAGCACGCCATCGTGCCGCTGCCGCCGCTGGGCTACCTGGAAATGCTGGGCCTGATGCAAGGCGCGCGCCTGGTGCTGACCGATTCGGGCGGCATCCAGGAAGAAACCACGGCGCTGGGCGTGCCCTGCCTGACCCTGCGCGACAATACGGAACGCCCCGTGACGGTGGACGAAGGCACGAATACGGTGGCCGGCACGGAACCTGAAACCATAATGGCGCTGGCGCGCGCCATCCTGCAATCGGATGGCCAGCCCGGTGGCAAGCGGGGCCGCATCCCCGAATACTGGGATGGCCATGCGGCCGACCGCATCGCCGCCATCACCGTGCAATGGCTGCAACAGTGCCGGGGCACATAATGCAAACCCACATCACGAATGCCCTGACCATCGACGTCGAGGATTATTTCCAGGTGTCCGCCTTTGCGCCGCATGTCGCCCGCGCCGACTGGCCCAACCTGGAATGCCGCGTGGAAGCCAATCTCGAACGCATCCTGCTATTGCTGGAAGCGCAACGCATCCACGCCACCTTCTTTACCCTGGGCTGGATCGCCGAACGCTATCCCGCGATGCTGCGCAGCATCGCGGCCGCCGGGCATGAAGTGGCCAGCCATGGTTATGCCCACTTGCGCGCTTCGGACCAGTCGCCGGCCGAGTTCGCGCACGACATCAGCTTAAGCAAAACCATTCTCGAACAAGTGACGGGCCAGGCAGTGCAAGGCTACCGGGCGCCCAGCTTTTCCATCGTCGCGGCCAATCTGTGGGCTTTCGATGTCTTGCAGGAAGCGGGCTACCGCTACAGTTCCAGCATCTACCCGATCCGCCACGATCATTACGGCATGCCGGGCGCGCCCCGTTTCGCCTGGCGCCCGCGCGGCCTGCACGGCGTGCTGGAAGTGCCGATCAGCACCGTGCGCGTGGGCGGGCGCAACTTTCCGGCCGGCGGCGGCGGCTACTTCCGGCTGCTGCCCTATCGCGTCTCGCGCTGGTGCTTGCGAAGGATCAACTCACTCGACGGGCAAGCTGGCATATTCTATTTTCATCCCTGGGAACTGGATCCGGGGCAGCCGCGCCCCGCTGGCCTGGGCTGGAAAACCCGCTTTCGCCACTATGTGAATCTGCAGCGGATGGAGCCACGGCTGGCGCGGCTGGCCCAGGACTTCCGCTGGGGCCGCATGGACCGCATTTTTCTTGACAGTACAGGCTAACATCATGCACGAAGCGGTTTCCACCATCGACCTACTCCACCCTGCCGGCCCGGTCGAGGTGCGCCGGCTGCAGCCGCATGACCATGCGCGTTGGGATGCCTTCGTGCAAGCTTGCCCGGAAGCGACTTTCTTTCACCGCGCCGGCTGGCACACCATCATGCAGCAAGGCTTCGGCCACCGCAGCCATTTCCTGTATGCAGAACAACAGGGGCGCATCTGTGGCGTGTTGCCGCTGGCGCATATCCGCAGCCGCCTGTTCGGCAATGCGCTGGTCTCGCTGCCGTTTTGCGTCTACGGCGGCATCGCCAGCAGCCATGCCGCCGCGCGCCAGGCGCTCGATGGGGCCGCGCAGGCGCTGGCGCAGCAATTGCAGGTGGGCCACCTGGAATACCGCCAGCGCGAGCAGCATGAAAGTACCGCTGCCGGCCAGCATGGCTGGCTCGGCAAGCCGCTGTATGCCACCTTTCGCCGGCCCTTGTACGAAGACGAACAGGACAATCTGCTGGCCATCTCCCGCAAGCAGCGCGCCGTGGTGCGCAAGGGCATCGCGGCCGGCCTGCGCAGCAGCCTGGACGACGACCTGCATCGCTTCTTTCCCCTCTACGCAGGCAGCGTGCACCGGCTCGGCACGCCCGTCTTCGCGCGCCGCCATTTTGCCCTGCTGCGCTCGGTATTTGGCGACGCTTGCGAGATACTGACCGTTTGCCAGGGAACCCAGGCGCAGGCCAGCGTGATGAGCTTTTATTTCCGCGATGAAGTACTGCCCTATTATGGCGGCGGCAGCGTGCTGGCGCGCGACACGGGCGCGAATGACTTCATGTACTGGGAATTGATGCGGCGCGCCAGTGCACGCGGTGTGCGCCTGTTCGATTTCGGCCGCAGCAAGCTGGGCACGGGCGCTTACGACTTCAAGAAAAACTGGGGTTTTACGGCGCAGCCCTTGCCGTACGCCTACCAGCTGGTGACCGCCGCATCGCTGCCGGACACCAATCCCCTCAATCCCCGGTACCGCTGGTTCATCCGCGCCTGGCGGCGCCTGCCGCTGCCGCTGGCCAATCTGCTGGGACCGCATATCGTGCGGCAACTGGGCTGACCATGCGCGAACTGCTCTATCTGACCCACCGCCTGCCGTATCCGCCCAACAAGGGCGACAAGATACGCTCCTGGCATATCCTGCAATACCTGAGCCGGCATTTCCGCGTGCACCTGGGCTGCTTCATCGACCATGAAGAAGACTGGGAATATACGCGGCAGGTGGCCGCCCTGTGCGCCAGTACCCGTTTCATCGACTTGCAGCGCCATGCCGCCCGCTGGCGCGCCATGCAAGCCTTGCTGGCGCGGCAATCGATGAGCGTGCATTATTATCGCGACCAGCAACTGCTGGCCTGGGTCCATGATCTGCTGGCGGACGGGCGGGTGCGTCACGCGCTGGCCTATTCCGGACCGATGGCGCAGTATCTCGACGGCAGCGACGGCAGCGCGCTGCACCGCATGATCGATTTTGTCGATGTCGATTCCGACAAATGGCGCCAGTACGCCGACAGCAAGCCCTGGCCCGTGTCGCTGCTGTACCGGCGCGAATCGCAGATGCTGCTGCAATACGAGCGCCATATCGCGCAGCAGTTCACGGTCGCCAGCTTTGTCTCGCAAGCCGAGGCGACCCTGTTCCGCCAGTGCGCACCGCTGGCGCGGCGCAAGACGGGCCATTTCAATAACGGCGTCGACGCCGTCTACTTTGCGCCGGGGCTGCCCTGCGCCCCGTCGCCTTACCCGGCCGGCGCACAAGTGCTGGTGTTTACGGGCGCCATGGATTACTGGCCGAATGTCGATGCGGCACGCTGGTTCGTGCAGCAGGTATGGCCCGCGCTGCGCTACCGCTATCCGGCATTGCTGTTTTATATCGTGGGCAGCCATCCGGCGGCGCCCGTGCGCGAACTGGCCAGGGTGCCCGGCGTGGTGGTGACGGGCACGGTACCCGATATCCGCCCCTATCTGGCAGGCGCCACCCTGGCCGTGGCGCCCTTGCGCATCGCGCGCGGGGTACAAAACAAGGTGCTCGAAGCGATGGCGATGGGAAAGATCGTGCTGGCTTCGCCGCAGGCGCTGGAAGGCATCGCCGCCCAGCCCGGGCTGGAACTGCTGCTGGCCCGCGACGAGATCGAGTTCATCCACCATGCCACGCGCGTGCTGCAGCAGGCATCGGAAAGCGCCATGGGGGCGGCGGCGCGGCAACTGGTGCTGCAGGACTACGACTGGGAACGCAACCTGCAGGGCCTGGGCGCCATGCTGGGCTTGCCGGTACAGGCTGGACAGATTGTACCGGCCGAGCAGTTTCACCCCACGCGGGAACCATCGTGAGTGTGGAACTCGACAGCGTGGCCGCACCGGCAAGGCTTGCCAAGGCGGCAGGCACCACACCGACTCCCTTGCTACTGTTGCCACCGGCACTGCTGGCCATCGTCTTGCTGTATCAGAGCACCTTCTGGTCCATGCTGGAACTGTGGTCGCGCTCGCAGACCTTTGCGCACGGTTTTCTCATCGTTCCCATCAGCCTCTGGCTGGCCTGGCGCCAGCGCACCCTGTTGGCGGCCTTGCCGCCGCAGCCGAACCTGGCCGGACCATTGCTGCTGGCCGCACTCGGCCTGGCCTGGCTGCTGGCCAACGCCGCCAATGTGCAAGTGGTGGAACAATATGCGGCCACCGCCATGCTGCCGGCCTGCGTGCTGGCGATCCTGGGCTGGCCCGCCGTGCGCCTGCTGGCCTTTCCCTTAAGCTATCTGTTGCTGGCCGTGCCGTTTGGCGAAGTCTTTATCGAACCGCTGATCGATTTCACGGCCAGCTTTACGGTGGCCGCGCTGCAATTGACGGGCGTGCCGGTATTTCGCGATGGCAGCAATTTCTTCTTACCTACGGGTAGCTGGTCCGTCGTCGAAGCGTGCAGCGGCTTGCGCTACCTGATCGCCTCGCTGGCCCTGGGCGCCCTGTTTGCCCATCTCAACTGCCACAGCACGGGCCGTCGCCTGGCCGTGATGGCCGCCGCGCTGGTGGTGCCCATCGTGGCCAACGGCGTGCGCGCCTACCTGATCGTCATGCTGGGCCACCTGAGCAATATGCGCCTGGCCGTCGGGATCGACCACCTGGTCTATGGCTGGCTGTTTTTCGGCCTGGTGGCGCTGCTGCTGTTCTGGGTCGCCACGCGCTGGCGCGAACGGCCCGCGGCGGCCACGGCAGCCACGGCGGCGGAACCGGCTGCCACCTCCGGGCCGGCGGCCAGCATCCGGGCGGCGCTGGCCAGCCTGGCGATTGCCGCCTTGTGGCCAGGACTGGCCCTGCTGCACCAGGATGACGCGGTTGCCGCCATGCCCACAGCCGTCCTGACCCTGGCAGTACCGCCCGGATGGCAGCCACTGGCGACGCCACCGGCCTGGCGCGTCCCTGTCGCCGGCCAGCCCCTGCAATGGCTGGCCGGCTATCGCCAGGAAGCGGGCCAGGCCCAGGTCAGCCTGCAATTGTCCTGGTTTGCCCGGCAGGCGCCCGACGCGGAACTGCTGACGCACCAGGCCCACCCTTACGGCGAGCACTGGATGGTATTGCAACATCAAAAGCGCGAAGTCAGGCTGAACCGGCGCAGCCTGGCCGTGCGCGAAGCCGTGCTGGGCCACGGCGCCGAACGGCTGCTGGTCTGGCGCGTGTACTGCCAGGGCGGCGTCATGACGGCCGACCCGGTGCTGGTCAAGCTGCTGCTGGCCAGGGGCAAGCTGCTGGGCACGCGCCAGGATGGCGCCGACCTGGTCATCTCCACCAGCTACGACGAGCTGGCGCCGCCGCCGCGCCCGCTGCTGCAGGCTTTCCTGCAATCGGCCCTGCCCCTGATCGAACAGCGCTTGCAGGAGTTGCCGCATGGACGCTGATCCTGAGCTCGCCTCCACGCCCCTGATCGTGCACGTGATCCACCAGCTGGACGTGGGCGGACTCGAAAACGGCCTCGTCAACCTGATCAACCACATGCCGCCAGGGCGCTACCGGCACGCCATCGTCTGCCTGAAAAGCGCCACGACCTTCCGCCAGCGCCTGACGGCGGGCGGCGTCGACATCATCAGCCTGGACAAGCGCGAAGGCAAGGACCCCGGCCATTACCTGCGGTTGTACCGCATCTTGCGGCAACTGCGGCCCAGCCTGGTCCACACCCGCAACCTGGGCTGCATCGAGGCGCAGCTGCTGGCCTGCCTGGCGGGCGTGCGCCTGCGCGTGCATGGCGAACACGGGCGCGATATCGACGACCTGCACGGCAAGAGCCGCAAATACCGGCTGCTGCGCAAACTGATGCGGCCGCTGGTGCAGCAATTCATCGCCGTCAGCGCCGACCTGGGCAGCTGGCTGGTGGACAGCATCGGCGCCGCGCCGTCCACCGTCACGCAGATCGGCAATGGCGTCGACAGCGTGCAATTCCACCCGCGCCTGGGGCCGCCAGCCGCCGTCGGGCCGCCGGGGTTCATGTGCAATGGCGTCTATGTGATCGGCAGCGTGGGCCGCATGGCCGCCGTCAAGGATTTCGACAACCTGGTGCGCGCCTTTTTGCTGCTGCTGGCGCAGCCGGGGGCGCGCGCGCGCCTGCGGCTGATGCTGATCGGCGATGGCCCCAGCCGCCAGGCCTGCCTGGACTTGCTGCAGCGCGCAGGGGCGCAGGATCTGGCCTGGCTGCCCGGCGCGCGCGACGACGTGGCGCAACTGATGCGCGCCATGGACCTGTTCGTGCTGCCCTCGCTGGCCGAGGGCAATTCCAACACCATCCTCGAAGCAATGGCCAGCGGGCTGCCGGTGGTGGCGACGAATGTGGGCGGCAACGCCGAACTGGTGCAGTCCGGCTGGAACGGCACCCTGGTGCCGCCCCGTTCGCCCGAGCTGCTGGCCGACGCCATGCTCGATTACTACAGCATGCCGGAACTGGGCCCGCGCCAGGGTGCGCGCGGCCGGCGCCGGGTGCTGGCCGAACACAGCCTGCTGGCCATGGCGGGCGCCTACCTGGCCGTGTACGACCGCCTGACGGGCGCCCCCGTACCCGACCCGCTATCCACCTTACCCTGAGAGGTTACCCATGTGCGGCATCGTCGGCATCTTTGATTTGCAGGGCCAGCGCGACATCGACGTGCAGATCCTGCTGCGCATGAACCACAGCCTGCGCCACCGCGGGCCGGACGAAGACGGCCTGCACCACGAGCCGGGCCTGGGGCTGGGCCACCGCCGCCTGTCCGTGATCGACCTGGCCAGCGGCCAGCAGCCGCTGTTCAATGGCGACCGCAGCGTGGCCATCGTCTTCAATGGCGAGATCTACAATTACCGGCTGCTGATGGCCGAACTGCGCCAGTTCGGCCACGTCTTCCGCACCAGCAGCGATACGGAAGTCATCGTCCACGCCTGGGAACAATGGGGCGAACAATGCGTGCAGCGCCTGCGCGGCATGTTTGCCTTCGCCCTGTGGGACCGGCGGCGCCACCTGCTGTTCCTGGCGCGCGACCGGCTCGGCGTCAAGCCCCTGTATTACGGCCAGGCCAGCGACGGCACCCTGCTGTTCGGCTCCGAGCTGAAGGCGCTGCTGGCCTACCCGGCCATGCCGCGCACGCTCGACCCGCTGGCGGTGGAAGACTATTTCGCCTATGGCTACGTGCCCGAACCGCGCAGCATTTTCCAGCATGCCCTGAAACTGCCACCCGGCCACACCCTGAGCATCCGCGCCGGCCAGCCGCTGCCCGCGCCGCGCCAGTACTGGGACGTGCCGTTCACGCCGCACGCGCATGCCAGCGAAGCCCAGGCCGGCGACGAATTGCTGGCGCGCCTGCGCGAAGCGGTGCGCATCCGCATGGTGGCCGAAGTGCCGCTGGGCGCCTTCCTGTCGGGCGGCGTCGATTCCAGCGCCGTGGTGGCGATGATGGCCGGCGCCAGCGCGTCCCCGGTCAACACCTGCTCGATCGCGTTTGGCGATCCGGCCTTTGATGAAACCCGCCATGCAGAGCTGGTGGCGCGCCGCTACGGCACCGCGCACCATGTGCTGCAAGCGGGGCAGGATGATTTCCAGCTGATCGACTTGCTGGCCAACCTGTATGACGAACCGTTCGCCGACAGTTCGGCCATGCCCACCTACCGCGTTTGCCAGCTGGCCCGCCAGCGCGTGACGGTGGCGCTGTCGGGCGACGGCGGCGATGAAAGCCTGGCCGGCTACCGGCGCTACCGGCTGCACGCGCGCGAAGAAAAAGTGCGCCAGGTGATGGACCCGTTGCTGCCTGCCGGCCTGCGCCAGTCGCTGTTCGGCACGCTGGGGCGGCTGTATCCGAAGGCCGACTGGGCGCCCCGCTTCCTGCGCGCCAAGACCACCTTCGAAGGCCTGGCGCGCGATACCACCGACGCCTATTTTCACAGCGTCAGCATCCTGGGCGACGCCATGCGGGCCCGTTTGTTCAGCCCCGCACTGCGGCACCAGCTGCAAGGCTACCGCGCGGTGGAAGTGCTGCGCCGCCACGCCGCCGCCAGCCCTGCGCCAGACGCCCTGTCGCAAGTGCAGTACCTGGACCTGAAAACCTACCTGCCGGGCGATATTTTGACCAAGGTGGACCGGGCCAGCATGGCGCATGCGCTGGAAGTGCGCTCGCCCTTGCTCGACCATGAGCTGGTGGCCTGGATGTCGGGCTTGCCGACCCACTTGAAGCTGCACCGCGGCGAGGGCAAATACCTGTTCAAGAAGGCGCTGCGCCCGCTGCTGCCCGACAGCCTGCTATACCGCCAGAAGATGGGCTTTTCCGTGCCGCTGGCCAGCTGGCTGCGCGGCCCGCTGCGCCAGCGCCTGCAGGATAGGCTGCTGGGCCCGACCCTGGCGCAGTGCGGCCTGTTCGAGATGGATTACGTGCGCCACCTGATCGAGCAGCATGGTTCAAGCCGGCGCGACTACAGCGCGCCCTTATGGTCGCTGCTGATGTTCGAGGCGTTTTTAAGGCAGGTACTGCCGGCGGCTATGGGGTCAGACCCGTCGGGTCTGACCCCAGCACTCATGTCCGAGCCATTAATAATGAGCTAAACCCATGCGCATCCTGCACATCCTCGACCATTCATTACCCCTGCACAGCGGCTACACCTTCCGCACCATCGCCATCCTGGGGCAGCAGCGCCGGCTGGGCTGGGAAACGGCGCAGTTGACCAGCGCAAAACAGGGGCGCACGGAAGCGGACGAGCAAGATGTCGATGGCTGGCATTTTTACCGCACGGCGCCCAGCCGCCGCTGGTGGACGCGCCTGCCCGTGCTGCGCCAGTACGGCGTGATCCTGGGCCTGGCGCAGCGTTTGCGCCAGCTGGCGCAGCAGCTGAAACCCGATATCCTGCACGCCCATTCGCCAGCCCTGAACGCCATCGCCGCCTTGAGCGTGGGCCGCGCGCTGGGCATCCCGGTAGTGTATGAAGTGCGCGCCTTCTGGGAAGATGCGGCCTCCGACCATGGCAGCAGCCGGCCCGGCGGTCTGCGCTACCGGCTGACGCGGGCGCTGGAAGACCATGCGCTGCGGCGCGCCGACGCGATTACCACCATCTGCGAAGGCTTGCGGCGCGACCTGTGCCGGCGCGGCGTGCCGCCACAAAAAATCACCGTGATTCCCAACGCCGTCGATACCGCCAGCTTCAAGGCAGCCAGCGATCCCGCCCTGGCCCGTGCGCTGGGCCTGGACGGCCACCCTGTGATCGGTTTCATCGGCTCGTTCTATGCCTACGAAGGCCTGGCCCTGCTGCTGCGCGCCATGCCGCGCATGCTGGCCGCGCAGCCGGCACTGCGATTGCTGCTGGCCGGCGGCGGTCCGCAGGAGCAGGCGCTGATCGCGCTGGCGCGTGAACTGGGCATCGCCGATCAGGTAATCTTCGCCGGCCGCGTGCCGCATGGCCAGGTAGCCGCCTATTATCAGCTGATCGACGTGCTCGTGTATCCGCGCCTGCCGATGCGTCTGACGGAACTGGTCACGCCATTAAAACCGCTCGAAGCGATGGCGCAGGGCTGCCTGGTGGCCGCTTCCGACGTGGGCGGCCACCGCGAGCTGATCACGCATGGCCAGACGGGCATGCTGTTTCGCGCCGGCGACGCCAATGCGCTGGCGCAGACGGTACTGAGCCTGCTGCTGACGCAGCACAGCTGGCCCGCCTTGCGCCGCAACGCCCGCGCCTGGGTGGAACAGGAGCGCAGCTGGGCCGGCAGCGTGCGCCGCTACTCCTCCGTGTATGCGCGCCTGGCGCTGGCGGCGGGCGGCGCGCCATGAAACTGGCCGGCTTGCGCATCGCGCTGGTGGGGCCGCTGCCGCCTCCGGCCGGCGGCATGGCCAATCAGACGCAGCAACTGGCGGCCCTGCTGCGGGCCGATGGCGCCAAGGTGGAACTGATGGCCGTCAACGGCCCCGTGCTGCCGCCGTGGCTGGCGCGCATCCGCTACCTGCGCGCCGCGCTGCGCCTGCCGTTGTACCTGTGGCGGCTGTGGCGGGCGGCCGATACGGTCGACCTGTTCCACGTCATGGCCAACTCGGGCTGGTCCTGGCATCTGCATGCGGCGCCCGCCCTGTGGATCGCCAGCCTCAAGGGTAAACCTGCCCTGCTCAATTACCGGGGCGGCGAAGCGGCGCGTTTTTTTGCCCGCTCGCCGCGCCTGCTCGCTATCAGCCTGCGCCGCGCCAGCGCCATCGTGGTGCCGTCGCGCTTCCTGGCCGACGTCTTCGAACAGTACGGCCATACGGCGCACGTCGTGCCCAATATCGTCGACATGGTCCGCTTTACTCCAGGCCCGCGCACCTCCACCCTGGGCGATGGCCCCGTGATCCTGGTGGCCCGCCACCTGGAAGCGCTGTACGACAACGCCAGCGCCGTGCGCGCATTTGCCATCGTCCACGCCCACTTTCCCGCCGCGCGCCTGGTGCTGGCCGGCGACGGCCCGCAACGGCAAGCATTGACGCGCCTGGCTTTGGAATTGAAGCTGCAGGTGCACTTCGCCGGCCATGTCGCCAACCACGCCATGCCGGCGCTGTACCAGGCGTGCGACGTGGTGCTCAATCCCAGCCTGGCCGACAATATGCCGATCTCGGTGCTGGAAGCGCAGGCCTGCGGCCGGCCCATCGTCAGCACCAACGTGGGCGGCATCCCGGCGCTGCTGCAAGACCAGGTCACGGCGCTGCTGGTGGCGCCCGGCGACAGCGGCGCCATGGCGGCGTCCATCCTGTCGCTATTGCGTGATCCGCAGCGCGCCCGCCAGCTGGCGCAAGCGGGCCTGGCGCAGGTGGCGCAGCATGACTGGCCGGCGATAGCGCCGCTGCTGCTGGCCCACTACCGGCGCATCCGCGCCACGCCGCGCCCCGGCGCCTACACGCGACTGGTGACACAATGGCTGTTTCCGCTGCATGAAATGTTAAAACGCCACCGCAGCACGTCCTTGCTGCGTGAGCTGGAACGTTCGCAATGGTGGAGTCCTGAACGCCTGCAAGCGGAGCAACTGGCCCGCCTGCGCACCCTGCTGTTGCACGCGGGTACGCACGTGCCGTATTACCAGGCGCTGTTTGCCCGCTGCGGCTTGGATCCCGCCCAGATAAACAGCCTGGCCGACCTGGCGCGGCTGCCGCTGCTGCGCAAGGCCGACATTGCCGCCGCCCGCGACAGCTTCAAGTCGGGCCAGGCGCTGGGCTTGCGGCCGTTTGCCACGGGCGGCTCCAGCGGCGAGCCGCTGCTGTTTTTCCTGGGCCGGCGCCGCATCAGCCACGATATCGCCGCCAAATGGCGCGCCACGCGCTGGTGGGGGGTGGATATCGGCGACCGCGAAGCCGTGCTGTGGGGCTCGCCGATCGAACTGCACGCGCAAGACCGCGTGCGCCGCCTGCGCGACTGGCTGCTGCGCAGCACCCTGCTACCCGCCTTCGCCATGTCGCCGGCCCGCATCGATGGTTATATCGCGCACCTGCGCCGCCTGCGTCCGCGCATGCTGTTCGGCTATCCATCGGCGCTGTGCCGCATCGCCAGCCACGCCCGCGCGCACGAAATTGCGCTCGACGGCATCGGCGTCAAGGTCGCTTTCGTCACCTCCGAACGCCTGTACGACGCGCAGCGCGAGCAGATCGCCAGCGCCTTCGGCTGCCAGGTGGCCAACGGCTACGGCGGGCGCGATGCGGGCTTCATCGCCCACGAATGCCCGGAAGGCGGCATGCATGTGACGGCCGAAGACATCATCCTGGAAATCGTCGACGCTGCCGGCCAACCGCTGCCCACCGGCAGCACGGGCGACATCGTCATCACCCACCTGGGCACCCAGGATTACCCCTTCATCCGCTACGCCACCGGCGACGTGGGCGCACTGGGCCCCAAACCCTGCGCCTGCGGACGCGGCTTGCCGCTGCTGCAAAAACTGGAAGGGCGCAGCACGGATTTTCTCACGGCGCAAGATGGCACCGTGATGCATGGCCTGGCGCTGGTCTACATCGTGCGCGAGCTGCCGCAGGTACGCAGTTTTAAAATAGTCCAGGAAAGCCTGCTGCTCACGCGCGTGCTGCTGGTCTGCCTGCCGCGCCTGGACGAAACCACGCGGACCCTGATCGTCACGGGCTTCCAGGCCAGGCTGGGGGCGCAGGTGACGATCGCCATCGAGGAAGTCGACGACATCGCGGCCGAAGCCTCGGGCAAATACAGCTATGTGATCAGCAAGGTGGCTTGACACCGTGCCAGCGCCCTACTACCAGCCCTATGGCGCTGGTTGGTTAGGTTTCCCATCATTGGCGCCGGCATCCCAGCCGATGTCTTGCACGGCGTAGCGCACCGGCTGCGACGGCAGCATCAGCATCGGCGCAGCAGTGCCTGCGCTGACCAGCACCTGATCGACGGGAATCGCGTCCTCTTCCTCGCCGGCCACGAAAGCCTGCACCAGGCGCATGCCGGATGCCGGCAGCAACTCTTGCGGCACCGGCGCCGTCTTGCGCTGCATGATCGTCAGCCAGTCGGGCCGGCCGCCAGCCTGCACGGTGGGCGGATGCACGACTTGCAGATCGACCGAACCGGCCAGCAAGCCCACCACCAGCGGCTGGCCGTGGCGCATCAGGACCATGGACTGGCCCTGCGCCTTGGGCGCCGCGATGGCATACAGGTCGGCGTCGGGGCGGTTCATCGGCAGCGACGAAAGCCCGGCCTGGTCGATCGTCAACGGGTCGATCCCCGTGACCCGCTTCAGGCGCTCGGCCATCATCGCCACCTTGCCGCCTTCGGCCGCGATCGGCCGTTCGGCGATATGGTGCTCGCCCACATACACCAGGATCTTCGCGCCCGGGTACTGCTTTAGCGCCCGCCGGATCAGGTTATCGGCCTGGTCCTGCTCGCGCTGGCCCTGCGCCTCGAGCGGGTCCTTGGCATAGTCGGTGCGCGTCGACTCGTACGCCACGGGCCGGTAGCCCAGCGCGAGCGACTGGCGGATAAAATCGGCAAACACCGGATCGTCCAGATAATAGCCGCTAGCCTGGCGCGGATAGCCATCGGCCGCCAGCTTCGCCATCCTGCTGAACGATGCGGCATCCTCGACGTCGCGTTTCAAGGCTTCGGCCGCCAGCACGGTATAGCCGAGCGGGCGCAAGGCGCGCGCCACTTCCAGCCCGAAGGCCCGGCCGCGGGGATCGAGGTGGTTTTCATCGAGGATGACGATGCTGGTTTCTTTTGCGCGCCGGACGATTTCGGGTATGGCGGCCACCGCGTCTGCCGTGCGCAGGTCGGCGACCTGTTCGGCGGGCACCTTGAAATCGGCGCCTTTCGCCGGGTTGAAGGTGGGCAGACCCGTCATGCAGGACATGACCTGCGCCCATTGATCGACCACGTCCGGGTCATCGATCTGCTCTATCCGCTGGACGCCCAGGCGCTTGAGCATGCCGAAGGTCGCGTCGAGGTATTTGCCATGCGATGCATCGCTGATCGATTGCTTGTAGGCTTCCAGCAAGATGTCGTTATCCAAATGCCTGATGGCATAAGTGGCAGCCGATGCGGGCGCAGTAGCAGAGCTTGTAGCGGGTGACTGGGCCGTCGCCGTCGTCGACATGATCGGTGCCGTGATGACGGCCAGGGCGGCAGTCATGGCTAACTTGAAACGCATATGGTCGTCCTATCGATGTGTATAGTGCAATCTCTCCAATTCTAGCAGCGGTGGTTTAATGTTGCATAGTATTAACAATATCCGCCCGTCCCGGCTGGCCTGGCATCCGCTCCGCCGTCAACAGTGGACGCTCATGCCCATCATAAAAACCGAACAAATTCCAGCATGACAAATCCGAGTGCGCGGTTTTATGTACAATGCCAGCCCTGTCATCACCATCCACAGGCCTCACCGTGAACCAACTACTCGCCATGCGGACCTTTGTGCGCGTCGTGGAAAACGGCTCGTTCAGCCGCACGGCCGACCAGCTGAGCTTGCCGCGCTCGACCGTCAGCAAACTCATCAGTGACCTGGAGCGGCACCTGGGCATCCGGCTGATGCAGCGCACCACGCGCGCCGTCGCGCCCACCTCGGACGGCCTCGAATACTATAGCCACGCTGCGCGCCTGATCGCCGAACTCGATTCTGTCGACACAGCTGCGCGCAGCAACAAGCTCAAGCCGGGCGGCCATTTGCGCATCGACGCGCCCGCCTCGTTCGCCAACTGCCTGCTGATTCCTGCCCTGCCCGACTTTCACCGGCTTTATCCGGACATCACCATCGCGCTGGGCATCAGCGACCGGGCCGTCAATATCGTGGGCGAAGGCGTCGACTGCGTGCTACGCGCAGGCAAGCTCGAGGAGCTGGGCATGATAGGCCGCAAGATCACCGACTTGCAATACATCACGTGCGCCGCGCCCGCCTACCTGGAACGCACGGGCACGCCGGCCACACCGCAGGATTTGCAGCAAGGCCATGTGCAGGCCGGCTACTTCTTTGCCGCCTCGGGCAAGCTCGATGCGCTGGTATTTGAACAGGGAAGCGAACGCCACACCCTGGCCAGCACGGTGTTTTCGACCAATGACGGCAATGGCTTGAAAGAAATGCTGCTGGCCGGGCTGGGCATCGGCCAGCACTTCCAGCGCGTGGTGCAACCGTACCTCGATGCAGGCCAGCTGGTGCAGGTCTTGCCGCAATGGTCGCGGCCCGCCATCCCCTTGCACGTGCTGTACCCGCCCAACCGCCATCAAAATGCGAGATTGAAAGTGTTTATCGACTGGCTGCTGCAAACCTACAGCGAGACGGCGCCCCTGTCCTGAAACTGGACAGGGGCGCCGTGGATGGGCGAATTACCCAAGAAAATTACCCAGGAAAGTTACTCAGGCAGAATCGCCGTCACGCGGATTTCAATCCGCATTTGCGGCAATCCCAGCGCGCTCACGCCCGTCTCCGTCCAGATCGGCGAATGATCGGGCATGTAATGGCGGTACAGGCGCGTCATGGTGGCATTGACTTCCGGCGGGAAACCACCCACGTGGTAGGAATTGACGTGCACCACATGTTCCCACGTCGCGCCCGCCGTCGCCAGGGTGCGGTCCAGGTTCTTGAAGGCCTGGGCGATCTCATCCTCAATGGATGCCGGGAAATTCAACTCATCGTCCCAGCCGCCCTGGCCAGACGTTTCCACGCGGTTGCCGATTTTTACGGCCTGCGAATAATGGAGTTCCTTTTGCAACAGCGGGCCATAACCGGGAGTGAGGAAAAATTCAGGCTTGCTCATGGTATTCCTTTGCGTGTTTAGTCTATACGATCATCAAAAAAGTTTCCGCATCCGGGCTTGCTGACTTGCCCGATGCCTGAAACTGATGAGCATCTTATTGAATTAAAACAAGCAACAACAGACCGCATTTACGCCATGACTATCCATACAGATAGACAATAAAATGCTTGCGATGAAGCATGCCGGCCTCACTTCGCACACCTTATCGAAAGCGTTGCAATGGGCTACACTGACGTTTCAATGACGGGGAGACAACATGGCATCACAGCAAGGCACGGTGGATTTTCTGCTGGACCAGATGGCGGGCGCGGGCGGCCTGAGCGCCAAGAAGATGTTTGGTGAATATGGGGTATATTGCGACGGCAAGATGTTCGCCATCGTGGCCGACGACCAGCTATTCATCAAGCCGACCGATGCCGGACGGGCATGGATCAGTGCGCAAGGCACGCTGCAGGAAGCGCCGCCCTACCCGCAAGCCAAGCCCTATTTCCTGATCGACGGCGAACTGTGGGACGAGCGCGACTGGCTGTCCCAGCTGGCACGGCGCACGGCCGATGCCTTGCCGGCACCGAAACCGAAAGCGCCGCCGAAAGCGCTGAAATAAGCTTTAGTTTGCGATTACTATTAACACTACTTCCCCCACAAGCAAAGACTGGGGGTCAGTCCCTGCGGGATCGGAATGCTCTCCACTGGAGAGCATTCCCCCGGCGGATCTGCCCCCGGCACTTCACTAGTCAGCCAGCACGCTATTGCCGCAAACCTTGCCCTGCCTGAAGCAGTCCAGGTTGTGATAGGTGATGGCGGCGATTTCGCGCAGGGCTTCGATGGTGAAGAAGCCCTGGTGGCCCGTGACCAGCACGTTGGGGAAGGTCATCAGGCGCTGGAAGATGTCGTCGTCGATGATGTCGGACGAGCGGTCCTGGAAGAACAGGCTGCTTTCCTGTTCGTAGACGTCGATGGCGAGCGAGCCGAGCTGGCGCGATTTGAGGGCGTCGATGACGGCACCCGTGTCGATCAGGCCGCCGCGCGAGGTGTTCACCAGCATGGCGCCCTTCTTCATCAGCGGCAAGGTGTCGGCGCTGATCATGTGGCGCGTGCTGTCCATCAGCGGGCAATGCAGCGAGACGATATCGGATTCGGCCAGCAGTTGCGGCAGTTCCGCCAGGGTTCCCAGGCCGTCGAAGGCCGGCGCCGGATATGGGTCGTGGCCCAGCACGCGGCAACCGAAACCTTTAAAAATGCGGGCCGTGGCCAGGCCGATCTTGCCCAGGCCGACGATGCCCACCGTCTTGCCGTGCAAGGTGGCACCGAGCAAGCCATCGAGGGCAAAATTGCCTTCGCGTACGCGGGCATAGGCGCGGTGCGTGTGGCGGTTCAAGGTTTGCACCAGCGCCAGGGTGTGCTCGGCCACGGCTTCCGGCGAATAGGCGGGCACGCGGGCGACGAAAAAGCCCAGGCGCTTGGCCGCGTCCAGGTCCAGGTTGTTGTAGCCGGCGCAGCGCAAGAGGATGGCGCGCACGCCGTAGCCGTGCAAGGCTTCCAGCACGGGTGCGTCCAGCACGTCGTTGACGAAGACGCAGATGGCGTCGGCGCCTTGCGCCAGGACCACGGTTTCCTGTTCCAGCAAGGCGCTGTGGTAAATCAGTTCGATGCCGGCGGCGTCCGGTTGCGATGGCAAGGCTTCGTCGAAGAAGCGGCGGTCGTAAGGCTGGCTGCCAAAAAAGGCGATTTTCATGGGGCGTCCCGGTTGAAGTGCGCAGGCAAAATTAATTGCCGCATGTCAAAACGCCATCATAACGCAAGCGTATGAGCGCACGCCACACACGACGTCAAGGCTTTACTCTTTTATGCGCGGTGCCGCCAGCGCAGCGCGCACGAAGGCCGTTTCTTCGGCATGCGCCTGGTGATAGCGGTCGCGCGCGGCCCGCATGGCGGCATGATGCAAGGCCAGGCTGGCAGGCATCAGCTCGATACCGAAATCGTCGGGTGGCAAAGGTTCACCGCCAAACAATCGCGCCAATATCATGTGGCCCACATTGTCGCGGTAATGCGAGGCTTCCCAGTAATACTGCATGGTGCGCTGGCCGCTCACTTGCGGGATGGTTTCGCTGGTGATGCTGTTGAAACCGGAAAAATCAAATACGCGCACATCGCAGCCCTGCCCGCGCTGATCCTGGGCCAGTTGCGCCAGGCTGGCTTGCCACCGTTCCATGGCGGGCCACTTGCCGCGCCAATACAGGGCATCCATGCTCAAAGCATGGGTGGGATTGATGTACAGGCGCAAGCGCGTGCCGCCACGGCACAGCCTGGCGACGCCGGTTTCAAACGCTTGCAGCGCGCTCGCCGTGGGTCCCAGGCCATCGGCGAACTCTTGCAGGCGCGGCTGCATGGCGCGCGCCGTGCCGATCCAGCCATAGCTGGGCTTGTCGATGCAGGACTGGTCGCGCTGGCCCTGCAAAGCCAGGCTGGACAGGCACACGCCGTCATAACTGCCGTTGAGGATGCGCCAGCTGTCGCGCGTCATGTCCAGCGTCAAGCCCCGCTTCAGGTTGAGCAGCGCGCGGCGGACAAAAAAGGCCGGGCCGCCGTCCGTCAGGCCCGGCTCCACGCCGGCCGAGCCCAGTTCCAGGGAAAACGAGGGCGCATCGATGCCCCATACCAGGGTATCGACATGGCTGACCCTGGCCGCATGGCTGGCCAGGCGCATGGCGTCGCCGATCGACGCGCCCGAGACCGCGCTATTAAATACCGTCAAGCCGCCAAACAGCGGCCGCACGGCCGTGGGCAAGCCGATTTCCGTGCGCGAATTACCGATGTAGACGACGGCCGGGCGGTAGCGGGCCACGGCATAGGTCTTGCCCCAGACGCTCAGTTTTTCATAGGTGGGCCGCAGGCGCTGCAGCAAGGGGCTGTCCCACTGGTGCAGCAGATACGGATCGATGCGGTAATTCAGGGCCGAGACAGCCGCCAGCGCGATCAGTACGCAGGCGCAAAACCAGGCAAGATAGCGGCGGGCGGCAGTATCCATGATCAGAATTGAAAGTAGAGAAATTCGCTGACCCGGTTCATGCCGAAGATGCAGGCGATGAACAAGACGGCCAGGCCCACGCTCCAGCGCCGCGTGGGCCGCCAGTTCAGCGTCCAGCGGCCGGCAGGTTGAAATATCCTTTCAATCGCAGGCTGGTAGTGACAGAATATTTCTTGCGTATTGGGCGCCTTGAAAGCCAGCAGCATGGCGCCCAGCAAGATCGGCAAGCCGGGCCCGGCCAGTTCGATCCAGCGGATGCCATCGAACGCGGGATGCATGCCCCAGGCCGCCAGCAAGGCCCCCTGCCCGACCAGCCCCCGTGGCAGGCTGACGCCGTTGGCGCCGAACAGTGCGCCGAGGATATCCCAGGCGGTGGCCACGTCGGGGGCGCGGAAGAAAATCCAGGCCAGCATGACGGCAAAAAAGGTCAGCAGGCCAGGCCACCAGCGCCCTGCTTGTGCCGCGCCAAACAGGTGGCGCCAGGCTTGCTGCAGCACCAGATACAGGCCGTGCAAGCCACCCCAGATGATAAACGTCCAGCCGGCGCCGTGCCACAGGCCGCCCAGCAGCATGGTCAGCATCAGGTTACGGTAGCGCAAGACAGCGCCACGGCGGCTGCCGCCCAGCGCGATGTACAGGTAGTCGCGCAGGAAACGCGACAAGGTCATGTGCCAGCGGCGCCAGAAGTCGGCGATATTGGCCGCCTTGTATGGCGAATTGAAGTTCAGCGGCAGCTTGACGCCAAACAGGCGCGACAGGCCGATGGCCATGTCGGAGTAAGCGGAAAAGTCAAAGTACAGCTGGAAGGTGTAGGCCAGCACGCCTATCCAGGCCTCGATCAGGGTCGGTTCGGCGCCCGCTGCAAAGATGGGCATGGCCAGCGGCGACAAATTGTCGGCAATCAGCACTTTCTTGGCCAGCCCCACCACGAAGATCGACAGGCCGATGGCGAAGTTGGCCGCGTGCGGCCGGCTGTTGGCCGGGTCGGCAAATTGCGGCATCATGTCGCGGTGGTGCAGCACGGGGCCGGCGATCAGGTGGGGGAAATAGCTGACGAACAGCAGGTAGTGAATAAAACGGTATTCGCGCACTTCGCCCCGGTAGCAATCGACCAGAAAGGCGATCTGCGTAAAGGTAAAAAAAGAGATGCCGATCGGCAGCAGTATCTGCCAATCGGCCCAGTGCAGGCCGGCCGCCGCATTGACGCTATCGATAAAGAAATTCGCGTATTTATAGTAGGCCAGCAGCGCCAGGTTCACGGCCAGCGCCAGCACCAGCAGACGCTTGCGCGCCGCTCCCGTGCCAGCGGCGATCCAGCGGCCGGCCGTGTAGTTGAGACAGATCGAGGCCAGCAGCAGCGGCAGGTAACGCCATTCCCACCAGGCATAGAAAAACAGCGAAGCGGCCGCCAGCCAGGCAGCCGGCGCACGGCTGCGCCAGCCCGCTGGCCGATGGCGGCCCAGCCGCCCCAGCAAAAAGTAGCCGGCCAGCACCAGCGGCAGATAAGCAAACAGGAAGCCAAACGAGTTAAACAACATGGCGCCTCCTGCCCGGCCCGGCCAGGGCGCTGCGTGCACCAGCGCCAGCCTGCAAGCCGAAATAACAATCGGCGATCTGGCAAGCGACCCGGTCCCAGGTAAATTGTTCCACCAGCGCCTGCACGGCGGCCCGTTCGGGGCGCTGCGCCACCAGTTGCTCGATAGCTTGCCTTTGCGCCTGGCCATCGTCCCAGGACACCTTGCGCAATGCAAACGCGGAAGCGGGCAAGTCGAGCGCGCTTTGCGCCGTCATCACCACGGGCGTGCCGGCCGCCAGCGCTTCGAGCACGGACAAGGGAAACACTTCGCCCTGGCTGGGCAAGGCGACCACAGCCGCCGCATGGTAGGCGCTGGCCAGCAGCGGGTCGGCATGGTCGAGCGGCCCCAGCCAGCTAACATGGGGCAAGGCCAGCAATTGCTGCAGATACGCCCTGTCGGCACGCGGTGCGGCGCCGATCAGCACCACGGGCAAGCCGCTGCCGGCCAGCGCCTGCGCCAGTCCCAGCTGGTTTTTATAGGCAGAAATACTGCCGACCATCAACACGAATGGCCGTTCCAAGCCGGTTTCACGCCGGAACAGATCGCTATTGGCCGTAAAAAAATGCGGGTTGATACCGTTGGGGAAGACTTTGATCTTGCTCTCGCTCAGGTCGAAACCATGGACGATGGCCGTGCGCTCCGCCTCGCCCAGCGCGATCACCAGGCTGGCCAGCTGCAAGGCCCGCTTGCTCTGGGCGTAGCTGGTTTGCACCATCCAGTCCGTCAAGCGGCCCGCCAGCCGGTCGGCCAGCCGGGCGCGCCAGGCGGCGGCCCGGTTCCAGCCCGGCGACAGCAGCGGCGACAGCACCACCGGCAAGCCCAGTTCGCAGGCCATTTCCACGATGCGGTAATTGCCGTTCGCACATGAAAAGACGTGGATCAGGTCATAGTCGCCGAGCCGGCCGTGGTTGGCGTCCACCAGTTGCACCTGCAGGTAGCGCGGCGCGCACGGCACCACACGGTTCAGGGCAGCAACGGTTTCGCGCACCTGTATCTGCAGGCCGCCGTCACGCTGAAACAGCATCGGGTAAGACAAAATGCCGACACGCATGGACATCCTTTCAGCTGGTTCAGTGTGATCTGGTCGCAAACAGACGGCCCGTCAGCTTGCGCTGCAACAACAGGAACTCGGTGGCGATATCATGTTTCAGCAAAAAGACGCCGGCGATCCAGCAAGCCAGCATGGCCAGCGCCGTGACGGCCAGCGCCAGCAGCGGCGTCACGTGCGGATGCCATACCAGCATGCTCAGCGGTGGCGCCGCCGTCAGCACGCACAAGGCCATGCTCTTGCGCAAGGTCTGCAACAGCACACGCCAATCCAGGCCGTTCAAGCGCCGCAAACAGCGGTAAATCAGCCAGCAGCGCAAGAAGGCGCTGATCACCACGGCCCACGCCACCGCCAGCAGACCGAACGGTGCAGCTCCCAGCAAGACCGCCACCCGCAACAGCCCGGCCCAGGCGTCCAGCCTGGCCTGGGCCCGCATCTGCCCCGTCGCCACGAACAGATAGCGGGCCATGCTGAACATGCTAAGCAGTGCCGCCGACAGACACATGATGCTGATCAAGGGCGCACAGGCGCTCCATTGTTCGCCGTATAACACCTTGACCAAAGGCAAGGCCATGCACGCCAGGAAAAGGAAAAACGGCCACGACAGCGCCGTCATGCAACTGATGGTGCGCAAGTAAACGGGCACGGCCCCTCCCTCCTCGCGATTATCGCGATTACGCAGTGCAAACAGGGGAAACACCACGGGAGAAATGGCGCTGGTAATGGCCTGGTTAAAAATGCCGAGCATGCTTTGCGCCTTGCCGAACAGGGCCAGGCTTTCGACATCGATCATCTTGCCGATGATCAGGTCGGGCGCCACCAGCCCTGCTTCGTCCACCAGGCCGCCCCCGGTCGTATAGGCGCCAAAAGTGATGATGGCTTTCATGCCGCGCCGCGATGGCAGCCACGGCAATTCGGGGGGACGCACCACCAGGCTGGTCAGCAAGGACGCCAGCGAACCGGCCAGCACGGCGCCCACCAGGCTCATGTAACTGCAACCGAGCAGCGCCAGGCTCACGCCGACCACCATATTGCTCACACTATTGGCCGCGTTGATGGCATAGATGGCGCGAAAACGCAGTTGCCGCCGCAACATGGGCAAGGTCAAGGCGCTGAAAGGGATCAGCAGGAAATTGATAGCCAGCAGTTGCAGCACCAGCTTGAGCCGAGGTTCCTCGTAGAAATGCGCCAAGGGCCCGCTGGCGATCAGCACCAGCGCCGCCAGCAGCCAGGCCACGATCAGGCTGGTGCCCAGGGCGGCGCGCAGCTTGTCCATGTCGAGCATCTTTTCCTGGATCAGATATTGCCCCACGCCAAAATCGCGCACCACCTGGGCCAGCGCCATCAGCACCGCGCCCAGCGAATACACGCCCACCTCGGCCGGGGTCAACAGGCGCGACAGCACCATGGTCGCTACCGTGCCCAGTAGCAGCACCGTATATTTCTCGGCAAAGGAAAAGAGCAAGGAATGTTGTGTCGCGTTCATGGCGATGCTAGACCAGCCCTGCATAAAAGCTGCGCAATTGCTGCTCCAGCCGCTGCATGGAATACCGCTGTTCCGCCTCGATCCTGGCCCGCCGTCCCATCTCGGTGCGCCTGGGGGTATCCTGCAGCAAGCCCGCCACAGCGTCGCAAGCGGCGTGGGCATCATCGAGCGGCAGCAGCAGGCCGCCGCAGCTGCCACGCAAAATATCGGCCGTGCCTGGCACATCGGTGCCCACCGCCGGCACGCCGCAGGCCATGGCTTCGATGGTGGAAATACCAAAACCTTCGTTTTTACTGAGCAGCAAATGCAGGTCGAAGGCGGGCATCAGCAAATCGACGCGCTGCTGGAAGCCGGTAAATATCACGTAGCCGCCCAGTCCGGCCGCCTGCACTTGTTGCCGCAGCATCGCTTCCAGCGGACCGGCGCCGGCCAGCACCAGATACAGCCCGGGGAAGCGCGGCCGCAGGCGCAGAAACAGGAGCAGCAGTTCCTGCGGCCGCTTTTGCGCTGACAGCCGCGCCACCGAACCGATCACCAGCGCGTCTTGCGGCACGCCCAGACGCCGGCGGGCTTGCTCGCGCCGGGCGGGCGAGACGATAAAACGGTCCGTATCGACCCCGTTCGGGATCACGGCCAGCCGCGTGCCGGGCGCCAGCCAGTCGCGGTAGAGCGCCAGAAAATGTTGCATGGACGATAGCGAGACGGCGTAGACGCCCTTTACGCTGCGAAACGCGTCGCGCATCAAGGGCTGCTGCCAGGCACTGAGGCTTTCCAGCGGGAAGGCATTGTGCACGCTGATCACGGTGGGCAGGCGGCATTGCCTGGCTTGCCACAGGATCGACGCGCCATAGGTGGTCCAGCAAAACGCCACGTGCACCAGGTCGGGCCGGTAGCGCCGCAGCCGCCAGGCGCCCAGCAGCCTGGCGCGCAGCAGATTGAGCCGCCGCCAGGCCCAGTGCTCGATGAACAGCGGCGGTTCGTAGATGCTGACCCGCAACTGCTCCGCCTTCAGCCCCTGCGCCCAGGCGTGAAATCCGGGAAAGCGCCGCAGCGCCAGCATGCTGTGGTAGCCGGCCGCATCCAGCACGCGCGCCTCCTGCGCCATGCGCAGCTCCATGCCGCCCAGTTCGCCTGAATAACTGCTGATCATGATGCGGGGTAGCCGTTTGCGCCGCCCACGCCAGGTTTCATGGAAAAAACCGCGCAAGGAAGCCATTTCCCAGCGCCGCTGGAACAGGGATTGCTGGTCGCGTCGCAAGCAGTCGAGCACGCTGCCGGCCAGGTGGCAGGCATACAGTCCCAGCATCCAGCGGGGCACGCCCAGCCATTCCACCGTTTGTTCGGGCACTTGCAGCCGGCATTTGCCGCGTCCGAACAGATAGGCACGGCGCACCACCCAGGCCATCTCCACCTGATGCGCACGGATAATGTGGAATACCCTGGCCTGCGGACAAAACCAGGGCAGATGGCCGGCCTGGTACATCTGCAGGTTCAGGCGGGTTTCACTGCCCATGGCGTAACTGGCGCCTTTCGGGCCGATGCTTTCGTCATAGCGGGCGCCCAGTTCGAACATGCGGCGCCGGATCGCCATGTTGGCGCCCCACACCAGGCCGGGATAGACGGGGCCGTCGCGCAGCGCGGGGCTGGTCACGCCCCAGGTCAAGCCTTCGGGCGTCAGGCGCCACAGCCATGGCGCGGGAGGCACCCGCCAGGCAGGCACGATGGCGCCGCCGAACAGGGCGCGGCCAGGATGGACCCGTGCGCAATCGGCCAGGCGGCACAGCCAGTCGCGGGCGGGGATGGCGTCATCGTCGCCAAACACGAACAGCTCGCTGCCATCGCCGGCCACACGCAAGGCGTGCGCCACGGCCCCGTTCAAGGCGGCGCTCCTGCCGCGCCGCGCCACTTGCACCACGCTCAGCGGCAAGCGCCCGTGGAACTGCGCCAGTACGGCGGCCGTGCCGTCTGTGCTGCCATTGTCGGCCACGATCAGGCGCCAGCCACCGGGCGGCGCCAGCAAGCGAATGTAGGCGCCCAGCACTTCGGGCAAGGTGGTCTCGCCATTGTAGGTAGGCATGAGAACGGTCAACAAGGGCGCGCCTCCTTCGTCTTACCATGGCAAAACTGATTCGCAGATTCAATACCGAACTGAGTACCGTACTGAGCAGTGTACTGAGCCTCCCCAGCAGCCTCTTGCGCGGCATCAAGGCTCAGCCCCCCGTCTTCCACCACAGCCCAGGCTCCATGCGCGATATCCTCGTCACCCTCGTGATCCTCGGCTCCCTGCCCTTCATCCTGAAGTCGCCGGCGATAGGCGGCCTGATGTGGGTCTGGGTCAGCGTCATGAATCCGCATACCCAGGCCTGGGGCTTTGCCACCCATTTGCCGTTCGCCTTCATCATCGCCATCGTCACCATGTTCAGCCTGCTGATTTCACGCACGCCCAAGAGCCTGCCCCTGACTGCCGTCAGCGTGCTGCTGCTGATGTTTGTTGCCTGGATGAATATCACGGCGCCGTTTGCGCTGTTGCCCGAATCGTCCTGGGTGCAATGGAACAAGGTCATGAAGATCATGCTGATGAGCTTTGTGGTGATGATGGTGATACGCACGCGGCAAGACATCCTGCGCCTGGTGTGGGTGCTGGTCGGCTCGCTCGGCTATTACGGCGTGAAAGGCGGCATCTTCACCATCCGCAGCGGCGGCACGGAGCGGGTCTGGGGGCCGGAGGAAACCTTTATCGGCGACAACAATGCGCTGGCCCTGGCCCTGATCATCACCATTCCGCTGATGTTTTACCTGCAGCAAAACACCGATAAGCGCTGGCTGCGCCACGGCATGAGCGCCGCCATGCTGCTGTCCACACTGGCCGCGCTGGGCTCGTATTCGCGCGGTGCGCTGCTGGCAATCGCCGCCATGTGCCTGTTCATGTGGATCAAGAGCGGGCGCAAGGTGGCGCTGGGCGCCTTGCTGTGCCTGGTTGCGCCGCTGTTGCTGGCCTTCATGCCCGAGCGCTGGTCCGAACGCATGGAGTCGATTAACACTTACCAGGAAGACAGTTCCGCCCAGGGCCGCTTGAACGCCTGGGAGATGGCCTGGAACCTGGCGCGCGACCGTTTCCTGGGCGGCGGCTTCGACGTGTCCGACCCATCCATCTTTGCCCGCTATGCGCCGAACCCCATGGATGTGCATGCGGCGCACAGCATTTATTTCCAGGTGCTGGGCGAACACGGCTTTGTCGGCCTGGCGATTTACCTGGCCTTGGGCATCGCCACCTGGCGCGCCGCCAGCCGCATCATCACGCTGACGCGCCATGCGGCCGAGCTGCGCTGGGCGCTGGGCCTGGCGACCATGATACAGGCCAGCATGATCGGCTTTGCCGTGGGCGGCGCCTTCCTCAGCCTGCTATATTTCGACATGCCCTATTATCTGATGGCCGTGCTGATCGCCACGCGCATGGTGGTCGAACGGCAATTGCTGACCGGACAAGTCCAGTCATGAACACAGCCAGCCTGTCGATCCTGATCTACCACCGCGTGCTGGCCCGGCCCGATCCGCTGTTTCCCGGCGAAGTGCATGCGCGCCAGTTCGAGCAGCAATTAAAATTGCTGAAAACTGTCTTTAGACCCCTGCCTTTGCCACTCGCTTTGCAGCGCCTGCAAGACGGCACGCTGCCAGCGCGCGCGGCCTGCATCACCTTCGACGATGGTTATGCCGACAATGCGCAGATCGCCTTGCCCTTACTGCAACAACATGGCTTGCACGCTACTTTTTTTATCGCCAGCGGCTATCTGGGCGGGGGAACCATGTGGAACGACAAGGTGATCGAGACCGTGCGCCATGCTCCCGGCCCCAGCCTGGACTTGCGGCCATGGGGCCTGGGCTGCTTGCCCGTCAGAAACCTGGCCCAGCGCCAGGCCGCCATCGTCCACTTGCTGGGCCAGCTGAAATACCTGCCGTTCGCACAGCGCGACAGTGTATCAGGACAGATCGGCAGGTCGGCTCATCAAACCGGGCTGATGCTGAACGTGTCCCAGTTGCGCCAGTTGCAGCAGGCCGGCATGCAGATCGGCGCGCACACCGTGCACCACCCCATCCTGTCGGTCCTGCCCGATCACGCTGCGCAGCGGGAAATCGCCGCTGGCAAGGCTCAGCTGGAGCAATGGCTGCAAACCCCGGTGACCTTGTTTGCGTATCCGAACGGCAAGCGGGGCCGCGATTACGGTCCGCGCCACGTCGAGATGGTGAAATCGCTGGGCTTTACGGCAGCCGTGGCGACGGACTGGGGCGCCAGCCGGCCAGGTCCGTCGCTGGACCTGTTCCAGCTGCCCCGCTTTACGCCGTGGGATCGAGGGCGATTGATGTTTCTGTGGCGATTGCAGCGGAACTTGCGGCCACAGGATGCAAGCTGAGCCATTGTTCCAGCATCATCAGGATCCACACCATGGTGCCGTGATAAGCCGGGTGTTCCTGCAGCAATCGCCCCTGCAGGTCGTCGAGAAAGGCGGGCCGCACGATGCCGCGCCGGCGCAGCTGGCCCAGGTTATCGAAGGCAAAGTCGCGCAAGCCCGCATGGCTGTGCAGCCACAGGCCGAACGGCAAGCCAAAACCGTGCTTTTTCTTGTGCAAGATGGCCGGTGGCAAGGTGCCGGCCAGGGCCCGCTTGAAAAACGGCCGCAGCTGCATGCCGTCGAGCTTGTCGCCAGGCGCCAGGCCGGCCGCAAAAGCCACCATCTCGTCGTGCAGGAAGGGAAAAGCCACTTCCAGACCAGCCAGCTCGCACGCCTTGCGCACCTTCGGCAAGTCATTGTCGGCCAGGGTAAAGCGCATGTCCAGCGCCAGCAGTTGATTGATCTGGCTCAGCTTCAGGTCTTGCCGCTGCCAGTACGCGCCATTCAGGCAACCGGGCGCCACGCCGGGATCGATGGTGTCGATAAAATCGTCTTCCAGCACCGTGCGGTGGCCATACCGCTGCAACAGGTTGTAGCTTTCCAGGCGGGCCGGCAAAGGCAGGCTGGCCTGCTCGATATACCGGCGCAGCTTGTTGGCCAGCTGCCACGGCCGCTTGTTGTGTGGGCGAAACAGCAGCGGTTCGATGATGGCCTGGCGCAGCATGGCCGGCACGCTGTCATAGCGCGACAGCAAGGCCTGGCGCGCATAACGCTCATTTCCGCCAAACAATTCATCGCCGCCATCGCCGCCCAGCAAGCGCGTCACGCCATCTTCACGCGCCATCTGCGCGCAATAAAAGGCGGGAATCGCCGATGCGTTGCCGAACGGCTGGTCAAACACGGCGGCGATGTGCGGGATCGCGGCCAGCACGTCGTCGGCCGTCACATAGCGTTCATGGTGGATACTGCCCGTGTGGCGGGCGGCCAGCCGCGCATAGGCCATTTCATCATAGCCGGGCACATCGAAACCGATGGAATAGGTGCGCGCCGGCTGGCCCGTGACCTTGCCGATGAGGGCGGCAATGCTGGAACTGTCGGTGCCGCCGCTGAGAAATGCGCCCGTGGTGTCCACCTCGCTGCCCAGGCTGCGCTGTACCGATAGCCGCAAGATGCGCAGGAACTCCTGTTCCTGCGCCGCACCGCTGGTCCGGGGCGCCTCCCTGAACGACAAATCCCAGTACTGGCCCTTGCACAGCTTGCCCTGCTGCACATGCAGATATTCGCCTGGCAATAATCGCTGCTGGCCCAGGTAAGCGGTGGCCGGGCCAGGCACCATATGAAAGTACAGGTAGTTATACAGGGCTTGCGGATCGAGCGTCCCGCGCACGGCGGGATGGGCCAGCATGGCGTCGTGCGACGAAGCAAAGAACAAGCCCTGGGCATGCTGCAGATAAGTGAGCGGATGCTGGCCCGCCCGGTCCACGGCCAGCAAAGCCGTGCCTGAAAACTCATCGAGGATGGCCAGCGCAAACGGACCGGACAGGCAAACGCAGGCAGCCACGCCCCGGCTCAGCCACAGGGGCGCCAGCCGGCGCGCCACTTCCAGGCTGGAACCGTCCAGCTCGGGCCGGCCCCAGATGGCCACCAGCAAGCCCTCTTTCTGATACACATGGCTGGCGCCCACACAGGCGGCCACGGCCACGGCACTGCCGTCGCCGCTGCGCAGCTGCACCGGCACGCGGTCAAAGCGCACCAGCGCTTCGGCCATCGTGGCCACCAGCCGTTCATTATCGGGCGCCGTATTGTCCTGCGCCGCCAGCCAGCCGCAGATGCCGCTCATACCAGCACCTCGGCCGGCAAGGGATGGCTGAGGAAGGCCGTGGGACTGGCCGTCAAGCCATACGCGCCCGACTGGAACACCACCACCAGGTCGCCCGTATCGGCGCGTGCCATTTCCATCTGGTCGGCCAGCAAGTCGAGCGGCGTGCACAGGGGGCCGACCACCGAAGCCAGTTCGCGTTCGCCCGCGTGCAGGCGGTTGCCGATGGCGACCGGATAATTCTTGCGGATCAGCTGGCCAAAGTTGCCGGATGCGGCCAGGTGGTGATGCAGGCCGCCATCGGTGACAAGAAACACTTGCCCATGCGACAGCTTGCGCTCGATCACCTTGCACACATAAATGCCCGCTTCGGCCACCAGGTAACGGCCCAGCTCGAGATTCAGACGCGTCTCGGGCGATACCGCCTGCAAGCGGTCCAGCTGGCATTGCAAGCCGTCGGCCAGCGGCGCCAGGTCCAGCGCCTGGTCGCCAGGAAAATACGGCACGCCGAAGCCGCCGCCGATATTGAGCACGCGCAAGGGGCCGGGCGCCTGCTCTGCCAGGCGCAAAGCCAGTTCCACGCTGTGTGCCTGGGTTTCCGCCAGGGCCGTGGCGCACAGGTTTTGCGACCCCGTATAAATATGAAAACCTTCGAAAACCAGGCCGATGCTGGCGATGCGCGCCAGCAAGGCCGGCACCCGTTCCACATCGATGCCGAACGGCTGCGCGCCGCCGCCCATGCGCATGCCGGCCCGGCGCAGCGAAAAATCGGGATTCACGCGCACGGCCACCCTGCCCGCCAGGCCCTGCCGCTCGCTGGCCTGCGCCACTTTTTCCAGCTGGACCAGCGATTCCACATTGATCAGCACGCCGGCAGCCACCGCGCAAGCCAGCTCGCCATCGCCCTTGCCCGGTCCCGCAAAACTGATGCGCTGCGCCGGCATGGCAGTGTCCAGCGCGATGGCCAGTTCGCCGCCCGAAGCCACATCGATGCCATCGACCAGCCCCGCCAGCAATTGCACCACGGCCGGCATGGGATTGGCCTTCATCGCATAATGCAGGTGCACGCCGTCTGGCAGCGCAGCCCGCAAAGCGGCCACGCGGCGCGCGATATGCTGGCGTTCATAGGCATAAAACGGCGTGCGGCCCACCCGTCGGGCCAGGCGCTCCAGGGGGATGCCGCCCAGCTGCAGCATATCGCCGGCCACGGCAAACTGCGTTTGCGGCGCATGCGCGATCATGGATGGTCTCCATGGGCGGCCGCCAGTTCCGCCGCCAGCAGCGGCCGGTCGATCTTGCCGTTGGGATTGCGCGGCAGGCAGTCGCCACGGATCACGATATACACGGGCACCATGTAGGCGGGCAAGCGTGCGCGGCAGGCGGCCAGCAGCGCGTCGCGGTTCAGCTCCATGCCGGGCGCGGCCGTCACCAGCAAGGCGATCGCCGCGCCCAGCACCGGATGCGGCACGCCCAGCGCCGCCGCTTCGCCCACCAGGCCGCTGGCATACACCACTTCTTCGATCTCGGCCGGGCTGACCCGGTAGCCCGAAGTCTTGATCATGTCGTCGCTGCGGCCGACAAAATACAGATAGCCCTCCGCATCGCGGCGCACCGTATCGCCCGACCAGACGGCCAGTTCCGGCACCACCAGCCCTGTCGCCTGCGGCGGCAAGGGCTTGAAGCGCTCAGCCGTGCGCAGCGCATCGTTCCAGTAACCGAGCGCCACCAGCGCGCCCCGGTGCACCAGTTCACCGGGCTCGTCCGCCTCGCAGACGCTGCCGTCCGGGCGCAGCACCAGCACTTCCGCATTCGGGATGGCACGGCCGATGGAATCGGGCCGCCGCTCCAGCTGTTCCGGCGCCAGGTAGGTGGAGCGGAACGCTTCCGTCAAGCCATACATCAGGAAAATTTGCGTGCGCGGCAACGATAAGCGCAGGCGCTCGACGGTAGAGCGCTGCATCGCGCCGCCTGAATTGGTGATATAGCGCAGCGGCGATGACAAGGGCCAGCTCAGCTGCGACAACTGTATCCACAGCGGCGGCACGGCGGCCAGGCCCGTGATCGCTTCCTGCTCCACCGTTTCGATAATGTCGCGCAGCAGCAGGTAATTCATCAGCACGGCGCAGGCGCCGCTGGCAAAGGCCGTCGTCAGCTGGCTCAGGCCATAATCAAAACTGAGCGGCAAGACGCACAGGATGCGGTCTTCGGGCGTGTTGTGCAGATAGCTGGCAACGCTGAGCGCGCCGGCCACCATATTGCGGTGCGACAAGACCACGCCTTTGGGCCGGCCCGTGCTGCCCGAGGTGTACAAAATGGCCGCCATGTCCGTATCGATCACGGCGTGCGGCGCCATCGGGATATCGGCGCCGGCCGCCAGCAGCGCGGGCCAGGCCATCAGCGGCAGCGCACTGGCGGCTGGCTCATCCAGCTGAAGACCCGTGACCACGATGGTGCGCAAGTCCGGACAGGCCGCCAGCGCCGGCGCCAGTTGCGCCAGCCGTTCGCGCGACGTAACGAGGATGCTGACGTTGCAATCGGCCAGGATATACGCCACCTGCTGCGGCTTGAGCAGCGGATTGACAGGCACGAACACGCCGCCGGCAAGCGCTGCGCCAAACATGGCCGCCACATTCTCAGGGCATTTTTCCAGGTAGATGGCGACTCTTTCCGCGCGCCGCAGCCCCAGGCTCAGCAAGGCCGAGGCGCAATCGCGCACGCAGCGGGCCAGCTCCCCGTAACTGAGCAGCCTGGACTGGGCAGGACAGGCTGCTGGATAGGACAAGGCCGGCGTGCCGGGTGCGCGCTGCGCCGTCTCGAAAATAAAATCGTGTAGTAGTGTCGCCATGGTGTTGTCCCTGTAACGGCGCGCAGGCAAGCTGGCCCATGCATCACGCTATGATTGGGAAGAATGACCAGGCGGACATTGATTTTTATCAACTAAAGCAGCAAGCGCGACAGCTTGAGACAACGCAACACTGCTCCGCCCCGCTGCGCTCTAATGAATAGCGTAGCCTTCCCAGGCGCCTCCAGCGTGACCGCCATGCCGCTCAACACCACACACCGCATCCGCAACAGCATCGCCGAACTGGGCTGGCGCGATGCCGTCTGGCACGCGCTGGCGCGCCTGCTGCAGCGGTTGCCAGGCGGGCACTGCGCCCTGCACCGCTACCAGTTCGTGGCGCAGGCCGTGGCGCCCGGCACCCTGTGCGGCGGGCGCGGCAAGGCTGTCGTGGTGACGCCGTGCATGGATATCGAGACGCTGCCGCCAGGCCCGCCACGTCCACCAGCCGCCTTGCAGGCGCGCTTCCGCCAGGGTGCGCGCTGCCTGCTGGCCAGTTCTTCGAACCTGCCGCTGGCCGGCTGGCTGTGGATGGTGCACGGCGCGTGCCAGGAAGACGAGGTGCGCGCCCGCTACCTGCTGCCATCGCCGCAAGCATCGTGGGATCTCGACGTCTGGGTGCACCCGGACCTGCGCGGCGGCCTGGTCTTCGCCCGCCTGTGGGAAGAAGCCAATGCGCTGCTGCATGGTCAAGGCGTGCGCTGGTCGTGCAGCCGCATCTCGCGTTTCAACCGGGCCTCGCTGGCTGCCCATGCACGCCTGGGCACGCTGGACCTGGGCACGGCCACCTTTTTGCGCTGCGGGCGCTGGCAATGGATGCTGGCCAGCCGCCCGCCTTATGTACACCTGTCGCGCCGGGCCGACAGCTTCCCCCGCTTCATTTTCGACACCAGCGGCTTGCCGCACATTCCCTCCCTGGAGCTGACATGCCGCATCCTGAAACAGACACCGTAGGCGTCGCCGTCCACCAGCTGCTGCGCCTGAGCCTGGGACTGGGCGCGCGGCCCCTGACGGCGCAAACGCCGCTGCTGGGCAGCCTGCCAGAACTCGATTCGATGGCCGTCATCAGCGTCATCGCCGCGCTGGAAGGCCAGTTCGGCTTCGAGGTGGCCGACGACGAGATCCATGCGCGCCACTTCGCCACCGTGGGCAGCCTGACAGACTTCGTGCGCGCCAGGCTGGCTTCCAGGCTGATGACATGATGCGTTCGATGCGTTCAAGCGCCAGCCTGCTGCCCTTCTTTCTGCCCGCCAGCGCTGGCCAGCGCTATTGCCTGCTGCACCTGCCGGCGCCCAGCCAGCCGCCGCGCGGCGGCATCGTGTATCTGCATCCGTTCGCGGAAGAACTCAATAAAAGCCGGCGCGTGGCGGCGCTGCAGGCGCGCGCCTTTGCCGATGCGGGCTACAGCGTGCTGCAGATCGACCTGCATGGCTGCGGCGACAGCAGCGGCGATTTTGCCGATGCGCGCTGGCCCACCTGGCGCAACGACGTGCACCTGGCCTGCGCCTGGCTGCAGCAAAGAGTCAGCGGACCACTGACCCTGTGGGGGCTGCGCCTGGGCGCGCTGCTGGCGCTCGACATCGCCCGCCATCCGCCCGTGCCGCTGGCCCGTTTGCTGCTGTGGCAGCCCGAACTGTCGGGCCGGCGCAGCATGGACCAGTTCCTGCGCCTGCGCCTGGCGGCGCGCATGCTGGCCGACAACGGCCAGCAAGAAGCGGCGGGCCACGCGCGCGCGCAGCTGGCGGCCGGCCACGCCATCGAAGTGGCTGGCTATACTTTGGCGCCCGAGCTGGTGCAGACCATCGACGAACTCGATGCCGCCAGGCTGGCGCCCACGATGCCCGTCTACTGGCTTGAGTACAGCGCCAGCGCAACAACCTTGCCGGCGCCCGCAGCACGCCTGGTCCAGCAGTGGCGCGAGGAAGGCACACAAGCAGGCGCACCGCTGCAACTCGCCGCCTACGGCGATGGCGCTTTCTGGTCCAGCGCGGAGATCATGGAATGCCCGCAGCTGCTGCAGGCCACGCGCCAGCTGTGCAGCGACTGGCTCACTGAAGCGGGGAGCGTGCCGCATGGCTGAAGACCATCAAGCGCTGCATGGCCACGAACTGGCGCTGCGTTTTCGCTGCGGCGAGGAAGAGCATCAGGCGCGCCTGCTTGGTATCCTCAGCCTGCCGCGCCGCCCCGCACCACGCGGCGTGCTGATCGTCACAGGCGGGCCGCAATACCGGGCCGGCAGCCACCGCCAGTTCACCTTGCTGGCACGGGTGCTGGCCGCCCAGGGGTTCCCCGTGCTGCGCTTCGATTACCGGGGCATGGGCGACTCGGAAGGCGAGCGGCGCGATTACACGGCCATCGCCGCCGACATCGACAGCGCGCTGATCCAGTTCTTCCATAGCGTGCCGGCACTGCGCGAGGTCGTGCTATGGGGGCTGTGCGACGGCGCCACGGCCGCCGCCTGCCATGCGCCACGCGATCCCCGTATCGCCGGGCTGGTGTTGCTCAACCCCTGGGTGCGCAGCCCGGCCGGCCTGGCGCGGACCACCCTGCGCCATTATTATCTGCGCCGCCTGGTCCAGCGCGATTTCTGGCGCAAGCTCGCTGCCGGACGCTTTCAACTGGCAAGCAGCCTGGCCAGCCTGCGCAGCACGGCGGCCGATGCCGCACTTGTCGAGGCCGAACTGCCGCAGGCGGACCTGTACCACGCGCTGCACCGGTTTCGCGGCAAGGTGTGCATCATCCTCAGCGGCGACGACCTGGGCGCCCGCGAATGGGATGAACTGATCAAGGCGTCCGGGGCCTGGCGCGCGCTGGCCGGCTCGCCGCAATGGCGGCAAGTGCGGATCGCCGGCGCCAACCATACCTTTGCCAGCGCCGCCTGGCGTGCCCAGGTCGAACAGGCATGCGGGGACTGGATGGCATCATGGTAAGGCGCGTGCTGATGATCGCCTATCACTACCCGCCGCTGCAGGGCGGCAGCGGCATCTTGCGCACCCAGGGCTTTGTCCGCCATTTGCCCAGGCATGGCTGGCAGCCGCTGCTGCTGTGTCCCAGCCCTGCCGCGTATGGACAAAAAGGAGAACTGGATCACGACAACTACACCATCGTGCACCGCAGCCTGGCGCTGGACGCGGGCCGCCACCTGGCGTTCAGGGGCCGTTATCCGCGCTGGCTGGCGCTGCCCGACCGCTGGAGTTCATGGTGGCTGAGCGCCGTGCCGGCCGGCCTGCGCATGATTAAACAATACCGGCCCGACGCGATCTGGTCCACCTACCCGATCGCCACCGCCCACTTGATCGCCCTCACCCTGCAAAAACTGAGCGGCCTGCCATGGATCGCCGACCAGCGCGACCCCATGCTGGACGACAGCGACAGCGCTGCGCCCTATCCGGCCGATCCGCGCCTGTACCGCCTGCACGGCTGGATCGAGCAGCGCATCGCGGCCCGCAGCAGCGCCGTCGTCTGCACGACGCCGGGTGCCGTGAGCATGCACCGCCGGCGCTTGCCGCAGCGGCATTGCGTGCTGATTGAAAATGGCCATGACGAAGAAGACTACCAGCCCGCCACAACGCATGAAGACAGCACTGGCGAACGTTTCGTGCTGCTGCACAGCGGCGTGATCTATCCGTCCGAACGCGATCCGCGGCCGCTGTTCGCGGCGCTGGCCATGCTGCATCAACAGGGTATGCTGGCACCGCGTAATTTCCAGCTGCTGCTGCGCGCCACCGGCCACGATGCGTGGCTGGCCACCCTGCTGGTCCAATACGGCATCACCGGCCTGGTCACCTTGGCACCCCTGCAAACCCACGCGGCGGCGCTGCAAGAAATGCAGGCGGCAGACGGTTTGCTGTTGCTGCAGGCAGCCAATTGCAATCAGCAGATTCCCGCCAAGCTGTATGAATACCTGCGCTGCCGCCGGCCCGTGCTGGCGTTGACCGATGCGGCCGGCGATAGCGCGGCCAGGCTGCGCGCCTGCGGCATCGGCACCATTGGCCAGCTGGACAGCGCCAGCGATTGCGCGCGCGCCCTGATGCATTTCATCGCGCTGGCGCGCCAGGGCCAGGCGCCGCTGGCCAGCCCTGAATCGATCGCACTGCAATCGCGCTCAGCCCGGGCCGGCGCCCTGGCGACGCTGCTGCATGAGGTTTGCCAACGGAGTCCGTCATGAAAATCAGCGCGCTGGTGTTATGGATGCCTTTGTGGATGCCTTGCTGCGCCATGGCCAGTACAACTTGTCCGCCCTACGTCAAGCACGATCCGGGCGGCGACTATACGAATGCCCAAGACCGTAGCGGCCTGACGGTGGTCGAGCAATTCCATTTTAATCAGGGCGTGGAAAAACTGGTGAAAGGCATGACGGGCAGCCTGGGCAACGATATCAGCTACACGCTGGAGCACTTCCCCAATCATCACCGGGCCCTGTCGGCCATGGCCAGGCTGGGCTTGCGCGACAAGAGCGTGCAACCGGTGGGGGCGCGCTACACGATCAACTGTTATTTCGAGCGGGCCATCGCCTACGTGCCCGCCGACGCGACGGCGCGCTCCGTGTTCGGCAGCTATCTGCTGGCGACGGGCCAGCAGGACGCCGCGCTGGAACAGTTGCGCGAGGCAGGCCGCCTGGCGCCCGAACAAGCCAGCACCCAGTACAACCTGGGGCTGATGTATATGAAGAAAAAAGATTACGCACAAGCGCTGGTGTACGCACACAAGGCTTATGCGCTGGGTTTTCCGCTGCCAGGGTTAAAAAACCAGCTGAAAAAAGCGGGCCAGTGGCAAGAGCCGTTGCAAACGCCGTTGCAAGCGCCGCCAGCGCAGCCCGCCACCGAAGCGGCGCCTGAAATCCCTGACGGGCAAGCAGATTAGCGGGCGACGGGCCTGACCTTCGATGCCGCCAGCACGGCACGTTCGCGCGCCGTATCGATATCATCGGCGGTGGCCAGCGCCACGCCCATGCGGCGGCGGGCGAACGATTCGGGCTTGCCGAACAGGCGCAAGTCGGCGCCCGGCACGCTCAAGGCCTCGGCCACGCCTTCGAAGGCGATGCCCTTCGCTTCCAGCTGGCCGTAGATCACGGCCGAGGCTGCCGGCGAGCGCAGCGCCACGTTGACGGGCAAGCCCAGGATCGCCTTGGCGTGCAATTCAAATTCGCTTTGCAGCTGGCTGGCCATGGTGACCATGCCCGTGTCGTGCGGACGGGGGCTCACTTCCGAGAACCACACCATGTCGCCCTTGACGAACAGCTCCACGCCGAACAGGCCCAGGCCGCCCAGGTTGTCCGTCACCTTGCGCGCGATCTCGCGCGAACGCTCCAGCGCCAGCGGCGCCATGCGTGCCGGCTGCCACGATTCCACGTAATCGCCGTGCACCTGGCGATGGCCGATCGGCTCGCAAAACTGCGTCTC
The DNA here is from genome assembly GCF_049319705.1 of Janthinobacterium sp. Mn2066. Taxonomy (NCBI): domain Bacteria; kingdom Pseudomonadati; phylum Pseudomonadota; class Betaproteobacteria; order Burkholderiales; family Oxalobacteraceae; genus Janthinobacterium; species Janthinobacterium sp. Mn2066. The sequence continues at coordinate 298,382 of NZ_JBMOUF010000005.1, read as the reverse complement.
GACCTGTCCCGATGCGCCGACGGCGCGCACCGTCAGCAAGGTGATTTCATAGTCGAAATCGATGAAACCCTCGACGATCACGCGGCCCGAATCGACACGCCCGCCGCTGGCCGCATAATTCCACGCCGTTTCCACGTCGTGCGCGCCATCGAGCCTGGACTGCCCCTTGCCCGAGGACGACATGACGGGTTTCACCACGCAGGGGAAGCCGATTTCCTGGCAGGCGAGCTGCAATTCCTGCAAGCTGCTGGCGAAGCGGTAGGGCGAGGTCGCTACTCCCAGCTCTTCGGCGGCCAGGCAGCGTATGCCTTCGCGGTTCATCGTCAGCACGGCGGCGCGCGCATTCGGGATGCAGGTGATCTGGCCCGCCGCTTCCAGCGCGGCCAGGGTGTCGGTGGCGATGGCTTCGATTTCCGGCACGATCAGGTCCGGCTTTTCCAGATCGATCAGGGCAGCTAACGCCACGCCGTCGCTCATGTCGATCACGTGCGAACGGTGCGCCACCGGATGGCCGGGGGCGTTCGGATAACGGTCGACGGCAATCACTTCCACGCCCAGGCGCTGCAAGGAGATGATCACTTCCTTGCCCAGTTCACCGGAACCGAGCAGCATGACTTTGATGGCGGTGGACGACAGGGGAGTACCGAAGGTGCGGGGAGTCTGGATGGCGTTGGTCATGGAAAGGAGCATGGTGAACGAGGGATGGCCCGGACTATAACAAATGCAGGCCGCTTTGGGCAGGGTGCGGCCGCTATCGTGCAAGCCGCGCAATGTGCAGCTGACTGTGCGGGCCCGCTTTTACCCGGCAGATTTAGCCCGCATACGCGCGCTTGAGCGCCTCGATATCCAGCTTCTTCATGCCCAGCATGGCTCTCATCACGCGCTGGGCCTTGACGGGATCGGGGTCGCTCAGCAATTTCGGCAGGATCACGGGCACGATTTGCCACGAAACGCCGAACTGGTCCTTGAGCCAGCCGCATTGCTGCGCCTGTTTCGGCCCGCTCTCGGATAATTGTTCCCAGTAATGGTCGACCTCATCCTGGGTTTCGCAATTGACCTGGAACGAAATCGCTTCCGTAAACTGGAACAGCGGGCCGCCATTCAAGCCTGTAAACGTCTGGCCGTCCAGTTCAAAGGCGACGGTCAAGACGCTGCCCGGCTGCTGGCCGTGGATTTCCTGGCCCTCCTCGCTGTAATAACTGAGCTGGCCAATCCTGGAATTGGGAAAGATGCCCGTATAAAAGCGCGCCGCCGCCTCGGCGTGGCCATCGAACCATAAACAGGGCGTGATTTTCTGGATGCGTTGCATGATGCCTCCTTTCGTCGGGTAAAACGTGGAAGTGCATCCAATATAGGCATTTCGCGCGCCGCATGGCGCACTAATCAAGACACCCTCACGGCACCCCGAAAGCGCGGCCGTTGAAGTGTTCCACCAGGAAATCAATGAACACGCGCAGCCGTGGCGGCATATGGCGGCTGGCCGGCCATAGCAGCCAGAAACTCGCTTGCTGTGGCGTGCAATCGTCCAGTACGGTCTCCAACTGGCCCGCCGCCAGCTCGCGCTGCACCGTAAACGCGGGCAGATAGGCGATACCCTGCCCCTGCACGGCCAGGAACACGCGCATTTCCACGCTGTTGCAGACCATGCCCGGCGCCAAAGGCAAGTCCTCGTCCGCCATCGGCCAGGTTTCCAGCCGCCCGGTGGCGGGAAAACGGTATTGCAGGCGCGTATGCTGCACCAGCTCCGAAGGACTGGCTGGCCGCCCGTGTTGCGCCAAATAGCCGGGCGAAGCCACCAGCAGGCGGCGGAAGGTGCACAGGCGCCGCCGCGTCAGGCCGGAATCATCGAGTTCCCCGCTGCGCAAGACGGCGTCATAACCATCACCCACCACATTGACCAGTTCGTCAGAGAAATCGAGATCGAGTTCGATGGCGGGATAGGCTTGCATGAAGGCAAGAATAACTGGCTCGAACAGCCCGCTGTAACGTGGCAGGCTGATGCGCAGGCGTCCGCTGGGTGCGCGGTTCGACTCGCTCAGTTCCTGCTCGGCCGCTTCCACCTCGGCCAGGATGCGCTTGCAGCGGTCGAGGAACTTGGCGCCTTCCGCCGTCAGCGCCAGGTGGCGCGTGCTGCGCTGGAACAGGCGCACGCCCAGCCGCGCCTCCATGCGGGCGATACTTTTGCCCACTGCCGACGATGACAAGCCCAGCTGGCGGCCGGTGGCCGAAAAACTGCCGCTGTCGGCCACCTGCACAAACATGGCCATGCCATGCAAACCTTCCATGTTGCTCCCGTTTTGACAACTTAATTCAAGACAAATATGTCCGATATGTTGATCAGTTTAGCCTATTTTTCTTTAATCACAGTACGGCCATACTCTGCGCTCTTTCTTTACGTATGAGTTCGCCATGGCTGTTCCCTGTTCATTCCGATTATTGCTGCAAGTACTGGCAGCCTGCCTGACGGGCCTGCTGATCCCCCTGTGCTTTACGGGCCCGGCCGTGGTGCTGCCCGCCCTCAGCGCCGGGCCGGGGGCCAGCGCCTCCACCCTGAACTGGGTCATCAATGCCTATATCCTCAGCTATGGCAGCGCCATGATGGTGGCCGGCAGCCTGACCGACTTGCTGGGCAGGCGCCGCGTATGGCTGGCGGGCCTGCTGGTGTTTTGCGGAGCCACGGTCGCCATCGCCGCCGCCCCCTCCGTGTTGCTCATCTCCGTGCTGCGCTTCGTGCAGGGACTCGGTGGCGCCGCGGCTTTCGCCGCCGCCATGTCGTCGCTGGCGCCCCTGTTCCACGGCGCGGCCCGCAACCGCATCATGAGCCTGCTGGGCGCCACCTTCGGCCTGGGCCTGGCTTTCGGCCCGCTGGCGGCGGGCGCCATGCTGGCATGGGCCGATTGGCCAGCCGTCTTTTACGCCACCGCCGTATTGGGCCTGCTGGGCTTGCTGCTGGTGGCCGTCAGCGTGCCAAACGACCAGCCCCAGGCTGGCGGCCGCCTGGACTGGCCCGGCGCCATCAGTTTCAGCGCGGCGCTGGGGCTGCTGACTTTTGCCATGCTGGAAGCGCCCGAACATGGCTGGTCCAGCGCCAGCGTCTGGCTGCCGCTGGCCGCAGCGCTGCTGCTGTCTGGCCTGTTCGTCAGGATCGAGCGCAAGACGGCCCAGCCGATGCTGGACTTGTCGCTGTTCCGTCAACCCCACTTCGTGGGCGTGCAAGTGCTGGCCGCCTCGCCCGCCTTTTTGTTCATCGTGCTGATTATCATGCTGCCGGGCCGCTTTATCGGCGTCGATGGCGATACACCTTTGGCAGCGGGCCGTCTGATGATCGCCCTGGCCGCGCCGCTATTGTGCGTGCCGATGCTGGCCGCCTGGCTATTGCGCTGGTGCAGCGCGGCGACCCTGTGCGCAGCGGGTTTGCTGCTGACAGCTGCCGGCCTGGCCTGGCTGGCCGTGGTGATGGCGCACGGCAGTGATCCAGCGTTAATCTTGCCGCTGCTGCTGATCGGTGTGGGCATCGGCTTGCCCTGGGGCTTGATGGATGGCATGGCGCTCAGCGTGGTGGAGGCAGAGCGGGTCGGCATGGCGACGGGCATCTTCAATACCGTGCGCGTCAGCGCCGATGGCATGGCGCTGGCCGTGGCTGGCGCCACGCTGGCGGGCCTGATCGCCCTGCGCCTGGGCCAGCTGCTGCCGCCCGATCTGCCCCTGCTGGCAGCGGCCAGCCGCGCCGCGCTGGGCGATTTACAGCAGGCCGCCGCATTATTACCGGGCCAACAGCAAGTGCTGCGGGCAGCGTATGACGGCGCCTTCCGCGCCATGCTGGGGTGCCTGTCGGGCCTGGCGGTGGTGCTGGCGGCACTGGTGCTGTATTTATTGAAAAAAGGGAAAACTTAGGCGTCCAGGCCAAACGAGATGGCGATCAGGATGGCCGTGTTGTTGCAGGCGCGCGAAAAGGCCGTGGTGGTGTAGGCGGCGGCCACGCCCTGCTCGCGGTAGCGCAGGTAGACAAAGCTGAACATGGCGCCGGAACCGAGGGCGACGATGGCGTGCAGCAAGCCGCCGCTCAGGTAATGGACGATGCCCCAGATAATGGCGCCGATAAAAATGCTCCATTGCCGGTTCACGCGCATGCGCTTGAGGATTTCCAGCGGCAGCAGCTGGCCGAGGAAGGTTTCCAGGATCGGCGAATAAATGATGACCCAGAACACCAGCAGCGGCAGCGACATTTCGCGCTTGAACTTGGCCAGCCCCGTATGCGCGCCCCAGTATTCGGGCGGCAGCAGCCACTTGGTCAGTGTCAGAATGACAAAACACAGCAGACAAGTCAGCACACCCCAGCCGAGTCCGGCCAGGGCCAGTTTCAATACGGGCGGCGACGGCTTGTGCACCAGCTCGATACCTTCCGGATTGACAACGTCATCGCTGCTGCGCGCTTGCATGGTATTTCCTGGCAATGATCCAGCTTTCATTGTAGCGCGGAATAGCAAACCTGCGCGCACCTGGCGGCGCGATGACCGTCAGCGGGTGGCCAGGCGCAGCGCACGCTGCGGGCTTTGTTCCTGCCGGGCACGCGGCACACTTGCCGGCGTGTGCGCCAGCTTGAAGATGCCCACTTCCTGCTCCAGCTGGGCCGCCTGCTGCTGCAATTCCTGGGCGGCCGCGGCCGCCTGTTCCACCAGCGCCGCATTTTGCTGCGTGACCCGGTCCATGTCGACGATGGCGCGGTTGACCTGTTCGATGCCGGCGCCCTGTTCCTGCGTGGCGTGGCTGATCTCGGCCATGATGCCCGTCACCCGGGCGATGCCGGCCACCACCTCGTGCATGGTGGCGCCCGCCTGTTCGACCAGCACCGTGCCCGTGCCCACCTTGCTGACGGAATCGTCGATCAGCAGCTTGATTTCACGGGCGGCGGCGGCCGAACGCTGCGCCAGGCTGCGCACTTCGGTGGCGACCACGGCGAAACCGCGCCCCTGTTCACCGGCGCGGGCCGCTTCCACGGCTGCGTTCAAGGCCAGGATATTGGTTTGGAAGGCAATGCTGTCGATCACGCCGATGATATCGACGATCTTGTTCGACGAAGCATGGATCAGGCCCATCGTCTGCACCACTTCGGCCACCGCCTTGCCGCCCTGCTCCGAGACCCTGGATGCTTCGCGCGCCAGCAAGTTCGCCTGCTGGGCGTTATCGGCGTTCTGGCGCACGGCCGTAATCAATTGTTCCATCGACGAGGCCACCTCTTCGAGCGAGCCGGCCTGCTGCTCGGTGCGCTGCGACAGATCGCGGTTGCCCGAGGCGATTTCGGTCGATGCCGTGGCGATGCTTTCCGTTCCCTGGCGCACCTTGCCGACGATGGCCGCCAGCTTGTCGCGCATGGTCTTGATGGCAAACAGCAGGCTGCTGTCATCGCCGCTGCGCGTTGCCACTTCAATATCGAGTTCGCCATGGGCGATGCGTTCCGCGATGGCGGCTGCGTCAGCAGGTTCGCCACCGAGCTGGCGCCACAAGCCGCGCGTAATCACCGTCGCAATCACGATGCACACCAGCACACTGGCCACCGCCAGCAGCGCGATCCAGCGCAGTGAATGGCTGTAGATGGCGCGCGCGGTCTCGCTGGCCAGGTTCGATTCGCCCTGCACCGATTTGAGCATGGTATCGATATCGCTGACGATCTGGCGCCGCAAGGGGCTGCATTCATTGACCAGGAAACTGCCGTATTGCTCCATCTGCCCCGTTTCGCGGAACTTGCGCGGGCGCTGCAATTCCTTCGCCATCGCCTTCAGGCCCGTGCTGACCTTGTTAAATTGCGGATCGCCCTCAAACCTGGGCGCCAGCTGGGCCAGCGCATTCAGGTAGCGCTCCCGTTGCCGGTCGAGGATATCGAGTTCCCGGTCGGCCGCCTCGCGCTCATGGAAAATATAGGCGTTGCGGGCCGCCAGGCCCGTCTGGTCGAGTGCTTCGCGCGCCACATACAGCGGTTCGAGTTTTTCCTGCCGTACCTGTTCCTGGGCGCTGACGGCATCCGCGATGGCGCCGATGCGCAGCAGCGCAAACGCCGCCAGTAGCAGCATCAGCACGATCAGTGCGCCAAAGCCAGCGGAAAGGCGAGCGCCTATCGTCAGACTATTGAATGTCTTCATTGAGTTTCCTATGTCCAACTTATCAATCATTGAAATATGTCCCGCAGCTCCATGCATGAGGAGTGTGCTGGTAGCGCGTATCCGTCGCTGTGCGATGCCGTATATCAGGAAAGATCAGGCATCACTGTCTGGCTGGCATTTTTTAGGCAGTCAGATATTGTAACTTTCGGTGGCAGTGCTTTTTTGGCATTGTTATCAATGCGGCGTCACGCCTATGCGCGTGAGCGGCCGGAATTATATCCCAGCAGCAATATCCCATGTTCTCCTGAATCCATATTTTATGTCTTGACGTGCGTCAAACAAGGGGACAAATGTTACCAAAAGACAATTTTTTCAATTTATCAAGCAGTCCGGCAGTCCACCCTCTGCAGTAACGCGCCTGGCTCAGGCAGGCATGGGAAGTGTGTAATAAAAGGCTCTGTCCTCAATAAATAGGGGAATCTTGCTGCAAGGCTGAGGCCTGACTGATCAGACCAGTCAACCAGGGAGGCCGCCATGCTACAACCGCAATGGCAGATATTGATCGCGCAGTTCGCCAAGCTTTCTCGACATCAACGCCTGGAGGGAATACAAATCCCTGGGAGAGTTCCCACATCTGTCGGTGACATAGCCTAATAAAAACAGCCAAGCCCCCACCCGCCAGAGGCATGACTTCAGGATTCCTTCACCTGCGTCAGGGGTAAGGGGCCGATTAACTGTATATAATTGCCCCATTCTTTACAATCGGGGTGTGGTATGAAGTGGGCCTTGTTGGGCATTTTTGTAATTTCTGTTTTACATATTCATTTTCGTGGCAAGGTGCGCCTGCCGTTCCGCCGCCAGCTGTTCGACCATTCGTCGTTCATGGCGCCGCTGAACCTGTTCATGCATGTCTTTTCGAAAGTCCCGGCCACGCCTTACCTGGCCGTTGCCGACTTCCCTGAACTGGCGCCGCTGCAGCAGAACTGGCACATCATCCGCGATGAAGCGCTGCGCATGCAGGAGCTGAAAAAGATCAAGGCGGCGGAAAAGAACGATGACGTGGGTTTCAATTCCTTCTTTAAATATGGCTGGAAGCGTTTTTACCTGAAATGGTACGACGCGAACCACCCGTCGGCACAGCAGATGTGCCCGCAAACCTATGCGCTGCTGCAATCGATTCCGTCGATCAAGGCCGCCATGTTTGCGGAATTGCCCAAGGGCGGCAAGCTGAACCCGCACCGCGACCCGTTCGCCGGTTCCCTGCGCTACCACCTGGGCTTGCAGACGCCGAACGATGACCGCTGCTACATCGACGTCGATGGCCAGCGCCACAGCTGGCGCGACGGCCTGGCCGTGATGTTCGATGAAACTTATATCCACTCGGCCCGCAATGACGCCGACAGCGACCGCATCATCCTGTTTTGCGATATCGAGCGCCCGATGCGCTACCGCTGGGCACAGGGCTTGAACCGCTGGCTGGGCCGCACCCTGATGACGGCCGCCGCCTCGCCCAACGAACTGGGCGACCAGGTTGGCGGCGTGAGCAAGCTGTTCCGCATTTCCTGGGCCATGGGCCAGTACCGCCGCCAGTTCAAGGCGTGGAACAAGACGGCATACCAGTTGTCCAAGGTCGCGTTGATCGTGGCCATCGTCGCTCTGATCTACTTTATCTGATCTGCTTTATCTGATATTGCTGGTTCCAAACGCAACAAGCCGCCCTCGGGCGGCTTGTTTCGTTTAATCACCCCCAACGGCGAAACTACCGGGGTCGTACCCTCAGGGGGAATGTGCCTCAGTGAGGCACATTCCGATCACGAAGTGACCGACCCCAGTCTTTGCTTTTGGGTTGGAAATAAGGCAAAGCAGCGCCAAGTATCAATATTTTTACTTCGCCGGTTCCACCGTCACCACCAGCCCGTCGCTGGTGGTCCTGATTTGGGTCGGCACGAATTGCACGCCGGCGTAGCGCAGCTCGTCGGGCTTGAAGGTGTAGATCGGCGTTTCATGCAGCAACTGGTCGGCTACCAGGCTGGCGATCTTGGCGAACTGGCGCTGCTGGCCTTCATCCATGCCATCGATGCCCACCTTGTCCACGCTGGCGTCGTTCAGGTAGACGGCATTGCGCTGCGGGTTGAAGGTCAGACGGCCCGAGATGGCCAGGCTGCCATGCCAGGACTTGCGGATGAAGGGCGGCGCCACGTCGGCGTCCAGCGACAGGGCGATACGGTCGCGTTCGGGCTGCATCGCCAGTTGCGGATGCGAGAGTTTCACATCGATCACGGACAGCACGCGCTTGTCGATCGGGAAGCGGCGATCGAGGCCTTGCTGCATCTTGCCGAGCGACAAATTCACATCGCGCGGCCCGATCAGGGTCGAGCAGGAAGCCAGCACGGCGCAGGCAAGCGCGGCCACGGAAAAGGTTTTCAGGAGGGGACGTACGGCAAGCACATTCATGGTGGTTTTCTTCAACATCATCAACAAGGTGCGTACATCTTACACACCAGCCCGTATCAACACAAACGGCGCCCTTGCTGCCAGGGGCGCCGTGTTGCTTTGTTTGCCTGATCCTTGTTAACGGACGAACAAGGCAATCAGGATCACGATGGGCAGCGGAATACCGAGCAGCAGCAAAAGAATGGAACGCATAATGATCTCCCTGAAAACATAGTTAGATGGAAACCTGGCGCAAGACGCGCTCATGGTCGCGCTGGCGGCCGCCCCAGGTGGCTGCCAGGCTCGCCACAAAGGCGCCAAGCAACAGGGCCACGAACATCCACAGGGCCGTATGGGCGCCCGCTTTTCGCGCTGTCTCCGCCGCTTGCTGGGCAGCCGCCTTGGCGTCCGCCGCGGCCTTCGCGGCGCGGTTGTAGACGGCGTCGACGCGCGCTTCGGCCTCGGCCTGGCTCAGGCCGGTACGCTTGGCGACCAGCTGGCCCAGGTAGGCGCGGTCATCGGCAGACAAGCTGCCATTGCCGATGCTGGTGGCGATGATCTTGCCGATTTCACCGCGCTGGTCGGCGGTGGTCACGCCAGCGTCGGTGGTCGTAGCCGCGCTGCGCAGCAAGGTATCGGAGAAATAATCGAGTGGATTGCCGGCATGGCCGGCGCCGCCCTCGCCTGCCTTGGCCGCTGCCACTGCACCCGCAGGCGCCACAGCTTGCGCCACGCCACTGCCCGCTTCGATGGCGCCGCTCAGTACGGCCCGCGTGCCGCCAGCCAGCACGGCCACGGTGATCAGGGTGGCCACGGCCCAGGCCAGCAAGCCATGCGCCGTGTCGCGGAAATGCACTTCATCGACGTGCACGCTGCTCCATTTCACGCGCAAGCGGCCCGCCAGATAGCCGCCGATGCCCGAGGCAGCCAGTTGCATGAAAGCCAGCCAGGCGATGGTCGACACGCCGATGGCCGTGGCATTGAAGGACCAGGGCGAGACGGACGACAGGCCCAGGCCCACGCCGAGGATCAGCAGGATGAAGGACAGCGCAGCGGCGGCCGCGGCGCCAGCAAAAACGGCGCCCCATGACACCCCCGAGTGGTTCAGGTCCGTCGCGGATAGTTGTGTAGCTTGCATAGGTTTCTCCCCTGGAGCGTGGTTGGTGTGCATGCAGGATGGCCCGCCGCTGCCTTTGCGTATGTGCGGCGCCATACACAATCTTGATATTCATACTACTTTCGCGCTGCCGTGTGATCTACTTCACGCCGTGGTGATTCATCAGGTCATACAGGGTGGGCCGGCTCACGCCCAGCAATTCCGCCGCCTTGACGATATTGCCGTCGGCACGGGCCAGCGCGCGCACCATCACCTTGTATTCGGCCGCCTCGCGCGCCTGGCGCAGGTTGATCGTTTCTTCCGCCGGCGATGCCTGCGGCTGGTCCGGCAAACCCAGGTCGTCAAGCGTAATGTGCGGGCCGTCGCACATGATGACGGCGCGCTTGATGCAATTTTCCACTTCGCGCACATTGCCGGGCCAGCCATACGTTTCGATGCGCAGCAAGGCGTCAAGGCTGAAATGCAGCGAGGTCCGCCCTTCCGCGGCGCAAAACTTGTTCTTGAAATGGTGGGCCAGCAAGGCGGCATCGCCGGCCCGCTCGCGCAGCGGCGGGATGCGCAGCACGATTTCGCCGAGCCGGTAATACAAGTCCTCACGGAAACGTCCCTGTTCGGCCAGCGCCTTCAGGTCCTGGTGCGTGGCGCAGACGATGCGTACGTCGACGGCAATTTCATCGCGCCCGCCCACGCGCTCGATCACGCGCTCCTGCAAGAAACGCAGCAGCTTGGCTTGCAGCGCCAGCGGCATGTCGCCGATCTCGTCGAGAAAGAAAGTGCCGCCGTGGGCCAGTTCGATCTTGCCCAGGGTTTGCCGCGCCGCCCCCGTAAAAGCGCCCCGTTCATAACCAAACAGCTCGCTTTCGAGCAGGTTTTCAGGGATCGCCGCGCAATTAATGGCGACAAACCGCTGGGCGTTGCGGCTGCTGAGCGTATGCAAGCCGCGCGCGATCAGCTCCTTGCCGCTGCCCGAATCGCCGAGCAACATCACGCTGGCCGACGACGGCGCCACTTTTTCCACGCTGCGGCACAGTTTCAACATGCCTGGGTCGCGGCTGACGATGCCGGCCAAGGGTGAATCGGCCTGGGTTTGCAACATGCGCCGGTTTTCCTGCTGCATTGCATGCAGGTAAAAAGCGCGGGCGATGACCAGGCCCAGCATGTCGGCGTCGAACGGCTTCTGATGAAAATCATAGGCGCCCAGGGCGATCGCCCGCAAGGCGTGGGCCCGTTCCTGGTTGCCGGACAAAATGATCACCTTGGTGTCGGGCGCCAGGACCAGGATTTGCTGCAAGGTGGCCAGCCCTTGCGTCGCGCCATCGGGGTCGGGCGGCAAGCCCAGGTCCATCGTCACCACGGCCGGCTGGTGGCGCCGCACCTGCGCCAGCGCCGTTTCGCGCTCGGACGCCACCAGCACCTCGTAGGCGGCCAGGCTCCAGCGCAGCTGCTTTTGCAGGCCGGGATCGTCTTCGATGACCAGCAGTTTTTGTTTAGCCATGGTTGTCCTCAGCCGCATGCAGCGGCAAAATCACGCGAAAGGTCGTGCCCACGGCCGGCACGCTGGCCACTTCCAGCCGGCCGCCCACTTCCTCGATATATTCCCGGCTTTCAAACACGCCGATGCCCATGCCAGCCGTCTTGGTGGTGTCGAACGGCTTGAACAGGCGCTCGCGGATGAATTGCTCGCTCATGCCCAGTCCCGTATCGGCCAGCTCCACCACGGCCGTGCCGCTTTCCTGCCGCAGCCGCACGGCAACCTTGCCATCGCTGGGCGTGGCCTCGATGGCGTTCTGGATCAAATGACCGAGCACCCTTTCCAGCCGCGCCCGGTTGGCCAGCACCGTCAATCGGGCATCGATGATGTCCAGCTGCGGCACGGGCGCAAGACTCGCCTTGGCCGCCACCGCCTGGCGCAGCAAGGCATCGAGCTGCAAGGGCGCCGATGGCGGTGCATCGAGCGTTTCGCCGCGCGCCAGCTTTTGCAGCAGGGTTTTCATCTTTTGCACGGAATGGTCGAGCGTGACCAGCATGTCTTGCTGGAATTCGGGATTACTGCGGTGTTTTTCGGCATTGCTGAGCAGCAGAGATAGCTGGAACACCAGGTTTTTCAAGTCGTGCACGATAAAGGTCGACATGCGGTTGAAGGACTCGAACTGGCGCGACACGCTGAGGGTATCGAGCGATTCGCGGTACGCCAGATAGCTGGCCGCCTGGCTGCCGGCAATTTTGAGCACGTCGCGGATTTCCCAATTCAAGCCGATGCGCGTGCGCGGGCGGGCCAGCGCCACCACGCCGAATAGCTTGCCATGCAGCATCAAGGGCACCAGCAGCCACACGTGCTGCAGCGCCAGCGGTAGTTGCAGCTCGTCATACAAACCGGGATGCCGATGGCAATCGGGCGCGTCGATCACCCACTGCCGCGCTTCCATGAACTGGCACAGCGGTCCGGACACAGGCTCGCTCCACGCTTGCGGCGGCCAGTTCCAGCTGGCGGCGGGCGTCAGCACGCCTGGCTCGCGGACGATCCACAAGGCGCCGGCCGGGCTTTCCACCAGCTGCGCCACGGCCTGGATGCTGCGTTCGCCCAGCGCCGGGCCATCTTCCGAGAGCGCGCGCGTAAAGCGCAGCCATTCCTCGCGGTAATCGAAGATCGCCTTATAAAAATGTTTATTGATAAACACCTTGAGCTTGGCGCGCAAGGCGCCGGAAAACAGCACGCCCGCCAGCAGCAGGCCTGCGCCGCCCAGGTAAGCCATCTGCATCAGCGCGCCCCAGGTGCCGCTGACATAACGCAGGTAATACGCGCTGGCCGCCATCGCCAGCAAATAGATGGCCGAACCGAGCAAGGCGGCCGAGCGGAACAGCATCTGCCGCGACACGGACAAGCCCGGCGCCCAGCCCGGATTGCGCGCCGCCGAGACGGCCAGGAGCGGCGCGCACAGCGCATTGACGACGCCGCGCGCGGCCCAGATGTCATCATTGATGGCGCGAAACAGCAAGGCGTCGCTATACAGGTAAAAATCGTAGGCAAACAGGCCGCCCACGCCCAGGCAGGCAAACTTGATGCCCCAGCGCTGGGGCGATGGCGTGTTGCGATACCATTGCTCCACCAGCAACATGCCCAGCACGGCCAGCAGCAGCCGGCAAACGATGGCCGTAGTACGGGCCGGCATGGCCAGCGGCGAAAAGGGATCGGCCAGGCCGCACAGCCATTGCAGGCTGGCAATGGCAAGCAACAGCGCCACGGCCACTCGCAGGCGGGAACGCGCAGGATCGATCAGCAACAGCAGGAACAGCAGCCAGGCGCCCGTGCGCGCCGTTTCCAGCACGACGCCCATCAACGCTGCGTGCTGACCCAGCAGCACCAGGATCACGCTGGCCGTGGCCCAGAGTCCCGTCGCCAGGCAGGCGGCCAGCAAGGCGCGGGCATTCTGGCGGGCGCGCCAGTTACTGATCAATAACAAGGCCAGCGCAAAGAAGGCCAGCGACGCCAGGCCATGGCTGAACGCCGCCGCGTCGGTGGCTGCCAGCAAGTCCGACGCTGTTTTCACCTGCTGCCCTTGCCGAACAGCACCACCTGCACCGTATCGAGCAAGATCAGCAGATCGAGGAACAGGCTATTGTTTTTCACATAATACAGATCGTATTGCAGCTTCCTCACGGCATCGCCGACCGAGGCGCCATAGTGATAACGGACCTGGGCCAGGCCCGTGATGCCGGGCTTGATGCTATGGCGAATGTTGTAGTAAGGCACCTCCTGCTTGAGCTGCTCGACAAAATAAGCACGCTCGGGGCGCGGCCCCACGAAACTCATCTCGCCGCGAAACACATTGAGCATCTGCGGCAATTCATCGATACGCAGCTTGCGTATCCAGCGGCCCACGCGCGTGATCCGGCTATCGTTGGCGGTGGCCCAGGTGGGCTTGCCGTCGCCCTCGGCATCACAGCGCATGCTGCGGAACTTGAGCACATTGAAAGGCAAGCCGTCGCGCCCTACCCGTTCCTGCTGGTAAAACACGGGACCGCCATCTTCCAGGCGGATGCAGATCATGGTGGCCAGCATCACCGGCAAGGCGGCGACAAAGATGGCGGCGCTGGCGGCCAGGTCGAACAAGCGCTTGGAAGCGGCCCGCACAAAGCTTTGGTCAAAGCCGCCGCCATAGATCAGATAGCTGGGCTGCAGGGAATCGATGCGGATCTGGCAAGCTTCGCGCTCAAAGAACGTGGCGGCGTCGATCACGCGCACGCCGCCCAGCGCGCATTCGAGCAATTGCTTGACGGGAAACGCGCCATTGCGCCGGTCGCTGACGGAGACGACGATTTCCTGTGCATCGTAGCGCTGCGCCATGGCCAGCAGGGACGGCTCGGCCGGCAGCAGCGCCGAGGCCGGCACGCAGCACGTCTCGCCCGGCACGTGGATGCAGCCCACCACCGTAAATTGATGGAAACCGATCTTGCTGGCCGCCAGGTCCATGCATTCGCGGGCCAGCGCGCCATCGCCGACCAGCATCAGCCGCCCTTCCATCAGGCTCGATTCCGATGATTTGAACACGGCCAGCCGCGCCAGCAGCACGCCGATGGCGCCCAGCGCGAAGATGGCCAGGCTGGCGCGGCCGAAATGCAGCGAGGGTATCACGCGGATCAACAAGCTGAGCAGGGCAAACCCCAGCGCAAACGACGGCATGATGCGCAGCAAGGTATTGCGGATATCTTCGCGCGAGCGGTGCTGGTACATGCCCAGGGTGCTCATGCTGAACACGATCACCAGCGCAAACGCCAGCGCAGACAGGTAAATGTCGCCCGCATGCACGATGCGGCTGGTATCGACCAGCCAGATCAATGACGTCAGGGTGGCGGACAGCAGCAGGATCATTATTTCCAGCAACAGCAAGATAAACGCCGTCTTGGAAACGTAATGGCTGAATATGCGGATCATGTGTGCCCCCTGCAGCAAGAACAGTTCGGCTAGGAAAATAGCAGCCAGAAACTGGTCTCACCATCATGGCGAACTGTTCCGCACAAGCATTGACACGCCACAAGCCACGGCCTCAGCTATCACGCGCAGGCAGAATTTAGCTCAACACATTACCGAATGATGTGAAATGGAATATAGTATGCTTCCCTCAAATAAGATCAATGTCATGAAATTTGATGTCGCGATTGTCGGCAGTGGCCTGGCGGGTTTATCGGTTGCACTGCATTTAGCTGAAACGCGCACCGTCGCGATCATTTCCAAACGCGCGCTGCTCGATGGCGCCAGCAACTGGGCGCAAGGCGGCATCGCGGCCGTGCTGGACTCGGGCGATAGCCACCAGGAACATATCCAGGACACATTGATCGCCGGCGGCGGCCTGTGCGACGAGGCAGCCACGCGCTACATCGTCGAACATGGCCGCGAAGCGATCGAATGGCTGATCGAACAAGGCGTGCCGTTTACCCGTGACGCCAGCGCCGAACTGGGTTTCCATCTGACGCGCGAAGGCGGACACAGCCAGCGCCGCATCATCCATGCGGCCGACGCCACCGGCCACGCCGTGCAAGTGACCCTGGAAGAAAAGGTGCGCGCCCATCCGAACATCAGCCTGTTTGAACATCACTGCGCGATCGACCTGATCACCTCCGACAAGCTGGGCATGAAACCGGTCCAGCGCAACGCCCAGCCCCATTGCCACGGCCTGTACGTGCAAGATGAGCAAACCGGCAAGGTGCTGACGTTTGCCGCCGAACATACCGTGCTGGCCACGGGCGGCGCCGGTAAAGTGTATTTGTACACCACCAACCCGGACACGGCCAGCGGCGACGGCATCGCCATGGCCTGGCGCGCCGGCTGCCGCGTGTCGAACATGGAATTCATCCAGTTCCACCCGACTTGCCTGTACCACCCGTATGCCAAGTCCTTCCTGATTACCGAAGCCATCCGTGGCGAAGGCGGCTTGCTGAAGCTGCCGCCCGAAGCGGGCGCAGCAGCCGGCACGCGCTTCATGCTGGCCCACGACGAGCGGGCCGAACTGGCGCCGCGCGACGTGGTGGCGCGCGCCATCGACTTCGAGATCAAGAAACGCGGCCTCGATTATGTGCACCTGGACATCAGCCACAAGCCGGCCGACTTCCTGATCGAACACTTCCCCACAATTTATGCCCGCTGCCTGGAACTGGGCATCGACATCACCAGGGAACCGATCCCCATCGTGCCCGCCGCCCACTACACCTGCGGCGGCGTGGTGACGGACCTGGCCGGCCGCGCCGACTTGCCTGGCCTGTATGCCGTGGGCGAGACGGCCTGCACGGGCTTGCATGGCGCCAACCGCCTGGCCAGCAATTCCCTGCTGGAATGCATCGTCATCGGCCGCGCCTGCGCGCAGGATATCGAAAGCAAGGAAAAACTGGGCACGCCATATTTGCCCGACTGGGATGAAAGCCGGGTCACGGATGCCGATGAAGAAGTGGTGATTGCCCACAACTGGGACGAATTGCGCCGCTTTATGTGGAATTACGTGGGTATCGTGCGCACCACGAAACGCCTGGAACGGGCCCAGCACCGCATTGCCTTGCTGAAAGAGGAAATCGACGAGTACTACCGCAACTTCCGCATCACGCACGACTTGCTGGAATTGCGCAACCTGGTCGACGTGGCGTCGATGATCGTCAACAGCGCCCTGTCGCGCCGCGAAAGCCGTGGCCTGCACTTCAGCCGCGACTACCCGGAAACCTTGCCGAAGGCGATCGCCAGCGTGCTGACGCCGCCACGGCGCTAAGCGCAACACTGGGGTCCGTCCCTTCGGGATCGGAATACGCTCCATTGGAGCGTATTCCCCCGGCGGGTCTGACCCCAGTTTTTCGCCATTCATAGTCGGCCGTGCCAGCCAAGTCCGCTAAGGGGGCAAGACCGCCGCGCCGTCTGCATCAAATCTTGCATCGCTGACCAGCACGCCACCGCGGCCGTAATGGCGCTGCCTGGCCAGCTTGCCGTTCGGGTGGAAGTCCAGCAACTGGCCTTGCAGCACATCGTCCACATACTGTGCGCTGCGGCGCACTGTGCCGTCGGGATAATATTCCGTGCTGGGGCCATGCTTTTTGCCCAGCCTGAACTGGCCACGGCTCTGTACCATGCCATCGGGATAAAACAGCAGCAGCTCGCCGTCCGTCTTGCCATCGCGTATCGTCATGCGCGTGCGCGGCTTGCCGTGCTCGTCAAACGTTTCCAGTTCGCCATCGATACGCTTGCCATCGCGGTAATCCTCCTCCGCCAGCAACTGGCCATTGTCGTGATACGCCTGCTGCACGCCATGGGCCTTGCCATGGCGCTGCACGCCGCGCAAGGCCAGGGCGCCGTCAGGAAAAAACGTCTGGACGATTTCCTGTCCGTCTGGCAAGGCCTCCACCTGCATTTCGACCTGGCCATCGGGATAATAAAAGCGATGGCTACCCACCGGCCTGCCACCCAGGAAGCCGGGCGCATCCATCAGCGCCGACAGGCGCCGCGGCTCGCCCGGGCGCACATAAAACACCTCGGCTTGCCAGGTACCGGCCTGCTTTCCTGGCGGCAACGGCAGCACCAGCGCATACAACGCATGTTCCCTGGCCTCGCTGCGCGTCAGATTCCGGCTCAGGTACAGGCGCGCCTTGCCATCCGCGCAGGCTTGCGCCTCGCAAACACCCAGCTTGCTCACTTGCGGCAAGGCATGGGCGCCGCCGCCACCTGGCGCAGGACAGGACGTGAGCCGCATCAACAGCGGAGTCTTGTTGCGTATCAGTTCTGCCAACTGCGTCTTCATGGTCTGGTACTGGTTTTCTTCCAGCCCCAGCGACGCCGCATCCATGCGCGCCTGCCGGCCGCCGCAGCCGGTATCGCTGGCCAGCGCCAGCACATCGCCGCCCGGCACCGCCGTGATGGCACTGACCACTTGCCTCTGTTCAATCTCAGCCCTGGCCACCGCAGGCCACAGCAGCAAGCTGCCCGCGAGCAGCGGCAGCGCTAATGCAGTGAACGCCATGCCTGCTCCGCTTGCAATACCTGGGGAACTCCCGCCGCCGGCGCGCCGCCGCATTCGCCCTGCGCCTGCCCCTCCACATACCGGCATTCGCCCGCCAGGCTGCCATCTTCACGCCAGCTGCGGCTCCAGCCATGGCGCCTGTCGTCCAGATACGCGATGGCATGTTCCAGCTGGCCATTGTCATACCAGGAGCGCGATATGCCCTGCTCGCGCTGCTGTCCGTCCCAGCGGCGTTCCAGTACCAGCACGCCTTGCGCGTTGTAGCGCCGGGTGTTGCGCAGTTTGCCCTTGCTGTCATATTGCTGCTGGGTTTGCACGGTGCCGGCCGGATAAAACTCCAGCGCCTCGCCTACCGGCAAGTCATCCGCCATCGACATGCTGCTGCGCACGGCGCCATCGCTAAAGTAATCGACACTGAAGCCATTGAACTTGCCCTTGTTTACCTGCCTGCGGCTGGCGATTTTTCCATCAGGATAATAAATGAGCAATTCACCTTCCATTTTTCCACCACGCAACTCGTAACTGGTATTCAGGCTGCCCGACTCGTCGAAACTTTGCACCGGGCCATCAATACTCTTGCCGTTGCGATATTCCATGGCAACGCGCAGCTTGCCCGTGCTGTGGAATTCACGATGCACGCCTTCCGGCAAGCCAGCGCGCCATCCACCCTGGGTTTCCAGCGTGCCATCGGGATAATACGTGCTGCTGATGCCGTCCTGCCGGCCCTGCGCATCCTGCGCCACCTGTTTTTCAACCTTGCCGTCCAGGTAATACACGGTGTAGCCGCGCACCAGCTTGCCTTGCGCATAATCGCTGGCGTCGACCAGGCCCGTCATGCGCACATGCTGTTCGGACACATCGCGTACCTGGGCGCGCCACGTCCCCTCGGCCTGGCCTGGTGGCAGCGGCAGCAAGAGTACGTTTTCCGCATCCGCCTGCGCCACGGGAAAAAACCGCGCATGCAGATACAGGCGCGCCTGCCCATCGGCACAGGACCCGGTAACGGTCCCGGTAACGGTCCCGGTAACGGCACTAGCGTCATCGCTGCGACAGGCAGCCAGCTTCCTCACGATGGGCACCGCCATGTCCGCCGTTTCGCCCACCGGACAGCTGGCCAGGGTCAGCAGCATGGGCACGCCGTCTTGCACCTGGCCCGCCAGCGTGGTTTTCAAGGCGGCATACGCCGCTTCGTCCAGGCCCACCGAACGCGCATCCATGCGCACCTGCCGGCCGCCGCAGGCCGTATCGGCCGCCACCGTCAGTACGTCGGCGCCCTGGCTGTCGGGTTCAGGTGCAATGCCCGTAATCACCTGGCGCTGCACGATATCGGCGTGGGCCAGGCAGGGCCACAGCAGCGCGGCCAACAGCGCAATCTTGCATGGATTCATGGCAGGGATCGATATAAAATAAATCACGATGCATATCTTACATGACGTCCCTGGCATCAACGCACACCCCAGGCGGCATGCCTGCCGCTACGTGCTTCCGCCTGTCAATCATCGGTCGTCACGCTGAGCGCTTCCCAGGCATCGATTTCGCTGGACAATTGCGCCAGTTTCGCCCGCACGATGGCCAGCGCATCGCTGCCCAGCAGCAAGTGTGCGGGTGGTGTGGCGCTGTCCAGCATGCTCAGAATGGCGCGCGCCGCCTTGGCCGGATCGCCCAGCTGCCTGCCGCTCTTTTCTTCGCGCGCCTGGCGGATCGGGTCGAACACGCTATCGTAATCGGCGATGCTGCGCGGGCTGCGCTGCATCGAGCGGCCGGCCCAGTCCGTGCGGAACGACCCCGGCGCCACGGCCGTCACATGGATGCCGAACGGCGCCACTTCCTTGCCCAGCGCGTCCGAAATGCCTTCCAGCGCAAACTTGCTGCCGCAGTAGTACGCCACGCCCGGCATGCCCACATGGCCGCCCATCGAGGTGATATTGACGATATGGCCACGACGGCGCTGGCGCATGGCCGGCAAGAAAGCCCTGGTCACGGCCACGGCGCCAAACACATTCACGTCGAACTGGCGCCGCAGCTCGTCCAGCGGCGACTCTTCCAGCACGCCTTCATGGCCGTAACCGGCGTTATTGACCAGCACGTCGACGGGACCGACCGTTGCTTCCACTTCCGCCGCCAGTCCTTCGGCCGCAGCAAAATCGCTGACATCGAGGATGCGGCCAAAGGCACGGCCCGGCTGCAAGGCCTCGAATTCCTGCCGCGCCTGTTGATTGCGCAGCGTGCCGACAACCTTGTGGCCGGCCGCCAGGGCTTCCCTGGCCAGCGCCAGGCCAAAGCCGCTGCTGACGCCGGTAATGACGATGGTTTTTGGTGCGGTGCCTGTTGATGCCTTGGTTACAATCGAGGTCATGATGCTGCTCCTGTATCTATATGTTTGAGAGTGAAAAAACCTGGTCTCATGCAGTGGCCAGGCTTGCCCGATGGTTCAGTACGGCCACGACCATTGCGAGCGCGCTCCAGACCAGCAGCTGGACCAATACCAGCGGCCAGCCGCCGGCGCCCCAGGCCAGCACGCCCACCAACGTGCCCAGCGCCCCGCCCAGGAAAAAAATGGTCATGAATACCGTATTGATGCGGCTGTGGGCTGTTTCATCGAGTGCATACAATTGCGCCAGGTTATTGACTTGCGTGCCCTGCACGCCTATATCGATCAGCAAGGTTGCCAGCACGAAGGCGGCCAGGGATGCGGGCCACAGCGTCACGCACAGCACGCCGCAAACGATCAGCCCGGTCGTCAGGATCTGCGCCCGCTCGGGGCTGGCCTTGTCAGCCATGCGGCCAAACCAGGGCGCAACCATGGCGCCGCCGATCGCCACCAGCCCGAACAGGCCGATCTGGTCGCTGCGGTAATTGAACGGCGCGGCACTCAGCAGTAACGTCAGCGTGGTCCAGAACGAGCAGAAGGCGCCAAATACCAGCGCGCCCATGCAGCTGATGCGCCGCAGCCTGGCAAAGCGGCCGAACTGGCGCACGGTCGAGGCCAGCAGCGCGCCGTAGCTGCCCGTGTGGCGCCCCCGCTGGCTGGCGTGCTGGCGCGGCAAGGTGACCAGCACCAGTAGCGCAACAGCCAGCGCCAGGCCAGCCGACAAGCCATAGACCCAGCGCCAGCCCAGCCATTGGGCGATATAGCCGCTGAAGATGCGCGCCGCCAGGATGCCCGTCAAGGTGCCCGTAAACACAATGCCCAGGGTCTTGCCCTTGGCGCCAGGCTGGCTCAGGGCCGCCGCCATCGGCACCAGGATTTGCACGGCAACGGCCAGCACGCCGATGGCAAAGCTGCATGCGTAGGCCGCCAGCAGGCTGCCGCTGCACGCCATGCCCGCCAGGGCGACGGCCAGCAAGAGTTCCAGCACGATCACGATCATCTTGCGGTCCAGCATGTCGCCTAGCGGCGCCAGGAAGAACAGGCCGATGCCGACCCCGGCCTGCGTCAGCGCGGGCAAGCGTCCGATGGCGGTGGCGTCCGCCCCGAACGCAGCGGCGATCTGCGCCAGTATCGGCTGCGCGTAATACACATTGGCGATCGTGATGCCGGTGGTCGCCGCCATGATCAGGATTTGCGCCGTAGAAAGGGGTTTCTGGTTCATTGAAGGATATGCCCATGCGCCACCGGCCCGTCGCCGGTGATCAGGAAGAAAAAGCGCCCTCAGCCGAGGGCGCCGAACGGAACGCTTACTTGTCGAGTCCAGCCATCAGCACATACTTGACCTCGACATACTCTTCGATCCCGTAATAGCTGCCCTCGCGGCCATAACCGGAGTGCTTGACGCCGCCAAACGGAATCGAGGCCGTGCCCACCGAGCCGGAATTGAGGATCACCATGCCCGCTTCGATGTTGCGCGACATGCGGAAGGCACGGCCCAGGTCACGCGTGTACACGTAGGCGACCAGGCCATATTCCGTATTGTTGGCGCGCCGCACCACCTCTTCTTCGTTCCTGAAGCGGTAGATGGCAAACACGGGGCCGAAGATCTCGGTCTGCGCCACACGCATCTCGTCCTCGAGGTTGGCCAGCACGGTCGGTTCGTAAAACAGGCCGCCTTTGGCGTGCGGCTTGCCGCCAAGAACCACCTTGGCGCCGGCGTGCTTGGCATCGTCCACCAGCTCGGCTACCTTGTCGATGCCCAATTGGTTGATCAGGGGACCGACGACGAACTCATCCTGCAAGCCCTGGTCGACGCGGATGGCGGCCACTTTCTGCGCCACGGCAGCGACGAAACGGTCATGGATGGCGTCCTGCACATAAACGCGGTTCGGCGAAATGCACACCTGGCCCGAATTGCGCAGCTTGGCCGATACCAGCCCGGCCACGGCGTCGTCGAAACTGGCGTCGTCAAACACGATGAAAGGCGCATTGCCGCCCAGTTCCAGCGTCATTTTCTTCAAGTCATTGCCGCAGGCGGAAGCGAGCAGCTTGCCGATGGCCGTGGAACCCGTAAACGAGATCTTGCGGATGCGCGTGTCGCTGACAAACAGTTGACCGATGTCTTTCGGATTGCCCGTCACCATCTCGAACACGCCTTCCGGAATCCCGGCGCGGCGCGCATATTCCAGCAGCTTGTACGCCGTCAGCGGCGTCAGCTCGGACGGCTTGATGATCATGGTGCAGCCGGCCGCCAGCGCCGTGGCGATCTTGCGGGCGATCATCATGAACGGGAAATTCCAGGGCGTGATCGCCGCCGTCGGGCCGGCAGGCTCCTTGACGACGATCACTTGCGCGTTGGCGGCGTGCGACGGGATGGTGTCGCCATACACGCGCTTGGCTTCTTCGGCATACCACTCGATAAAGCCCAGTCCATAGTCGATTTCGCCCAGCGCCTCGGACAGGCATTTGCCGTTTTCCCGCACCAGCAGTTCCGCGAAGACTAGCCTGTCGGCGCGGACCAGTTCGAACCAGCGGCGCAGCAGGTCGCCGCGCTCCTTGGCCAGCTTGCGCGACCAGCCAGGAAAGGCGTCGCAGGTACGGGTAATGGCGGCCTGCACTTCAGCCACGCTGTTGTCAGGCGCGGTACCGACCACGGAACCATCTGCAGGGTTGAATACGTTGATCATGATATAGCTCTTCCCATAAGGATTGAAAGGAGTACAAGGCGGCTGCCCCGTGCTGCCGCCCCGCATCGCGGACTGCTTGCAAGCTGCCTTGCAGCAGCGCACTTTGTTGCAGGGCATGGATTGCATGATAGGCAGTCGCACTGCAACGGTCGATGGCCTGCAATCTGTACTTATTGCCTAATCCTATTGATAGCTATATATTCGTGTATGCTGCCGTCTGCGCTGCTGGCATAATGGCGGCTCCATTCAGCGAGGGATTCCCATGACCGATGCATCGTCCGCCTATACGCCGCAAGAACGCGAACAGCAGCGGCTGCGCATGATCCAGTTGCTGGAACGGCTGGCGCCGACCGAGGGCTACAACCTGTCGCCCTTGCCCGATGTGCGCTTCTTGCGCTCGAACCGCGCCTTGAAACTGGTGCCGGTGCTGTACGACCCCGGCATCGTGATCGTCTGCCAGGGCCGGAAACGGGGATTTTTTGGTGGCCAGACCTATGTCTACGATGAAAACCATTGCCTGGTGGTCTCGGTGCCCGTGCCGTTCACGATGGAAACGGACGCCAGCGCAGAAGAACCGCTGCTGGCCATCTATATGCACCTGGACTTCAAGCTGGCCGCCGACCTGATGCTGCAGCTGGACCAGCTGGGAGCGGTCGCGCCCGGCAAGCCGCAAGGCATGCTGTCGACCGCCATGGACAAAAAACTCAACGGCTCCGTACTGCGTTTCCTGGCCGCCATGAGCGAGCCGACGGAAGCGGCCATCCTCGGCCCAGCGCTGGTGCGTGAAATCTACTTCCACATATTAAATAGCGAGCAAGGCCCGTCCATGCGCGCCGCGCTGACGATGCAGGGCCAATTCGGCAAGGTGGCCAGGGCCTTGCGCCAGCTGCATGCGCGCTACAGCGAAGATCTGAGCGTCGAGCAACTGGCCAGCGAGGCGGGCATGAGCGTGCCCGCCTTCCACGTGCACTTCAAGAACGTGACCAACACCTCGCCCATGCAATACCTGAAATCGACGCGCTTGCACCAGGCGCGGCTGCTGATGGTGCGCAACAGCATCACGGCTGCGGCCGCCAGCAGCCAAGTCGGCTACGACAGCCCGTCCCAGTTCAGCCGCGAATTCAAGCGATTGTTCGGCAACAGCCCGGTCGAAGAAGTCAAGCGCATGCGCGCCGACTTTGCCGTGCCGCCGGCGCATGCGGCGTCCGTGTTCGTGTCATCGCATTGACAATGCATTGACAACGCGGCTGCCGGATATCAGCGCAGCGAGCGCGCCACCACGGCTTGCAGTGCCTGCGGCTGGCGTCCGCTCAGCGCCGCGATATCGCCGCTGACGATATCGAACGCGCCTTCGATAAAGGTCTGCTGCATGTGCACGAAGGACGCCAGCAGGAACTCCGGCAAGCCCGCCTGGGCCAGGCTGGCCAGCAGCACGTCTTCGGTAACGATCCGGTAGGCCATGCTCTTCCCCGTCACGCCGGCAATCACGGCGGCGCGCTCCGCGCCCGACACACTGGCGGGCCCCGTCAATTCATACGTCCGGCCGGCGTGTCCCTGCGTCAGCAGCGCGCCGGCCAGGGCTGCCGCCACATCGCTGCGCGACACGAAGGCGACGCGGTTTTCCGCCAGGCCCAGCATGGCGCCTGATGGCAGGGCCATGGCCGTCAACTCGACGAAAGTCTCTGCAAAAAAGTTCATGCGCAAGACGGTTTGCCCGGCGATGCCGCTATCGGCCAGGGCCTGTTCCGCCAGCCGGTACGATGTGCCCAGGTCCGATGCATTCGTGGCGCGGACATGGGCCGCCGACAGCAGGAACACATGCCCTACGCCAGCCTGCTTGGCCGCCGCGATCGTCGCCGCCAGTTGGCGGCCGATCACGCCGGGGCGCAAGTCCGGGCCGGGAATGATCAGCAAGCGCTCCAGGCCGCTGAAAGCACCGATCAATGTTTCCGGCGCATCGTAATCGCCATAGCGCTGCACCGCGCCCAAGACCGACGGCTGCGGATTGCGTGAAATCGCCACGATATCGGCCGGCGCCATGCTGCCCAGCACACCCTCGATGACCGCGAGACCCAATTGGCCGGTGGCCCCTGTAATGCCTGTTTTCATTTCTATTCTCCAGTACGCCTGCACACCCTTGTACAGCCACGTTGCGGCCGATGATAGGTCTGCCCCAGGCTGCCAGCAAGAACGCACAATCTTGTGCGCGGTAACAGAAATGTGCGTACCGGTGTATAAAGACAGGCTGAGCTTCAAGGAAAAGCCATGCCCACGAATCCCCATTCCATCCTGCATTGCCAGGGAGAACATGACCATGCAGCGCAGACTTCCTGCTCGCTGGGCAGGGTCATCGACCGCCTGGCCGACAAATGGGCGATCATGGCCATCGCGCAACTGTCTGACGGCAGCCTGCGCTTCAACGAACTGATGCGCCGCCTGCCCGGCGTCTCCCACCGCATGCTGACCTTGACCGTGCGCGCGCTGGAACGCGACGGCATCGTGCTGCGCACCGCATCGCACGGCGTGCCGGCCAAGGTCGACTACACGCTGACGGAACTGGGCATCTCGCTGCTAGGCCCCCTGGGCCACCTGGCCCGCTGGGCCGATGCGCGGCAAGACGATATAGTTGCGGCCCGCACAAGCTACGATCAGGCAGAGACCGCAAGGAAAGAAACGCAAGCCAGGCAACATCGTTTATAAAACGCAGCAGGCCGCAGGCTCAGGCGACGCCACGGCATGAAAGGCGGCGACGGCTGTATTGCTAGTTGAAAGATAAGTAATTTCATGGCAGCATAAGCCGCTATTTCTATAGCGCAAGGCTGTGATGGACAAGCAACTGCTTTTGATATGCGCATTGACGTTTATCATACATATGATCGGCACCCTCGCCTATTCCGTCCGCATCGCCGGCATCCGCACGCGGCGCATCGCCGTCTCGCTGGCCCTGTTCAGTATTTTGGTACTGGTATCGCGCACCTCGAATTCCTTTCTCGGCCCCTTTCTCGCCAAGCGCGTGGAAACCGGCATCGACCAGCATATCGCCGCCAGCGCCTTATTAGTCGACTTCCGCTGGCTGCTGGTCTCGGCCAGCCTGGCCACCATCCTCGGCGCCATCCTGATCCCCACCTTCCAGCGCGTCTTTTGCCGCGCCGTCGACCACTTCCAGGTACACAGGTCAGTCCCTAAACTCATCCTGCACGGCTTTTTCAAGGGTGGCCTGTCCTACCTCAAAACCTCCGCCAGCCTGCCCAAACCCGCCAACGTCACCGGCCTGCGTGCAAAGTCGGGCGTCTCGCTTTCCATGACCGCCATGAACGTGGTCGCTACCGCCCTGTGGACAGTCGGCGTCTTCGCCGCCCTGTATGCCGGCGTACTTGACCCCAGCGTGCGCGTCACCTCCAGCACCCTTTCATCGATCATCAACGGCGGCGCCACCGTCATGATGGCCATCTTTATCGACCCGCATATGTCGGGCATGACGGATGACGTCATCGAAGGCAAGATCGAAGAATCGCAATTCCGGCGTGCCGTGGTGTGGCTGGTGGGAAGCCGATTGGCCGGTACGGTGATCGCGCAGTTTTTGCTGGTGCCGTCGGCGGTGGTGATTGTGGAAGTGGCTAAGGCGGTCTGATTAATTCACACGTCTGCGTGGCAAAAAACCCACCGGATAAGTAAAGCACATGCGGGGCTGGTGTTCGTGCCCTCGCATTAATCCAAACACTCGCGCCCGA
The DNA here is from genome assembly GCF_049319705.1 of Janthinobacterium sp. Mn2066. Classification (NCBI taxonomy): domain Bacteria; kingdom Pseudomonadati; phylum Pseudomonadota; class Betaproteobacteria; order Burkholderiales; family Oxalobacteraceae; genus Janthinobacterium; species Janthinobacterium sp. Mn2066. Next base: position 271,954 of record NZ_JBMOUF010000005.1, on the reverse strand, counting down.
AATTCTTCGAGCGCCGCGGACATCACCAAGCCCACAAGCAAAGAGCCGGGGTCAGACCCTGAGGGTCTGACCCCAGTTTCTGCCTTGGGGTTAAATGCCGTCAACTCCAAGAATACTCTCTTAAAAACACCTTAAAAATAAGTAATCACAAAAATTATCTTTTTTATAGTTGAAAAATAAGTAATTTCATGGCAGCATGTGTTGATATTTCTTTAGCACAAGGCTGCTATGGACAAGTAACTGATTTGGATTTACGCACGGACGTTCATCATTTTCATTATCGGTATGCTTGCCCGTTCCGTCCACATCATTAATATCCCCTCACGTATACAGTGTAGCTATTACATTTAACACCCTATGATTGCTGAACCAAATAATGATTAGCATCTTTATCGATTCATCTATATCGAGGACACACAGTTCAAACGGTTCCCAGTATGCCTAATAAGAAATAGATTGAACGGAGTCGGAAATCATGTCATTTTCGCTGGCATAGTCAGCACTGGGAATTTTAAAGATAGTGAAGTTTTATTAAATAAAAAATTTATTAATCATTTATGACATTAAAAAGGACTGACAATGGAAAGAGCTGAAAGAAATAAAAGAATAAAAGATATACCAAAAAAATCTTTAGATGCTTCAAGAACAACAATAATATCCGATGAAATTGAAGAATTAGATACATCAAAAGTCAATTACAAACTAATAGAAGAAATATCAAAATGGAAGAGAGAGGCCAAAGCTGAAGATAATGATAGATATTTCTGGCATGTTCGCGAAGTAGATCAAATCAGTCAAGGTGATAAGTATTTTGTAATTGGCAGAAAAGGATCAGGAAAGACAGCATTATGTGAATATTTTAGTGGAATAAAAAAGTATGATGTATTTTCAGAGAAATTAAGCTTCAAAAATTTTCCGTTTAATGAGCTTTATGCACAAAAAAATCAAAAATATACTGCGGCAAATGAATACATAACCATATGGAAATATTTAATATATAGCACAATATGTCGGCTAATGCTAAAAAATGAAGCTGTAGACATAAATGTGCGCAACGAATTATCAAAAATATACAATGATGATGCGTCGCTAAGTCGAAGAATAGGAAAATGGGTTGGCAAAGAATTTGGTATCTCGCTATTTGGATTATCTCTGAAAATTGCACATCAAACACCAGGAGCATCTCCAAAAAGTTGGGTGGACCATGTGGATTTACTGGAAGACTTAATATTAAAATATGCTGGAAATGCAACATATTTTGTATTATTTGACGAACTAGACGAAGACTATCGGGATATAGTTCATTCAGATCAATACCAACAGTATTCTGCACTAATAACAAGTCTATTTAAAGCAGTACAAGATGTACGTACAACTTTTAACAAAAATGGTGCTCCAAAGATTTACCCAATTATATTTCTTCGCGATGATATTTATGAAATAGTCCAAGATGCAGATAAAAACAAATGGGGAGATTTTAGAGTAGACTTAAATTGGGATAGCGAAAAATTAAAAAAGGTTATCGCCTTCAGAATATCGAGAGCGATAGATCAAAATTGCACCAACATTCTACCTTTCAATATTGCTTGGGAAAAAATATTTGGTTCCAGACCAATAGGAGTAGGAACTAGAGGTAGGTCGAAAATTAGCACGTTTGAGTTTATATCACGTAGTACCTTATTAAGGCCGCGGGATTTTGTTGCATATTTACAAAACTGCGCTGAATCAGCAAAAGAGGAAGACAATAAAATAACTGCCACCACGGTGAAAAAAGTTGATAAGGCATTTTCCAATTATTTGCGAGAAGAACTAACTGATGAATTATTTGCCATACTGCCGGATATTTCAAATGTATTTGATGCGATTTCCCAATTAAGAAAATGGAACTTCACTATACCTGAATTAGAAAGAGCATATTCACAGGAGGTTAGCCACGGCCTAATAAAAGAGAAGAATGTCAAATTTGTTTTACAAGTCTTATTTTTGTTTAGCGTAATTGGCAATACAACAAAATTAGGTCATCATGTATTCCGATACAAGAATCGAGAAGCACGCTTAAATTTCAATGAAAGTCTAGTCGTTCATCGAGGATTATTCAAAGCACTCCAGATAATATAAGATAAGATCCAAAAAAAAGCCGCTATCTCCCGATAGCGGCTTTCTCACTCCCACCCCAGCAACAGCGCCTCAAACCCATCTCAAAGCACTGTTGAAAAGTAAAAAATCACCCCACAAACTTCCGCGCATTTCTAAACATACGCATCCAAGGCGAATCCTCCCCCCAAGCCTCAGGATGATACGACTGTTGCACTGAACGGAACACGCGCTCCGCATGCGGCATTAACACTGTAAAGCGGCCATCCGGCGTGGTCACCGAGGTAATGCCTTCCGGCGAGCCATTCGGGTTGTATGGGTAGGCTTCGGTAGCAGCGCCCTTGTTGTCGACAAAGCGCATGGCTTTGGTGACTTGGGTGATGTCGCCCGTTTGCGAGAAGTCGGCGTAGCCTTCGCCGTGGGCGATGGCGATGCCGGCCTGAGTGCCGGCCATGCCGTTGAAGAAGATCGATGGGGAGTCCATCACTTCGACCATGGCAAAGCGGCCTTCGAATTTTTCCGACTTGTTGCGGGTGAATTTAGGCCAGGCGTGGGCGCCGGGGATGATGGATTTCAGGTTGCTCATCATCTGGCAGCCGTTGCAGATACCCAAACCAAAACTGTCGGTGCGGGCAAAGAAGCGCGCGAACTGCTCGGCCAGACTGGCGTTGAACAGGATGGTCTTGGCCCAGCCTTCGCCTGCGCCCAGCACGTCGCCGTAGGAGAAACCGCCCACGGCGATCACGCCCTGGAAGTCGTCCAGTTTCACGCGGCCGGCAATCAGGTCGCTCATGTGCACGTCGACGGCCGTAAAGCCTGCCTGGTGCATCACGTAAGCCGTTTCGATATGCGAGTTGACGCCCTGCTCGCGCAGGATGGCCACGCGCGGACGCACGCCGGTGGCGATGAATGGCGCGGCGATGTTCTCGTTCTGGTCGAAGGTGACGATAGGCGACATGCCCGGGTCTTGCAGGTCCAGCAGGCGGTCGTATTCGGCGTCGGCGCAAGCGGGGTTGTCGCGCAGGCGGGCGATGCGCCAGCTGGTTTCGCTCCACAGACGGTGCAGGTCGGCACGCGGCTGGGTGTAGATCAGCTTGGCGTCGCGCGTGAATTCGATCACGTCGCGGTCGTTCAGTTTGCCGATGATATGGCTGCAGGCGCCCAGGTTGAAGGTGCGCAGCACGTCCATGACGATGGATTTTTCTTCGGCGCGCACTTGAATGACGGCGCCCAGCTCTTCGCTGAACAGGGCGCGCAAGGTCAGTTCGTTGCGGCGTTCTGCTACCTGGCCGGCCCAGTTCTTGGCGTCGCCCCAGTCGCTGGAGTGCTCGCCTTCCATGGTCAGCATGTCCAGGTTGACGGACATGCCGGTGTGGCCGGCAAAAGCCATTTCCGTCAGGGTGGCGTACAGGCCGCCGTCCGAACGGTCATGGTAGGCCAGCAGTTTGCCGTCGCTGTTCAATTGCTGGATGGCGGCGAAGAAGCCTTTCAGGTCTTCCGCACTGTCGACGTCTGGCGTGGCGTTGCCCAATTGGCCCATGACTTGCGCCAAGGCTGATGCGCCCAGGCGGTTTTTGCCGCGGCCCAGGTCGATCAGGATCAATGAGGTGTCGCCCGCATCTTTTTTCAGTTGCGGCGTCAGCGAACGGCGCACGTCGGTGACAGGCGCGAAGGAGGAGACGATCAGGGAGACTGGCGAGGTGACCGACTTGGCCGCGCCCGTGTTTTCATCTTTCCAGGTGGTGCGCATCGACAGCGAATCCTTGCCGACCGGGATGCTGATGCCCAGCGCCGGGCACAGTTCCATGCCCACGGCTTTCACCGTGTCGTACAGGGCGGCGTCCTGGCCAGGCTGGCCGCAGGCGGCCATCCAGTTGGCCGACAGTTTGATGTCGGAGATGTCGCTAATCGCGGCAGCGGCGATGTTGGTGACGGCTTCGCCCACGGCCATGCGGCCCGAGGCAGCCGCGTCGATCACGGCCAGCGGCGTGCGTTCGCCCATCGCCATCGCTTCGCCCAGGTAACCTTCGAAACTCATGGCGGTGACGGCGCAATCGGCCACGGGCACTTGCCATGGTCCCACCATCTGGTCGCGCACGGTCATGCCACCCACGCTGCGGTCGCCGATGGTGATCAGGAAGGATTTGTCGGCCACGGTCGGCAGCAGCAGCACTTTTTGCGCCACGTCCACCAGGTCCATGCCCGTCAGATCGATCGCCGGGAAGTCGTTCGCCACGTGCACCACGTCGCGCTGCATCTTGGGCGGTTTGCCCAGCAAGACATCCATCGGCATGTCGACCGGCTCATTACCCAGGTCGGTGTCGATCAGTTTCAGTTGACGCTCTTCGGTCGCCACGCCCACGGCGGCGAACAGGCAGCGCTCGCGTTCGCACAAGGCCTTGAACAGCGGCAGGTTGTCTGGCGAAATGGCCAGCACATAACGTTCCTGCGACTCATTGCTCCAGATTTCTTTCGGCGCCATGCCCGATTCTTCCAGCGGGATCTTGCGCAGGTCGAAAATCGCGCCGCGCTTGGCGTCGTTGGTGATTTCCGGGAAAGCGTTCGACAAGCCGCCTGCACCCACGTCGTGGATCGAGATGATCGGGTTGTCTGCGCCCATTTGCCAGCAGGCGTTGATGACTTCCTGGGCGCGGCGTTCCATTTCCGGGTTGCCGCGCTGGACCGAGTCAAAATCCAGGTCGGCCGTGTTGCTGCCGGTGGTCATCGACGAGGCGGCGCTGCCGCCCATGCCGATGCGCATGCCAGGGCCGCCCAGCTGCACCAGCAGGCTGCCGACCGGAATGTCGTTTTTATGCGTGTGCTGCGCCGAGATATTGCCGATACCGCCGGCGATCATGATCGGCTTGTGGTAGCCGAAAACGGCATCGCCGTTGGCACCGACATTTTGTTCATAGGTACGGAAGTAGCCGCCCAGTACCGGACGGCCGAATTCGTTCGAGAATGCGGCGCCGCCCAAGGGGCCTTCGATCATGATTTGCAGCGGCGACGCGATGCGCTCCGGCTTGCCGTATTGATCGGCCTCAGTGCGGCCAGCCAGCGGCGCCGTCACGGAGGCAGCCGTTTCCCAGCTGCGCACGGCGTCCGGCAAGGACAGGTTTGAAACCGTGAAGCCCGTCAGGCCAGCCTTCGGCTTGGCGCCGCGGCCGGTTGCGCCTTCGTCGCGGATTTCGCCGCCCGCGCCGGTGGAGGCGCCCGGGAATGGCGAGATGGCGGTCGGGTGGTTATGCGTTTCCACCTTCATCAGGGTGTGCGTCAATTCGGTCGATGCCGCGTATTCGTGGTTTGCACCGCGCGGGTAGAAGCGCGACACAGTCGCGCCTTCCATGATCGAGGAATTGTCGCTGTAGGCGACCACGGTGCCTTTCGGCTGCAACTGATGGGTATTTTTAATCATGCCGAACAGCGACTTGGGCTGCGCCACGCCGTCGATGGTCCAGTCGGCGTTGAAGATCTTGTGGCGGCAATGCTCGCTGTTCGCCTGCGCGAACATCATCAGTTCCACGTCGGTCGGGTTGCGGCCGGCCTTGGTGAAAGCCACGTCCAGGTAGTCGATTTCGTCTTGCGACATCGCCAGGCCCAGTTCCGTGTTCGCCGTTTCCAGCGCGGCCTTGCCCTGCCCCAGCAAGTCGATCGATTCCAACGGGCGCGCTTCCAGGGTGCGGAACAGGTCTTGCGCCTGGTCGGCGCTGCGCAGCACAGATTCGGTCATGCGGTCGTGCAGCAGGGCCGCCACGGCCTCCACTTGCTCGTCCGTCAGCTTCCTGGCGGCGCCGATGGCGCTGCCCAGGATGCCCGATTTCAGGTTGATGCGGAAGGCCACGCCGCGCTCGACGCGCTTGATGTGGGCCATGCCGCAGTTATGCGCGATATCGGTGGCCTTGGAAGCCCACGGCGAAATCGTGCCGAAACGGGGAATGACGAAGAATTCTTCGGCGACGCCTTCCGTATTGTCAGCTTCAGCCGGCTCGCCGTACGTCAGCAAGGCGCCCAGGCGCGTGCTGTCGTCTGCGCTCAGGGGCGCACTGGCATCGATGAAATGGACATAGCGTGCTTGTACCGCAACGATCGCAGGCGATACGGTTTGCAGTTGGCTTAACAGGCGGTGGCTACGGAAAACGGACAGGGCATTGGAACCCGGCAGTATCAACATGGTTGGAAGGTGGTTGATGCAGCGTGGCTGCGGGTTAAAGGTAGGTATGACAATATCTTTCGTACGGCAAATTTCCTTTGCGCGCATTATACCCGTTTTACCCCTGCTTTATTACCTGAAGTTGTGTGTTTACTGCCATTTTGGACTGCAAAACCGCACTTCCAGCCCCGCATGCAACAGTCGCTTCACGCGATCACGTAGCGGTTTTTTCCCTGGTGCTTGGCCAGGTACAGCGATTCGTCGGCCCGCCGGTAGCTGTGGCCCAGGTCCTGGCTGCGGTCCATTTCGGCGATGCCCACGCTGATCGAGACGGCGTGCTCGGGGTGGAAACTGTGATAAACAGCCGCAACCAAGGTGCCGGCAAAACGGCAGACGGCGTCGCGGTCGCCGGCAAACACCACACCGAATTCCTCGCCGCCCAGCCGCCCGCACAAGTGGCCCCGGGCTTCGGCGGCGATGATGGCGGCCGTGCGCACCAGTACTTCGTCGCCGATATCGTGCCCCAGCAAGTCATTGATTTTCTTGAAATTATCGATGTCGATCATCATGAAGTGCAAGGGTGTGCCGCCCTGCCCCGCATGCAGCTGCTGCGCGCCCTGGTTGAACATGCGGCGGTTGTTCAAGCCCGTCAGGCTGTCCTGGAAGGCCAGCCGCGTCAGCTCCTGCTTGGCGTGGAAATTACGCAGCCGCAGCAGGCTGAAACTGATATTGAGCGCCAGCCCGAACAGGATGCTGACCACCATCATCAAGGGCACCCAGGCCTGGTCGGGCAAGCCGGCGCGCACGGGATACAGGCCGTGGCCCACGTTCCACCACACGCCGGCCACCACGGCCAGGTAGCTCAAGCCGCCATTGAAGATCGAGGCAATCGCCAGGGTCATGAAGACGCCCACGGGCAAGACCCAGAAGGCGGCATTGCCGACCGCATCGGCCATGGTGCGCAAGCCAAAGGTGAGCGACAGCACGGCGCAGGCGCCGGTGATCGTCAGCACGGTCAGGGTGGTGCAGCGCGCCCGCGACACCAGGCTGGCCAGCATGCCCAGCAGCGCCAGCACGGCATGCAGGAGGTTCGGCTGGTATGGCGCCGGCATCAGCAGCCAGGTCAGGCTGTAGGCGCAGATGCCCAGCGCCTGCGTGATCATGCCTATCTTGTGCAATTCCGCAAAATACGTATGCTGCTGCTGACTGTTGCCGCCAAAGGCAAGAGGAACGGCGATACGCGCTGCGCTAAGCCGAAAGTTGGTCAAGGAAGACATGGGGCTGGCGGTAAATGAGGCACAAGGGGCACAGGGCACAAGAGTGAGTGCAAAGATGATGCAAAAACATTACTGACAGTTGCTACGGGAATACTAACATGCTAGCCGCACTGTTGCCAGCGGAGATGCAAAGTTGCCGCCGCGCTCGCCGCCGCACTCGCCGCCGCGCGCGATAGCCTGCATTTTGCTGGCAGTGTGGAAGCGCTTTGCAGTATGCTCACAAGAAATAATATGATTTGCACTATTCCATATTGGTACACAGATGACTGAGAGCTGAGCGATGCCAGAAAATAGCGACTTGTCTGTCCTGATCGTCGATCCCAACCCGAGCATGCGGGGCAATCTGCATAATATGCTGAACCAGGCGGCCATCACCAAGGTGGAATATGCCGTCAATTCCGGCACGGCCATCCGCCTGCTGACGAAAAAACCGTTCGACATCATCCTGTGCGAGTACGATCTTGGTAGCGGCACGGATGGCCAGGACGGCCAGCAATTGCTGGAGGATTTGCGCCACCACAAGCTGATCGGCCTGTGGACCATCTTCATCATGCTGACTTCCGAAGCCATCCACAGCAAGGTGATCAGCGCGGCCGAGCTGACACCGACCGACTACATTCTGAAACCATTCACGGTCGATGTGCTGAGCGGACGCATCGAGCGGGCCATCGAGCGGCGCGCCCTGTTCCTGCCCACGTACCAGCTGATCGAAAAAGGCGATTTGCGCGAGGCCGTGAAACGCTGCCGCGACGCCGAATTGCAGCACCCGCGCCTGGCGGCCGACTTTGCCCGCCTGCGCGCCGAACTGCATATCACTTTGGGCGAATGGGGCGAAGCGGAACAGATTTATCAAAACATGCTGGCCACGCGGCCGATGGACTGGGTGCACCTGGGCCTGGCCCGCAGCCTGTTCGAACAGCAGCGCTATGAAGAAACGCAAGAGACGCTATTGACCCTGGTCGAACAGAATCCCCGCTACATGGCCGCCTACGACTTGCTGGCGCAAACCCATGAAGCCATGGGCCAGCAGGTGCAAGCCAAGAAAATCCTCGAAGACGCCGTCGCCATTTCACCACATATGGTGCGGCGCCTGCGCCACCTGGGCGGCATCGCCTACGACACGGGCGACATCGGCGCGGCCGAACGGGCCTACAAGCAGGTCGTCACGAAAGCCAAATACTCGGAATTCCGCGACCCGGAAGACCACGTCAACCTGGTCAAAACGCTGGTCAAGAAAGGCGATGGCCCGCAGGCCAGCGGCGTGCTGCGCGACCTGGAACGCTCGATGCGCGGCAGCGCCAACGTGGAAGCCTGCCGCGCCATTTCGGCCGCCATGCTGCATGAATTGTCGGGCAACGACGAAGCCACGGCCAATGAGCTGCAACTGGCCGCTGCCGCCATCGACAATGCGCGCGGCCTGTCCAAGCAGCTGAAAGTGGGCCTGGTGCAGAGCTGCCTGAAAAATAACCTGGAACAGGCAGCCTCGGAAGTGATGCTCAAACTGGTCAACGAAGCCGATAGCGACGTGACGATGGAACAGGCGGTGGCCGTGTTCGAACAGGCGGGCCGCCATGACCTGGCGCAAGGCATGGGCCAGCAGATCACCAACCAGGTGCAGGAGCTGATGCAGGATGCGGCCAGCAAGTCGGAAAACGGCGAGCTCAAAGGGGCCGTGTTCGTGCTTCGCCAGGCCCTGCGCAAGACCCCCGGCAACCTGCCCGTACTGTTCGCCTCGGTGGACGCCATCTTGCGCCAGCTCAATATGCTGGGCTGGGAAGCCCCGCTGGCCGAGCAGGCCCAGCATCAGATGCAAGTGATCCGCAAGATCGACCCGAAGCATCCGAAGCTGGAGTCGCTCAAGCAGCAATACGCGGCGACGCAGCACAAATATGGTATTGCAACGTAAAGCTGGGGCCAGACCCGCCGGGTCTGGCCCCGGATTCCTATTGCCGCTCCACCCTTGCCACCACCAGCTCGATCAATTCCGCAATCAATGGCCGGAACGTGGCCGCGTCACCGCCCTGGCCCAGCATCACGGTGCGGGTGGTCAGGTGCGAGAAGACGGCGTCGAATAAAATCTGCGGCAGGTTGGAGAATGAAGCGCCGGCGGCGATGCGGCCTTGCGCGCGCTGCTGCTCCAGCAGGCGCAGGATCAAGGCGTGCCACACTTGCGGGCCGTGTTCATACCAGGTCTGGCCCACGGCCGGGACGGCGGCGGTGCCGGTGACGACCAGGCGGTAAAAATCCACGTGGCGGGGGCTGGTGATGACGGCGACCAGTTCATCGAGGATCAGCTGCAAGCCTTGCTCCAGCCCCGCCTGGGAGGTATCGAGCTGGCGCAAGCGGATGATGAAGTCGGCGCACAGGTACTCCACCACCGCCACCAGCAAATCCTGCTTGCTGCCGAAATAGCGGTAGGCGGTGGCTTTGGAGCCGCCCGCCTCGGCCACGATGGCGTCCATGCTGACGCCATCGTAACCCGATGCCAGGAACAGCCGGCCAGCCGCTTCCAGCAATTTGCGCCGCCGCTCGCTGCTTCGGGTGCTGGAGGAAGCGGGAGCGGTGGACGGCTGGGACATGAAGCAAACTCTTACTGTTTCTTGGGAAGCGCGTATGCTATCACGTAATCCCCACGGTCCGGACTCTGGCGCGCGCCGCCGGCAACCACCACCACATACTGGCGGCCCGACGCTGGCGACACGTACGTCATCGGCGTGGCCTGGCCACCGACAGGCAGGCGTCCCTTCCACACTTCACGGCCGGTGGCGATATCCATCGCGCGCAGATAATAATCCTGCGTGCCGGCATAAAACACCAGGCCGGACGCCGTGCTGACGCCGCCGCCCAGGGTCGGCATGCCCAGCGGGATAGGCAGTTTGGCGCGCACGCCATTGATGACAGCGTCTTCCACCGTGCCGGCCGGACGTTCCCAGACTTTTTTCCGGGTTTTCAGGTCGATCGCGGCAAACACGCCCCATGGCGGGCTTTGGCACGGTATGCCCAGCGGCGAATTGAAGGCTTTATGGTCGATGACGAACGGCGTGCCATCCATCGGATAAGTGCTGCCCACGCCATGGCCCGAGGTCAGCTTGGCCACGTCCACCGTCTCGCGCGGCACCAGCTTGACCACCTGCGGCATGCGGATATCGTTGACGAACATATAGCCATTGCTTTCATCGACGGCCGCGCCGCCCCAGTTGAAGCCGCCATAGTAGCCAGGGTAAATCAGGGTGTCCTGCGTGCTCGGGGCCGTGAATTCGCCCTTGTAATTGAGCTTGCGGAAGCTGATGCGGCAAGCCAGCTGGTCGAAGAAGGTGGCGCCCCACATATCCTGTTCCGTCAACGGCGCTGCGCCCAGGGCCGGCATGCCGGTTGAGTATGGCTGCGTCCTGGCGACCCAGTCGCCGGCCGCGTGATCCTGCGGCACGGGTTTTTCCAGCACTTCGGCAATCGGCTTGCCGCTGCGGCGGTCCAGCATGAAGATCTGGCCCCGCTTGGTCAGCTGCACCAGCGCGGGGATCTTGCCGCCCTTGCCGTCCGGGATATCGTACAGCGCTGGCTGCGCGGCCACGTCGTAGTCCCAGATATCGTGATGCACGGTCTGATAGGTCCAGCGCTCGCGGCCGGTGGCCATGTCGAGGGCGACGATGGCCGACGAGAATTTTTCCGTCAGCGGCGGACGCTTGCCACCCCAGAAATCGGGCTGCTGGTTCCCCAGCGGCAGATACACCAGGCCCAGCGCATCATCGACGGCGGGCGTGGACCACATGTTCGGCGTGCTGCGCGTGTAGCTTTGGCCTTCCGGCGGCAGCTTGGTGATGTCCGGATTGCCCAGTCCCAGGCCCAGACCAGCTCGCCCGTGTCGGCGCTGTAGGCGCGGATGACGCCGGACGGCTCGTCGATCGAGCGGCCATCGAATACCCAGCCGCCCAGGATGATCAGGTTGCGGACCACCGTCGGCGCCGAAGTGTAGGCGTAATACGGCACGTTCATGCGCACCTTGCCCAGGCCGAGCATCAGGTCGACGGCGCCCTTGTCGCCAAAGCCCTCGCACAGCTTGCCCGTTTGCGCATCGATCTCGATCAGGCGCGCATCCATGGTCACTTGCACGATGCGCCTGGCGCACGCGCCCGCTTCAGGTACGCTGGCCGCCTGCAAACCGCTGAACTGGAATGGCTTCGTCACCTTGGCCGGCTCGTAATAGCCGACGCCGCGGCAGCGGTTCCAGGTCTTGGTGTTGCCCGGCTTCGAGTCAAAGATCCAGCGTTCCTGGCCCGTATCGGCATCGAGCGCGATGACCTTGCTGGTGGGCGTGCACGTATAGACGGTGTCGCCGATTTGCAGCGGCGTGTTTTGCGATTCCGACGCGCCCACGGCCAGTTCGCCCGTGCGGTAAGTCCAGGCCACTTGCAGCTGGCCGACATTCTGCTTGTCGATCTGCGTAAACGGTGCAAAGCGCGTGCCTTCCGGGCCATTCGAATAATGCGCCCAGTTGGCGCTGCCATCGTTGACGGCGGCCACCGCATCCTGCTGCGGCTGTACGGTCGCTTCCTGTACCCCGTGCGGGCGGAACATGGAAGCAAAACCAGCCACCAGCAGCACGGCGAACAAGGCGGCGAAAGCGCGCGATTGGCCGCCAGCGCGGCGCGCCGCCAGCCACGGGTGGACGATGGCGGCGGCAAAGCCGATCACCAGGAAAGGCGCCAGGCGCGGCACCATGGGCCAGAAGGCAAAGCCGATTTCCCAGACCGCCCAGGCCAGGGTCGCCAGCACCAGCACGGCCACGATGGCGCTGGCCAGCGGTTTGCGGCGAATATACAGCACACCGGCCAAGACCAGGCCGAGACCGGCCAGCAGGTAATACCAGGAACCACCCAGCGAGATGAGTTCGACGCCGCCCACACCCAGCGCCAGGCCGGAGAGCAGCAGGAAAATACCGAAGAAGACCAGGGCAAGCCGCTTGCCCCTGGAGACAGGCTGGCTCGCAGCTGCCCCGTTTTTGATTGAAGTGTCCATTTTTTATCCATGACGCCTCCCCTGCCCAGGCCAATACGCTGGGGATGGCTGATTTTTCAAACTACGTAGCGAAGACTTTTATGAAACTGTACTGTACGGTTTCATTTTAAGCCGATTTGAAAAGCAAGGAAAGAAAAATTGACAAGGGAGCTTGATTTTTGCACAGGAGAATTGTTGGATTAGCGCGACCTAATCCAACAAAACAGACGCAGCCTTATCTAGTGGGCAGCGCCCCGCTGCAGGCGCTTTTGCAGGGCGTGCGCGAGGAAGGCGGCGATGGCGCCCGTGGTGGCGGCCAGCGCCAGCATGCCGAAAGTGGCCATCGACGGCGGCTGGTGCGAAGCGAAATACGCCACCAGGCCCAGGAAGAAACCCAGCAGGTTGTTGAACACGGGCGCCCTGGCCAGCGACAGCACGATGACGGTCACGCCGAACACCAGGGCGCTGATGGCGTACGGTCCCAGGTGCGCGCCCAGCAGCGGCATGGCCTGGACGGCGGCGATCGCCAGGAGTACGCCGATCAGCACGCATGCCAGGTTGATGGCGCCCTGCTTCAGGTTCAGGCCCCGCGTAAAAAACGCAATCCAGCCGACGAACATGGCCCACACGGGCACCTCGAACACCAGCGCGCTGAGCGTGGCGGCCGAGGCGGCGATCACCGATTCGCCAATCACCACCTGTAGCTGGGTAAAACGGGAAAGCGCAGATGGCGCGGCGCGGACCTGGGAGACGGACGGTGCTGCGGGAGGCGGCGTATGCATGGACATGATGATTTCCTGGAGTAAGTGGAACAGGTGGTGGACACGGCGCCCTCCCCGGCCTGGATGGCAAGAGATCAGCGGCATGGCTGCATCATCACAGTTAATTATGCAGGAATAAAGATTGTAAAATTGACTTCTTCATGCAGGAAACATCAACAATCACGGTTATTTTCAGGGCCGCAAATGCAAAAAAGCCTGGCCGCATCGCTGCAGCCAGGCTTTTGATGTGAAACAAAAATTTAGTCGGCCAAAGACGCCATGTCGATCACGAAACGATAGCGCACATCGCTTTTCACCACGCGCTCAAACGCTTCATTGATGTCCTGGATGCGGATGATTTCAATGTCGGAGACGATATTGTGCTTGCCGCAGAAGTCCAGCATTTCCTGGGTTTCCTTGATCGAGCCGATCATGGAGCCGGACAGGCTGCGGCGCGCGCCGACCAGGTTGAAGGCGCTGATCGGCGGCACGGCGCCGTCGGGAATGCCGACGATGACCATGCTGCCGTCGACTTTCAGCAGGTTGATGTACTGGTTCCAGTCGATCGACGCGCCCACGGTGCAGATCAGCAGGTCGAAGGTGCCGGCCAGCTTGCTGAAGGTTTCCGCATCATTGGTGGCGTAGTAGTGGTCGGCGCCCAGGCGCAGGCCGTCTTCGCGCTTGGAGAGCGTCTGGCTCAATACCGTCACTTCGGCGCCCATGGCGTGGGCGATCTTCACGCCCATGTGGCCCAGGCCGCCCATGCCCAGGATGGCGACTTGCTTGCCAGGGCCGGCTTTCCAATGGTTCAGCGGCGAATACAGGGTGATGCCGGCGCACAGCAGCGGCGCGGCGGCGTCAAGCGGCAGGTTGTCGGGAATCGACAATACATAGCCTTCCTTGACGACGATGCTGTCCGAGTAGCCGCCCTGGGTGGCCGTCTTGCCATCGGCTTCCAGGCCGTTATAGGTCTGGACCAGGCCTGGCATATACTGTTCCAGGTCCACATGGCGCGTTTTGCAGGTGGTGCAGGAATCGACGAAGCAGCCTACGCCCACATGGTCGCCCACCTTGAACTTGGTGACATCGGCGCCCACGGCGGTGACGACGCCGGCGATTTCATGGCCAGGCACCATCGGGAAGGCGGAACCACCCCATTCGTCGCGCGCCTGGTGGATGTCGGAATGGCAAACGCCACAGTATTTGATCGAGATGGCAACGTCGTCTGCGCGCGGGGCGCGGCGTTCGAACGAGAATGGCTGCAATGCGGAAGTCGGGCCCAGGGCGGCGTAGCCTTTGACGGTGGTGGTCATGAAAACTCCTCGTGTAGATGAATAAGTCACGCAAGCTGTGCAAGCGATCATACAAGTTTGCCGCAAATGGCTGGCGCGCGTTACTGCGATCCTGCAAGACCTTTGCACGATCCTCCAGACTTGCCCATCTTTGCCATGCGCCCGCCCCAGCGCTCCTATCCATTCATGCATAATAATGGCCATGCATACCTTGACCCTTCCACAAGACGAACTGGCCGCCATGATCAGCCGCCACGCGCCCGGCGACGGCGACTACAGCACGGCCGTCGGCAACCTGAGCCTGCACCGCCAGTCGGCGCCCACCGAATCGCTGTTCCATGCGGTGCGCCCCAGCGTGGCGCTGATCGTGCAGGGAGCGAAAAAAGTCACCCTGGGCAGCGCCACCTTTCATTACAGCCGCATGCAGTATCTGCTGACCTCGGTCGATTTGCCGGTGCAGGTGCGGGTGGTGGAAGCTAGCACCGAAGCGCCCCATTTATGCGCCGTGCTGGCCATCGACAGCGCCGACGTGGCAGCCCTGGTGACGGGCGAAAATGCAGCCCAGCCCATGCCGATTCCGGCTGCGCGCGGCATTTCCGTCAGCGACGTGTCGCCGGAACTGCTGGACGCCATGCTGCGCCTGGTGCGCCTGCTCGACAAGCCCGATGAAGTGGCCGCGCTGGCGCCGCTGATCCGCCGCGAGCTGACCTTCCGCCTCTTGAACGGCCCCGTGGGCGGGCGGCTGCGCCACATGGCGCTGGCCAGCAGCCAGTCGCACCAGGTGGCGCAGGCGATCGACTGGATCAAGCACAATTACGCGCAGCCGCTGCGCATCGAACACCTGGCGGGCATGGCCAACATGAGCATGTCGTCCTTGCACCACCACTTCAAGACCATCACCGCGATGACGCCGATGCAGTACCAGAAGCTGCTGCGCCTGCAGGAAGCGCGGCGTCTGATGCTGGTCGAACGGATCGACGCGGGCACGGCCGGCTACCGGGTCGGCTACGCCAGCGAATCGCAATTCAGCCGCGAATACAGCCGCCAGTTCGGCCAGGCGCCCATGCGCGACGTGGGCCAGGTGCGCGCGCAGATGGGCGGCGCAGCGACCGCCTATGCCACGCAGCCCTGATGTAAACGGGAACTCAGGGCAAGGCGATCTCCATGGCCAGCAGGGCCGCGCCCAGGCACTTGCCGTGCGCGTCCAGCGCCAGCGAACGCGTCACGCCGCCGCCCAGGGCCTGCTGCATCACAAAGTTCAGCGCGCCCAGCTGCGGCAGTTCATGGCGTGTTACGGCGCCGGCCACGATGCCGGCGAAATGCCGGCGCACGCGCTCGGGCGTCACCTGCTGGCGCAGCAGTTCATAATCCTTGCGCTCATAGGCAATCAGCGACAGGTTCGAGATATCGCCCTTGTCGCCTGCACGCGCATGGGCCAGTTCGCGCAGCGCGATGGTGTTGATGCTTTTGATGGTATTCATGCCAGTTCCTCGAAGTGGATGGTGCTGCGCACGAGCGCCGCGTCGACCAGGGTGGCGCGCACGGCCACCACCTCGCGCGCCGCTTTGGTGGCGCCGCCACCGCCGGACGGGCCACAGGTGTACAAGGTTTCGACTTCATTGCCGATGCGCGCAGCCTCCTTCAGGCTGGCCGCGCGGCCGGCCACGCGCAAACGCACTTCATATGGTTCGGCGTGACCGCTCGAGCGCTGCGCGCCATGCATGGCGTTCACGCCGATCAGGTCAAAACGCAGTTCCTCGGCCTGCACGCCGCACAGCTGCAGGCGCTCCGCCACGATGGCCTGCGCCAGCCGCGCACGCGCCTCGGCGCCCGGCCCCGCATACGAAATCTGCCCTTCGCCGATATAGCTGTCCAGGTAGCCCAGGGTCACCTTCAGCTGGCCGCTTTTCGCATGGCCGGTGGCGCCCGTGACGGCCACCCGGTCCGGCCCGAGCTGCGCCATGCGCACCTGCGAAAAATCGGCCACCACGTCCGGCGTCAGGTAGGCGGCCGGATCGTGGATTTCATACAGCAGTTGTTCGGTGCAGGTGGCCACCGTGACGCAGCCGCCCGACCCGGCCACCTTGGTGATGACGGCGCTGCCGTCCTCGCTCACCTCGCCTATCGGAAAACCCAGGCGCGCCAGGTTCGCCACGTCCTTGTAGCCAGGATCGGCAAAGTAGCCGCCGCTGACCTGGCCCGCGCACTCCAGCAGATGTCCGACCAGGGTGCCTTGTCCCAGGCGGTGCCAGTCGTCCCAGGCCCAGCCGAACGCGTGGATCAGCGGCGCCAGCACCAGCGCCGGGTCGGCCACCCGCCCCGTGACGATCACGTCGGCGCCCTGCGCCAGGGCGTCCACCAGCGGCTGCGCGCCCAGGTAGGCATTCGCCGACAGCAGCCGCTCGCCCAGCTGCGCCACGGGCGCGCCCGTGTCGTCGCGATAAGCGCCGCTGGTGACCAGCTGCAGCACGTCGTCGCCCGTGATGGCCGCCACCTTCAGCTGCGGCAGGCCCATTTCGCGCGCAACGGCGCGGATGGCGGCCGCGGCGGCCAGGGGATTGGCGGCGCCCATATTGGTCAGGATGCGCACGCCATTTTCGCTGCACGGGCGCAGCACGGCGCGCATGCGGTCCACCAGCAGCGGGTCGTAGCCTTGCTGCGGGTCCTGCATCTTCGCCTGCTGCGCCAGCGCGATGGTGCGCTCGGCCAGGCATTCGAAGATCAGGAAATCGAGCTGGCCGCGCTCTGCCAGTTCCACGGCAGGTTCGATGCGGTCGCCCGAGTAACCGGCACCGGCGCCGATACGGATGGTTTTCATGTTGCTCTCCTGTTAAGTGTATCCCTGTCTACAGCGGAAAGATGCCCAGCACGATGCAGCTGATCGTCATCAGGATCGACGCGGCAAACAGGTATTTGAAGGTGTATTTCTGGTGCTCGGCCAGGTCGATGCCGGCCAGGCCCGCCACCAGGAAGGTGGCGGGCGTCAGCGGGCTGACGGGAAAGCCCGTCGTCATCTGGCCCAGCAAGGCCGCCTGCGCCACCTGGACCGGCGGCACACCCAGCATCTTGCTCACTTCCGCCACCACCGGCAGCACGCCGAAGTAGAATGAATCGGGGTCGAACAGCATCGACAGGGGCATCGACAGCACGCCCAGCGCGGCCGGGATGTGTGCCGCCATCGCGGGCGGCACGAGGCCAACGGCGGTGCTGGCCATGGCGGACAGCATGCCGGACTTGCCCATGATGCCGATGAAAACGCCTGCGGCAAACAGGATGCCGGCCATCAGCAGCGCCGCCCTGGCATGCGCATCGATGCGGGCCCGCTGCATGTCGGCGTTCGGGTAGTTGATCATCAGGGCCAGCACTACGCCGATCATGAACATGACGACGGGATCGACCTTCCCGCTGATCATCACGCCCAGCACGCATGCCGTCAGCACGATATTGATCCAGAAATTGCGCGGCCGGCGGATGGCCTGTTCAGCCTCCGTCAGCTCTTGCATCTGCACGTAGCCGGCCGGCGCGCCCGCGCTCAGGCCCAGGCGGATTTCTTCCTGGCGGCCCAGGTAATACGCTACGCCGAACACAAAGGCCAGCCCGATCAGCTGCACCGGAATCAGCGGCATGAAGATCTCGCTGACGGGGATATGCAGCGCCGCCGAGGCGCGTATCATCGGCCCCGTCCACGGCAGGAAGTTGACGCCGGCCGCCAGCGACGCGACGCACGCCAGGATGCGGCGGTCGATGCCAAGGCGCGTGTACAGCGGCAGCATGGCCGGAATCGTGACGAGGAAGGTGACGGCGCCGGAACCATCGAGATGGATCAGCAGCGCCAGCAAGGCGGTTCCCGGCACGATGCGGGATGGCCGGCTGCCCACCACGCGCAGGATGCCGCTGATGACGGGGTCGAGCATGCCGGCGTCCGTGACAATGCCGAAGAACAGGATCGCAAACACGAACATGCCCGCCACCGGCGCGATGCTGGTGATGCCGGCAACGATGAATTTCGAGGTTTCCAGGCCAAAGCCGCCTATCAGGGCGGCGGCGATGGGAATCGTGATGAGCGCCACCAGGGGCGACATTTTCCTGGTGAGGATGGCCGCCAATAAAATGACGATCGTGCAAAGTCCGAGCAGGGCCAGCATGGTGGATGTCTCCGTAAGTTGTGTGTCCCTTGTCTATGCAAGGCTGGCAGTCATTCTGCTGCCGGCACTTTATATTGTAAAATCGATTTTTCAGGATAATTATCCTGTTATTTCGATGAATATCATGCTACCCAACATCTCCAGCAAGCTGCTGCAGGCGTTTGTCGCCCTGGCCGACTGCCGCCACTTTACGCGCGCCGCCGAGCGCTGCCACCTGTCGCAATCGGCCTTCAGCGCCGTGATCCAGAAGCTGGAAACGGCGCTGGGCGCCAAACTGGTCGAACGCGACACGCGCAACGTGATGCTGACGGTGGAAGGCGAGATGTTTGTCGACGTGGCGCGCAGCCTGGTGGCGGACATGCAGGCCGCTTTCGGCAACCTGAGCGACTATGTGGCGCGGCGCAAGGGGCGCGTGTCCATCGCCGCCCTGCCCTCGCTGGCCGCGCATGGCCTGCCGGCCGTCATCGCCGAGTACCGCGCCAGCTATCCGGGCATCGAGGTACGGCTGCACGACGCGCTGTCGGACCAGTGCCTGAACCTGCTCAGGCAGGGCAAGGTGGACCTGGCCATCACGGCGCCCAACGCCAGGCTGGCCGAATTTGACACGCGCCCCCTGTGCAGCGATCCGTTTTACCTGGTGTGCCGGCCCGACCATGCGCTGGCCAGGAAAGACCATCTGGCACTGGCGGACCTGGCCGGCTGCGAGTTGATCCACCTGGCCAAGTCGACCAGCGTGCGCCAGCACGTGGAGCTGCTCACGCAAGGCATCGCCGTGCGCGACAGCGGGCTGGAAGTGGAGCACCTGGCCACCGTGGCCGGCCTGATCGAACATGGGCTGGGCGTGGCCCTGGTGCCGGCGCTGACCCTGTTCCAGTTCCGCAAGCCGAACCTGGTCGCCGTGCCGCTGGCGCCTGGCCAGCCCGAGCGCCCTATCCTGCTGGCCGTGCCGCGCAGCCTGTCGATCGCCGCGCAGGGCATGCTGGCCCTGATCGAGCTGCGCCTGGGTAGTGATACTGTTCGTCAGGCCGCGCCATAACCGCCGCCGCCCGGCGTCTCGATCACGAACACGTCGCCCGGCTGCATCTGCGTCTTGCCGATATGCGGCAGGCGCTCGATGGTGCCATCGGCACGTTCCACCGTGTTGCGCCCCAGCGCGCCCGGCTCGCCGCCCTCCATGCCGAACGGTGGAATGATGCGGTTATTCGACAGGATGGCGGCCGTCATCGCCTGCAAAAAGCGCACCCGGCGCACGCCGCCCTGGCCGCCCTGCCAGCGTCCCGCGCCGCCCGAACCGGCGCGTATCGCGTAGCTGTCCAGGCGCACGGGAAAGCGCCATTCGAGGATTTCCGGATCCGTCAGCCGCGAATTGGTCATGTTCGTCTGCACCACGTCCGTGCCATCGAAGCCGGGACCGGCGCCGGAACCGCCCGAGATGGTTTCATAGTACTGGTGCTGCGCATTGCCGAACGTGAAATTGTTCATCGTGCCCTGCGATGCGGCCATCGCCCCCAGCGCGCCATACAGGGCGTTGGTGATGCAGGTCGAGGTTTCCACATTGCCCGATACGACGGAGGCCGGATACTGCGGATTGAGCATGGAGCCGGGCGGAATGATCACCGTCAAGGGCTTCAGGCAACCGGCGTTGAGCGGAATATCGTCGTCCACCAGGGTGCGGAAGACATACAGCACGGCCGCCATGCAGACGGCTGACGGCGCGTTGAAATTGTTCGGCAGCTGGCTGGACGTGCCCGTGAAGTCGATGGTGGCGCTGCGCGTGGCGGCATCGACCCTGATCGCCACCCTGATCTGCGCGCCGTTATCGAGGTCCAGCACATAATCTCCATCGCGCAGGGTGCCGATCACGCGGCGCACGGCTTCTTCCGCGTTGTCCTGCACGTGGCCCATATAGGCTTGCACGACATCCAGGCCGAAGTGCGCCACCATCTTGTGCAGTTCCTCGGCGCCTTTCTGGTTGGCCGCCACCTGGGCGCGCAGGTCGGCCAGGTTTTGCCGGGGATTGCGGGCCGGGTAGCGGGCGCCGGCCAGCAAGGCCAGCGTTTCGCTTTCCAATAACAGGCCCGTGCCGCCATCGACCAGCTTGAAATTGTCGATCAACACGCCCTCTTGCTCGATATGCGTGGAATCGGGCGGCATCGAGCCTGGCGTGGTGCCGCCGATATCGGCATGGTGGCCGCGTGACCCCACGTAAAACAGGATGGACTCGCCTGCTGCATCGAACACGGGCGAAATCACCGTCACGTCGGGCAGGTGCGTGCCGCCGTGGTAGGGGTCATTCAGCATGAATACATCGCCGGGCCGCATGCTGCCGCTATTGCGCGTCATGACGGTGCGGATGCTCTCGCCCATGGACCCCAGGTGCACGGGCATGTGCGGCGCGTTGGCGATCAGGTTTCCATCTGCGTCGAAGATGGCGCAGCTGAAGTCCAGCCGCTCCTTGATGTTGACGGAATGGGCCGTGTTTTGCAGGCGCAGGCCCATCTGCTCGGCGATCGACATGAACAGATTATTGAAAATTTCCAGCATCACGGGATCGGCGTTCGTGCCTATCGCGCGCCGTTCGGGCAGCGCCTCCACCCTGCGCAAGATCAAGTGGCCATGCGGAGTGACCGAGGCGGACCAGCCAGGCTCGATCACGGTGGTGGCGTTGGCGTCCGTGACGATGGCCGGACCGGCTATCTGGTCGCCAGGGCGCAGCGCATCGAATGCATACAGGCCGCTGTCGCACCACTGGCCGGCACAATACATGGCCACCGTTTCAAGCGGGGCCAAGCCGCCAGCGCGGGCCGCATACGATGGCGTCACGACTTCAGGCGCGTCCGAGGCGCCGATGGCTTCCACCGAAATCGCCTCGACGATCAGCGCCCGCGTGGGCATCAAGAACGAAAAGCGCTTTTTATAGGCGGCCTCGAACTGCGACTGCATGCCGGACTGCGTATCGAACAGCACGATGAGCGGCGAATCGGTGCCTTCGTAGCGCAGGTGCACGCGCCGTATCAGGGAAATGCGCTCGGCGGCCACGCCCTGCTGCAGCAAATCCGTGCGCGCCTGTGCGCCCAGTGTGTCGAACTCGCCATGCAAGTCCACGCCCAGCCTGACTTCGATGGCCCGCTCGCGCATGGCGCTCTGGTCGGCCAGGCCCATGCCGTAAGCGGACATCACGCCGGCCAGCGTGTGAATAAATACCGTGCGCATGCCCAGCGCATCGGCCACCAGGCAGGCGTGCTGGCCACCCGCGCCGCCAAAGCTGGTCAGCGCGTAATCGCTGACATCGTGGCCGCGCTGCACGGAAATCTGCTTGATGGCGTTGGCCATATTCCCGACCGCAATCGCAATATAGCCTTCGGCCACCTGCTCCGGCGTGCTGCCCACGGTGCGCGCCAGCGCTTCGAACTGCACCCGCACGGTAGCGGCATCGAGGGGTTCATTGGCGTCCGGGCCGAACACGCGGGGAAAGTGCGAGGGCTGCAGCTTGCCCAGCATGACATTGCAGTCGGTGACGGCCAGCGGCCCGCCGCGCCGGTAGCTGGCGGGGCCGGGATTGGCGCCTGCGCTATCGGGCCCCACGCGGTAGCGGGCGCCGTCAAAATGCAAAATCGAGCCGCCGCCGGCAGCCACCGTGTGGATGCTCATCATGGGCGCGCGCATGCGCACGCCAGCAATCTGCGTCTCGAATACGCGCTCGAACTCTCCCGCATAATGCGATACGTCGGTCGACGTGCCGCCCATGTCGAAGCCGATCACCCTGTCGAAACCGGCCAGCTGGCTGGCGCGCACCATGCCGACGATGCCGCCGGCCGGACCGGACAAGATGCTGTCCTTGCCCTGGAAGCTGCGCGCATCGGTCAGGCCGCCATTCGACTGCATGAATTGCAGGTGCACGCCGGGCAGTTCCTGCGCCAGCTGGTCCACATAGCGGCGCAGTATCGGCGACAGATAGGCGTCGACCACGGTCGTATCGCCACGCGCCACCAGCTTCATCATCGGGCTGACCTCGTGCGACACGGACACCTGCGTAAAACCGGCCTGGCGCGCCAGTTCGGCCACCCTGGCCTCATGCGCGGGATAGCGGTAGCCATGCATGAAAACGATGGCGATCGAGCGCAATCCGCGCGCATGGGCCTGCGCCAATGCCGCCTGCGCGGCCGCCTCGTCGAGCAGCATCACTACTTCGCCATGGGCGCCCATGCGTTCATCGATCTCGATCACCTCGCCATACAGCAGTTCGGGCAGCACGATATGGCGCGCAAACAGCTGCGGGCGGTTCTGGTAGGCGATGCGCAGGGCGTCGCGGAAACCGCGCGTGATGGCCAGCACGGTCGGTTCGCCCTTGCGCTCCAGCAGCGCATTGGTAGCGACCGTGGTGCCCATCTTGATCGCG
Organism: Janthinobacterium sp. Mn2066; assembly: GCF_049319705.1. Taxonomy (NCBI): domain Bacteria; kingdom Pseudomonadati; phylum Pseudomonadota; class Betaproteobacteria; order Burkholderiales; family Oxalobacteraceae; genus Janthinobacterium; species Janthinobacterium sp. Mn2066. Next base: position 248,841 of record NZ_JBMOUF010000005.1, on the reverse strand, counting down.
CCCAGGCTGTCTACGGGCAGCGGCGCCTCGGGCGCCAGCTGCATCAGATGGCGCATGCCGGCCAGCGCCGCATCGCGGTACTGGCCCGGATTTTCCGACAGCAGCTTGCAGGTCGCCAGGCTGCCATCAGGACGGCAGGCCACGATATCGGTAAACGTGCCGCCCCGGTCGATCCAGAATTGCCATTCCATCGCCCTGCCCTCCAACTGTGTGAGATGGCTATTGTAATGGTGATTCCGCGCAGGGTTTAAGCTGGACTTCAGCGGTGCGCCCTTGCCATTCATATGGATAGACCTTATGTTGAATGGATACTGACCAATGGGAGACGCCATGACTTTACCTGCGACCGACACCACCGCCCCCCTGTACTCCATCGCCGACATCCGCGCCATCGAACTGGCGGCCGCTGCCACCCTGCCCGAAGGCGCATTGATGCAGCGCGCCGGCCAGGCGGCGGCCACCGCCGCCCTGAAACTGCTCAATCAGGCACCAGGCGATGGCGCCGGTCACCGGCGCGTGCTGGTGCTGGCCGGCCCGGGCAACAATGGCGGCGACGCTTTCGAGGTGGCGGCCCACCTGGCCGGCAGCGGTATCGAAGTGCTGGTATGGACGGCGCCCGAGGCGCAAGCCACCTCGCCTGAACGCGAACAGGCGCTGGCCCGCGCCCGCAACAGCGCGGCGCGCTTCCTCAGCGCCGACACCGGCATGGCCTCGGTGGCGGTCGGTGCGGCGCCGTGGAACCTGGTGATCGATGGCCTGTTCGGCATCGGCGCTTCCCGGCCCCTGAACGACGCCTGCCGCGACGTGGCGCAACTGGTCAACCAGCTCGATTGCCCGGTACTGGCGCTCGACGTGCCCAGCGGCCTGCATGCGGACACGGGCGCCATCGATGGCGTGGCCATCCGCGCCAGCCACACCATCACCTTCATCGGCGACAAGCCGGGCTTGCACACGGCCGATGGTCTCGATCATGCGGGCAGCGTGGAGATAGCCGCGCTGGCGATCGATCCGGCGCTGCTGCCGCCAGCCAAAGCACAGTTGAATGACTTGCAGCTGTTCCACAAGCAGCTGCAGCCGCGCCGCCAGAATACGCACAAGGGCAGCTTTGGCAACCTGGCCGTGATCGGCGGCGCGCCGGGCATGGCGGGCGCGCCCATCCTGTCGGCCCGCACGGCGCTGCACGCCGGCGCAGGCAGGGTCTACGTGGCGTTCACCGGCACGCCGCCCACCTACGACAGCGGCCAGCCCGAGCTGATGTGCCGGCCGGCGGCAGACCTCGATTTTTCGGGTTTTAATTACTCGGCGCTGGTGGCCGGCCCCGGCCTGGGCGACAGCCTCGATGCGGTGGAACTGCTGCAGCGGGCCATCGACAGCGACAGCCCCTTGCTGCTGGACGCCGATGCATTGAACCTGATGACGGCCGAACCGGAACTGCAATCGGCGCTGGCCACGCGGGCCGGCGCCACCATCTTGACGCCGCATCCGCTGGAAGCGGCCCGTTTGCTCGACATGACGGTGGCCCAGGTACAAAACGACCGCCTGGCAGCCGCGCGCCAGCTGGCCGCCCAGCTGGGCGTGATCGTCGTCTTGAAAGGCGCAGGCACGGTAGTGGCCAGCCAGGATGGCAAGGTGGTGATCAACACCACGGGCGGCCCGGCCCTGGCCACGGCTGGCACGGGCGATGTATTGTCGGGCCTGTGCGGCAGCCTGCTGGCGCAAGGCTGGCCCGAATGGGAAGCGGCCATCGGCGCCGTCTGGCTGCACGGCGCCGCTGCCGACGCGCTGGTGGCCGCCGGCAGCGGGCCTATCGGCTTGACCGCCGGTGAATTGATACCGGCGATCCGCAAGCTGATTAATGGCTTGGCGGCCTAGACCAAACGGCCCGCTGCAATGGTGATCGTCCGTCCGCAGCGGGCCGCGATCGAAGTGTCGTGCGTGACCAGCACCAGGGTCGAACCCCGTTCGCGGTTCAGCTCAAACATCAGCTGGATCACGGCCTCGCCGGTGGCCGCGTCCAGGCTGCCGGTAGGTTCATCGGCGAACAGCAGCGGCGGTTCGGTAACAAAGGCGCGCGCCAGGGCCACGCGCTGCTGCTCGCCGCCGGACAGGTATTTCGGATAATGCTTTAAACGGCTGCCCAGGTTGACCCGGCCCAGCATCGCTTGCGCCTTTTCCCTGGCATCGGGATCGCCGCGCAATTCCAGCGGCAGCATGACGTTTTCCAGCGCCGTCAGATGGGTCAGCAACTGGAAGGACTGGAACACGAAACCCAGCTTTTCCTTGCGAAAGCCGGCGCGGCCATCTTCATCGAGTGCGAAGATGTCGGTGCCATCGAGGATGACCTTGCCTTCGGTGGGCGTGTCCAGGCCGGCCAGCAAGCCGAGCAAGGTTGATTTGCCGGAACCGGAAGCGCCGACGATGGCCAGCGTCTCGGCCGTTTGCACGGTAAAATCAACGTGATGCAGGATGGTCAGCTCGCCATCGGCATCGGGTACGCGCTTGGCCAGGTTGCGCACTTCAATCGCTAACTGGCCGCTTTGGCCCGTCGTGGGCGTCGCCTTGTGGGCTGACGCGGCGTCGGGAAGAAAATTGGTGGAAGTCGCTTTAGGGAATTCGGGCATGCTGATCTATCTTAAAAAAATTCGTGAACAAATAAGCGCTCAAAAAACAGAGGCTGAAAAAATCAGTGGTGAAACAGTCAGCCGCACGCGGCGACGCACCCTGTCCTTGCTTCCTGCGGCAGCCCTGCTGATGGCAGCAGGCATGGCCAACGCCTATTCTGCACCAAAAACGCTGCTGGTGCTCGGCGATAGCCTGTCGGCCGAGTATGGCCTGGCGCGTGGCACGGGCTGGGTAGCCCTGCTGGAACAGCGCCTGAAAACGCAAAACAATACCACGCAAGTCGTCAACGCCAGCATCAGCGGCGAAACCACCAGCGGCGGCCGCGCGCGCCTGCCTGCACTGCTGGCCAGGCATCACCCGGACGTGGTGCTGATCGAACTGGGCGCCAACGACGGCTTGCGCGGCTTGCCCGTGGCCGCCGCCGAAGCGAATTTGCGCGCCATGGGCGAGGCAGTAAAACAAGCCGGTGCGCAGGTAGTGCTGGTCGGCATGCGCATGCCGCCCAACTATGGCCGCGACTATGCCGATAAATTCTCTGCCCTGTATGCCAGGCTGGGCAAGGAATGGAAAGCGCCGCTGGTGCCCTTCATGTTCGCCGGCGTGCCCGACCAGCCCCAATTCTTCCAGGCAGACCGCATGCACCCGACCGCCATCGCCCACCCTACCATCCTCAACAATATCTGGCCGCAGCTGGCGCCGTTGTTGAAGGCGAAATAGACTTTTACCCCGAACCAGTATCCAGGGCCTGACCGCAACTCTACATCCCTGGGTAAACACAGTTTGCCAGCGTAACAACCATGCAAACAAAAAAAATAGCCGCTCGAGAGCGGCTATTTTCATGGCGGGAAACTATTGATTACGGTGCTTCCGGGGCCTGGGCTGGGATGGCGATCGGTTTCACGATCTTGACCTTGGCCTTGGTTTTCAGGTATTCGACGTAATCAAACATTTCCTGTTGCGACAGGATGTTGCCGATCTGGTCTTTCTCTTGCTGGCGGCGCGCTTCATCGGCTTCGGCTGGCTGCTGCACCTTGCCGATGCGGTAGATGCCGTAGCCCATGGCTGGCAAATCCACACCCACGTAGGCTGGCAGCTTGCTGGTGTCGGCCTTCATCACTTGCGCGATGGCTGCGCGGTTGATGCCGTCCAGCTTGCTGCGCGATACCCATTGCGCGGCGCCGAAACCGGTCGCATCACCCGAGGTTTTCAGGGCGGCCAGTTTGGTCTCGCCGTCTTTCTTCGCCAGTTTTTCCGCTTCTTCCATGGTGACGCGCTGACGGATCATCGCGTCGACTTCAGCCAGCGGACGCTTGGCGGCAGCCTGGAACTCGACGATACGGCCCGATACCAGGGTATTTGGCGCCACTTCCACGGCTTCCGTATTGCGCTTGTCTTTCAGCGAATCGTTCGAGAACAAGGCCTTCAGGAATTTCGCATTGTTGTACGGCGCTGCGCCCAGTGCCGGCGATGGCGTCATGCCAACGCTGGCAACGGTTTCCACTTTCAGCTTCAGCTTGTCGGCCACTGGCTTCAGGCTGTCCGACTGGCTGTACACCAGGTCGGTGAACTGTTCAGCCAGTTCCGAGAATTTCTTCGCAGCAAACTGCTTGCGCAGATCAGCGGTGATCTGGCCCTTGACTTCGTCCAGCGTTTGCACGTGCTCAGGCTTGTCCGAGGTCACGGTCAGGATATGGTAGCCATAGTCCGACGCCACCACATCGCTGATCTCGCCTTGCTTGAGCTTGATGACTGCGTCCTGCAGCGGTTTCGGCAAACCATCTTTACCGACCACGCCCAGGTCACCGCCCTGTTCAGCCGAAGCTGGATCTTGCGATTTGGCTTTGGCAATAGCCGCAAACTCGGCGGGCGTCTTGCGCACTTCGGCCAGGATGGCCTCAGCCTTGGCCTTGGCGGCTGCCTTGTCGGCGGCGCTGGCGTCTTTCTTCACGGTGATCAGGATGTGGCTGGCGCGACGCTCTTCCGGCGTGGTGTAGGCCTTCTGGTTTTTCGCGTAATAGCTGGACACATCGGCATCGCTGACCTCGACCTGATCGCTGACGGAAGCGGCGTCGAGCACGGCGTATTCGATCTTCGCGTGGGCCGGGATTTCAAACTGCTTGCCGTTCTTGTCGTAGAAAGCCTTGACCATCTCGTCCGTCACCTTGACTTGCGACACGTACTGGGCGATTGGCAACAGCAGCTCCTGCACTTCACGCTCTTGCGAGGTGATGTCCGACAGGCGCTTGCTGACGGCGTTCGGCACGAAGGCGCTGCCTTGCACGGCGCCAGCCAGTTGCTGCAGGGCCAGATCGCTGCGGCGGCGCGCATCGTACTGTTGCGGCGTCATGCCTTGGGCGGCCAGCATCTGCTTGTAGCGCTCCAGGTCGAATGTACCGTCCGGCAAGGTCAAGCCTGGGATTTCCAGCACTTCCTTTTGCAGCACGGCATCGCTGATGACCAGGTGGCTGCGGCCAACTTCAGCGGCCACGGCGCGCTCGGCGATCAGGTTGTCGAGGATGCTCTTGCGCGCTTCCGGCGTGTCGAACATCTTCTGGTCAAACTGCTCGCCCATCATCTGGCGGTAGCGGTCGATCTGCTGGCGTTGCGCTTCTTCATATTGCTGCTGCGTGATGACCTGGTCGCCGACCTTGGCGATGGTGTTCGCGCCGTCGCCGAAGCTTTGGTAGCCACTGATACCGACCAGTGCGAAAGACGGGACGATGATCAGCATCAGGAGAAACTGCATCAAGCGTCGATGGGTACGAATAAATTCAAACATGGTCAGCCAATTCGGGATGAGTGGATCACTATAAAAAAAGGCGAACATGCGTTCGCCTTGATTTCTTCGGCGGAATGGACGGGACAGATGTCCACTTCCCCTTTAAATTCAACAACTTGGCGCTGGAACTAAAGCAGGATTCTGACGCCCAAGCCATTACCTCCTGATTCTACAATGCCCATAGCGCTATAGCAAGGGTAAATCAGGCCGTGCGCCCTGCCCGGGAACGCAGCCGAGGCTGCCGCAACAGGCCTGGCGACAACTGCCATTGAATATGGACAAACTTAAAGGCGATTTAAAAACTTGCCGGTTCTTTATTCAAAACACTGTGCAAAATATTTAAAAGGCAAACATAAAACATAATCGGCGGGATAAAACAAAAAACCCGCCTGACTTTACAGTCAGGCGGGTTTTCATATTCTGGCGGAGCGGACGGGACTCGAACCCGCGACCCCCGACGTGACAGGCCGGTATTCTAACCAACTGAACTACCACTCCTAAAGAGCGTATTTTTTGGCGGAGCGGACGGGACTCGAACCCGCGACCTCCGACGTGACAGGCCGGCATTCTAACCAACTGAACTACCACTCCGTAAAAATACACTTGCTACTGCATTTGTATTCAAGGCGATTCACTGCAACGCAATTAACAACCCTGAATTTGCAGCACCCGAAGATGCTGCCAAATGTTTTCGGCGATTGTCACCTCGCCGAAGTCCGTTAGTTTACTGCATCCTTCAAAGCTTTACCAGCTTTAAATTTCGGAACTTTTGCAGCTTCGATGGTGATCGCTTCCTTGGTGCGTGGATTGCGGCCGGTGCGTTCTGCACGTTCGCTTACCGAGAAGGTACCGAAACCAACCAGCGTGACGCTGTCGTTGTTTTTCAAAGTTTCCGTTACGCCGCCGATAACAGCGTCGAGTGCGCGCGCAGCGGCGGCTTTGGAAATGTCAGCTTTTTCAGCAATGTGGTCGATCAATTCAGTCTTGTTCACTAGCATCCCCAATTACAAAGGTATAAAACGTTACCGTATCCTTGCGGCACTTTTGGCACCACAGCTATCCGGCGAAAAAAATGTGCAGCCGTATTAAACAAGCCACACTGTATATGTGTCAAGCGCTTTGGGGGCGCAATTCACGTTTCAATATAAAACAAGCGCTCTAAAAGCGCTTGTTTGGGGAAAACAACGGTAAAACGTTAGTGTTTTACCACCTCACCCGCAGCATCCGGCTTGGCGGCAGCCGCCGTCACCGCTTCCACGGCAGCGACTTCCGCCAGCGGTTCAGGCAAGCGTTCCAGGGCAATTTCCAGCACTTTATCGATCCAGCGCACCGGCACGATCTCGAGCTTGTTCTTGACGTTGTCCGGAATATCGGCCAGGTCTTTCACGTTTTGCTCTGGAATCAGCACCGTCTTGATACCGCCGCGGTGGGCCGCCAGCAGCTTCTCTTTCAAGCCACCGATCGGCAACACTTCGCCGCGCAAGGTGATCTCGCCCGTCATCGCCACATCGGCGCGCACGGGGATGCCCGTGAAGACCGACACCATCGCCACCGTCATGGCCGCACCTGCCGAAGGACCGTCCTTCGGTGTCGCGCCTTCCGGCACGTGGATGTGGATATCGCTCTTCTCGAACACGTCGGCCTTGATGCCCAGGCGCTGGGCCCGGCTGCGCACCACGGTGCGGGCCGCTTCGATCGATTCCTTCATCACGTCGCCCAGGGTGCCGGTGCGGATCACGCCGCCCTTGCCCGGCATCGACACGGCTTCGATGGTCAGCAAGTCGCCGCCCACTTCGGTCCAGGCCAGGCCGACCACTTGACCCACCTGGTTTTCCTTCTCGGCGACACCGAAATCATAGCGGCGCACACCGAGGAATTTATCCAGGTTCTTCGAGTTGACGATGACTTTTTTGTCGGACTTTTTCAGCAGCAGCATCTTGACCACCTTGCGGCAGATTTTCGACACTTCACGTTCCAGCGAGCGCACGCCGGCTTCCCGCGTGTAGTAGCGGATGATGTCGCGCAGCGCCGATTCGGCCACCGAAATTTCCTCTTCCTTCAGACCATTGTTCTTGATCTGTTTCGGCAACAGATAACGTTGCGCGATGCTGGTTTTCTCGTCTTCCGTGTAACCGGACAGACGGATCACTTCCATGCGGTCGAGCAAGGCTGGCGGAATATTGTACGAGTTCGAGGTCGCCACGAACATCACGTCCGACAAGTCGAAATCGACTTCGATGTAATGGTCGGAGAACGTGTGGTTCTGTTCCGGGTCAAGCACTTCCAGCAGCGCCGACGAAGGGTCGCCACGGAAATCGGCGCCCATCTTGTCGACTTCATCGAGCAGGAACAGAGGATTGCGCACGCCGACTTTCGACAGCGATTGCAGGATCTTGCCCGGCATCGAGCCGATGTAGGTACGACGATGGCCGCGGATCTCGGCTTCGTCGCGCACGCCGCCCAAGGCCATGCGCACGAACTTGCGGTTGGTGGCGCGGGCGATCGACTGCCCCAGCGACGTCTTGCCCACGCCTGGCGGACCGACGAAGCACAGGATAGGCGCTTTCAGCTTGTCGACGCGCTGTTGCACCGCGAGGTATTCCAGGATGCGTTCCTTGACCTTGTCGAGGCCGTAGTGGTCGCCTTCGAGCACTTTTTCGGCATTCGACAGATCGTTATTGACCTTGGATTTCTTTTTCCAAGGCAAGTTGACCAGGGTGTCGATATAGTTGCGCACCACCGTCGCTTCGGCCGACATCGGCGACATCAGCTTGAGCTTTTTCAACTCGTTGGTGGCTTTGTCGAGCGCTTCCTTCGGCATCTTGGCCGAAGCGACTTTTTTCTCCAGCTCGTCGAGGTCGGCGCCATCTTCGCCCTCGCCCAGTTCTTTCTGGATCGCCTTGACTTGCTCGTTCAGGTAGTACTCGCGCTGCGATTTTTCCATCTGGCGCTTGACACGGCCACGGATGCGTTTTTCCACTTGCAGGATGTCGAGCTCGCCTTCGAGCTGGCCCAGCAGGTGTTCGAGGCGCTTGGCCACGCTGAAAATTTCCAGGATGACTTGTTTTTGCTCAAGCTTCAGCGGCAAATGGGCCGCCACCGTGTCGGCCAGGCGGCCGGCATCATCGATACCGGACAACGACGCCAGGATCTCGGGCGGGATTTTTTTGTTCAGTTTGACGTACTGGTCGAACTGCTGCACGATCGCGCGGCGCATCGCTTCGACTTCCGACTCGTCGCCCGGCTCGGATTCGAGCGGCGTCAGGTCGGCGATAAAATGCGTAGGCGCATCGCTGATGTGGTTGATACGGGCACGCTGGGCGCCTTCGACCAGCACCTTGACGGTGCCATCGGGCAGCTTCAGCATTTGCAGAATATTGGCGACGCAGCCAATTTCATAGATATCCGAAGGCGATGGTTCGTCCTTCGCGGCTGCTTTTTGAGCGGCAAGCATGATGCTCTTGCCCTGCTCCATCGCAGCTTCAAGCGCCTTGATCGACTTTGGACGGCCAACGAACAGCGGTATCACCATATGCGGGAAAACGACGACATCCCGCAACGGCAATAACGGCAGTTGAGTTTGCTCAGTTAATTTGGAAGTTGTCATGGCGTACCTTATAGAAAGCGTGTTTACGATGTTGGCGCTCGCTGCCAAAACACAAGACCGGCGAGAATAAATAATTCCGTGAAAAAAGATCAAGCTTGATTATCAAGCTCGGGCATCAAGCCCGCTTATCAAGCTCTTTTCACAAGAAACACACCCGCATGACTCTCAGGGTCAGACTTTGTAATAAAAAAGCCACACGCAGCGAAATGCGGCGAGTGGCTTTTCGATTGAAGCCTGCACTGATTGATTTAAATTGTACTGCCATGCTTTAAGGAATCAAAATCCTTTTTACGCATTTAGTGCGGCAACACTCAATTTTCTCCGGAGGCCTTGGCAGTCTCTTGATAAATCAACAAAGGTTTGGCGCCGCTGGTGATGGTATTTTCGTCAATCACGACTTTCACCACATTTTGTTCGCTCGGCAATTCGTACATGACGTCCAGCAAAGCGTGTTCCAGGATGGAACGCAGGCCACGTGCGCCCGTCTTGCGCGCCAGGGCTTTCTTGGCGATCGCATGCAGCGCAGCCGGACGAATCTCCAGTTCCGCGCCTTCCATGTCCAGCAGCTTCGAATACTGCTTGATCAGCGCATTCTTCGGCTCGACCAGGATCTGGATCAGCGCCTCTTCCGTCAATTCCGCCAGGGTGGCGATCACCGGCAGGCGGCCGACCAGTTCCGGAATCAGGCCGAACTTGACCAGGTCTTCCGGTTCCGCATCCAGCAGCAGCTCGCTCGAGGAACGCTGCGATTTGCTGCGCACGTTGGCCGAGAAACCGATGCCGCTCTTTTCGGAACGGTTGGCGATCACCTTGGACAGGCCGTCGAAGGCGCCGCCGCAGATGAACATGATGTTGGTGGTGTCGATCTGCACGAAATCCTGGTTAGGATGCTTGCGGCCGCCTTGTGGCGGTACCGACGCCATGGTGCCTTCGATTAGCTTCAGCAAGGCTTGCTGCACGCCTTCGCCGGACACGTCGCGCGTGATCGACGGATTGTCGGACTTGCGCGAAATCTTGTCGATTTCATCGATGTAGACGATGCCGCGCTGGGCTTTTTCCACATCGTAGTTGCAGCTTTGCAGCAACTTCTGAATGATGTTTTCCACGTCCTCACCCACGTAACCGGCTTCGGTCAGGGTAGTCGCGTCGGCGATCACGAACGGCACGTTGAGCATGCGCGCCAGGGTCTGGGCCAGCAGGGTCTTGCCCGAGCCGGTAGGACCGACCAGCAAGATGTTGCTCTTCGCCAGTTCGATGTCGTCTTTCTTGCCCAGGTGCTTGAGGCGTTTGTAATGGTTGTACACGGCCACCGACAGGATGCGCTTGGCAGTCTGTTGGCCGATCACGTACTGATCCAGCAAGGCGGCAATTTCTTGCGGCGTCGGCAGATCGGACTTGGTGCCGCCGGTCACCGTCTCGATGCTCGACGTTTCATCGCGGATGATGTCGTTGCACAGGTCGATGCACTCATCGCAAATGAACACGGACGGGCCGGCGATGAGTTTTTTCACCTCGTGCTGGCTTTTGCCGCAGAACGAGCAATACAGTAATTTTTCGCCGCTAGAGGATTTTTTGTCTGACATAAGGCATTATGGTTGGAACTGCATTAACAATATTGCAAAATCGCTGACCGGGTCGCACCGCCCGCAAGGGCAGTCGCCATGGTGCATGCAACTTGCACAAGCTCCATGCTACCCGAAATAAAAGCGAAACGCCCGAACGTTTGAGCGCCCGGGCGTTTACTTACGTACTTAGCAATACCGGTAGGGGCACATCAAGCGCGGCTGGTCAACACTTTGTCGATCAGGCCATACTCGACAGCCTCGTCGGCGGACATGAAACGGTCGCGGTCGGTGTCCTTGGCGATCTGTTCGATCGACTGGCCCGTGCGCTCGGCCATGATGCCGTTCAAGCGGGTGCGCAAGTACAGGATTTCCCTGGCCTGGATTTCGATGTCCGAGGCCATGCCTTGCGAACCACCGGAGGGCTGGTGAATCATGATGCGCGAGTTAGGCAGCGAGAAACGCTTGCCCTTGGCGCCAGCGGCCAGCAGGAAAGCGCCCATCGAGGCGGCCATGCCCGTGCACAGGGTCGAGACGTCCGGCTTGATGAACTGCATCGTGTCGTAGATGGCCATGCCGGCCGAAACCGAACCACCTGGCGAGTTGATGTAGAGCGAGATTTCCTTTTCCGGATTTTCGCTTTCCAGGAACAGCAGCTGGGCGACCACCAGGTTGGCCATCTGGTCATTGACCGGGCCAACCATGAAAATCAAGCGTTCCTTGAGCAGGCGCGAGTAAATATCATACGAGCGCTCGCCGCGACCGCTTTGTTCCACCACCATCGGCACCAGGCCGAGCATCTCTGTGTCCAGCGCCGGATTACGGTTCATACCTGTCATTTCATTTCCTTGTGAAGCAGTTAGCGGATACGGCCCCTGCCTTGCGGCGGGACAGTATCCGGAGACCAACTGGTTTACGCTTGTGCGTTGCTTCCCATCAATTCGTCAAAAGCAACTGCTTTCGACGTTACTTTCGACAGGCCCAACACGTAAGTGACGACGTTTTCTTCCAATACAAGGGCTTCGATCTCACCCAGGCGGCGACGGTCGCTGTAGTAGTACTTCAGCACTTCGCGTGGGTCTTCGTAGCTTTGGGCGAAATCTTCGATTTGTGCCTTGACCTGTTCTGGCGTTGCTTGCAGGTTGTTGTCACCCACCAGTTGCGACAGGATCAGGCCCAGGCGTACGCGACGCTCGGCTTTTTCTGCGAACAGTTCAGCTGGGAAAGGCACGTCCTTGACGTTCATGCCGCGCTGCGCCATGTCTTGACGGGTCATTTCAGCCAGGCGCTCGGAATCCTGAGCGATCAGGGTTTTTGGCACTTCCAGCTCAGCAACTTTGATCAGCGCGTCCATGACGGCTTCCTTGTTGCGTGCTTTCACGCGGCCAGCAACTTCGCGTTGCAGGTTGACTTTGATGTCTTCGCGCATTTTGGCCAGGTCGCCATCGGCAACGCCCAGGGATTTGGCGAATTCGGCATCGACTTCCGGCAGGTGCGCCCATTCCAGTTTTTGCAGGGTGATGGTGAACGAGGCGGTTTTACCGGCCACGTCCTTGCCATGGTAGTCTTCTGGGAATGCCAGTGGGAAAGTCTTAGCTTCGCCCACTTTCAGGCCGACGGTTGCTGCTTCGAATTCTGGCAGCATGCGGCCTTCGCCCAACACGAAAGCATAGCCGTCAGCTTTGCCGCCTGGGAATTCAACGCCGTCGATCGAACCGACGAAGTCCACGGTCACGCGGTCGCCGTTGGCGGCAACTGCCTCGCCGCCGTCGCCGTGTTCGCCAGCTTCGCCTTTGGTGTGGAAGTGCACGCGCTGTTTGCGCAGGATGTCGATGGTTTTGTCGATTTCAGCTTCCGACACTTCCGCTTGCACGGTTTCCAGTTCAACGGTGGTCAGGTCGCCGATGGCAACTTCTGGGTACACTTCGAAGGTAGCGTCGAATGCCAGCTGGCCTTCGGCTGCTTCTTCTTTCGGCACGATGTTAGGGAAACCGGCGACGCGCAGGTTGTTTTCGTTGGCGGCGTCGTTGAATGCGCGGCCGACTTTGTCATTCAGCACTTCGGATTCGATTTGGTAGCCGTATTGTGCTGCGACCATTTTCAACGGCACTTTACCCGGACGGAAGCCAGGTGCCTTAGCCGTACGGGCTTGCACTTTCAGGCGCTTCTCAACTTCCGTGCGGACGTCCGTCAGCGGGAAGGAGATCGTGATACGACGTTCGAGTTTGCCCAGGGTTTCGACTGCAGTTGCCATGTAAAAAATCGTCCAAAAAAATAATCATGTTGGTGCGAGAAAAGAAGACCCGACCCCTTGCGCCATCACTGGCACAAGACACGGGTCCAGCTTCACTCGCTCGCATATTCATCTGTAACGCACTGAAGACAGGATGCTGGACCTGGTCTACCCGGCCTGGGCAAAGCGCCCGCCAGGCACCAAACAATCCGCTGACTTCAATACTGCAACAGGGCTCCGAGCGTTCAGCCTTGCTTTCAGGGTAAATCGCAGGGCTGAGCATCATTCGGTAAAGCGTGGCATTATAACAAAGGACTTCGGAAAAGTGGCTGGCTTTGGGCCCCGCCACAGACGCTGCCAGCGCTCGCGCACTGGCTTGCACTGGCTTGAACCGGGCGTCACAGCGGGCGATGACCCGGCCTTGACGCTGGCTCATCACTTTTTCCTGCATTCTTTGTTGCGCCAGAAACAGGCCTTCCAGCCTGCTTCGTCTATTAGTATATGCGATCTGCCGCCGCGTCCCAAACAAAGAAATGCTGCCATAGCGAAGTTTTCAGTGAAAAAACCTTTGATTTACCTCAATTCAGCCATTTTTCATCCAAACCTACGCCAGATACACCCCTCCAACCGTATTTAAAGGAGGGTACATCATGGCAAACATTCATTCCGACATCCATACCAACAATGCCAAAGCCAAGCTGCATATGGTGCTGGGGCGCTTGCTGGACGGCGTTTCCGACGACGACCTGGAGAAAATCCAGACCGAGGTCGATGAAACGGAGGCACTTGCGGCTGGCGGCGGCCATCACGACCACGACCATCCGACGATCGAATAAGCACCCATGGGCAATACCGCACCGCCACGCGCACCGCCACAGGCAGGAGAATTGCTGCATGCTGCGGAAACGGCGCTGGTGCAGCATCGCGCCTTTGGCGATAGCCGGTATATCCGCGGCCAACTGGCCGTGACGTACCGGCGCCGCCTGCGCAAGCTCGGCGCAGCCATGCCGGCCGCGCAGCAGCTGGCCGCCTTGCTTGATGCGGACGCGCAAGATGCCGGCAAAAGCGGCAGTGCCACGCGCCAGCAGCAGTTTATCGGCGATATCGTGCTGCGCTGCGCCATCCAGCACGCCATGCGGCAAGTGATCAAGGGCGATACCTACGGCTTGCCGCTGACCGAGTGCGCCGCGCTGTTCGACGCGGCCAGTGCGCACTGGCGTGCCGGCTTGCCGGGCGGACCGCTGACGGCCGGCATGCCGGCGGCAACACGTTTGCACGACAGCATCAATACGCAGGTATGGCAGCAGGAAGAAGGCCCACTCACACGGCATGCACTGCCGCCCTACCCCGCTGCCTTCCTGGCCGTCATCGAACACAACTATGGCGCGCCGCTGGCCACGCCCACCCAGGACGACATGGCCATGCTGCGACAAGGGTGGAATTTACTGGACAGCCTGCTGCCCCGCCTCGCGCACAGCGCCCTTGAGCACGTACAACTGGTGGCCCTGTACGCCCCGGAAGGCAGCTGGCGCGGCAAGGCGTCGAGTTCGCAATTCCGCGTCAATGGCTGCATCTTCCTGAACCGCGGCCTGATCGGCAACCCCTGGTGGCTGGCCGAACACCTGCTGCATGAAGCGCTGCACCAGAAACTGTACGATTTCCGCCATGGCCACAGCCTGCTCGGACCCGGCTACGAACGTGAAGACGCGCCGGCCGTCTGTTCGCTGTGGAATGCGCCTGACGACATGCGCTCCAATTACTGGGATGCCCACCGCACCCTGGCTGCCTTCCATGTATATGTGCAATTGGCCCTGCTCTGCCTGCTGGCGGAACAGCGCGAAGACGCACTGGCGCCCCGCTACGGCCCCATCTCTTCGCGCATGAGCGGCAGCCGGCGCGCCATCGACCGCGCGCGCTACCTGGGTGAACAGCTGCACGCCGTGACGTGGCCGGAACTGGGCCTGGCCGGCAGGCAAATGACGGACTGGCTGGTGGATGTACTCGATGTGCTGGACGTGCAGCCGCGCCCTGCCGGCGCCAGCCTGCACTTGCTGCTGGACCTGTACCAGCGCCAGAGCCGCAAGCTCGAGGTTTTCCTGTCCAAGGGCGCGCCAAGCGAAAGCCCGCTGATCGAACAACAAGCGAAAGCAGAAGCACAAGCTGCGCTAGCCGCCCTGCAGGCAGGCGGTCACGCGCAGGCACTGGAAACCTTGCAGGCACAACTCCAGGCCGGCAACGCTGCCGACTGGCCGCACACGCGCCGTATCGTGCTGCAAGCATTGAACAACATGGAAGATAGCGCAGGCAATGCAGCCAGCGAGATCGGGAAAGAGATGATACGGGAAATGGTGCAGCAATCGAGCCGGCAACTGGCGGCCCTAGGTGCATTGGGCTGAATCACCCAGGGGTTTTCTGTTATTCAGGCAATGACCGCCTGAATGGTGCGGATGGGGAGACTCGAACTCCCAAGCCGAAGCACTGGCTTCTAAGACCAGCGTGTCTACCAATTCCACCACATCCGCATATTGACAACTTGCGTCACCTGCTACTGTAACACCGCCGCCAATTTTAACAACTTGAGAGCGTTCTGGCTAGGTGCGCCATCGAAGTGCGCCAACCTGCCCAAGCAAAGGCGGCATTCTACTGGATTCCCCAGAGAAATGCCGTCTTTTTTTAATACATAAGCATCAAGTTCAAACCTCCGCACCGTCCTTCGCCAGCGCCACCGGTTTTTTCACCCTGAACCAGGCCGCATACAGGGCCGGCAGGAACAGCAAGGTCAATGCCGTTGCGAGTATCAAGCCGCCCATGATCGCCACCGCCATGGGCCCCCAGAAAACAGAGCGCGACAAGGGGATCATCGCCAGCGCCGCAGCGGCGGCTGTCAGCACGATGGGCCGGCAGCGGCGCACGGCCGAATCGATGATCGCGTCCCACGGCGCTGAGCCATCCTTGATGTCTTGCTCGATCTGGTCGATCAGGATCACCGAGTTGCGGATGATCATGCCGAACAGCGCGATGATGCCCAGGTTGGCCACGAAGCCCAGCGGACGATGCAGCAGCAACAAGGCAAATGCCGCACCCGCCACGCCCAACGGCCCCGTCAGGAACACCAGCATGGCGCGCGAGAAACTATGCAATTGCAGCATCAGCAAGGTGAAGATGATGAAGATTGCCAGCGGCAAGTTCGCCGCAATCGATGCTTCCGCCTTGCCGCTGTCGGCCTCCACACCCTTCAATATGATGTGATAACCGGCCGGCAGCTTGCTGCGCAAGGCATCCATCTGGGGCTTCAGTTGCGTCGAGACCGTCGCGCCCTGGATGCCATCGATCACATCCGACTGCACCGTAATCGCCCAGGCACGGCGGTCGCGCCAGACCACGCCCGGCTCCCATACAAAATGCACGCGGGCAATTTGCGAAATCGGCACCGACTTGCCGGTGGAAGTGGGAATATTCGTGTCATACAGCACGGAAATCGTGGCCCGCTCTTCCAACGGCTGGCGCACCTGGATATCGATCAGCTTGTTATCTTCACGGAATTGCCCGATCACCGTGCCCGACAGGATGGTATTGGCGACCTGCATCACGGTTTTCGAGGTGATGCCCAGTGCGCGCATCTTGTCCTGGTCCAGGTCCAGGCGCAAGACTTTCACCGATTCATTCCAGTTATCGTTGACGCCCACGGTATTCGGGTTGCCGCGCATGACTTCCTTGACCTGGTCGGCAATCGTCCGCACTTGCGCCACATCGGTGCCCGTCACGCGAAATTGCACGGGATACGGCACTGGCGGGCCGTTCGGCAAGAGCTTGACCCTGCCCCGCACTTCCGGGAAATCGTGCTTGAAGACCTCGACGATTTTTTGACGCAGGATTTCACGCTGGGCCAGGCTTTTCGGCAAGACCACGATTTGCGACACGTTGGTCTGCGGGAAGATCTGATCGAGCGGCAAGTAGAAACGGGGACTGCCCGTGCCCACATAGCTGGTCACGCTTTCCACGCCATCGAGCTTGCTGACAAATGCTTCGAACTTTTTCACCTGCGCTTCATTGGCGGCAAAGGTCGTGCCCTCGGGCGACCACATTTCCACCATCAGTTCGGGCCGGCTGGAGTCGGGGAAAAATTGCTTCTCGATAAAATTGAAGCCATAAATACCGAGCGCAAAGATCGCCAGGGTGGCGGCGATGGTGGTCTTGCGCCACTCCACGCACCAGGTGACGGCACGGCGGAAACGGCGGAAGTTGGGCGTATCGAACAGTTCATGGTCATTATTCGCATGTGGCTTGACCTTCAGCAATACGTAACCGATATAGGGCGTGAAGACCACGGCCACCAGCCAGGAAATGATCAGCGCCAGCGCATTGACGGAAAACAGCGAAAACGTGTATTCGCCGGCCGTCGACTTGGCCAGGCCGATCGGCAGGAAACCCGCCACCGTGATCAGGGTGCCCGTCAGCATGGGCATGGCGGTCGAGGTGTAGGCAAACGTGGCCGCATCGAAACGCGAAAAACCTTCTTCCATCTTGCGCACCATCATTTCGACGGCGATGATGGCGTCATCGACCAGCAAGCCCAGCGCGATGATCAGGGCGCCCAGCGAAATCTTGTGCAGATCGATGTCGAGCATGTGCATGAACAGGAAAGTGACGGCCAGCACCAGCGGTATCGTCAGGGCCACCACCAGGCCGGGGCGCACATCGATGCGCAGGGGCTTGGTGTGCAAGCCCAGCGCCACGAAACTGACGGCCAGCACGATCAGGATCGCTTCGATCAGGGTGTGCAAGAATTCGCCCACCGAAGCGGACACGGCTTCCGGCTGGTTCGACACGCGCTGCAATTCTATGCCGACCGGCAACTGGCTCTTCATGTGCGTCACCGTTGCCTGCAAGGCCTTGCCCATCTCGATGATATTGCCGCCCTTTTCCATCGACACGCCCAGGCCGATCACTTCCTTGCCATTGAAACGCATCTTGTCCTTGGGCGGATCGGTGAATTCACGCTTGACGGTGGCAAAGTCGCCCAGGCGGAAGGTGGTGCCATTGGCGCGCAGCTCCATGTTTTCCAGGTCGTGCAGCTTGACCATGGCGCCCGTCACCCGCACTTGCAGATTGTCCGTCGGCGTGACCAGCACGCCGGTGGAATTGATCGTGTTTTGCGCGCTCAGCTGCTGCACGATGGCGTCGAACGGGATGCCCAGCTGGGCAAACTTCTTGTGCGAAAAGACGATGTTGATTTTTTCATCTTGCACGCCGAACAGCGCCACCTTCGATACTTGCCCTACGGACAGCAACTCCTGCCGCACCCGGTCCGCATAATCCTTCATTTCCGCATACGTAAAACCGTCGCCCGACAAGGCGAAGATGGAACCGTAGGTATCGCCAAACTCGTCATTGAAGAAAGGGCCGATCACGCCAGACGGCAAGGTGCCCTGGATATCGCCGATCTTCTTGCGCACCTGATACCAGGCGGCAGCGGTTTCCTTTGGCGGCGCCGATTCGCGCAGTTGCAGCAGGATCAAGGTTTCACCGGGCTTGGAATAACTGGTGATGTCATTGATGTACGGCGTTTCCTGCAGCTTCTGTTCCAGCTTGTCGGTCACCTGATCGGCCATCTGCAGCGCCGTGGCGCCTGGCCAGTACGCTTGCAAGACCATCGCGCGGAAGGTAAATGGCGGATCTTCATCCTGGCCCAGGTTGGCATAACTGAGCATGCCGCCGATCAGCAGCACGGCCATCAGGTAGCGCGTCAGCGGGATATGCTCGAGCGCCCAGCGCGAGAGATTGAAACCGCCCTTCATTTGGCCGCTCCGGCAGAGGCCGGGACTGCTGACCCGGCCATGGGCGCCAGGCCCGTGCCGAGGATGCTGACTTTCTGGCCAGGTTTCAACAGATTGGCGCCGGCCGTCACCACGGTCTGGCCCGCCTTCACGCCCGAAGTCAGCAACAAATCATTGCCGGCCACGCCGCCCACCGTCACGGCGACGCGCTGCACGGCGCCGTTTTCCACTACCCAGACGGAACTTTGCGATTTTTCATTGAACAGCGCCGTCAGCGGCACCCGGATTTGCGGCGTCGCCGTTTGCGAAGCGAACTGCACCACGGCCGTCATGCCCAGGCGCGCCTGCGGCACGTCCGGTATCGTCACCTTGGCCAGGTAGGTGCGCGTGGCGGCATCGGCCACCGGTGAAATTTCACGGATCCTGCCAGCCAGCGCCTGGCTCGGGTCGGCCCACAGGCGCACCACCACATCCTTGACGCCGCGCATGGTTTCAACCTTGTCTTCAGGCAAACCAATGGCGATTTCCTTGTCGCCGCTCCTGGCCACTTGCACCACGGGCGTGCCGGCCGCCACCACCTGCCCTGCTTCCGCATCGATGCGCGTCACCACGCCATCGACGTCGGCCAGCAGGCTGGCATAGCCGGACTGGTTGGCCTGGCCCCGATAAGCCGCCTGGGCCGCATCCACAGTCGACTGGGCCGCCTTGTACGTGGCGTCCTTGCTGTCAAGCACGGTCTGGCTGACGAAGTTTTTCTCGCGCAAGTCCTGATAACGCTTCAGTTCGGCGCGCGCCAGGTCGCGATTGGTTTCCGCGCTGGCCAGCGAAGCCTTGGCTTGCGCCTGCGACAATTGCAAATCCTGCGGGTCCAGTTGCATCAGCACCTGGCCGCGCCTGACCACCGTGCCCACGTCCACCTTGCGCGCCACGATCTTGCCGCCCACGCGAAAACCCAGCTGCGACACCACGCGCGGCACCACTTCGCCCGGGAACTCTGCGTTCACATCGACATTGCTGCTAGATAAGACCATTGCCCGTACGGGACGCACGTCATCGATTTTTGGAGCAGGCTTGGAACAGGCGGACAAGGTGGCAGCCAAGACCAGCGCCAGGGCGGCGCCAGCCAAGGGACGCAGGGTAAAAAATACGGGCGCGCCAGTCTCGGGGCGCAGGGTTTTCAGGGCAAACAAGGTAATTTCCTTTACTATGCGGGCTGTAGATTTTTTATGTCAGGAAACTTTTTGCTTGCCGGATGGGTAGCGCCAAACTTTTCCTTACCAATAATCTTAAATTTGTGACAATATCCGTCTGCGCATTGCGGCTGGCAGTCCTACCTTGCCAAGCTTAATGACTCGTCGGTTATTAATTATAATCGTGCGGAAAAGTTTTTAGTGACTTTCGCGTCATTAATTTCGTCCTTTGTTGCTGAGTTAAAAGAAGTGCAATACTAAACAAGTGTGTTCATGCCTGTAGATCATTACGAAAATTTTCCCGTCGCTTCTTTCCTGTTGCCGCGCCGGCTGGTGCCTGCCGTTGAAGCCATCTATGCCTTCGCCCGCAGTGCGGACGACCTGGCCGATGAAGGCGACGCCACGCCGGCTGAGCGGCTGGCCGCCCTGCAAGCCTATGCCAGGGAACTGGGCCGCATCCAGATGCAGGAGCCCAGCGACGATCCCATGTTCAGCCGCCTGGCCAAAGTCATCGCGAAATTCGAGTTGCCGATGAAACCGTTCCACGACTTGCTGTCGGCCTTCCAGCAAGATGTGGCAACCACGCGCTACGCTACCCACGATGACGTGCTGGACTATTGCGCCCGCTCTGCCAACCCGGTCGGCTTGCTGATGCTGCATCTGTACAAGGCGGTGGACGAAGAGAATGTACGCGATTCGAATGCCATCTGTTCAGCTTTGCAACTCATTAATTTCTTGCAAGATGTCGCCATCGACCAGCAGAAAGAGCGCATCTATCTTCCGATGGAGGATTTCACGCGCTTCGCCGTCTCGCCGGCCGCGTTCGAGCGGCCCGAGTCGCATGGCAAGTGGAGCGCGCTGATGCGCTTCGAGGTGGCGCGCGCGCGCGCGCTGATGCTCAGTGGCGCGCCGCTGGCCCTGCGTTTGCGCGGGCGCATCGGCTGGGAACTGCGGCTGGTGGTGCAAGGCGGCTTGCACATCCTCGAATCCATCGAAGCAGTCAATTACGATGTTTTCCGGCGCCGTCCCAAGCTGACAAAACGCGACTGGCTGACCATCTTCTGGCGCGCCATGCGCATGTCGAAAAAGCGCTTGCTGCCAGTTGCGCAAGTAAAACCGCGTTTTCCCCCTACACCCACAGTGTAAGACGATAGAATAGCGGCTTCGACCTGTCACCCTTGCTTTTTGCCTATGTCTCCTGACGAATACTGCCAACAAAAAGCCGCCCAGAGCGGCTCCAGCTTTTACTACAGCTTCCTGTTCCTGCCTGCGGAACGCCGCAAGGCGATCACGGCCCTGTACGCGTTTTGCCGCGAGGTGGACGATACGGTCGATGAGTGCACGGACGAAGCCGTGGCACGCACCAAGCTGGTCTGGTGGCGCAAGGAAGTCAAGGCCATGTACGAGGGCAATGCCACGCATCCCGTGATGCGCGCGCTGCAACCGCACCTGGACGTGTACAAGCTGGAAGAAAAACATTTGCAGGCCATCATCGACGGCATGGAAATGGATCTCAACCAGACCCGCTACCTCGATTACCAGGCCATGAGCCGCTATTGCTGGCATGTCGCCAGCGTGGTGGGCATCTTGTCGGCCAGCATCTTTGGCGCAACCCGCCCGGAAACCTTGCAGTATGCAGAGAAACTGGGGCACGCGTTTCAATTGACCAACATCATCCGCGACGTGGGCGAAGATGCGCGCAAGGGGCGCATCTATTTGCCGATCAGCGAATTGCAGCAGTTCAATGTGACGGCGGCCGACCTGCTGAACGCCCGCCACAGCGAGAACTTTGAAAACCTGATGCGCTTCCAGGTGGCGCGCGCGCAAACAGCCTATGACGAAGCGTTCGCCCTGCTGCCCAAGGAAGACCGCCGCGCCCAGCGCCCCGGCCTGATCATGGCCGCCATCTACCGCACCCTGCTGGAAGAAGTCGAGCGCGATGGCTACCACGTGCTCAAGCAGCGCATTTCCCTGACCCCGATCCGCAAACTGTGGCTGGCCTGGAAGACCTGGATTCGTGGCTAGATTCGTGGCTAAATCCGTGTCGCCGCGAAACTATGCCGTGATCGGCGGCGGCTGGGCCGGTTGCGCCTGCGCCATGGAACTGGCGCGCGCCGGCCATGCCGTCACGCTGTTCGAAGCCGCGCGCACCCTCGGCGGCCGCGCGCGCAAGGTCGAACGCGAGGGCCTGGTGCTCGACAATGGCCAGCATATCCTGCTGGGCGCCTACACCGAAACCTTGCGCCTGCTCAAGCTGGCGGGACAAGATCCGCGCGCGCTGATCCTGGACCTGCCGCTGCAGATGCGCTACCCGCAAGGTTCCGGCGGCATGGATTTCATGGCCCCGCGCTGGCCTGCGCCACTGCACCTGGCCTGGGCCTTGCTGCGCGCCCAGGGCTTGCAACGGGCCGACAAGCTCTCGCTGATGCGATTTTCCAGCGCCATGCGCTGGATGGGCTGGCAACTCTACAACGATTGTTCGGTCATCGAATTGCTGGAACGCTTCGACCAGACCGAGCGCCTGACCCGGCTGATGTGGCGTCCGCTATGCCTGGCCGCCTTGAATACGCCGCCCGAACGCGCTTCGGCCAGGGTCTTCATCAACGTGCTGCGCGACAGCCTGGGCGCCAGCAAACGCAACGCCTCGGACATGCTGCTGCCGAAAAACGATTTGTCGTCGCTGTTTCCCGATGCCGCCGCCCGCTACGTCACGCAGCATGGCGGCGTGGTGCACATGGGTGTCAAGGTCGACACACTGACGCCATTGCCCGATGGTCGCTGGCAAGTCGACGGCGCCGGCATCCATGATGGCGTGGTGGTCGCCACCTCATCGGCCCAGGCAGCCGCCCTGCTGCAAGGCTTGCAGGATGCGCGCACCAGCGCCGTGCTTGGACAATTGCAAGCCTTCACGCCGGAAGCGATCAGCACCTGCTATCTGCAATACGCCCCCGAGGTGCGGCTGGACTTGCCGTTTTACGCGCTGGTCGACGCACCAGAGGCGGGGCATTGGGGCCAGTTCGTGTTCGACCGGGGCCAGCTCGATCCCCGCCAGCAAGGTTTGCTGGCGGTCGTCATCAGCGCATCGAGCCAGGCTGCGGAACAAGGCCATGCGGCGCTGGCGCAAGCCATCGCCAGCCAGCTGGCGCAAGTACTGGGCCAGCCCGCCCTGGCCCAGCCACTGTGGACGCAGGTCATCACCGAAAAACGCGCCACCTTTGCCTGTACGCCCGGCTTGCAGCGCCCCGCCAATGCCAGCGGCATCGATGGCCTGCTGCTTGCCGGCGACTATACGGCCAGCGAGGATAGCGCCCATGACTACCCGGCCACCATCGAAGCGGCCGTACGCAGCGGCGTGCAGGCGGCGGCACAGCTCGGCCAGCAAAAGTAGACTTGACGGTGCATCCTGCCCTGGCGCCGCTGACCCCATCAAAATTGCAGTCTGTCGCACTACGCTGGTGCATGCGGGGCCGTTTGAGTACAGTCTGAGCATAGGTTAAACCCCGGCTCCGACGACACAGGACAAGCTGAAACCAGGCTGACTAATAAGCTGACTATATGAACAACTATCTCGACAAACTGCGCCAGGCGCTGGCTGGATTACCGCCCGACCTGATCGCCAAGACGATGGCGTATTACGAACAGACCTTCAACGAAGGCCTGGCCGCCGGCCGCAGCGAGCAGGAAATCGCCGACGAACTGGGCGATCCGAAAAAAATCGCCATGACCTTGCGCGCCAATACCCAGCGCCGGGTTTTCGAACAAAAGAAAACCCCCGTCAACCTGCTGCGCCTGCTGGTATCGCTGGTCGGGCTGGCCATCTTCAACCTGTTCATGGTGGTGCCCGCCGCCGTCTACGCCGCCTTGCTGGCCACCTTGTACGCACTGGGATTGAGCTTCTACCTGGCCGGCATCGCCATTACCGCCAGTGGCTTGTCCGGCGCCAACGAACTGGTGCTCGACGGTCCCTTGCGCCATATCATCATCCAGGACGATGGCGATGCGCCGCGCGAAACGCGCATCGTGATTGGCGATACGGGCATCCGCGTCTACAAGTCGCCGGACAGCAATGAGCAATCCACTGGCGACGATAGCGACGACCCTCAGTCATCCTCGCGCGTGATGGAAAAGGCGGAAGTACTGGCCGGCGGCGGCATCCGCATCTCGACCGACATGGACCGCGATGCGCGCACCACGCAAACGGTGATCGGCATGGCCATCGTGGTGGGCGGCATCATCCTGTTCCTGCTCAGCCTGGTAGTCACGCGCTATACCCTGATCGGCATCCGGCGCTATATCGCGATGAATATTTCTCTTCTCAAAGGTCATTGAGGACACAGCCATGAAACAATTATTCAAAGTGGGCCTCTCCATGTTCCTGCTGGCCCTGGTCCTGATCGCCATGTCCTATGCGGCCCTGCGCGCCAAGGGCATCAGCAGTCCCAGCAGTGCAGCCGGCCGCGCCGTGCGCAGCGACACGCGTCCCATCCCGGCCAATATCACCAGCATCGACCTGGCGGGCCCCATCGACCTGACCCTGCGCCGCGGCGCCACGCCCTCGCTGAAAGTGAGCGGCGAACAGCGTTTGCTGGCCAACGTGGATACTACCGCCGACGGCAACACCCTGCATATCGGCCCCAAGGGCATGCTGTTCCACCATCGCCAGCCGCTGCAGGTGGAAATCGTGCTGCCCGCCCTGACCCAGCTGGAAATACACGGCAATGGCAATAGCAAGGTCACGGGATTTTCAGGCGACAGTTTCACCCTGGAACTGGCCGGCTCGGGCGACATCAGCTTCACCGGACGCTACAAGCAGATCAACGCCACCGTCAACGGCAGCGGCAATCTGGACATCAATGGCGGCAATAGCGACAGCGTGACACTGGAAATGGTGGGCTCGGGACGCATCGTCGCCAGCGGCAACACCAAATTCCTGCGCGCAGACCTCAGCGGTTCAGGCGACATCGACGCCGAACACTTGCCTGCCGACAAGGCCAACGTCAGCCTGCAAGGCTCGGGCACCAGCACCGTCTTCATCCGCAACGACGCTACGCTGAACCTGCGCGGCAGCGGCGACATTCACGTGTTTGGCAACCCGCGCGGGCGCGAGTCGCAGCATTCAGGCTCGGGCGAAATCGTCTGGCACTGATAATTTCTTAAGCGTTAGCAGCCAGCCACGCCATCGCCTGCTCCCCCGCCGCCTTGCCACCGGCCAGGCAGGCGGTCAGCAGGTAGCCGCCGGTGGGCGCTTCCCAGTCCAGCATTTCGCCAGCCACGAACACGCCGGGCATGGCGGACAGCATGCTGCCGTCCAGGCCTTCGAATTTCACGCCGCCGGCGCTGCTGATGGCTTCATCGATGGGACGCGGGCGTTGCAAGGTCACGGGCAGCAGCTTGATGGCGCGCGCCAGTGTGGCTTCGTCGGCGAAGTCCGCCGCGCTCAAACACTCGCGCAGCAAGCCCGATTTCACGCCCTTGATGCCGAGCCGGCTTTGCAGGTGGCTGGACATGGAACGGGCGCCGCGCGGGCGCGTCACTTCATCGACTACGCGTTCGCTGCTGAAGTCAGGCGCCAGGTCCAGCCAGATGGTGGTGCTGCCTTCGTTGGCGATCTGCTCGCGCAAAGCCGACGACAGCGCATAAATCAGGCTGCCTTCCACGCCGCCGGCCGTGACCACGAACTGGCCCTGGCGGCGGATGAGCAAGCCGTCCGCATCGCGCGCCGTAATCGCCACGGTGGTCAACGGCTCGCCCGCATAACGGCTGCTGAAAAACGCGCTCCAGTCCACGTCGAAACCGCAATTGGCCGGCGCCAGGGGCGCCACGTCCACGCCCTGCGCTTGCAGCAGCGGCACCCAGGCGCCGCTTGACCCCAGGCGCGCCCAGCTGCCGCCACCGAGCGCCAGGATCACCGCATCGAAAGCCAGCTGCCGTTCGCCGTCGGGCGTGGCGAACACCAGCTGCCCATCGCGCCAGCCCGTCCAGCGGTGGCGCATATGAAACTGCACGCCGGCTTCGCGCAAGCGGTGCAGCCAGGCGCGCAGCAAGGGCGCGGCCTTCATATCGGTGGGGAAAACGCGGTTCGACGAGCCGACAAAGGTGTCCACGCCCAGGCCATGCACCCAGTCGCGCACCTGCTGCGGGCCGAACTGGTCCAGCGCGGGACGCAAGCGGTGCGACTGCTTGCCATAGCGCGTGACGAATGCCTGATACCCTTCCGCATGCGTGATATTCATGCCGCCACGGCCGGCGAGCAGGAATTTGCGGCCGACCGACGGCATGGCGTCGAACAGTTCCACGCGCGCGCCGGCAGCGGCCGCCGTTTGCGCCGCCATCAGGCCGGCGGGACCGCCACCGATAATGGCAATGTGGGGAGTAACAGGGATGGGAGTGGACATGTCAGTACTGGCGCAACAGGATGGAAAACCCCGGCATTTTAGTCGAGATAAGGCGGGCAGATATTGTCAGCGCCACAAATTAGTGCATACTGCAGCGTATATGCCGCAATAATCACCGCAGTAATCAACTAACAGGCGGCAGTTTCAAGAGACCGACAGGAGAAGAACATGGGTGCAGGATACTGGATTTCCCGCTATTTGCTGGCCAGCGGCATTTTATTCATCATTCTGGCGGTGGTCGAATACAGCAAGGGCACGGCCACCCAGACCGATATTTTGAGCGCGCTGGCCTGGTCGCTGGTCGCCTCGGCCATTTTCATCGGCTCCAAATATTGGCGCTACCGCAAAGCGGTGGCGTGCGCCGTGTGCAGCGGCGACGCGCCGAAAGCCAAGTCGCGCTAAGGATACAACTTGGTAGACCGGCGCTTAGCCGCCCGTCACGGGCGGGAAAAACGCCACTTCATCGCCATCAAGAACCGGCGTATCGGCATCGCACATGATTTGCTGATGCGCCATGCGCAAGGCGCGGCCAGGCGCCAGCGCGCTGGCCCAGTTACCGCCCCGCGCGATCAGCAAGGCCCGCACCTCGCCCACCGTGCGCACCGGCTCGGCCACTTCCAGCACTTCCTGCGCCGTGCCGACCAGCTCACGCACGCTGGCAAAAAAACGCAGATGGATTTTCATCATCTTCCTTAATACAGCAGTTCGTTAAACGGAATAAAACGCAGCATATCGCCGCGCGCAATCGACAAGCCCGGCGGACAATCGATCAAGCCATCGCCCCACACGGTGGATGTCAGCACGCCCGAACTCTGGTTGCCGAATAGCTCCAGCGCACCATCATCGTTGACCCTGGCGCGCAAAAACTCGTTGCGCCGGTCCGCCTTCAGGCGTTCGAAATCGGCGGCCAAACGATAGCTGCGCGGTGCCACGCTACCCGCCACGCCTTGCAGGCGCAGGATGAAGGGCCGCACGAACAGCAAGAAGGTCACAAAGCTGGAGACGGGATTGCCAGGCAAGCCGACAAAGAACGCGTCGCCCACCTCGCCGAAGGCCAACGGTTTCCCCGGCTTGACGGCGATCTGCCACATGTTCAGCCGCCCTTCCGCTTCCACCGCCGGCTTGATATGGTCTTCCTCGCCGACGGACACGCCTCCCGACGTGATGATCAAGTCATTGCCCTGGGCGGCCTGGCGCAGCACGGCGCGCGTCGCTTCCAGGCTGTCGGGCACGATGCCCAGGTCGGTGATTTCGCAGCCCAGATTTTCCAGCAGGCCGCGCAAGGTAAAACGGTTGGAATTGTAGACGGCGCCCGGCGCCAAAGGCTGGCCCGGCATGGCCAGCTCGTCGCCCGTGAAAAACACGGCTACGCGCAGCTTGCGCAGCACCGGCAGCCGGGCCAGGCCCACGGAGGCGGCCAGGCCCATTTCCTGGCTGCGCAGGCGCGTGCCCGGCGCCAGGATCTGGCCACCGGCGCGGATATCCTCGCCCTGGCGGCGTATCCACTCACCCGCCACCGGCACGTGATTGACCGTCACCACGCCATCAAGCAGGGTGCACTGCTCCTGCATCACCACCGCATCGGCGCCGTCAGGAATCAGCGCGCCCGTGAAGATGCGCGCCGCCGTCCCTGGCAGCAAAGCCTCGCCCACGTGACCGGCGGCGATGCGCTGCGAGACCGGCAGGCTGGCCGCACCGCTGGCGCAATCACTGGCCCGCACGGCATAGCCATCCATCTGCGTATTGTCGCGCTCGGGCACATTCAGGGTCGAACTTTGCGCCGTCGCCAGCACGCGGCCATTGGCCTGCAGCGTGTCCACGTTTTCCACCTCTGTTACGGGACGCACCGCGTCCAGCATGAAGGCCAGCGCTTCGGCCACCGACAGCATCGGTTTGCGTTCTGCGGGAGCGGTCGTCATCATAAGCCCGTATTGGCGCTGATGTACGCCTTCATCTTCTCCACATCGGTGCCCATCACCACGAACTTTTGCGGCAAGTCTTCGATGTTTTCAAAACCGGCCGGGCGTTCCGCATCCACGCCCAGGGCGTCGAGGATGGTTTCATTGAACTTGGCGGCCAGCGCCGTTTCCAGCACGATCATCGGCACGTTGGGCTCCAGGTGCTCGCGCGCTACCTTGATGCCATCGGCCGTGTGCGTGTCGATAGTGATGTCGTAATCGTCGGCCACGTCGCGGATGGTGTCCAGGCGGTCCTGGTGGGTCGATTTGCCCGACTTGAAGCCGTATTTGGCGACCAGCTTGAATTCGTCGCCATCGCTGCCCGGCTTGCCGGACAAGTCGAAGCCGCCGTGCGTTTCCACTTTATGGAACAGCACTTTCACGCGCTGGCTGTCGCGGCCGACCAGGTCGTACACGAAGCGCTCGAAGTTCGAGGCTTTCGAGATATCCATCGACGGGCTGCTGGTGTGATAGGTTTCGCTGGACTTGCGCACGCGGTAGACACCGGTGCGGAAAAACTCGTCCAGCACATCGTTTTCATTGGTGGCGGCCACCAGTCTGGAGATCGGCAAGCCCATCATGCGGGCGATATGGCCGGCGCAGATATTGCCGAAATTGCCCGATGGGACAGTAAACGACACTTTCTGCTCATTGCTGGTGGTCGCCGCCAGGTAGCCGCGGAAGTAATACACCACCTGCGCTACCACGCGTGCCCAGTTGATGGAATTGACGGTGCCGATCTTT
This sequence comes from Janthinobacterium sp. Mn2066, assembly GCF_049319705.1. Taxonomy (NCBI): domain Bacteria; kingdom Pseudomonadati; phylum Pseudomonadota; class Betaproteobacteria; order Burkholderiales; family Oxalobacteraceae; genus Janthinobacterium; species Janthinobacterium sp. Mn2066. Next base: position 219,974 of record NZ_JBMOUF010000005.1, on the reverse strand, counting down.
TGTTTGGCCTTGAAAGGCAAGTCATTCGATACGGCCTTGACCATGTCCTGGCAATCGTCGAACACGCCTTCGACGGCGATATTGAAAATATTCGGGTCCTGCAGGCTGAACATCTGCGCCGTCTGGAAGGCGCTCATCTTCTTGTGCGGCGACAGCATGAACACGCGAATGCCTTTTTTGCCGCGCATCGCGTATTCGGCCGCGCTGCCCGTGTCGCCCGAGGTGGCGCCGAAAATATTGAGTTCGGCATTTTGCTTGGCCAGCGCGTATTCGAACAGATTGCCCAGCAACTGCATCGCCATGTCCTTGAAGGCCAGGGTCGGGCCATTCGACAGCGCCTGCAGCATCAGGGTGGTCTGGCCACCCTTGACGACGTTTTGTTCCAGCACGCGCAGCGGCGTGATATCGGCCGCGCTGTCGTCAGCGCGCGCATTTTTGTAGACAGCCTTGGTATAGGTCTTTGCCGTCAGCGCTTTCAGGTCCGCTTCCGGGATATCGGTAGCGAACTTCTTGAGAATCTCGTAGGCCAGGTCGGCATACGACAACTTGCGCCAGGCATCGAGCTCGGCGCCGCTGACTTGCGGGTAGTGTTCAGGGAGGTACAGTCCGCCATCGGGGGCCAGGCCGCCCAAGAGGATGTCGGAAAATTGTTGCGGATTCGATGGCGCTGTTTCAGCGCGGGTAGACACATATTGCATAAAATTGTAGGGTCCAGGTGAGCTGAGGGCGGTTATCATGAATGCAAACGAGCCAATATTATAGTGCGGGCGCACGCGCAAGGCGAATTTGCCCGCAGCGCCAGTATGCCATGGCCCACCGCCCAGCCCCCAACGATGAATGGACCGCCCATGTCGCTCAGTAAAAAGCCGTACCTGCAAAGCGCCGCCCTGCGCCCGGACGCCGTGATCGACCTGGAACACTATCCGTTCACGATACCCGCCATCCGCGATTTCGTGCAAATGGACTTCCACCCTGACGTGACGTTTTTTGTGGGCGAAAACGGCAGCGGCAAGTCGACCATGCTCGAAGCGCTGGCCGTGGCGCTGGGTTTTGGCAAGGATGGCGGCACGCGCAACGTGCGCATCACGCAGGAGTCGGACCGTGAGTCAGGCTTGCACGCCCATCTGCGCCTGAGCAAAAGCTACAAGAAACCAAACGACAGCTACTTCCTGCGCGCCGAAAGCTTTTTCAATGTCGCCACCTATATGGACACCATGCCCGCCTATCTGGGCAGCTACGGCGGCAAGTCGCTGCACGCGCAATCGCACGGCGAAGCCTTCATGGCGACCTTGCTCAACAAACTGCAGGGAAAAGGCTTGTACCTGCTGGACGAACCGGAAGCTGCCCTCTCGCCCAGCCGCCAGCTGGCCGCGCTATCGGTGATCCACCAGCTGGTGCAGGACGACTCGCAACTGATCATCGCCACCCACTCGCCGATACTGCTGGCTTACCCGAACGCGAAAATCCTGATGTTTACGGGCGGCGGCATCCACGAAGTGGCGTATGAAGACACGGAGCACTATGCCGTGACGAAGGATTTTTTGAATAACTACCCACGGAGGCTGGAGCAGTTGTTTGAAGATGAGTGAGCGAGTTGGCTTAAAACTGGGGTCAGACCCCGAGCAAGCAGAATCTGACTAATCGGACCGCCTCTAACGCGGGGTCTGACCCCAGGTAGCGAAATCAGCAGGCTGCGTGATTGACCGTTATTACATGCACCGCCAGCCCACCCAGCGACGTTTCCTTGTACTTGTCCTGCATATCCGCGCCCGTCTGGCGCATGGTTTCGATCACTTCGTCCAGGCTGACGAAGTGCGTGCCGTCGCCGTTCAGCGCCAGCGAGGCGGCGGTGATGGCTTTGACGGCGCCCATGCCGTTGCGCTCGATGCAGGGAATCTGCACCAGGCCGCCGATCGGGTCGCAGGTCATGCCCAGGTGGTGCTCGATGCCGATTTCGGCGGCGTTTTCAATCTGTTCATTGGTGCCGCCCAGGGCCGCCACCAGGCCGGCCGCCGCCATCGCGCAAGCCACGCCCACTTCGCCCTGGCAGCCCACTTCGGCGCCAGAGATCGAGGCATTGCGCTTGCACAGCATGCCGATGGCGGCCGCCGTCAGCATGAAGCGGCGCACGCCGCCGACCGCATCGCTGGGGCGGCAATCCTGGGCGTAGTAGCGCAGTACGGCCGGGATGATGCCGGCCGCGCCATTGGTCGGCGCCGTCACCACGCGGCCGCCAGCCGCGTTTTCTTCATTGACGGCCATCGCATACAGGCTGACCAGGTGTACGGCGTCGTGCGGCAAGTCGTTGGCGCGGTTGTCCGACGCTTTCGCGTCCTGCGCCTGGCGCCACAGCTTGGCGGCGCGGCGCTTGACGTTCAAGCCGCCCGGCAGGTTGCCCGTCGTTTCCAGGCCATGCGCGATACAGTCGCGCATCACGTGCCAGATGCGGTCCAGGCCTTCGTTCAATTCTTCGTCGCTGCGCTTGACGTTTTCATTCGCGCGCAGCATGTCAGGGATCGACAAGCCGCTGGTGCGGCCGTGTTCCAGCAACTGCTCCATCGTGTCGAACGGGAACACCACGCGGGCGTCCGCTGCCGGCTCCACCGCAGCTTCGGCTTGCGCCTCGCCCGCTTCGCGGATAAACCCGCCACCGATCGAGTAATAGACTTTATCGTAGCGACTGCCATCGCGCAGTTTCAGGGTAAAACGCATGCCGTTCGGATGCTCGGGCAGCGATTCGCTCTTGAACCATACCAGGCCGGTGGCGGCCGTGAACGGCACGGCGTGCACGCCCAGCAGTGCGATTGAGCCGGCCGCCTCGATCGCAGCCAGCTTGCTGTCGACTTCATCGGGCGGCACGCCTTGCGGTGTTTCGCCCATCAGGCCCAGGATCACTGCCTTGTCGGTCGCGTGTCCCACGCCTGTTAAAGCCAGCGAGCCATACAGGGCCGCTTCCACGCCCACCACGTCATCCAATGGACCGTATTCGACCAGGAAACGCCGCGCCGCCACCATCGGCCCCACCGTGTGGGAACTCGACGGTCCGATGCCGATTTTAAACAGGTCAAATACGCTCATGTCCATTGCTGTGTCTCTTTATACTGGTATGTTTTTATAAAACTTTAGCTTTTTACTTCAGGCAGCTTGCACCGACTGGCCCGCGTCCACGTTGGCCAGCATGTCGGTGACCATCTGCTCGACGCCGATCTGCGCTTTCCAGCCCCAGTCTGCGTGGGCACGGCTGTCGTCCAGGCTTTGCGGCCAGCTGTTGGCGATAGCCTGGCGGCTGTCCGGCTTGTAGCTGATCTTGAAATCCGGGACCATGTGCACGATGGCCTTGGCCAGTTGCTCCGGGTTGAACGACACGCCGGCCACGTTGTAGGACGAGCGGATCTTGACCTGCGAGGCAGGCGCGTCCATCAGTTCGATGGTGGCGCGGATCGCATCCGGCATGTAGATCATCGGCAGGGTCGTGGTCGCGTCCAGGAAGCAGTCATAGCGCTCACCGCGCAGGGCGGCGTGGAAAATCGCAATCGCGTAGTCGGTGGTGCCGCCGCCTGGAGGCGATTTATAGCTGATGATGCCTGGATAGCGGATGCTGCGCACGTCCACGCCGTACTTGTTGAAGTAGTACTCGCACAGGCGCTCGCCGGCCAGCTTGCTGATGCCGTACATCGAGGTCGGGTCCATCACCGTCATTTGCGGCGTGTTTTCCTGTGGCGTGTTCGGGCCGAAGGCGGCGATCGACGATGGCCAGAAGATACGCAATGGCTTACCTGCCTCGCCGCGCTCGCGCGCCAGTTCCAGGATATTGAGCAAGCCATCCATGTTCAGGCTCCAGGCCTTCAAGGGCGCTGCTTCGCCGGTGGCCGACAGCATCGCTGCCAGCTGGTACACCTGGGTGATATTTTCATCGGCGACGATCTTCGCCAGGCCGTCCTTGTCCAGCACGTTCAACTGCGCGTAGCGCTTGGCCTGGTACAGATTATTCGTGCCGATGTCGCTGGCGATGACATTGTCCGCGCCGTGCTGCAGCGCCAGCGCGCCCACCAGTTCACTACCGATTTGGCCGTTTGCGCCGATAACTAAAATGCGTTCCATGTTCTTCTTGTCCTGATTACTTTTATTGATTAATCGTTGCATCGGTCTTCAGCAGGCCCAGTTCCTTGCCAGCCTGTTCAAACGCGGCCAGCACCTTGACCAGCTGTTCGCGGGTGTGGGCGGCGGACAGCTGCACGCGCACGCGGGCCTGGCCCATCGGCACGACCGGGTAGAAAAAGCCCGTCACCAGCACGCCCAGTTCATACAGGCGGGCGGCAAACTTTTGCGCTACCGGTGCGTCAAACAGCATCACCGGCACCACCGGGTGCGTACCTGGCTTGATGGTGAAGCCGATGCGTTCGATTTCGCTGCGGAAGAAAGCCGTGTTCTCATGCAGGCGGTCGCGCAGTTCGGTCGACTTGGCCAAACGCTCCAGTACCGACAACGAAGCGCCGGCGATCGATGGCGCCAGGGTGTTCGAGAACAGATAAGGGCGCGACTTCTGGCGCAGGGTGTCGATGACTTCCTTGCGGGCCGAAGTAAAGCCGCCCATCGCGCCGCCCAGGGCCTTGCCCAGGGTGCCCGTGATGATGTCGATGCGGCCCATCACATTGTGGTGTTCGTGCGTGCCGCGGCCGGTAGCGCCCATGAAGCCGGAAGCGTGGCATTCGTCGATCATCACCAGCGCGCCGTATTGGTCGGCCAGGTCGCAGATCTTGTCCAGTTGCGCAATCGTGCCGTCCATCGAGAATACGCCATCGGTGACGATGACCTTGTGGCGCTTGCCGGCGGCGACGGCTGCTTGCAGCTGCACTTCCAGGTCGGCCATGTCGTTGTGGGCATAGCGGTAGCGGCCAGCCTTGCACAGTCGGATGCCGTCGATGATCGATGCGTGGTTCAGCGCGTCGGAAATGATGGCGTCGTTTTCATCGAACAGCGGCTCGAACACGCCGCCGTTGGCGTCGAACGCCGCGGCGTACAAAATCGTGTCTTCCGTGCCCAGGAAGCTGGAAATGGCTTGTTCCAGTTCCTTGTGCACGGTTTGCGTGCCGCAGATAAAGCGCACGGACGACAGGCCGTAACCGTATTTTTCAGTGGCGGCGATCGACGCCTGCTGCGTTTGCACGTCGCCGGACAGGCCCAGGTAGTTATTCGCACACATATTGATCAGGGTGCGGCCATCGTCGCACACCACTTCAGCGCCCTGGCGCGAGGCGATCACGCGCTCAGGCTTGTACAAGCCTTGCTGGCGCAGTTGATCGAGGTTCTGTTGCAGACCGCTGAAAAAGGTGTTCTTCGCTTGCTCGCTCATGTTGATCCTTTTGATCCTTTGATCTTTATATGCCGCTGCCGGCACGGTTGTATGCTGATATGGCTTGTATTGAATGAATAACAAGCCGAAAAATAGACAAAATGCAAAGTCCGGCGCTTGACCGGCCCTCGCTGTATGCTGTACCGTGAAGCGCTGTTCGAAGTTTACACGTTTCCGTGATTTTCTTCTGAATCCACTATTTCGAACTAAAATTCAATATAGTGGATATTACCCAAGCCTATTGAACTTTGCAAGCCAACTGCCGATGAAAAACAGTGTTTCGACCAATTCTCCGCCCGAAGTGGGCGCCACCCTGCAACGGCTGCGCCTGGCGCGCGGCCTGACACTGGAGGATTTGTCACGCATCGCCGGCGTATCGAAGTCCATGCTGTCGCAAATCGAGCGCGAAAAAGCCAATCCCACCATCGCCATCACCTGGCGCCTGGCCAATGCGCTGGGCGTGCAGATCGGCGAATTGCTGTCGAGCGCGGAAAAGGCCGTGGAAACCATCCGCGTCACGGACGCCCACGAAACCCCCACCCTGCCCGGCGACCACGCCGGCTACGTGCTGCGCATCCTGGGCCCGATGGAACTGGCCGGCAAATATGAATGGTATGAAGTGACCCTGGCGCCGGGCGGCGAACTGGCTTCCCAGCCGCACGATCCGGGCACCACCGAACACCTGACCGTGATTCACGGCAACCTGGAACTGGAAGTGGGCGCAGCCAGGAAAAAGGTCAAGAACGGCGGCACGGCGCGCTATCCGGCCGATTTGCCGCATACGATACGGAACCTGGGGAAAACCGAGGGCAAGGCTTTACTGGTCGTGATACACCGCTAATTGAGTTTGGGGTCAGACCGGCCGGGTCTGACCCCAGCCCTGTTGCGCCTTCTTCTGCAGTGCGCAACAGGCCTTTGCCCTCATGCTAAGATTCCGAAATAGACAAGATTTCCAGGCCTGGATGTCTTAGCAGAGCGTTGCAGCACATCCCGGCTCTTCCCCAGCATTGCGGCCCCGCGCACGGCATCCAGGCTTTAACGCTTTTACGGAGCCAGACCGCGATGACCATTTCCGACAGCACCACCACCTTCGCCAATAAAAAAGTCGTCCAGTACGACCCCGACCTGCCCTACGATCCTTCGCCGGACATCGTTTACCGTTTGTCGCTGGAATACGATGACGAAGGCAAGATGGATGAGTTGATCGCCAGCTTCCTGGACAAGGCCGACAAGACCACGTTGTCAGCACTGATCATCGGCATGTGGGGCGATCCCTACGAATCGGGCGCCGACGAGGTGATGGCGGCGCTGATCGCCCGCGCCGCCGAACTGCCCAGGCTGCGCGCCCTGTTTATCGGCGACATGACGTACGAAGAATGCGAAATCTCGTGGATCGTCCAGGGCAGCTACAAGCCCTTGCTGGACGCTTTCCCCCTGCTGGAGGAATTGCGCATCCGTGGCGGCAATGCGCTGGTGATCGAGCCGTTCGCGCACCAGCATTTGCGCAAGCTGACCATCGAATCGGGCGGCCTCGATGAAAAGATCGCCCTGGCGCTGGCGCAGTCGAGCATGCCGCAGCTGGAACACCTGGAGCTGTGGCTGGGCACGGACGACTACGGTTTTTCGGGCGACGTGACGGTGTACTGGAAGCTGCTGAAGCAGCTGGCCGTGCCGAGCCTGCGCTACCTGGGCTTGCGCAACGCGGAAATCGCCGACGAGCTGGCCGTCTGGCTGGCGAAAGAGCCGCTGGTGGCCCAGCTCGACATCCTCGACCTGTCGCTGGGCACGCCGAGCGACCTGGCGGCCGTCGCCGTGCTGAACCACACGCAGCTGGGCAAGCTGAAACGCCTGGACCTGTCGCACCATTACATCTCCAAGGAGAATCAGGCCAAGCTGAAGGCGCTGCCCTTCGAGGTGGTGCTGGACGACGAGCAGCAGGAAGACCTGGACGGCGACGATTTCTACCGCTACGTGGCCGTCGGCGAATAAGGTTGTCCAAGCCTCTTACCCTGCTGGCCACCAGCGGCAGCAAGCGCGTGCGCCTGATGCAGGCGGCGCGCGCGCAACTGCACCTGCCGCCCGCGCAGGTGCTGGAATGGCGCGACTGGTTGCGGCAACCGTCGCTACTCGATACTGCGCTGGCCCAGCCTGGCGTATTCAAGATCGAGCCGCCCGGCGACGACCCGGCCGCGCATCGACACTTGCTGCACGATGGCTGCCGTTCGCTGGGCCGGCCGCCCGTGCCCGCGCCCGAACACGGCGAACTGCTGGCCATGGATGCCTGGTTTGGCGGCTTTAAAGCTGCCATGGAAGGACTCGCCAGCCAGCTGGCCGCCTTGCCGCAAACGCGCGTTTTTAATGCGCCAGCCGACATCGTCCTGATGACCGACAAGCTGGCTTGCCAGCGCCACCTGGCGGCGCACGGCGTGCCTGTCCCGGCACTGCTGGGACCCGTGCATGGCTACGCGCATTTGCAGTCGCTGTTGCGCGAACATGGGCTTGACCGCGTGTACCTGAAACCGCGCTACGGTTCTTCCGCTTCGGGCGTGGTCGCCTATCGCCGGAACAGGGCGGGCCGCCAGCAAGCCACCAGTTCGGCCAGCCTGCAGCAAATGAACGGCGAACCACGCCTGTTTAACCACAAGCGCATCTCGCGCTATGAATCTGCCAGCGAAATCGCTACCCTGGTCGATACGCTGGCACAACAGCAGCTGTACGCGGAAGCATGGCTGCCAAAGCCGCGCACCGGCGACAGCCATTACGACCTGCGCGTGGTCACGCTGGGAGGCCAGCCCGCGCACCGGGTGGCCCGCATCGGCGCGCAGATGATGACCAATCTGCACCTGGATAACCAGCGCGGCGACGCGGCCAGCCTGCTGAACTGCGCCGACATGGCGGCGCTGGAGTCGGCCGCCACCCTGGCCGCCAGCGCTTTCCCTTGCAGCACAGTCGCCGGCCTGGACCTGGTGGTGCGCCATGGCCAGGCCCATGTGCTGGAAGCGAATGCCTTCGGCGACCTGCTGCCCGGCCTGTTGTGGCAGGGCGACGATACTTATACGGCCCAACTGCGCCACCTTCACCATGCCTGACAACCCATACCCTATCCCCGACATGCACGCCATCGTGGGCAGTCACGATATCGCCTTCATCACGCTCGACACCTTGCGCTATGACGTGGCGCAAGCATTATATGAAGCGGGCGAATTGCCCGTGCTGGGCCGCCTCCTGGCTCCCTGCGGCTGGGAACGTCGCCACTCGCCCGCCACCTTTACCTATGCCGCCCACCAGGCCTTCTTTGCGGGCTTTTTACCCACGCCAGCGCTACCTGGCCGCCATCCGCGCCTGTTTGCCAGCGCCTTCGCGGGCAGCGAGACCACCTCGCCGCATACCTGGACATTTGACGAAGCCGATCTCCCTGCCGCCCTGGCGGCGCGCGGCTACCGCACCATCTGCATCGGCGGCGTCGGCTTCTTTAACAAGCAGACTGCCCTGGGTACGGTGCTGCCGAATCTGTTCCAGGAAAGCCACTGGAGCGCCGGCATGGGCGTGGCCAGCCGCCATTCGACGGAAAAACAAGTCAGGCTGGCCGTCGCACGCCTGCAGGCCAGCGAAGAGCGCACTTTTTTATTCATCAACGTGGCCGCCCTGCACACGCCCAACCGCGCCTACCTGCCCGGCTGCAAAGCGGACAGCCTGGATAGCCACGCGGCAGCGCTGCGCTATGTCGATGGCGCGCTGGCGCCCCTGTTTGCCGCCTGCGCCGCCCGCGCGCCCACGTTTGCCATCGTTTGCTCGGACCACGGCAGCGCCTATGGCGAAGATGGTTATCGGGGCCACCGCGTGGCGCACGACAGCGTATGGAGCGTGCCCTATGCGCACTTCCTGATAGAACATACACAGAAAGCATTACCCCTACCGTGAATCCATCCGAAACAAGCCTGGCGCAGCGCATGCGCCACACGCCCTACCAGGCGTATTCCTATTCGTATCCGCACAAGGCCGCCTACCGCAGCCTGGCGCAAGCCGCGCCGCTGGCGCCCCTGTGGGCGCAGCAGGACCGTTCCGCCCTGTTCGCCTATATCCACATTCCGTTTTGCGAAATGCGCTGCGGTTTTTGCAATCTGTTCGCCATGGCACGCCCCAGTGCCGGCATGGTCGAACGCTATGTACAGCAGGTGCTGCTGCAAATGCGTGCGCTGGATGGCGCCCTCGGTGAACGGCGCTTTGCCCGCTTCGCGCTCGGTGGCGGCACGCCCACCTATTTGTCGGCGACGCAGCTCGACACCTTGCTGTGCGGCGCGCGCGACATCCTCGGCATCGATCTGCAGCATACGCCGGCCGGCATCGAAGCCTCGCCGGAAACCATCACGGCTGAACGCCTGGCCGTCTGCCGCGCGCACGGCATCGACCGGGTCAGCCTGGGCATCCAGAGCTTTGCGGCCGGAGAGATGCGCGCGCTGGCGCGACCGCAGCAAAATGCCACCGTCCATCACGCCATCGGCCTGATACGCGCAGCCGGTTTCCCCACCCTGAACCTGGACCTGATCTACGGCATCGCCGGGCAGACGGTGGATAGCCTGCTGGCTTCGATCGACAGCGCGCTGGCCTTCCAGCCCGAAGAGCTCTACCTGTATCCGCTGTATGTGCGTGAACAAACGGGCCTGGGCAAGGTGGCGCGCCGCCAGGGTGCAGCAACCTTGAACCCCATCATGCTGGCGCGCGATGGCGACAGCCGATTGGTCCTGTACGCGGCGGCGCGCGACCATTTGCGCGCACGGGGATATGAACAAGTCTCGATGCGCATGTTCCGCGCCCCCCATGCGCCGGAACAGAACGGCCCCTCGTATTGCTGCCAGAACGATGGCATGGTGGGGCTGGGCGCGGGCGCCCGCTCGTACACAACAGGCTTGCATTATTCGAGCCAGTACGCAGTGGAGCGCACGCAAACCATCGGCATCATCGAACAATACCTGGCACTGGACGAGGCGCAGTTTGCGCACGCTGAACACGGCTATGTGCTGGACACCGCCGAGCAGCAGCGCCGCTATGTGATCCAGTCGCTGCTGACGGAACCGGGCATGGACCGCGACGCCTACACGGCCCGCTTCGGCACGCGCTGCGAAGCAGACTTGCCGCAGCTGGCAGAGCTGCATGCATTGAAACTGGTGCAAGAAGATGGCCGCTGGCTGCGCCTGAACCAGCAAGGCTACGCGTATGCCGACACCATCGGTCCCTGGCTGGCGTCCGACACGGTGCGGACGCTGATGGCGGAAGGCGGCCCGGCGTGCTGACGGCGCCAGCAAACATCTTGTCGCTGCTGTACCGGGGCACCCTGGCCAGTTGCAATTACGCCTGCGGCTACTGCCCGTTCGCCAAGAAGCAGGATAGCCGGACCGCACTGGCCCGCGATGCGCGCGAAGTGGCCAGGTTCACGGGCTGGGTGACAGAACAGAATCGCCCCATCAGCGTGCTGTTCACGCCGTGGGGCGAAGCGCTGGTGCGGCGCCATTACCGCACCGCCATGCAAACCCTGGCCACCCTGCCCCATGTGCGGCAAGTGGCGCTGCAAACCAATCTGTCCGGCCCCCTGCATTGGCTGGAAGGTTTGCCCGGCCTGGAAAAAATCGGCCTGTGGTGCACCTATCACCCGGGCCAGACCACCCTGGCCCGCTTCCTGGAGCGCTGCGCGCGGCTCGACGCGATGGGTGTGCGTTACTCGGTCGGCATGGTCGCCATGCCCGAACACTATGACGCCATCCGCGCCTTGCGCGCGGCCCTGCCCGCGCAAACGTATCTGTGGCTGAACGCGTATGACCGGCGCGGCCCCGCTTATTACAGCACCGAAGACCTGGCCTGGCTCGATGCCATCGACCCGTGGTTTGCCCTGAACCGCCGCCCCGTGCCTTCACGCGGCAAGCCTTGCCTGGCGGGTGAATTGTCGCTATCGGTCGATGGCGACGGCGAACTGGCGCGCTGCCATTTCGTGCCCGAACGCCTGGGCAACCTGTACACGGACCAGTTGGAAGATATGCTGCAGGAACGCAGCTGCCCCCGCTTCAAGTGCGACTGCTATATCGGTTACGCGCAGCGCAAGGACTTGCCGTTCCAGCCTGTATTTGGCACGGGCGTGCTGGCCCGCATCGCGCCGCAGCAATAAAAAAAAGCGCGGGCTGACTGCGCCCGCGCTTTTTACTATCCAACTACTGACTGATTACTGCCCCGCCACCTTGGCCGGCTCCGTCATGTGCAGCGAGCGGCTGAGGAAGCCCCAGCGGTCGGCCACTTCTTCGATCTGCTTGGTGGTCGGCTTGCCGGCGCCATGGCCTGCCTTACTGTCGATGCGGATCAGCACCGGCGCAGGGCCGCCTTGTGCCGCTTGCAGGGCGGCAGCAAACTTGAAGCTGTGGGCAGGCACCACGCGGTCGTCATGGTCGGCGGTGGTGATCATGGTGGCTGGATAGCAGCCGCCCGCCTTCAGGTTGTGCAGCGGCGAGTATTTCAGCAGCGCCTTGAATTGCTCGGCGTCATCCGACGAGCCATAGTCGGGCACCCAGCCCCAGCCCACGGTGAACTTGTGGAAACGCAACATGTCGAGCACGCCCACTTGCGGGATGGCGGCAGCGAACAGCTCAGGACGCTGGGCCAGCACGGCGCCCACCAGCAGGCCGCCATTGCTGCCGCCGCCGATCGCCAGTTTCGATGGCGAGGTCACCTTGTTCGCTTCCAGCCATTCGGCCGCGCCGATAAAGTCGTCGAACACGTTTTGCTTGTTCAGCTTGGTACCAGCCTGGTGCCAGGCTTCGCCGTATTCGCCGCCGCCGCGCAGGTTGGCCATCACATAGACGCCGCCCATTTCCACCCAGGCCAGGTTTGCCACGGAGAAAGTTGGCGTGAGCGAAATATTGAAGCCGCCATAGCCGTACAGATAGGTCGGGTTGTTGCCGTCAAGTTTCATGCCTTTTTTCGAGACGATGAACATCGGCACATTGGTGCCGTCGCGGCTGGTGAAGAATTGCTGGCGCACGTCAAACGCGGCCGGATCGAAATCGACCTTGGGCTGGCGGTAGATGGTGCTCTTGCCGGTTTTCATGTCGTAGCGGTAAATCGTCGCCGGCGTGGTGAAGCTGGTGAACGAGTAGAACGTTTCCGTGTCGCCCCGTTTGCCCGCAAAGCCGCCTGCCGAACCGATGCCTGGCAAGGCGACTTCCCGCACCAGCTTGCCGTTCAGGTCGGTGATCTTGACTTGCGTCTGCGCATCTTTCAAGTAATCGAGCACCAGCTGGTTGTTCAGGATATTCGCCGAGACCAGGGTTTCCTCGCTTTGCGGCACGACTTCTTTCCAGTCGGCCGGCGCAGGTTTGCGCGTATCGATGGCGATCACGCGCGATTTCGGCGCCTTGTTGTCGGTGGCGAAATAGAATACGGGACCGATATTGTCGATGAACGAGTACGATGCGTCGAACTCTTCCAGCAAGCCGACCACCTTGGCATTTTTCTGGCGCAAGTCCTTGTAGAAGATGCGGTTCTTGCGTTCCGTGCCTTGCGTGGCCGTGATGATCAGGTAATTGCCGTCATCGCTGACCTTGCTGCCGCCAAACGCCCATTCTTTCTGGTCAGGACGGTCGAACACCAGCACGTCGTCGCTTTGCGGCGTGCCGATCTTGTGGAAGTACAGTTTCTGGAAGTAATTGATATCGGCCAGCTTGGTCGCTTCTTTCGGCGCGTCATAGCGGCTGTAGAAGAACCCGCTATTGTCCTTGGTCCACGAAGCGCCCGAGAACTTGGCCCACTGGATATGGTCCGCCAGGTCCTTGCCCGTTTCGATGTCGCGCACCTTCCATTCATTCCAGTCGGAACCGGAAGCGGCCGTAGCGTAGGCCAGGTACTTGCCGTTCGGGCTGATCGAGGTGCCGGCCAGCGCCACCGTGCCATCGGTCGACAGGGTGTTCGGGTCGAGCAGCACGCGCGGTTCGTCCGTCAGTTTTTTCACCGTGTACAGCACGGCCTGGTTTTGCAAGCCGTCGTTGCGGCTGTAGAAATAGCGGCCGCCCTGCTTGGTTGGCGTAGTGAAACGCTCATAATTCCACAGCTTGGTCAGGCGCTGCTTGATGGCTTCGCGTTCCGGGATGGTGCCCAGATAGGCTTGCGTCACCTTGTTTTGCGCCACGACCCAGTCGTGCGTTTCAGCACTGTTGGCATCTTCCAGCCAGCGGTACGGGTCGGCAATGGTGGTGCCGAAATAGCTGTCTTGCTGATCGACTTTTTTGCTGACCGGATACGTTACGGTCGCGCCGTCGCCGGCTGGGCAAGTTTGTGCCATGGCATTGCCACCGAAAGCGGCCAGCAAGCTGAATATGAGGGTTGCACTACGTAATTGCATGGGTTGTTTGTCTCATTGTTGGATATCGAAGAAAGCAGGCCGCGCATTGACTATTTCAACTACCTCACTGCGTGCGGCGGCTGCCCATGATGACTTTCGCCAAGATAAATCATAGCGTGTATCACAACTTTTAAAGCACAGTTATCAGCCAGGATTGCCATCTTTTATTTTGCAAAATTATAATAATCGCCATCGTAAAAACGGTTTTCCGTGAAAAATGGAAAACTGGGCCTGGTCGCAACCCTTGTCAGAATTGACTGCATTTCATCAAGTTGTCATAAAAGATCTTTACCATGGGCAACATGATCATGGCGCTGATTGCGGCCATGCCGACTCCTGCGCGTCCAGACTTGCCCTTATGCACACTCTTCCCTTCCCCGCCACCTTGCCTGCGCACGATGCGCCGCCATCGAATGTGGCTTACCTGAAGCCATCGCTGGTGGCGGCCGGGCCGGAAGGGGCGGCGGAAGAGTTGCATGACATTATTAACGGCCGCAAACTGAGCGCCCTGTTCCAGCCCATCATCCATATGCATAGCGGCGACATCATCGGCTATGAAGGCTTGATACGGGGGCCGTCCGACAGCCCTCTACATGCACCGATGAATCTGTTCAAGGTGGCGCGCGCCAGCGGCCTGACCCTGGAAGTGGAACATCTGTGCCGGCAAGTGGTGCTGGAATGCTTCGCCGAACTGGGGCTGCCGGGTAAACTGTTTCTCAATGTCAGCCCGGAATGCCTGCTGCTGCGCAATGCGCGCCATGGCGAAACGCTGGAATACATCGAGCAGATCGGCATCAATCCGGACCGCGTGATCATCGAGCTGACGGAAAACCAGCCCACCTACGATTACGACCTGATGCGCGAGGCGGTGCTGCACTACCGCAATATGGGTTTCCAGATCGCCATCGACGACCTGGGCGAAGGCTTTTCCAGCCTGCGGCTATGGTCGGAACTGCGGCCTGAATATGTGAAGATCGACATGCATTTCATCCAGGGCATCAATAATGACCCCGTGAAACTGCAATTCGTGCGCTCGATCCAGGAAATCGCGGAAAAATCAGGCACCCTGGTGATCGCCGAAGGCATCGAAACGCAAATGGAATTGCTGGTGCTGCGCGACCTGGGCGTGGCCTTTGGCCAGGGATATCACCTGGGCCGGCCGAATATGGCGCCGGCGCGCGCCCTGCCGGCCGAAGTGGTGCAGGCGCTGGGACGCAATGGGGTGGCCGTGTATCCGCAGCGCAGCAGCCTGGAAAAGAATGGCGCCAGCATCCGCAAGCTGCTGCACCTGGTGGCCGCCGTGTCGCCAGAGAAAAACAATAACGAGGTCTACGACATCTTTTTGAAGGAACCCAAGCTGATGATCATTCCCGTGGTCGACCAGGGCGTGCCGCTGGGCCTGATCAGCCGCTTCGAGATGATCGACCATTTTGCCCGCCCCTATCAGCGTGAGCTGTACGGCAAGAAGTCCTGCAGCCTGTTCATGGATGCCAAGCCCTTGATCGCCGACCATGAAACCAGCTTGCAGGAACTGAGCTACACCATGGTGCAGTCGGACGCCCATCATCTGTTCAACGGCTTCATCATTACCGAAAACGGCAAGTACCTGGGCATGGGCACGGGCCATGATCTGATGCGCGAAATCACGCAAATGCAGATCAATGCAGCCCGCTACGCCAATCCGCTCACGCAATTGCCGGGCAATGTGCCCATCAATGAACATATCGATCGATTGCTGCACAGCGGTAGCCGCTTCTGGGTCTGCTATTGCGACCTCGACCACTTCAAGCCGTTCAATGACGTGTATGGCTACCGCAAGGGCGACGATGTGATCCAGCTGACGGGGGAAATTCTCAGCAGCCATTGCGACCCGAACCGCGATTTCATCGGCCATATCGGCGGCGACGATTTCATGATCCTGTTCCAGAGCGAAGATTGGGAAAGCCGCTGCCAGGCCATGCTCGAGCGCTTTTCCAGCGCCATCCTCGATTTCTACAGCAGCAGCGATTGCGAACGCGGCGGCTACATCAGCGAAGACCGGCAGGGGAAAAAAGTGTTTTATTCGCTGATCAGCCTATCGCTGGGCGTGATCAAGGTCGAGGCGCACCAGTACTACACGCATCACCAGATCGCCACCCAGGCGGCCGAAGCGAAAAAGCAGGCCAAGAAAATCCACGGCAACAGCCTGTTCCTGGACCGCCGTCAAGGTGCGCCAGCACAGCGCATGGAAGCACCTTAGCGTTTTTGCTCGCCTACGCGCGCGGCGGCAATGGCGGCGGACGCGCCTGCCGCCATTGCCGCGTCAAGGCCTGCGCCTCGCCCAGGTCGGAGGAAGACAGTTCGCCGGCCAGCCCCGCGATCGCCGAACTGGCCGTGGCGTCGCCGCTCTGCGCGGCCAGTGCCGTCCACATATACGAGTGCACGGGACTTTTCGGCACGCCGCGTCCGCTGTTGTACATGCAGCCCAGGTTGTACTGGGCCAGCGCATGGCCTTGTTCCGCCGCCTGCTCATACCAGTGCACGGCCAGGCCATCGTCCTGCGGCACGCCCTGGCCATTCGCATACATCACACCGAGATTGTTTTGCGCGCTGGCGTCACCCTGTTCGGCCGCCGTGCGATACCAGCGCACGGCGCAGACAGGGTCGCGCGGCACGCCATGGCCGTTGGCGTACATCACGCCCAGGTTGAACTGCGCGTTGGAGGCCCCCTGGGCCGCCGCCTTGACATACCATTCCAGCGCCTGGCGCAGATCGCGTTCGATACCACGCCCGCCCGCACACATGCCGCCCATATTGTATTGCGCCAGACAATGGCCTTGCAGGGCCGCACGGCGGTACCAGCCAACGGCGCGCGCCTCGTCCTGCTCCACGCCCTGCCCCCGCGCCAGCATGACGCCCAGGTTGTATTGCGCATCGGCATCATCCTGTTCGGCGGCGCGCAACAGCCAGGCATACGCGCGCAGCTGGTCGGGCGCCACGCCCAGGCCTTCCGCATAGGCCACGCCCAATTGCCGCTGCGCCACCGCCAGGCCTTGCGCCGCCGCCTGGCGGAACCAGGCCACGGCTTGCGCATCGCTTTGCGCCACGCCCTGGCCCCGCTTGTAGACCAGGCCCAGGTTCAGCTGCGCCTGCATATCGCCCTGCAATGCCGCCTTGCGGAACCAGGCCAGCGCCAGCGCATCATTCTTTTTCGCTCCCAGTCCTTGCGCATAGGCTTCGCCCAGCAAGGACTGGGCGCTGGCCACGCCTTGTTCAGAGGCACGGTAAAACCAGGCCAGGGCCAGTTCATCGCTCTGCAGCACGCCACGGCCCTTGCGGTACATCTGGCCCAGGTTTTGCTGCGCCGAGGCATCGCCCTGCGCCGCCGCGCGGCGGAACCACAGCACGGCGTCTTCATCGCTCTGGGCCACGCCACGTCCGTGGTAATACATTGCCCCCAGATGATTCTGTGCAAAAGCCAGGCCCTGTATCGCCGCCAGGCGCAGCCAGACAAAGGCGCGCGCGTCGTCATGCGCGATGCCTTCGCCTTTCTTGTACATCAGTCCCAGATTGAACTGGGCGTAGGGATTGCCTTGCTCGGCAGCTGTGCGAAACCAGATATAGGCCTGATGGCTATCCCTGGCGGTCTGGTGCTTGTCCATATGCGCCCCTGTCCCCATGACACATTGCGCTGGCCGGCAGCACGCGCCCGGCCGCAGCCTGTGATGGCATTGTGTGTTGCTTGAATTGTAAATTCGATGCGGGAGAGAGGGTTGAGCGAACTCAATGGAGATAATAAAATATTATCGTTTTGATGAGTCCGCCTGAACCGTGGTTCAGCTGGACTGGCGGCGCTTTTGCAGATACTGGGGCACCTTGGCAGCGGCCAATTTATTGAGGGAAACGAGCAGGTCGGCATCGACATCGGCCAGGCCATAATTGCTGCGCAAATGGCGGCCGATATGGATCAGCACCTGCGCCGCCACTTCAGCGTCGGACTCGGCCCTGTGGGCGGCGCTCTTGAAGGCGATGCCCAACTGGCTCGACAGCAGGCCCAGCTTGTAGCTGGACAAGCCGGGAAACACGCGGCGCGACAGTTTCAGCGAACACACCAGCGACTGGTGTGCGGGCGCCAGTTGCAAGCGGGCGCTTTCGGCAACGAGGAATTTTTCATCGAAGCTGGCGTTATGCGCCGACAAGGCATCGCTGCCGATGAAGTCCAGCAACTGCGGCACCACTTCATCGACGGGCGGCGCATTGTCGACCATGGCCTGCGTGATGCCCGTCAAGCCCGTGATGAACGACGGTATGCGCGCCTTGCAATTGACCAGGGTGACATAGCGGTCCGTGATGCGCCCGCCTTCGATGCGCAGCGCCGCCACTTCCGTGATGCGGTCGCCCATGTCGGGCGACAGGCCGGTCGTTTCAAAGTCGAGCATCACGATCGGTTTTTCAAACACTTGCATAGACGGGCTTTCCAGGGGTAATGCGAAGAAGACTGATTATCAGCCAAACTTGCGCACGGCGTCCAGTGCCAGTCCCGCGCCGATACTACCAAATAGGTCGCCTTCCACCTTGCGCGCGGCCGGCACCAGGGCGGCGATCTTTTCACGCAGCAGGCGCACGCCGCTGGAACCGCCCGTAAAGAACACGGTGTCGACCGCGTCCGGCGCCACGCCCGCGTCGCGCAGCAGGCGCAGCACGGTGTCTTCCACCGAGGTGCACAGGTGGCCGATGGCGTCGTCGAACTGGCTGCGTTTCAGCAACAGGCTTTGCGCTGGCGACAGGCGGTCCAGTTCCAGCTGCACTTCGGCCGCATCGGACAGGGCGATCTTGCCCTCTTCCACTTTCATCGCCAGCCAGTGGCCGGCGCGCTCATCGATCAGCTTTTGTAAGCGCCCCATCTTATCTTGCTCGCGTGCATCACGGCAGACATCGGCCAGCTGCACCCAGATTTTCTTGGTGTAGGCCAGGTTGATGGTGTGCCAGGTCGCCAGGTTGAAATAATAGCTGGACGGCACTTCGCTATTGTTGTGCAGGCGGCTGCCATAACCGAGCAAGGGCATGACGGACGACAGGCTCAGGTATTTATCGAAGTCCGTACCACCGATGTGCACGCCGCCGGTGGCCAGGATATCGTCGCGGCGCTCAGCCTTTTTGGCCCGCTCGGGCGACAGGCGCACCAGCGAAAAGTCCGAAGTACCGCCGCCGATGTCGGCGATCAGCACCAGTTCTTCGCGCTCGATTTGCGATTCATAATCGAAGGCGGCGGCGATCGGCTCGAACTGGAAGGCGATGTCCTTGAAACCGACGGAACGGGCTATCTCGGCCAGGGTGTCTTGCGCCAGCTGGTCGGCCTGGGCATTGTCGTCGATAAAGAAGACGGGACGGCCAAACACGGCCGAGGTGAATTCGCGGCCAGCCGACTGTTCGGCGCGGCGTTTCACTTCACCGATAAATTGCGACATCAGCAAGCGGAAGGGCAAGGCGCGGCCGCCCACTTCCGTCTGGCCATCGATCAGGCTGGTGCCCAGCAAGCTTTTCAGCGAACGCATCAAGCGGCCTTCGTAGCCGGCCAGGTATCCGGCCAGCGCGGCGCGTCCATAGCTGACTTCTTCGTCTTCCGCGTTGAAGAAGACCACCGATGGCAGGGTCGTCTTGCCGTCTTCCAGACTGAGCATGGTGTTCTGTCCTGGACGCGCCCAGCCTACCGTGGAGTTTGATGTGCCGAAATCGACGCCGCAAGCATAGACCATGTCGACCCTTCCATGAATTAAAGGGGCGTTATGCTACCAGAACATGCCTCTTTGCACCAGAAAAACCGCCATTCCCCTTCACACAGACATAGTTTGCGCTGTGTCAATCAGCAGCTTCGGACAAAAGCTACTCTTAAGAAATTGACGCCCAGCAATTTCGCCGCCCTCCGGAGACTCCCTGTGAAATCTCGCCACGCCCCCGTTCGCCTGTCCTGGCTTGCCCTTGTTTTCACCGTGTCCGTAGCAAGCCTGGCCGGCTGTGGCGGCGGTGCAGCCGAAGCCCAGCCAGCCGTCGGCTGTGCGCTGCAGGGCACGGCTGGCTGCGGCGGCACCCTGCCCGCCCCCATCAAACCGACTACCCCGCCGGTCACGCCACCGGTCACGCCGCCCGACCCGGCCAGCCTGGCAAGCGCCGTGCAACTGGTCTTTTCCAGTACGGAACTGCCATCGGCCGGCTTGCCTGGCAGCGAAGTGGCCGTGACGGCGCTGGTCAAGGATGGCGCCAACCTGGCCTTGCCGGGCGCGAAGATTTCCTTCAGTGCCGATTCCGGCATCCTCAGCGCCGTCGACGCCATCACCGACAGGAATGGCCTGGCGCGCGCCCTGCTGGGCACCGGCGGCGCCAACAGCAACCGCAGCATCAAGCTGACGGCCACGGTCGGCGCGCAAAGCGGTAGCGGCACGGTGGCCGTTACTGGCAGCACCATCGACATCGTCGGTCCCTCCGCCTTGACGCGCGGCCAGAACGCCGACCTGATCCTGACGGTGCGCGATTCAGCCCGTAAACCGGTGGCGGGCGCGGCCATCAGCTACAGCACGGGCAGCGGCAACAGCGTGCGCGTCAGGGACGGCGGCGCCGCCGTCAGCAATGCCCAGGGCCAGCTGGTGCTGCGCCTGACGGCGGGCGCCCTGGGCCAGGATGCGGTCTCGGCCAGCGCACTCGGCGCCAGCATGTCGCAAGCCTACACGGTGGCCGGCAGCGATTTGCGCCTGACCCCGGCCGTGGGCCAGGATGCCAGCGGCGCAGACGTGTTGCAGGAAGTGCCGACCCTGGCCTGCCAGGCCATCGATGTGCGCTATGCGCGGGTGGACACGGGCGTGCCGCAGTCCGGCAGTGCCAGCCTGAACACTTCGCGCGGCGCGCTGTTTGGCGACAGCGCCTGCACCGCGCCCATCGCGTCCAGCCTGGTGTTTAGCAATGGCAATCTGCCGCGCAGCTACCTGCAGTCGGCCAACGCGGGACTGGCCACCATCACGGCGGCGGTAGCTGGCGGCCCGACGGCCCAGACGCGACTGGAATTTGTCGCGCTGCCTGGCCCCGCCAACAAGCTCAGCGCTCAAGCCGAGCCTGCCGTGCTCGGTTCGAACCATGGCAGCGACACCACGCAGGCAAGCACCATCAGCGCGGTGGTGCGCGACGGTCCGGTGAATAACCTGGTCAAGCACGCCCCCGTGGTATTCAGCATCTTGAGCGACCCCAGCGGTGGCTACCTGCGCCAGACGGGGGCCGTGCCGACCGGTTCGGACGGCATGGCGCAGAGCGTGTATGTGGCGGGCCCGGCCGATAGCGGCCGCGACGGCGTACTGATACAGGCGCGCATCGAAGGCGCCACGCAGGCGTCCGCCAGCGCACAAATACGCCTGACAGTGGCCCGCAAGGCCCTGTCGATCAAGGTCGGCACCGGCAATACCGTGCGCGAATACTCGACCAGCTTGCTGCAAAAGGAATTTGCGGTGCTCGTTTCCGACAGCGCCGGCAACGCGGTGCCCGGCGTGACCATCACGGCGGCCGCCTGGCCGGTGCGCTATGGCAAGGGCTATTACGTCTGGGAGGCCGACAAGGCAGACTTCCCCGACACGGGCGTATGGCGGCTGGCCCTGCCACGCTATAGTTGCGCCAATGAAGACGTGTTACGCAACGGCATTTATGATCGCGCTTACGACCTCAACGGCAACGGCGTGCTCGACCCCGGCATTCCGCTCGCCGTCAGCGCCAGCAGCGTCAGCGATGTGCTGGGCCTGTCCAGCGTCACCGTCAGCTATCCGCGCAACTACGGTTCCTGGGTGCAACTGGCGCTGACCGTGCGCGGCACGGTGGCCGGCACGGAATCGAGCACCACCATGGAACTGGCGCTGCCGACCCTGGCGAAGGATTTCAGCGAACGCCGCACGCCGCCGCCGGGCCAGACCAGCCCCTATGGCACGGGCCCCTGCGATACGCCAGATTGAGCCACGCCGCCATGGGCAGGCAAAAAATGCCAGGGCTGGAGCAAGTCCGCCGCCATGCCACTTGCCAATACACCATGCCATTTGCCACATGGGCAATGAAAGAAAAACAAGGAATCGGTCTTGCTATCAGGCAATCTTTTGCGCTATGCTCGTCCTGCCCGCCCGGCAAGACACTGTTTTTTTTATTCGTCCTCCGGGCCTGCAGGAATACCCAGAGACAGGTGGCCAGCCCGACCCATATGCAAAAAAAGACAACTGCAGCCCGTATTTCCAGCACCAGCACACCAGGCCCATCCGGCACCGAGCGCCGCGTCACCTCGTACGACGTGGCCCTGCTGGCCGGCGTGTCGCAATCGGCCGTCTCGCGCTGTTTCAAGCCTGGCGCCAGCGTGTCGCCCGCCACCCACGCCAAGGTCATGCAGGCCGCCATCGCCCTGGACTACATCCCGAACGCGGCCGCGCGCAGCCTGATCACGCGCCGCTCGAACCTGGTGGCCGTCATCATTTCCAACCTGGCCAATCTGTACTACCCGCAAATCTTGTCCGAGCTGAGCCAGCAGATCGCGCGCCAGGGCAAGCGCCTGCTGCTGTTCACTTTGGCACGGGAAGCCGACATCGGCAAGGCGCTGAACGATGTGTGGCAATACCAGGTCGATGGCGCCATCGTGGCCGCCTGGCTGTCCGACGAGCAAATGGCCGAATTTGCACGGCGCGACGTGCCGCTGGTCTTGTTCAACCGCAACCCGCGCGACAATGCCGTGCCCGCCGTGCTGTGCGACCAGGCCGAAGCGGCCCGGCTGCTGGTGTCGCGCCTGGCCGAGGCCGGCCACCGCCAGTTCGCCGTCATCGATGGCCCCGGCGATTCGTCCGTGGCGCAGG
This sequence comes from Janthinobacterium sp. Mn2066, assembly GCF_049319705.1. NCBI lineage: Bacteria > Pseudomonadati > Pseudomonadota > Betaproteobacteria > Burkholderiales > Oxalobacteraceae > Janthinobacterium > Janthinobacterium sp. Mn2066. The sequence goes on along the minus strand of NZ_JBMOUF010000005.1, from coordinate 197,398 downwards.
AACGCAAGTCGGGCGTGCTGGACCGCCTGCTGGAACTGGGCTTGCCCGCTCCCATCGTGGTCAGCGGCAATTACAATTACGCCAGCGGCGGACATGGTTTGCGCAAGGTCATCGACCGCCTGGGCCGGGTGCCGGACGCCGTGATCTGCGGCAACGACATCATGGCCATCGGCTGCCTGGATACGGCGCGCCACGAACTGGGCATCCAGGTGCCGCTGCAAATGTCGGTGGCGGGCTTCGACGCACTGGAAGCATCAGGCTGGCTCAGCTATGATATCACCACCTTGCGCCAGCCCGTGCAGAAAATGGCGGCCGAAGCCGTGATCATGCTTAACGAAGGCATGGAAAGGCGCGGCGGTTCAGCCGAACGGCGCCGCTATTGCTCGTATCTGGTGGAAGGCAGCACGGCCAGGCTGACGGCCGAGCCGCCGCATATCGCGCAGCGCTTCGGCCTGATGGCTGCGGCTTAGAAAAATGTCCGTGGCGTTGTTGCTTAGCCTTGCCGCACTGAAGTGCTGTCTGCGGCGTCGCGCCTAGCCACGGGCATTTTTCTGGCGCCGCAGGTTTTCTACGCTCAATAAAAAACCTTGCATCACTGCAAAGTTTTTTTGACTTCGACGCTAACAATATCAACCGAAAAACTTGCCCTTCAGCGCATTCAAGCCCTGGCTCAGCAAGTCGCCGCCTTCGGGTACCTGGCCATTCGGCGTCAGCTTGTCGATCAGTTGCGGCAGCAGCGCCGCCAGGCCGCCTGAGGCTGCATCGGGCGTCACGCCCGCTTTTTCCGCGATCTGGGTGACGGTATCGCTGCCCAGCGCATCCTTGATTTGCTGGCCGGATACGGGCGCATTTTCACCGTGGCCTATCCAGCTGGCCACCTGGTCGCCCAGTCCGCTCTCCTGGAACTTCTGCAGCAAGCCTTGCACCCCGCCATGCTGGTTGATCAGTTCCGTCACGCTGGCCAGCAAGCCCGACTGGCCTTCAGCGCCGCCCTCGCCCTCCGTGCCCTTGTTACCCAAGGCACCCAGTGCCTGTCCTGCAAGTTGATCCAGCAAACCCATACTCGCCTCCTGAACACGGTCAAATTGATGCCGGCGATTGCACGGCATGCGCACGCAGCCAGGGAAAACCCGGCCACGCAGCCATCGTACTACGAATGCGTCAATGGCTGAGCCACGATTTGCGCATAACTTTATGCGATGAAGATTGATCTATTTCCCAAGCGTACATGGAGAAAAATCAAAAACAGGTAAGATAAAATCTCTTATTGATTGACTACTTATTGACTACTTACTAAGGAGTGTCAGGATATGAATATCAACAAAGCGGTAGACAAGGCCTACGAAAAAAAGACCTTCAAGGAAATCGCCGACGCCCCCGTCGATGCGCTGCAAGGCGTGAGCGCCAAGGATGCCGAACTGCTGAAGCAGGCGTTCAATGTGAAAACCGTGCGCGACCTGGCTAACCTCAAGTATTCGAAATGGGCGCGCGCCATCGTCACCCTGGCCGATACCGAAGAGTAATCCTGACCACGCCAGGAGCGGCCGCTGGACGGCCGGTCCTGGCTCGACAAGCACATCGTGAACCCAGCTTTGACCCTGCCCGGCATGTGCTGGCCCCTGCACGCCACCGTAGGCAACATTGCCGTGACGACAGACACGATCAGCGGCCATTTCCGCGCCGGGGCGGGACGCGATGCTCTGGTGCCGTGCGATTTACTGCCTGCAGGAAAGTTTCGCAATGGCGCAGTCCGCCACTGGTGCTGCACCCATCAATGCTACTGGGGCACCCAGGCCGACCTGGCAGACTATGCCGCCTCGCATCAGATGCGCTGCAAGCAACACGCCAGCTCCCTGGGTTACGTGCTGTATCCGGAAGTGCTGGACATCAGCCGCTATCACGCCATCACGCTCGATTATCTGGCCGATGGCAGCATGCGTTTGCGGGCAAAAGCCAACGATGGCGGCGCCCTGCTGGCCCGCGACGTGAGCGCGCTGGCCATCGACATCCGCTCCCTGCCCGGCCTGTTTCAGCCATCCATTGTGCACATCAATATCACGCCGCCGGCAGCGCAGGCCTACGCGGCAGCGCTGAACCGGGGACTGGCCCTGGGCTGCGTCGATTGCCCCCGCTGCGGCCATCCGCACCTGGACCTGGGGGAGTTTGCGCTGAGTCCACACCGGCGACACCTGTGCGGCCATTGCGGCTACGATGCAGTACATGGCGCCGCTGCCTGCGTCTCGACGCCATTGCAGCGCCTGCGCGAGCATGCCTTGCGCAAGCCGGCCCACATCAAGCAGTGGTTTTAAAGCAGGAGCCATCATGCGGCACGACGACCAGCAAGCGAATACGCAAACCGAGCACGGCGACTTGTCCGACCTGCTCAGCGAACTGCGCATCCTGCTGCCCGGCGCGCAGATGCTGACGGCCTTCCTGATCATCCTGCCGTTTAATGGCGGATTTGCCAAAATAGACCAGGCGGAAAAGATCGTTTTCCTGGCCACCTTTATCTTTTCCATGAGCAGCCTGGTGCTGCTCAGCGCGCCGGCCATCGGCCACCGCATCATGCGCCCCTTGATCGACCGCGTACGTTTCAAGCGCGTGGCCGACCGCATCATGATGGCGGGCGCCCTGTGCCTGGCGCTGGCGTTTATCCTGGGCACCAACCTGGTCATGTCGGAAGTGTTCGGCCACCTGGCCGGCCTGATCGCCTGCGCACTGATGGCCGCGCTGATTGCTGGCGCGTGGTGGGCGCTGCCCTGCTATTTAAGCCGCGTCCGGAAGGTCTGAAGCAAGCGCTTGCGCCAGCAGGATTTCGCGGAAGATGCCCACCAGCGGACGCAGGTTCACCTTGTGCCAGGCGGCCCACAGCGGCGTGCGGTAGCTGAACCACGCCAGTTCACGCACCACCACGCCGGCCGGCACGTGCTGGCGCAGGCTGCGCTGTATCATCACCATGCCCAGCCCGGCCGCGACCAGTCCCAGCGCCGTCAGCGGCTCGGTGGCTTCCAGCCGGATATCGGGCGTAAAGCCGGCGCGGACGCAGGCAGCGACAAAATTGTCGTGTTTCAAGGCGCTGTCCTTGTTCAGCACGGCGACCTTGTGCAGCACGGCTATCCATTCCTGGCCGGCCAGGTCGGCTGGCGTCAGCTCCGCCTTGGCCGCCAGCGGGTGCGCCGCAGGCAGGGCCAGCAGCATGGGATCGCTGAGGATTTGCACGCTATCGAGGTCGGGATCATCCGGCAGCGGCGGCACGCACAGCAGTGCGATATCGAGGCTGCGCTGGCGCAAGCCTTCCACCTGCTCGGCCGAATGTAGGTTGTACAGCGCAATATGCACTTGCGGCCGGCCCACCCGCAAGGCCCGCAAGCCATCGGGCAACACGCCCGTATGCATGGCGTTATCGATATAGCCTATGCACAGACCGCCCTCGTCGCCACGGCCCAGGCGCCTGGCCAAGGATTCGAGCCGGTTGCCGTGCGTCAGGAAAGCACGGGTCTCGGCCAGGAAGGTATGGCCGTCGCGCGTCAGGCGGATGCGCTGGGCGCTGCGCTCGAACAGGATCAGCCCCAGCTTGTCTTCCAGCTGGGCAATCTGCCGGCTCAGCGGTGATTGTGAAATATGCAGGCGTTCGGCAGCGCGGCCCACGTGTTCTTCCTCGGCGACGGCGACGAAGTATTGCAGTTGTCGGATATCCAGCATGGCTTTGATTAGACCTTTTATGACTTAAGTTAAGCAAATTATGTCTTGGACAGGCTTAACTTGTCCAGCTATTCTGTCTTCACTCACTCACCGCTACAAGGAAAAACACCATGAGCATCAAACACTTACTGACTGGCAAACTGGGTTTCGGCACTGCGCCACTGGGCAATATGTTCCGCAACATTCCGGAAGACGAAGCACTGGCCACCGTGGACGCCGCCTGGGATAGCGGCATCCGCTATTTCGACACGGCCCCGTTTTATGGCGCCGGCCTGGCCGAGATCCGCCTGGGCGCAGCGCTCAAGCAACACCGCCGCGACGATTACATCCTCAGCACCAAGGTCGGCCGCCTCCTGCTGGACGAACTGGAAGACCCGGCCAGCCGCGAACTGGGCGAAAAAGGCGGCCTGTTCGAATTTGGCCGCAAGAACAAGATCGTCGATGACTACTCGGCCGACGCGACCCTGCGTTCGGTCGAAGACAGCCTGAAACGGCTGGACACGGACCGCCTCGACATCGTCTGGGTGCACGACATCGCCCAGGATTTCCATGGCGACAACTGGCTGGCGCAATTTGAGATCGCCCGCACCGGCGCTTTCCGCGTGCTGACCCGCCTGAAGGAAGAAGGCGTGATCAAGGCCTGGGGCATCGGCGTCAACAAGGTCGAACCACTGGAATTGACCCTGGACCTGGCCGAAGCGCAACCGGACGCCTTCCTGCTGGCCGGCCGCTACACCCTGCTCGACCATGAACGCGCCCTGCAGCGTTTGATGCCGGCAGCGGCGAAACAACACGTCGATATCGTCGTCGGCGGCCCGTACAGTTCGGGCATCCTGGCGGGCGGCGCGCACTTTGAATACCAGAAAGCCTCGCCCGAGATCATCGCCAAGGTCGAGCGCATCAAGGCGATTGCCGCCCGCCATGGCGTGAGCGTCAAGGCAGCCGCCCTGCAATTCTCGCTGGCCAACCCGGCCGTGGCCGCCGTGATCCCGGGCGCCAGCCGTCCGGAACGCCTGGCCGAAGACCTGGCCGCCTTGAACAGCGTCATCCCTGCCGCTTTCTGGCAAGAGATGCGTGCCGAACACCTGGTCAGCCGCGCCGCGCCACTGCCCGGCGACACTATTTAACAAGGAGCCATCATGGCAAGCACCACCACCTCTATCGATATCGCCGCCACGCCGGCACAAGTATGGCAATTGATCGGCGGCTTCAATTCCCTGCCCGACTGGCTGCCCTACATTCCCAGCAGCACCCTGAGCGAGGGCGGCCAGGTCCGTCACCTGGCCAATCCGGCGGGCGAAACCATCGTCGAACGGCTGGAAGCGTACGACAATGCAGCGCGCAGCTACAGCTATTCCATCCTGCAGGCGCCGTTTCCGGCCAGGGATTACCGCTCGACCCTGCAAGTAAATCCGATTGCCGGCAGTGACCATGCGCGCGTCATCTGGTCCGGGCAATTCACGCCCGTCGGTGTCAGCGAGGAAGAAGTGACCGCCCTGTTCCACGGTATTTACGTGGCCGGCTTGGCGGCGCTGCAACAATCCTTGCTTAAATAAGACACTGTCAAAGCAGTTCCGCGCTGATCTGCAGATAGGCAGCGGAACTGCGATACATCTGTGTTATCGTTAACATCGAAAACCATCGCTGTTGTGTGCGGCGCAGCATATTTGACCCGCGCCCGGCAGAGATGGCCTGAATCTTTTACAATATTGCCTGTGGGCAGCTCTCTCCCGGCTTTTCTTCCACAGCGCAATTTCACCCTGTCATCCTTACCCAGTTAACAACATGCATGCATCCGTAGATCCATTGATTCCGCGCGTCACTGCGCCTTTTGGCGCTGGTTATGCCGACCTGGCCCTGGCCATCGGCGGCCTGGCCATCGGCACGGGCGAATTCGCCTCCATGAGCATCCTGCCCGTGGTGGCCGATGACCTCAACACCAGCTTGCCGCAAATGAGTCATATGATCAGCGCCTATGCGCTGGGCGTGGTGATCGGTGCGCCGCTGATCACGATCTTCCTGGCGCGCATGCCGCGCCGTTTGATGCTGATCTGCCTGATGCTGATGTTCGCTGGTGGCAATTTATTGAGCGCGATCGCGCCCAACTACGGCTTGCTGGTGGTGGCCCGCTTTATCGCCGGCATCCCGCACGGCGCCTATTTCGGCGTGGCGGCGCTGGTGGCGGCCGCCCTGGCCGACCCGGACCGGCGCGGCCAGGCCGTGGCGCGCGTGCTGATGGGTTTGACGGTGGCCAATATCTTCGGCGTGCCGCTGGCCACCTATATCGGCCAGACCCTGGGCTGGCGCGCGGCCTTTTTGCTGGTCGCCGCGCTGGGCCTGCTGACCATGCTGATGGTGCGCATTTTCGTGCCGATGGTGGCGGCCGGCGATTCCAGCCCGCGCCGCGAACTGGGCGTATTCCGCCGCCTGCAAGTGTGGCTGACCTTGCTGATGGTAGCGATCGGTTTCGGCGGCATGTTCGCCGTCTACACCTTCATTACGCCGACCTTGCTGGAAATTACCAAAGTCTCGCCGCTGGTCATCTCGATCTTGCTGGCCATTATCGGTATCGGCATGACGGTGGGTAACCTGATCGGCGGCTGGCTGGCCGACCGCTCGCGCCTGTGGACCATCTTCGGCGTGCTGCTGTGGAATGTGGCGGCGCTGGTCGCCTTCAGCTATACCAGCGAACATGTGTGGCTGCTGGCAATCAACCTGTTCGCCATCGGCGCCGGCATCGCCGTCGCTCCTGCCGTGCAGACGCGTTTGATGGACGTGGCCGGCGACGCGCAAACGGTGGCCGCCGCCCTCAACCATTCGGCTTTCAACATCGCCAACGCGCTGGGCGCCTGGGCCGGCGGCATCGCGATTGCCATGGGCATGGGCCTGCGTTCGACGGGCTGGGTCGGCGCCATGCTGGCCTGCGGCGGCATCGTCGTGCTCGGCATTTCCGTGCTGGTGGAAAACCGCAGCCGCAACCTGGACGGCGCACAGCCAGCCTGATCGTTTTACCCTGCGTGGCCGCCTGAGCGGGCGGCCGCGCATAGCCCCGCCTCCGCAACACAAGTCATCCCGTCGCCCCCTCCCTGCGTTATTCCTTCCCCACGTTCCTCCCCTGTCGCACTGGCCGGCAAGCTTTGCCGTGCGCGCCCAAGATTTACTTCACAAATGAAATACCATTTGCAATTCAAATACCGATCGGTATAATCAATGGAAACCATCCATCTACATTTCCCATGTCAACCATACTCAATCACAGGATTGCCATCTCCTCGATGCTGCTGGCCCTGGCTGGCTGTGCCGCCGGCCCCGACTTTTCGCGGCCTGCCACGCCAGTCCATGCCGGCGTGTTCGACACGCAGCCCGATGGCGCCACAACGCCCAGCCGGACGGTCGCGCAGGATATCGATCCCGCCTGGTGGTCGCTGTTCAACGATGCCACGCTGGTGGCGCTCGAACGCGACGTGCTGTCGGCCAATCTCGACTTGCAGGCGGCAGCCACGCGCATCGTGCAAAGCCGCGCCGCCTGGCAGATCAGCGGCGCCGCCGCCTTGCCGCAGGTGGGCGCCAACGCTTCGCAGTTGCGCGAACGGGCCAGCCCGCAAGGCATCCTGGCGCTGACGGGCACGGCGTCTTCCGTCGGCGCGACGGCGGCCAATGGCGGCGATCCGTTCGGCGTCAGCTCCCTGCCCGGCAATTCCGGCTCCCCGCCGTACAGCGTGTCGCAATATGGTGTCGATGCCAGCTGGGAGCTGGACCTGTGGGGCCGCGCCAGCCGATTGCGCGAATCGGCGGCCGCGCAGCTGGAGGCGGCCCGTTACGACGCCGCAGCCATGCGCGTGTCGCTCGGCGCCGAAGTGGCGCGGCTCTACCTGGAATTGCGGGGCGCCGAAAGCGAACTGCGCATCGCGCGCAGCAACGCGGATCTGGCCGCCAAAAGCCTGCATGTGGCGCAGCGCCGCGCCCAGCAAGGCGTGGCAACCCGCTTCGACACGGCGGTGTCCTCGGCGCAGGTGGCCACCTTCGAGGCGGCGATCCCGGACCTGGAGCTGCGCCGCAGCACCCTGCTGAATGCGCTGGCCTTGCTGATGGCCCAGCCGCCGCACGCGCTCGACGCGCGCCTGTCCCGCACCGATGGCGGCACTGACGCGTTACCGCGCCTGCCGGCCCAGGTGCCCATCGGCCTGCCCTCGCAACTGGCGCACCGCCGTCCCGACATCCTGCGCTCGGAAGCGCAGCTGCATGCGGCGACGGCCGCCATCGGCGTGGCCAAGGCCGATTTTTATCCCAGCATCAGCCTGACGGGCAGCTTCGGTTTCCAGGCCTTGAAATTCTCGGACGTGGGCAACTGGTCGGCGCGCCAGTTCGCCGCCGGTCCCGTGCTGCACCTGCCGATCTTTGAAGGCGGACGCCTGACCGGCAACCTGCAACTGACGGAAGCGCGCCAGCAGGAGGCCGCCATCGATTACCATCGCACCGTGCTGGCGGCCTGGCACGAAGTCGACAACGCGCTGACCGCCTACCGCACGCTGCAACAGCGCGATGCGCGGCTGGCAGTGGCCGTGGGCGACAACCGCCAGGCGCTGGAACACGCGCAGCGGCGCTACGCCCAGGGCGCGGCAGATTACCTGACCGTGCTGGTCACCCAGCAGCGCCTGCTCGACAGCGAAAACGCGGCGTCACGCAGCCGCACCGGCATGACCCTGGCGATGGTGTCGCTGTACAAGGCGCTGGGCGGCGGCTGGGATGCCACGCAAGCGGGCGCGGCACGATGATGGCAACCACCATGCTGACCTGGCACGCCGCCGATGAATTTGAAATGCCGCTGTGGGTGGCCGAGCTGGACGCCATGCTGTACAGCGTCGAGCATCGCCGCCTGTGCGTCTGGCTCGACGAACTCGATGGCCGCTGGCGCTGGGAAGTCCAGACCTACCATCACAGCGGCGTCGCCGCCGAAGGCAGCGCCGGCACCACGCAGGAAGCCATGCTGGCGGCCGAAGCGGCAGCCCGCCAGCTTGCCGCCACGCCCGATGACGGAGGCCGGCCATGACGGCGCCCCCAGTCGCTCCGGCGCCGCTCGCCCATCCCTTCGGCCCGCGCATATTGACCGGCGTGGTCGGCGTCTTCGTGGCGGCCATGATGTCGGGCCTGAACAGCCGCATCGGCGGCCTGGCCTTCAACGATATCCGCGCCGCGTTCGGCATGGGTATCGATGACGGCAGCTGGATCACCAGCCTGTATGGCGCCTTCGAGCTGGCTGCCATGCCTTTTTCGGCCTGGTTCGCGATCACTTTTTCCTTCCGGCGTTATCACTTGTCGGTGGTGGCCATCTTCGCCGTGCTGGGGCTGCTCACGCCGCTGGCGCCGAATGTCGCCGTATTGCTGGTCCTGCGCTGCCTGCAGGGTTTCTTCGGCGGCTTGCTGATTCCCGTGCTGATGGCCGCCGCGCTGCGTTTCTTTCCGCTCCCGCTGCGCCTGTACGGCCTGGCGCTGTATGCGATGACGGCCACCTTTGCGCCCAACGTCGCCACCTGGCTGTCCGCCACCTGGACCGATACCGTCGGCAACTGGCATCTGCTGTTCTGGCAAACCGTGCCGATGGCCGCGTTCTCGCTGGCCGCCGTCGCCTGGGGCATCCCGCAAGACCCCGTGCGGCTGGAACGCTTCCGCCAGATCAACCTGACGGGACTCGTCACGGGGCTTGCCGGGTTGGTGCTGCTGGGCGTGGCCCTGTCGCAGGGCGAACGCCTGGACTGGTTCAACAGCCCGCTGCTGTGCTGGCTCGGTGCTTCCAGCCTGATCCTGGTCGCCATCTTCCTGCTCAGCGAATGGTTCCATCCGCTGCCCTTCATCAAGCTGCAGCTATTGAGCCGGCGTAACCTGGGGCTGGGTTTCAGCATTTTTGTCGGCTTGCTGGTGGTGCTGCTGTCCGGTTCATTGCTGCCGGCCGACTACCTGGGCCACGCCTGGCACCACCGCACGCCGCAGCTGGCCATCATCGGCCTGCAAGTGGGCTTGCCGCAATTCCTGGCCGGTCCGGCCGTGTCCTATCTGCTGTACCAGCCATGGATGGATGCGCGCCGCATGTTCGCCGGCGGCCTGCTGCTGATCGCCACGGCCTGCTGGTATGGCGCGCAGCTGACGCCGGAATGGATGGCGACCGACTTTGTGCTGGCGCAAGCCTTGCACGCGATTGGCCAGCCGATGGCCGTCATTTCGCTGCTGTTCCTGGCCACCAGCGTGGTGCAGCCCATGGAAGGGCCGCAAGTGTCGGGCATCGTCAACGGCTTGCGGGCGCTGGGCACCCTGCTGGGCAGCGCGCTAGTCGGCCGCCTGCTGACGGTGCGCGAAGCCACGCACGCCAACGTGCTGCTGGACCAGGCCGCCAATATGCGCCGCAGCGCCGACGTGGCCCTGCCCGGCGCCTTCGCCGAGATCGCCCACCGCGTCTCGCACCAGGCCTTCGTGCTGTCGATCGCCGACGCCTACCTGGTCCTGGGCGCACTGGCGCTGCTGCTGATACCGCTGGTGCTGTCGCTCGAATACATCGCGCCGCCCGTCATCACGGCGCCCAACCATTAATCAAGTTAAGCAATCAAGTTAAGCAATCAAGGATCCTCATGTCACTCCCGAAAACCGCAAAAATCACCATCGCCGCCTTGCTGGCCGTCCTGGCCGCCGGCAGCGCCTACGCCTACCTGCACCAGGAAGGCGCGGCTGCGCGCCAGAGCACGGACGACGCCTATGTCACGGCCGACTTCACGCTGGTGGCGCCGAAAGTGGCCGGCGACATCGTCGCCGTGATGGTCGACGATAACCAGCCCGTGCGCAAGGGACAATTGCTGGCGCAGCTCGATGAGCGCGACTACAAGGTGGCGCTGGACATGGCGCAGGCCGAACTGGCCAAGGCCAGCGCCGACGAAGCGCGTGCGCGGGCCGCGCTGGCGCAGCAAGGCAGCAGCATTGCGCGCGCCTCGGCCACGATAGACGCCGGCAGCGCCACCCTGAAATTTGCGCAGGTCAATGCGGAGCGCTACCGCGACCTGTCCTCGGACGGTTCGGCCACCGTGCAAGACCGCCAGCAGGCCGAATCGCAAGCGGAAGCGGCCGGCGCGCACCATGCCGCCGATGTCGCTTCGCTGGCCGGTGCAAGACAGGCAATCCCGGTACTCAACGCCCAGCTGGCGCAGGCCACGGCGCAGGTGGCGCATGCAAAGGCGGCCGTCGCCGCCGCCGAACTGAACCTGTCCTATACGCGCATCACCGCCCCCATCGATGGCGTGGTGGGACAGCGCGCGGTAAGGGTAGGCGCGTATGCCCACGTGGGCACGCCCCTGCTGGCCGTGGTACCGGTGCAGCAGGCATATATCGAGGCCAATTTCCGCGAAACGCAATTGGCGCGGATGCGCGTCGGCCAACGCGTTACAATTGCGGTCGACATGTTGCCAGGAACAACACTGAATGGCCATGTCGACAGCCTGGCCCCGGCCAGCAGCGTGTCTTTTTCGCCGATTGCCCCTGACAATGCAACCGGCAACTTTACCAAGGTGGTGCAGCGCCTGCCCGTCAAGATCGTCATCGAACCTGGCCAGGCAGCGGCACAGCGCCTGAAGGTCGGCATGTCGGTCACGCCTGTCGTCCGCGTGGACAGCGGCGCAGCGGGCTGACGGCACTACCCGTGCAACCATGAAATGAGCAGATGAGCAGCGACCCAATTTCGACACCAGCAAGCAGCACCATGGAGCGCCCGGCCCGGCTGACGCGCGAGCAAAGCCGGGCGCAGACGCGCGAACGCATCCTCGCCTCGGCAGCCATCGTATTTACCCGCGAAGGCTATGGCGGCGCCTCGGTGGACCGCATCGCCGAGGAAGCCGGCTATTCCAAGGGCGCGCTGTATTCCAACTTCGCGTCCAAGGATGTGCTGTTCCTGGAACTGGTGGACGTGCATTCCAACAGCCAGGTCAGCGAACTGTGCCGGCTGCTCGACGCCGTGCACACGGCTGAAGACATCATCGCCACTACCTGCAGCTGGGCCAGCGGCCTGCAGCACGAACCGGATCTGCGCATGCTGGTGCTGGACATGACGCGCCGCGTGAAGGGCGATCCGGCATTATCGGCGCGCCATGCACGCCTGTTCGACGAACAATGGCTGGCCGTGGGCACCCGCCTGCTGAGGATTTTTCCGCCGGCGACTGCTGCCACGCCGGCGCCCGTGCCGCCCATGGTGCTCGGAGCGCTGGTGATGGAATTGACCTATGGAAATGCGATGCAGCTGCATGCCGAACTGTCCGCCGGCGACCTGATCGGCGTCGCCCTGCGTGCCTTGTACACAGCGCATGGCCAGCCAGAGACAAAAGCTACGGCTTGAGGCCCGCTTGCCGGCGTTGCCATTCATCGGCAACTTCACCCATATCGTGCGGTGCGCCGCTGCGTATCCAGGCCATGAAATCGCGGTCGAACCTGAAGCCTGGCCCGCACTGGGCCAGTAAAAACCGCCGCACGTTCTGCGTATTGCGGTAGCCGGCATCGATCACGGTGCCGCGCCCGATGTGGCCGCCGTGCCAGTTGAAGTGCACGGGCATTAGCGAGCACCGCGCATCAATCGCCGCGCCAGCACCAAGCCCATGATCAGGCCCAAACACGGTCCACCCAGCCAGATGAACTGCACCATGCCTGAAAGGGGCTGGGGGAACTGCTCGAAACTGCTCGATAACAGGCTCAGCAAAACAAGCGCTGCGGCCACGGCAAGCGGCTTGCCCGGCGCCAGCCTGGCGGCCAGGCCACCGGCGATGGCCGAGCCGATAAAGATCGCGGCCTGGGATACGTACCAAAACGGTCCTGCCAGCACAGCCAGCACCAGCAGCGGCAGGATCGCTTTCAACGCAAGCTGGACCAGCCAGCCAGCGGCAACACCCACCCATATCGAGCGCTGGGAAAGCCGCGCAGGCGTATTCAGTTCATGTCTTACCTGTTGCCCCATACGCCTGCTCTCACGCTGTCTTCAACATCTTCTGCAACACCGTATCGAGCTCATAAAAATCCACCGGCTTGGTCAGGTGCAAGTCAAAACCGGCGTCGGAGGCCATCTTGCGGTCCTTGTCCTGGCCCCAGCCGGTCACCGCCACCAGGATCACGTCGCGGCCACAGGGTTGGCTGCGCAGGTGGCGCGCCACTTCGTAGCCATTCATGCGCGGCAGGCCGATGTCGAGCAGGATCACTTGCGGCTGGAAGCTTTCCGCCAGCGCGATGCCGGCCGCGCCGTCGTAGGCGGTACGCATCTCGTAGCCGAGGATATCCAATGCCAGCGCCAGGCTTTCGGCCGCGTCGGCGCTGTCGTCGATCACCAGCACCTTGCCGTCGCGCGAGCCGGCCTGCAACTGGCGGCTGGCCGCCGATGGCGCGGGAGCCGGCACGGGCGTGGCCGGCAAGGGCAGGCGCAAGGTAAACGTGCTGCCCTGCCCCACGCCGTCGCTATGCGCGCTGATGCTGCCACCATGCAATTCGGCCAGGCCCCGCACCAGCGACAGGCCGATGCCCAGGCCGCCCTGCGAGCGCGACAGGGCCGGCTCCAGCTGGGAAAACATGTCGAACACGCGCGGCAAGTGTTCGGCCGCGATGCCGATGCCCGAATCGCGCACGCTGATCAATACCTCGTCCCCGCTGCGCGACACCGTCAGCCAGATCGCCCCCTGGGCCGGCGTGTACTTTGCGGCGTTGGTCAGCAGGTTGGCGATCATCTGGCCCAGGCGCGTGGCGTCGGCGTCGAGCCAGATGGCGTCTGGCCACTGCTCCACGTGCAGGCGATGGCCCGATTCGGCCACCAGCGTGGCCACGCTATGCAGCGCCGCCTCGACTACGGGCGCCAGTTCCACGCTGTGGCGGCGCAATTCCAGGCGGCCCCGCGTGATGCGCGACACTTCCATCAAGTCATCGACCAGATGCGTCATATGGCATAGCTGGCGTCCCAGCACGTCGCGCGCCCAGCTCAGGTTCGGGTCGTCCAGCTGCGCCAGCTTCAGCACTTCCAGCACGTTGCGCATGGGCGCCAGCGGATTGCGCAGTTCATGCGCCAGGGTGGCCAGGAATTCATCCTTGCGCCGGTCCGCCACCGCCAGTTCCTCATTGAGCGCATGGGCCTTGCTGCGCGCCAGCTGCAATTGCTGTTCATACTTGCGCCGGTCGGTGGCGACAAACACGGCGATCTCGTCATACAGCACGCCATCGTGTTCACGCCGCACGGCATTGAACAGCATGGGCACGGACTGGCCCTGGCGCTGGCGCATGTCGAGCAAGACTTCCGACGCCATGCCCTGCACCTGCATCAGCGGCGTCCAGTGGGTCTGGTGGAAGATGCGCCCGCCGATGGTCAGCAATTCCTGCAGCTTTTTTTTACCCAGCAAGTCGATCGCGGTATAACCGAGCCAGCCGCAAAAAGTGGCGTTGACCTTCAGGATGGTGCCATCCGTGGCGCACAGCAGCAAGCCGCACGCAGCGTGCTGGAACAGGCTGTCGGCATTTGGCAGGGATGGCATGGCGTCGCGCATCATAGGCCCAGGCCGTCGAGGAAGGTGCGGATGGCGCGGTAGCTGGTGTCAGGAGCGCTCATGTGCGGGCAATGTCCCGCATTCTCGATCACTTGCAAATGGCTGTGCGGCAACATCTCGCGCAAATAGCTGCCCACGGACAGCGGCGCGATAAAGTCGTCGTCGCATTGCACGATCAGCGCCGGCGTGAGGTTGTGCGGCAAATCGGCGCGGTGGTCGGCCAAAAAAGTGGTTTGCGCGAAATGGCGCGCGATATCGGGATCGGTGCGGCAAAAGCTGTTCGCCAGGTCTTGCCCCAGTCCCGGCCGCCCGGGCACGCCCATGATGGCCGGCCCCATGGTGGCGGCCCAGCCCAGGTAATTGCTGTCCATGGTATTGAGCAAGTCGTCGATATCTTCACGGCTGAAGCCGCCTTTATAGCCGGTGGCGGGGTCGTCGATGTAGCATGGCGATGGCGCCAGCATGACTTGCGCGCTGAACAGTTGCGGCTCGGCCAGGGTCGCCAGCAAGGTGCTCATGGCGCTGACGGAATGGCTGACGCAAATCACCGGGCCATCGGCCACGGCCTTGATGATCTGGCGCAGGTCGCGGGCATACCCATCGAGGCTGGCGTAGCTATCGAAATCGTAGGCACCCAGGTCCGACGCCCCGCTGCCGACCAGGTCAAACAGCACCGTACGGTAGCGCACACGGAACAAAGGTTCCAGATAAGACCACATGGTTTGGTCGCAACCGAAGCCATGTACAAACACGATGGTGGCTGCAGCGCCCTGCTGCTGCGGGGTGGCGGGCGGCTCGGCCACCCGGACGTTGTTGCGATCTTCAATACGCATGCCTGTTCCGCCTTGATTGTTTCCATGAGGAATCTACATTGGCATCTTAACATGCGTTATTTGCACTATGCCAGCCTCATCGCAATGTGGGATAAGCGCCTGCCTGCGCGGCCTGTTCCAGCTGCAAAATCCGCATGTAATCGCCGTGCGGCCGATGCTCGAAAGCGCGGATGCGCAAGGTATGCATAAGCTGTTGCAACGCCGGGTTTGGCTGTAGCAACACCGTCCGCAATTGGGCCACCACCTCCGCTGGAACCTGCCCGCCGGCAATCATCGGCAAACCGGGCGACGACGCCGAATATTGCAGGACGGACAGCCCTTCCAGCCAGGCCGGATTTTCTTGCTGCAAGTAGGCAAACGTGACGCAATCGACGGCCGCGATATCGGCCGCGCCCTCGCGCACCAGGCCCAGGCTGGCATGGTGGCTGCCCGACCAGGTCACCTTGCCAAAGAAGCGCCCATCGACCGCCAGCGGCGCCACGGCATGGCGCAAGACATTCATGCCGCTGTTGGAGTGAGCGTCATTGGCGGCGGCGGCCAGGCCGCGCGCGTCCGCCAGGCTGCGGATGGGCCCGTTGCTGCGCACCACGATGGCGCTCGCATAATCGCTGCCGCTGCAGCCAGGCATGGCATAGCTGGGCGTGGCGATCAGCTGCACCTGGCCTGACAACTGCGTCATGTACGGGTAGCCGCAAGTCTGGCCGAACAGCAAGTCTGGCTGCTGCCACAGACCTGGCAAGGCAGGATCGCGCACCAGCGCGACCTGTCCCTGCCAGCCATCGGCCCGCAATGCGTCCAGCACCGTATCGAGCAAGGCTTCATACGCCTCGCGCACGGCCGGCGAGACGTTATACATGGGCAAGGCTACTTTCCAGGTCATACAGCTACTCCGGCTCAGGCATATGCGGGTGGACGGGCGCATCGATGGGGCTGAAGCCGAAGCGGCGTATCAGCTCGCCATATCCATTGACAAAAAAACCGCCGCTGCGCGCAATATACGCGGCCCGCCGGGCCTGGTACACACGCGGGATCAGATACCAGGGCAGCGACGGAAAATCATGGTGCACCAGGTGCAGATTATTGTTCAAAAACAGCAGCCGGAACACGGGCCCCGCCTCATTGATAACGATGCGCTGCTTGTGCTCTTCCGCCGGCCGGTGCTCATAATACGAGCGTATCTTGGCAATCGACTGGGCCGGATAGGAAATGGCCAGCAGATAATACAGCGGCGACACGCCAACATACCGGTCGATGGCCCACAGCATGGCGCCCAGCATGGCATAGTGGATCAGCCACATCGGCACATAATGCCAGTTGCCCTGCAAAGGCTGGCGCACCACCTGGCTCCAGGCGCCGGTGATCGACAGCAGCGGACCGACCAGCATGCGGCCCCAGAAAGTCTTGTTTAGCCAGTGCAGCTTTTGCATCGGCTTGCTCATGCCGGCCCATACGGCGGGCGACACATAATAACTTTCCGTGTCCAGCGCCGGCATGGTCAGGTGAAAATCCACGTGATGGCGCAAATGGCTGTCGCGGTACAGTTTATACGGATACCAGACGGCCAGCGGCGCATAACCGAACAGGCGGTTGACCCAGGGCCAGGGCGTGGGATGGCCGTGGATCAGCTCATGCTGCAAGGACATATACCAGGCGCACCACCAGATCATCAGCAAGGTGGCCGGCACGGTGCCGATCTCATGCCAGAAAAACAGCGTGCCCAGCCAGCCCGCATGGATAGTCACGATCAATAGCCAGGTCGGCCATTCCGCCAGCCACAGCCGGCGTCCGCGCTCGCTGGAAACATGCAGATGCTGCTCTTCATCGATATACTCGGAGCCGGCCGCGTGTTTGTAGGTTTGCAATCCCATAGGTTTTCCCGTGTTGCCTTACAGCCTGATATCGAGCAGCGTTTCGATGCGGTGGATACCGCCGTCGTCCTGGATGAGTTTGGTCGCCGCCTCGATATCGGGCGCCAGCATGCGGTCTTCGGTATAGGGCGCGACATGTTCGCGCAGCAAGGCCAGTACGGCCCGCGTGCCCGGCGCCAACGTATCGGATGGATAAAACTGCAAGGCTTGCCCGGCCGCCAGCAATTCCAGCGCCAGCACCCGTTCCACATTGGTGATCACTTGCAGGGTTTTCAGCGCGGACGGCGTGGCCAGGCTCAGATGGTCTTCCTGCAAGGCCGAAGTCACATAGTTGTCGACCACCATAGGCTGCGACAAGACCTTGTTTTCCGCCACCAGCGAAGCGGCCACGTATTGCACGATCATCAGGCCGGAATTGACGCCGCTGTTTTCCA
Source organism: Janthinobacterium sp. Mn2066 (assembly GCF_049319705.1). Lineage (NCBI taxonomy): Bacteria > Pseudomonadati > Pseudomonadota > Betaproteobacteria > Burkholderiales > Oxalobacteraceae > Janthinobacterium > Janthinobacterium sp. Mn2066. Next base: position 180,017 of record NZ_JBMOUF010000005.1, on the reverse strand, counting down.
CCAGGAAGGCCGGCAAGCCGCTGACCAGCGGATTGACCAGGCGGTCGATGCGGCGCTCGGCCACGCCGGCCAGTTCGGCCATCGCAATGCGCAATACATCGGCGGCAAACGCCATCGACTGGCCATGCGGATGGGCTTGCGACACGACCCGGTAAGCATCGGGCGTGCCCAGCACCAGCGGATTGTCGGTGGTCGAGGCCAGTTCGAGATTGACTTGCTTTGCGACATGTTCGACCTGGTCGCGCGTGGCGCCGTGGATATGCGGCACGGCGCGCAGGCTGAGCGCATCTTGCGTGCGCACGCCTTGCGCCTGGGCCAGCACCTCGCTGCCGGCCAGCAAGGTCCGCAGGTTGCGGCCCACGCGCTGTGCGCCCGGATGCGGCTTTAACGCCAGCACCTCTGCATCAAACGCGGCAGTCTGGCCGCGCAGCGCCTCGAAACTCATGGCGGCGACGATATCGGCCCACTTCTGCAAACGCTCGGCATGGTGCAAGGCCACGCTCAGCAAACCGGTCACGCACGGCGTGCCATTGACCAGGCTCAAGCCATCCTTGGCGCCCGGAATCAAAGGCTGCAAACCGGCCTCGGCCAGCGCCTGTTTCGCCCCGACCACCTTGCCAGCCACGCGCACCTGCGACAGGCCCGCCAGCGGCAAGCCGATGTGCGCCATATGCGTCAGGTAGCCAACAGAACCGCGCGCCGGCACCAGCGGCGTCAGGTTGAGGTTCAGCAAGGCCAGCAAGCCATCGACCAGTTCCGGACTGATGCCCGACTTGCCATGGCTGTAGTTAGCGATCTGGGCGCACATGATGGCGCGCACCAGCGCGTCCGGCATGGCTTCGCCCACGCCGCAGGCATGGCTTTTCAGGGTATTCAGTGACAAAGTGGCCAGCGAGGCCGGTTCCAGCACCTGTTCGCACAAGGCGCCCAGGCCCGTATTGATGCCGTAGGCGCGCACGCCATCGGCCACGATACGCTCCACAATCTGCCGCGCATTGCGCAAGCGCTGCTGCACCCGCGGGCTCAGCGACAACGGCGCTCCCAGCGCCACACGGGCCACGGCGCGCCAGTCCAGCGCAGTTTCATCCAACAAGACCATCGGGTTTTCCATTTTCATAGGGTTTTCCTTAACGCCAGGGCGTCAGACAGCGTTCCAGCACGCGCATCGAGTAATCGCAGGCGATCGCCAGCAAGGCCACGGCCAGCGCGCCTTCCATCACTTGCGTGGCATTGTTGACGGCCAGGCCGGAGACGATGGGCGTGCCCAGGCTGACGCCGCCCGCCATCGGCGCCAGCGAGGCGGTGGCCACCGACAACACCAGGCTGGTGCGCACGCCGGCCAGTATCGCCGGCAAGGCCAGCGGCAATTCCACGGCCCACAGCTGGCGCCAGGCGCCCATGCCGATGCCTTGCGCGGCCCGCCTGATATCGCCATCGACTTGCTGCAGCCCCGTCAAGGCGCCCTGTACGGTGGGCATCAAGCCATAGGCGAACAGGGCAAACATGATGGCTTGCGGACCAAAGCCGAAGATGGGCGTGGCCAGGAACAGCACGGCCACGGGCGGCAAGGTCTGGCCGATGGTGGCGCCATTGGCGATCAGCGGCAAAAAGGTCTTGCCGATGCTGCGCGTGGCCCAGATCGCCAGCGGCAAGCCCAGCAGCAGCACGCCGGCCATCGCCACGGCCACGATCAGCACATGGCTTTGGGCCGCTTCCAGCAAGCTGATGCGTTCATACAGCACCGGCTGGCCAGGCTCGCCCAAAGGCGCCAGCAAGGCTTGCCACCAGCTTTCATGGCTGTAGACCAGCCACAGCAAGGGCCAGCACAGCAAGCCCAGCGCTTGACGGTTGAAGAAAAATTTACTCATGCCAGCGCCGCAAAGTCAGACAGCGAGACATGGCCGACCGCCGCGCCGCTGGCATCGACCACGATCAAGGCCGGCTGCCCGCCCAGCAACTTGCTGAGCGCACTGCGCGCGCTGCTCGCCTGCCCTACCCGCTCGGCGCCGGCCAGGCCATGTTCCGGCGTGCCGGGGCGCATGAAGTCGCCCACGCTGTGGCGGCCCAGGCGTTTCAATTCCGGCTCCTGGCCGATAAATTGCGCCGTGAAAGCATCGGCCGGGTGGCGCAAGATGGTGTCGGGATCGGCGTATTGCACCACCGCCCCGTCGCGCATCAGGCAAATCTTGTCGCCCAGGCGTATCGCTTCATCGATATCGTGCGTGACGAACACGATGGTCTTGCGCACGTCGCGCTGGATGCGCAGCAACTCTTCCTGCAATTGCTCGCGCGTAATCGGATCGACGGCGCTGAACGGTTCATCCATCAGCAGCACGGCGGGATCGGCCGCCAGCGCCCTGGCGATGCCCACGCGCTGCTGCTGCCCGCCCGACAATTCCTTCGGATAACGGTTGCCGAATTTATGCGGATCGAGCTGCACGAGCGCCAGCATCTCGTCGGCGCGGTCCAGCCGCCTGGCTTTGCTCCAGCCCAGCAGATGGGGCACGACGGCCACGTTTTCACGTATTGTCAGGTGCGGAAACAGGCCTGCGCTCTGGATCACATAGCCGATCGAGCGGCGCAGCAGCACGGGATCGATGTCGAGCGCATCCTTGCCATCGATGAAGATCTGGCCGCCGCTCGGTTCGATCATGCGGTTGACCACGCGCAGCAAGGTTGACTTGCCGCAACCGGACGGGCCGATCAGCACCACCAGCTTGCCGTGCTCGATTTCCAGGTTGACGCGGTTCAGCGCGACTACGCTGTCATAGTGTTTATCGATCTGATTCAAACGGATCATGCTCATCCTCCGCGCGGGGTTAAAGCCCAGGCCAGCGAGCGCGTGATGGCGTCGGCCGCAAACGCCAGCACCACCACCGGCAGGGAGCCCAGCAAGACCAGGTCGGACACCGATTGTTCCGTGCCGCGCAACAGGAAGAAGCCCAGGCCGCCCGCATTGACCAGCACCGCCACGGTACTCAAGCCGATCAGCAGCAGCAAGGCGCCGCGCAACCCCTGTACCAGGAAAGGCGCGGCCAGCGGCAATTCCACCCGCCAGAAAATTTGCCGCGCACTCATGCCCATGCCGCGCGCCGCTTCCAGGATGGCGGCCGGCACGCTGCTCAAGCCCGTATGCGTCTGGATCACGATGGGCCAGATGCCGTACAGCACCAGCGCCACGATGGCCGGCGCCGCGCCCAGGCCACGCAGCCCCAGGTCGGCAAAGCTGGCCGAGAGATGCAAATTGCCAATAAACTCGGCGCCATTGGCCAGCAGCTGATACACGGAAATAGCCAATACCGGCAACAGGACGAGCAAGCCCAGCGCGACGATCACGCCATACACCGTCAACAACAAAGGCTGCGGCCAGCGCTGCAGCAGCAGCCAGCCCGCGCCTGCAAATACCAGCAAGGCAATAGCAAACAGCAGCGCACCGGCCACCGTCACATGGCGTCCATACGCAGACAGCAAGGGCAGCATCAAGCCGAACAAGGCGATCGAGGGCACGGTTTGCAAGAAACTCGTGACACTCAGCAACACGCCTTCCGCCGCAGGTTGACGCACGGCCAGCAAGCCGATGGCCGCGCCCGCCAGTATCGCCAGCGGCAAGGTGGCGGCCACCAGCAGCAGATGGCGTATCAATTCCTGTTGGAATACATCGGATACGGCCTGGTATTCCAGCACGATGCCCAGGTGGCCATACGGCGCGGTGACGGCCAGGCTAGCCAGCGCCAGCAAGGGCGCAAATAACCACCAGGGCGCTTCCGATTGCAGCGCAAACAGGGCGATATAGATGGCGGCCAGGCTGCTCCAGGCGCCAGCGGCAATGCTGACGCGGGAAAATTCGTTATCAATCGTCAAATGCTGGGCGCCCCAGGTCAGGGCGGCAAGGCTGGCGCCGGCGGCCAGGCTCAGGCTCAAGGCCAGAGCGGCCTTGCGCAGCTTGCCCGGGACCAGCAGCGCGCTGACGGCGAACAGCAGCCAGCCGGCAGCGGCAAGGCCAGCAAAAGTCGCATTGAGCGACAGCAAGGAATAGTCATCGCCCAGCGGCATCACGCGGTTCTGGCGCAGCACCACGAATGGCCATTGCAGGGACAACAAGCCCAGCAGCGCCGCCAGCAAGGCGATGCTGCTGGGGCGCGTGGACAGGCCCGGCCAGCTGAGGCCGGACTTGATGGCCAAAGGCAAGCGAGGCAAGCGGATGGCCGTCGTCATTTCAGGAAACCCTTCTGTTTCAGATATTGCTCCGCCACCTTGGCGCCGGACTGGCCGCCCACCACGATTTTCGCGTTCAGGCGCGACAGGGTCGCTACATCCAGCGTGGCGAAAATCGGATCGATGATGGCGGGGATGCGCGGATATTTCTTCAGCGCCGCACTGCGGATCGTCAACAACGGTTGCGAGACATCGACAGCGCCCGCGTTATCGGCCAGGGCCACCAGTCCCAGCGCAGGCAATTGCCCATCGGTGGTGTACGCCATGGCCGCATTGGCGCCGCTGGTGCCTTGCGCCGCCGCCGTTTCCGTCTGGGCCGTATTGCCGCCCGGCAGGATGATCAATTGCGCCGGCTTCAATTTGAAACCGTAGACTTTTTCAAATGCCTTCAAGCCATCGTCGCGGTCGACGAATTCCTGGCTGACCACTACTTTAAAAGTCTTGCCCGCATTGATATAGCGCGCCAGGTCGGCCAGCGTGACCAGGTTCTCTGCCTTGGCCAGCTTTTGCGGGATGGCCAGGCCATAGCTGACGCTGGCTGGCGCCGGTTTCAGCCAGACAATCTGGTTGTGTTCCAGGTCCGCCCTGGCGCCGGCCGCGTACCCCTTGGCGCCATCCTTGAAAATGCCCGGCTCAAACTTGACGTTCTTGATCAGGTACGGCGCATTGCCGCTGTATTCGGGATACACATCGATCTCCCCTTCCAGCAAGGCCTTGCGCACCACCTGCGTGGCGCCCGTGCCGCACTTTTCCTTGACCTTGATGCCGTTCGCTTCCAATGCCAGCCTGACCATCGGGCATAACAGCGATGCTTCGGTATCGATCTTGGAACCGATGGTAATGCCGGCATCCGGCGCGGCCAGTGCTGTCCCGCCGAACAGGGCCATGGTGATCAACGCCAGCATCGGCTTGGCCCTACTTACAATACTTGCCATCTCAGTCTCCAGAAAAAGTGCAGTGCACCGGGTAAAGCCGTTCACTCAAACAGTCCAGCATATTTCTTATTCACCCCAACGTCGAAAGTGCCGGGGTCGGGCCCTGCAGGGTCCGACCCCGGGTTGGCTTTGGGGCGGGGTAAAAACGACATCCATTAAAAACGCGCTTTGACGCGCAGGCCGATGGTGCGGGGTTGCGCCAGGAACAAGGTGTTGCCCGGCTGGATGGCGATGACATTGCTGGTCACGTCATTGATCTTGGTGCCGTTCGTCAAGTTAGTGCCAAACAGGCCGAACTCGTACGCGCCCGTCTTGTAAGTCAGGGTGGCGTTGACCATGTTCGACGAGGGGATCTCTTCGTAGCTGCCTTGCGCCTTGGCAAAGTTGGTATAGGCATTGCCACGGTAGGCGTAGCTGGCCGAGACACCGACCTCATCCTTGCCGTTCACAGGGATGCTGTAGCTGAGGGTGGCGTTGGCGGCAAAGCGCGGCGCATAGGGAGTGCGGCTGCCGGCCGGAATGTTTTGCGCGGCAATGCCAGTCACCACGGTTTCCCTGGCGTAAGCATCGTTATACGAAGCGCTCAAGCCGAACGTGGCGTGGCGGCTCAGCTTGAAGGCGGACTCCACTTCCAGGCCCTGGCTGCGAATCTTGCCTGCGTTCAAGGTGTAGTAATAAGTGCACGGCAGCTTGTTGAACACTTGCACATCGCTCCAGTCGATGCGGTAGAGACTGACGTTGAACGTCATGCGGCGGTCCAGCAAGGTGTTTTTCGAACCGAGCTCATAGTTCCACAGGCTGTCCGGTGCAAACGTGGACGGTGCGTGGACGCCGCAGAAGTTGAAGGGCACGGGCTGGTTATTGCCGCCGTAGCGGAAACCCTTGCCGGCGCTGGCATACACCATATGGTCGGGGTCTACCCGGTAGGCGGCGGCAAAGCGCGGGTTGGCGCCTTGCGAAGTGGCGCTGCTGGCGCTGGTTTCAGGGATGCCCACCGTGGTCGGCGTGGCGCCCACCAGGTTGCCGAACAGGCCAGAGAAACGCAGGTCGAAATCCTGGGTGCCGCGGAACAGGCGCAGGCCAGCCGTCAAGTCCAGCTTGTCCCACACGGTGTAGGTGCCTTCGGCAAACAGGGCCACCTGGCGCGACTTGGTGTTTTGCAAGCCCGAGAAGAAATTGTCCGGGGTCAAGGCCAGTTCATTGGTTTGCGAGTTATAGCCAGGGAAATTGCGCGTGGCTGCAAAACGCGCATCGAAACCGATGGTCGGTTCATTCTGCACCACATTGCGCTTGCCGCTTTCCAGGAAGGCGCCCGCCGTCCACTTGAACGGCCCGGCATCTTTCGAATTGAAGCGGAATTCCTGGGCAAAATCGGTGACCTTGTTTCCAATTTGATAGGCCGCCGCCATCAGCGGCAGCTGCCCGCCAAACACAAAGGCGGTGGCGGGATACTGGGCCGATTGCTGGTAAAAGGTATCGCGGTGCAGATAGGAAGTGGATGACACCAGCTGGACACGGCCAAAATCGTAATTGACGGCCAGGTTATACAGTTGCAGGTTGTCATTGCTGCTTTGCGGCAGCAAGGCGATGGTGGTGAATGGCGCCAGGTCGGCGTAGGCATCGTTCAAGCCGGCCTTCACGTTCGAAGCCGTGATGCTGGCGTCCACCGTCAGGTCGCGCGAGGCTTTCAGGCGCAAGGCGGCGCGCCCCTGGTTGGTGGACACGGCGTTGGTGGTGCCGCCCGTCAAGGCGTTCTTGATATAACCGGAATCGTTGCCCGTGTAACCGGTCAGGCGCAAGCCCAGCACATCATCCTTCAGGGGGATATTGACCATGCCGCGCAGATTGTGATTATTGCCGCCGAAACCAGAGGTGCGCGAACCGACCGCTTCCACCGAGCCGAATAAATCGTTGGTATCGGGCTTTTGCGTAATCTGGCGCACCGCACCAGCCATGGCGCCGGCGCCAAACAAAGTGCCTTGCGGGCCTTGCAGCACTTCGATGCGTTCCAGGTCCAGCACTTTCAAGTCCGGGTTGCCCGACTTCAAGGTCACCGGCATGTCATCGACATACACGGCCACCAGGGACGCATCCTGGATTTCCGACGGCACGATGCCGCGCACCACCAGGCCGCGCATGGTGATGTTGTTGACGCCAGGACCTTGCGACTGCACGCTCATGGCCGGCACGGCGCTGGCGATATCGACCAGGTTGCCCAGGCCAAACTTGGCCAGGCTTTCCGGCTGCAAGACCGTGATGGCGGCCGGCACTTTCTGCACATCGACCGCGCCCGCCGAGCGCGTGGCCGTCACGTTGACTTGTTCTATGGTGTCGGAACCCGTATCCGGCGCCGGACTGCTTTGCTGCTGAGCCTGCGCAGAGGCAATCACGCCAGCCGACAACACGGCCAGCGTGCCGTATCCAATCAAATGCTTACCCATCAGTACCCCTTGTTTGGTTTTTACTATTATTTTTAAGATGTTTTTACTTGCTATCGATGCATGCGCCAGCGTTGTGTACTGCAATCAGGTCGGGTGCCAGCATAAGAAGATGACGCGCCGCCAGCGGCGCCATTGAAGCCGGGCATCCAGGGCGAGATCGTCGCCAGCGCCTGACATGTGGGGAACGGCACTTCGGTAAAGGACATCACCACGAGAAAAAGTATATACAAGTTAAAAATGCCTGAATACGAAGAAAAATATGCTTGTTTATATGAAATTTGTGAATGTAAAGACATGATGGAAGTCGCTTGCAAACCCAAGCCGCTTGCCAAAAACAGCGACGCGGCGGAAAATGCGAACGATTCCCATTACTCCAAGCGGAGGCAGCGGCAACAAGCTGTTTTTGATAAAGGTTTGTACCGCATGCGCGCTTTCTGGACTGTTTTACACCGCTGGGCCGGCTTGACCATCGCCCTCTTCCTCATCGTGGCCGGCCTGACGGGCGCCGTCACGTCCTGGGACCATGAACTGGACGAGTGGCTGAACGCCGACATCATGGACACGCCGGGCCGCGGCCCGCTGCTGTCCCCCTTCTTGCTGGCAAAAAAAGCGGAAGCGGCCGACCCGCGGGTGGAAGTCAATTACATGAGCCTGGGCCTGGAACAAGGCCATGCGGCGCAATTCCTGGTGCGCCCCCTGACCGATCCGGCCACCGGCAAGCCCTATGTGCTCGACTACAACACGGTGTATGTGGACCCCGTCACGGGTCAGATCACGGGCACGCGCGACTCGACCGCGATTTCCCTGTCGCGCCGCAGCCTGATGCCCTTCCTGCGCCACTTGCATTACAGCCTGCACGTGCCCGCCTTCTGGGGCACCGACCGCTGGGGTTACTGGCTGATGGGCACGGTCGCCCTGATATGGCTGCTCGACAGCCTGGTAGCGTTCTACCTGACCACCCCGCGCCGCCTGCGCGAGCGCCCTGACGCACCGCGCCACCGCGACGCCGCCAACTGGTGGCAGCGCTGGAAACCATCATGGGCAGTGCGCTGGGCGGCCAGCGGCTACAAGCTCAACTTCGACCTGCACCGCGCGGGCGGCTTGTGGGTGTGGGGCATCATCATCGTGGTGGCGTTCACTTCGTTTTCCCTCAACCTCTACCGCGAAGTGTTTTACCCCGTCATGTCGCTGGTCTCGAAAACCACGCCAGGCCCGTATGAAACGCAAACACCGGCGCCGTACGGCACCTTCCTCAAGCCCGCCATCGGCTTTGAGCAGGCGGCCAATATCGCCAAGCAGGAAGCCGTGCAACGCGGCATCAGCGCGCCCCTGGGCGGCATTTATTACGGCGGCAATTACTCGTTCTACAACGTCTCGTTTTTCGACCCTGCCGACGAGTTCGGCTCAGCCGGCATGGGGCTGTCGAATCTTTATATTGATGGGATGGATGGCAAGGTCATAGGCCAGCATAAGCCCTGGGAAGGTACGGCGGCTGATGTTTTTGTTCAGCTACAGTTTCCCCTGCATTCCGGCCGCATACTGGGGTTGCCGGGGAGGATAATGATGTCGCTCATGGGGATTATGGTGGCGATGCTGTCAGTAACCGGTATCGTCATCTGGGAGAGGAAAAGGCGGTCACGTCGATTACAGGCGCATAAATTAAAAAGTGCGGGCCTTTAGTCGCGGGCCTGAGAAAACGGCCAGGGCTGCGTTGCTTGGGCTCGCCGTACATGCGTACTGTCTTCGCCCTGCGCGCCTTGCCCTGACCATTTTTCAGGCTCGCTGGGCCCGGAGAGCCTTTGCTGGGGACTTTGGTATATTCGGATTTTATCTGCTAGCTTGCATCGGGAAGGCAACTCATACTGGCAACTCATATTGATATCGAATATATCCTTAGTCGATTTTCAGCGTAGACTAAAGGCAGCATCTCTGAGACGTAGGTAGACCAAAAATGGCAGATATCACACACGCAGAGCTGGATGCAAAATTAGCGACTTCGTCTGCACGAGTGGAGCGCAGGCTCGAACTTATCGAAACGAGGATGGATATGCGAGTAGAAGCCCCATCGATACGAAGTTGGCGGCAGGGCTAAGCTCCATGGAGCTGCTGCTCGCCCGTAAGTTTGCCGAGTTCGACGCGACACTGCACAAATCAACAGCCGACACCGTCAAATGGGTGGCCGGCATCGTCATGGGGCTAGGCGTGATTGGAATTTCATTGATGACATTCCTTCTCAACAATGTTCCCCCTAAAACCCCTCCTCCCCCGCCAGCTCCCGTAGTTATCTACGCCCAGCCAGCGCCGACGCTGCCTGTCGCAAAGCCCTGATCCAAGCCCGCCACGCGCGGGCTTTTTTAACTCTATCTGAACACTATTGACGTCTGGAGGCAATCGGTGACAGGGTAGTTCTACCATATGGGCCTGAGCGGGTTTCATCTGGTAGTTTGTATCGGAAGGGCAACTCATATTCTGCTAGTGGACGAGATCGTGGATGAATGGCACTATCCCTTTCGCCCGTAGCAACTCCCACAAATAAGAAAGAAAAAATGCAAGCTCATGAAATTATAGATTCGTTTTCCAAACGCGAAGCACGGGCTGAAAAAGGATTGGCCGCCGCACAGATGGATGAGAATTACCAACTTCTAGCACTTAATGCACGACAACTCTTTAAGTGTCAGCTGATGCAAGCACTGGTCAAATGGAGGCATCAAGAGGATCCAGACGCGTTACTTAAAAAATGTCAAAAAAATATTTTCAATAGTGCCGAATTGCTCGCAAAGCTTGATCCTACAGCGAAAGTGTATCGGGATTTGCCACTGGAAAAGGCAATGATTATTTCATATTTGAATGGCGAGGCCATGCATCTTGAATATGACTATGCCAGTGCCGACATGCCAGAACAACGACTTGATTATTTAATCGCATCTACATTATTCTTTAATTTTACTTCAGTAGAATTTAATGTTGACGCATCAAAAGAAATTAAAATGCTAGCAACCAGGCCAGATGGTCATTTGGCCTCTCGTACTTATCAAACGTATTTTGATATCCTGGATAGATCGTCAAAAGGCTTGTCAATTGAAGCGTCATTGCAAAAGGCAGAGGAATTGTTTGAACTCCGCGCACGAGATGCTTTTTACTCAGGAGGGGATCAAACGGAAGGTGGTGGGGAGGACAATAAAATTGTGCGAGATTACAGGTTGGCGGCAATTCTTAAGAAGGCAGGACATCACTTTGAATTAAAATAGCTCGGCGTCGTTGATAGGCCAAGGAAAAAAAGATGGCAAATTTCATATGTGTTTGAGATGAACTTTAATTTTTCTGGCTGAGATGAATCTAAGATGAGACGGCGCATCCAAAGGATGTACCGGACAGTTTGGGCCATTCATATCCGACCTCACCCATCAGCAAAATATTAGCCGCCCTTCCAACCCAAGCTACCAGATAAAACCCGCCCCAGCCCAAGTCCCCAGCAAAGGCTCCCCGGGCCCAGAGGGCCTGAAAAATGGTCAGCGAGTTGTCAAACCCAGGCGCGCCGGGCGAAGACAGTACGCATGTACGGTGAGCCCAAGCAACGCAGCCATGGCCATTTTCTCAGGCCCGCGACTCAAGGCCCGCACTTCAATTAAAAACACGCTCCAATCTGCATTATCCGTTTGGCAACGTACATCCTCATCAAGCCCTCTCCCCGTAAAATAGCCAGTTAAGCATCACTTACCGACATCCATTCCATTAAAAGAAGGAGTTTTCGCCTATGGATCTCACCACGTTTCATTCTCTGATGGGCGGCCCGCTGCGCTCTGCGCTGACCGTGCTGGTTTCCGCCCTACTGGTCACCCTGGTCGCCATCGGCGTGCACCGCGCCGGCATAAGTTTGCTGAAAAAACTGGCCAATGGGCGCCCGTTTACCACCACCGTCACGCGCGTGGCGTTTCGTTCCAGCCAGCTGTGCGTGGTCATTTTCGGCTTGCGCATGGTGCTGGCCGGGGCGCCGGACGATACGCCGGGGCTGGTTGCCATGTCGCACCTGGCCAATGTGGCGCTGATCGTCGGCCTGACCTGGCTGACGATGCAATGCATACAGTCGCTCAGCATCACCATTTCTGACATCAATCCGGTCGACATGGCCGACAACATCCGGGCGCGCCGGCTGATCACGCAGGCGCGCGTGCTCACGCGCAGCGCGCAGGCGGTGGTCGTCATGCTGGGGATTTCCTTCGTGCTGCTGACCTTGCCTGGCGCGCGCCAGATCGGCGCCAGCCTGCTGGCCTCGGCCGGCGTGGCGGGCCTGGTGGCCGGTATTGCCGCTCGTCCCGTGCTGGGCAATTTCATCGCTGGGCTGCAGATTGCGTTTTCTCAACCGATACGCATCGATGACGTGCTGATCGTCAATGGCGAATGGGGCAAGGTCGAGGAAATCAAAGGCACTTACGTGGTGGTGCGCGTGTGGGACGAGCGCCGCCTGATCGTGCCGCTGCAATGGTTTATAGAAAATCCGTTTGAAAACTGGACCCACAATTCCACCACGCTGCATGGCACCGTGTTCCTGTGGCTGGACTTCAGCATCCCGCTGGAACCGCTGCGCGAGGAACTACGGCGTATCTGCGAAGCAGCGCCGCAATGGGATGGCCGCGCCTGCACGGTGGTGGTCTTCGACGCCAATGAACGGGCCATGCGCGTGCGCTTCCTGGTCAGCTCGCAGAATTCGGACGAGGTGTTTGCCCTGCGCTACCTGGTGCGCGAACAGATGCTGGCCTTTATTGCTGCCAATTATCCGCATGGCCTGCCACGCGTGCGCGCTACGCATGATCCGATCAGCATGCAGACTGAAACTATGCAGGCTGAGAACGACAGTCTGCCATCGATGCTGAACAAGGCTTGAAAACCAGCGGCGCGCTGCCTATCCCGGCGCGCCGCTAGAATGAATCGCCTGCATTCACCCGAGAAAGGCTGGCGTCCATGAGCATCACTGCCTGGTTCATCCTGATCGGCTGCCTGATGCTGGCGCGTGGCCTGGCCGCCACCAGCATCGCCCGCCTGCCCTTCACTTCGGCGATGGCCTACCTGGGCGTCGGCCTGCTGCTGGGTCCGATGTTCCTGGGCCTGTTTTCCATCGATCTGATCAAGCAGGCGCCGCTGCTGGAAACCCTGACGGAAATCGCCGTCCTGATCTCCCTGTTCTCGGCCGGCGTGAAGATGCCGGTGCCGTTCAGCCTGGCCCGCTGGCTGCCTTCGCTGCGCCTGGCCTGGCTGTCGATGGCCCTCTCGGTGGCGCTGGTGGCCGCTTTCTGCACCCTGGTGCTGGGTTTGCCGCTGGGCGCAGGCGTGCTGCTGGGAGCGATCCTGGCGCCGACCGATCCGGTGCTGGCCACCGACGTGCAGGTGCGGCGCGCCGGCGACAGCGACCATCTGCGCTTTACCCTCACCTGCGAAGCGGGCATGAACGATGGCACCGGCTTTCCTTTCGTGATGCTGGGACTGGGACTGCTGGGCCTGCATGAGCTGGGCGACCATGGCATCCGCTGGGTCTGGCACGACTTGCTGTGGGCCAGCGCGGCGGCCATCGCGCTGGGCATTGCCGGTGGAGCGCTGCTGGCCTGGCTGGGCTGGCAATTGCGCGGCAAGGACCCGAAGCATGAAGTGCTGGACGACCTGGCGGGCCTGGGCCTGATCGCGCTGGTGTATGGCCTGGCGGACTGGCTGCAGGCCTGGGGTTTCCTGGCCGTCTTTTTTGCCGGCGTGGCCTTGCGCCAGACGGAACTGGTGCTGACCGGCGCCCGCAAGGACCGGCAAGGCTTGCTGCAGGCCGAGGAGGTGCACGCCAGTTCCGCCACCCGGCCCGCCGAACCGGAGGCGCCGCTCACCGTCAGCGGCGAAGCGCTGGTCTTCAAGGAGCACCTGGAGCGGCTATCCGAGCTGACCCTGGTGCTGCTGCTGGGCGGCGCCATCAGCGCGGTGGCCTGGAACTGGCGTTCCTGGGCCACCGGCTTGTTCCTGCTGCTGGTGGCGCGCCCCTGCAGCGTGATGCTGGGTTTGCTGGCGTCCGGCACCAGCCTGCGCCTGCGCGGCCTGGCCGCCTGGTTCGGCGTGCGCGGCATCGGTTCCGTGTATTACCTGTGCTACGCCATCCATCATGGCTTGCCGCCTGCGCTGGCGCGCGAACTGAGCAACATCACCATCGTCGTCGTGATGTTGTCCATCATCATGCATGGGCTCAGCGTCAAACCATTGCTGGACCGCTACTGGCATCCCTGATCGCCGGTTGATATTACGTCTGAGCAATCTTCCCGCATATTTGCGCCGTGCCAGCCTGAAAGGTTGCTAATATAGTCAAAAATTCGACCTCTTGCAGGGCGGACAATACACTCATCAGCAGTCACAGCGAGGAAAACACACAAGATGAAACGTAGAAGCGTGCTGGGACTGGGCGTCTCACTGGCCCTGCTGCAGGCCGGCTGCGCCAGCAATACCGTCAATTCGGCACATCTTGCCTGGGAAAAAGAATTCGATGCCTTCATGCAAGACAACCTGGCGAAAACGGAAACGCCGGGCATGAGCGTGGCCGTCGTGCGCGGTGACAAGACCGTCTTTGCGCGCGGCTATGGCTGGGCCGATGTGCAGGCCGGCCAGAAGGCCGACGCCGACACGGTGTTTCATATCGCGTCCGTCAGCAAGCTCGTCACCGCCACGGCCATCATGATGCTGCTCGAACAAGGGGGCTTCCAGCTCGACGACAAAGTGGCGGCCTATCTGGATTTTCCCCTGATGCATCCGAAGTTTCCCGATATACCGATTACCTTCCGCCATTTGCTGACGCATACCTCGGGCATTTCCGATACCGTGTATGAAAAAACCAGGGCGTTTGCCGTGCACGGCGATCCCCGCCTGCCCCTGCGCGACTTCCTGGCAGGTTATCTGTCACGCGGCGGCGCCTGGTATGACGCGGAGCTGTCGTTCGCCGCCCGCCCCGGTACGCAGTGGCGCTACAGCAATGTCGGCATCGCCTTGCTCGGCTACCTGGTGGGCCGCATCAAGACGGACGGCCTGGACGCCTATACGCACGCAAGGCTGTTCGAACCGCTGGAGATGGACAATACGGCCTGGAGCCTGGCCAGCCTGCCGCGCGGCGCCGTCCTCGCCCAGCCTTATGCCGACAAGGAACCGGGCGTGCAATTGCTGCAGCCTGTCGGTTATCCGGACTGGCCCGCGGGGCAGCTGCGCACATCGGCGCATGACTTTGCCCGCTTCCTGGCCATCTTCAGCAATCGCGGCAAGGTCGACGGAGAATCGTATCTGCAGGACAGCACCGTGCACACCTTTCTGGCGCCACAGGCAATGCCCATGTCCGCTGCCATGCTGGCCACCGATCCCTCGCTGCGCCAGGCGCTGGTATGGCAGTTGCGCGACCTTGATGGCACGGCCCTGGCCAGCTATAGCGGCAACGCCCCCGGCGCCGCTTCCATCGTCTGCCTCGACCAGGCCAGCAAGACCGCCGTGCTGGCCTTTGCCAACATCAGCGCCGACCGCGAGTTTCGCAGCTTCCAGAAAGAGGTGGTGAAACGGCTGCTGGGGTATGGTGCAGGCAGCGTCGCGGCGAAAGTGCAGGCGTAAATTCAGGCGCCGAACCAGTCACCGAGTTTCTCCGTGGCGCGCTGTTTCACGTCAGCCGTGATATAGGTAGCGACAGTGGCGACGGCGGCGGCCAGCACGGCCAGGTCATCTGCGTAACCGATGACGGGCGTGATGTCGGGAATGGCGTCGATGGGAGAGATGAAATAGCCGAGTGCGCCATAAATGGCGGTCTTGGCCCACAGGGGCGTGTTGGGCTGTTGCGCGGCGTAATACAGCCACAGCGCCTTTTCGATGACTTCGCGGCCGGCCGTCTTCGCGAACTTGACGACCTTGTCCCAGAAGCTGTCATCGGTATATTTTTTTTCGTATTGCGTCCCTTGCGCCTGCTGCGCATGGTCTTGTTCCAGGTTCTTTTTTCTGCCAAACATCGGTAACTCCGGTTGCCGTCCAGGGCGGTACAAGGGCGCACAGTAGCACAACATCGGCCATCGGCGCAGCGCGCCAGCCAGGCCGTACAAAAAAAGGGGGAGACATGCAAACCGCAATGCCTGCAGCGACAGCCGTCACGACATCCTCAACGCCATCGGCGCCGGCCAGCGCCCGCTGCGCCGGGCTGCGCTACGTGGACGACCAGCAGCCCGGCATCGCCCGCCAGGGACTGCCAGGCAAGTTTCATTATCTTGATGCCGATGGCAAGCGCGTGCGCGATGACAATATGCTGGCGCGCATCCAGGCGCTGGCGATACCGCCGGCCTGGACCGATGTGTGGATATGCGCGCGCGCCAACGGGCATTTGCAGGCGACCGGCCACGATGCCCGGGGACGCAAGCAATATCTCTACCACACGCGCTGGCGCAAGCTGCGCGACGCGGCCAAATACGAGCATATCCTCAGCTTTGGCCGCGCCCTGCCCGCCATCCGCCGCGCCGTCGATGCCGGCATGAAACTGCCGGGCTTGCCCCGCGAAAAGCTGCTGGCCACCATCGTGCACTTGCTGGAATTGACGATGATGCGCATCGGTAACGAAGAATATGCACGCAGCAATAAATCCTTCGGCCTGACCACCTTGCGCACGCGCCATGTCAAGGTGGACGGCAGTACCGTGCAATTTCACTTTCGCGGCAAGAGCGGCGTGCACCACGATATCGAACTGAGCGACCGGCGCGTGGCGCGCATCATCGTCCGCAGTTGCGAACTGCCGGGACAGGAACTGTTCCAGTATCTCGATGAAGACGGCCAGCGCCACGCCATCGATTCGGGCGACGTCAACGATTATCTGCGTGACATCACGGGCGAAGACTACACGGCCAAGGACTTCCGCACCTGGTCGGGCACCGTGCTGGCCGCGCTGGCCCTCGATGAGTTTGAGAAAGTCGATTCCGAAGCGCAAGCCAAGAAAAACATCGTGGCAGCGATCGAATCGGTGGCCAAAAAGCTGGGCAACACCCCGTCGATCTGCCGCAAATGCTATGTGCACCCGGCCGTGCTGGACGCCTATCTCGACGGCACCTTGCTGCAAGGCTTGCGCGCGCGGGCCAGGCAGCAACTGGAAGAAGACTTGCACGCGCTGTCGCCGGAAGAGGCCGCCGTGCTGGCGTTGCTGCAACGGCGACTGCAAAACACTGGTTAATTGCTGTGCTCGGCAGCATCAGGATCTTTCACCTGCAACACGCCTTCCACCGCTTCCAGGCGTTTCTGCAAGGCCAGCAATTGCACCGGCGTCACCCGGCCAAACGTGATCACGATATCGTCAAGTTGGGGGGCGCCGTCCTTCTGGCGGATCACGAATTGCTGCACCCGCGTGGTGCCGGCGCCCAGCGCTTCATGCAGTTTATCGAGTGACAGCGCGTCGCGCTCGGCCGTGATCAGCAAGTCGCGCTTTTGCCGGCTGCCCATGAAATGCTGCTCCAGCGGCTTGATGCCCGCCAGAATGATCAGGATGATGATGGTGGCCGCCACGGCTGGCGTGTACAGGCCGCCGCCCACGGCCAGGCCGATGCCGGCTACCGACCAGACGCTGGCGGCCGTCGTCAGGCCGCGCACGATCTCGCCGCGCGCCAGGATCGCGCCGGCGCCCAGGAAACCGATGCCCGACACCACTTGCGCCGCCATCCGCGACGGGTCCAGCGTCACGCCATTGCCCAGCACGTCGCTGAAACCATACGCCGAAACGATCATGATCAGGGTCGAACCCACGCACACCAGCATATGCGTGCGCAAGCCCGCCACCCAGGCCAGCCGCTCGCGCTCATAGCCGATGGCGCTGCCCAGCAAGGCAGAAAACACCAGCCGTCCTACCAGTTCCCATTCTGTTGCCATACTCACTCCCAGGCTCTTGCCCACGGTCACGCGGACGACGAATCAATGTACCACGCCTGACGCTTGCTTCCGTACACACGACTTGTTTGCGCTGGCTCAATCGTGCACCCGCAGCGCCCTCTATGCTGTTTTTCCTGGGCGGCGCCGCGTGGCAGCCGGCCTGCTCTGTCCCATACCTGTCACTGCCTGTCCAGTGCCTATCTCGCCACGCCTGCAACTATCCCCTGCAACTCTCACTCAAGGAGTCAACAATGAATCCAGCTAGCAATCAAAACAACCGCCAACGCGTCGTCTTTCACGACAGCATCCTGCCGCTGCCCGAGCTGCCGGGCCTGGCGCCCAACGGCTTGAAACTCAATCACGCCGGCCCCGGCAAGGATGACGCCCCGATGCTGCTGAGCTTTTCGTTTGCCTTGCCGGACGACAAACAGGCGGCGCTGGTCGAGGCGGTGGCCAAAGGCCAGCGTATCCCGTATGCCGACCAGATCAAGGATTTTGCCACCGACCGCGCCCAATGCCAGAAACTGACGCAATGGCTGGAACAGCAAGGCTATACCATCGAGCACGTGGCCAGCGACAACAGCACCGTGTTTGCCAAGGCCAGCGCATCCGTAATCGAACAAAGCCTGGGCGTGACCATGGTGCACATCACCAAGAATGGCGTGACGTATCTTGCGGCGCGCAATGCCCCCAGCCTGCCTGCGGACATTGCCGGACAAGTACAGGCAATCGGCGGCCTGCAGCCTTTTCGTCACGCCCGCAAGCACTCCCGGCGCATGCCCGCCATGAACCGCACCAAGACGGACAATAAGCTCAAGGTCAATGTCAATGGCGTGCCGGCCCCCACCAGTAACATCAACTTCGCGCCGCCCTACCTGCCACATGAAATCCGGCAAGCCTATAACGCGGACGACCCCGCCCTGACGGGGCGCGGCCAGACGATCGCCATCCTGATCGATGCCGAGCCCGATGACGAGGACCTGAACGCCTTCTGGCAGCGCAACCGCATCACGGCGCCCGGCTCGCGCGTGACCATCGTCAACGTCAACAACACCGACCTGCCGCCGCCCGAAGGCGAGGAAACCATGGATGTGGAATGGGCTGGCGGCGTGGCCCAGGAAGCAGCGATCCGCGTCTACGCCTGCGGCTCGCTGCAATTCACGGCGCTGGACCGGGGCCTGGACCGCATCCTGAACGACCTGGCCAATGAACCGGGCCTGCGCCAGCTGTCGATCAGCCTGGGCCTGGGCGAAAGCTATATGCAGCCGGCCGAACTGCGCACGCAAAACCTGAAATACCTGCGCCTGGCCGCTGCCGGCGTCAACGTCTTTGTCTCCAGCGGCGACGCCGGCTCGAATCCGGACAATACGGGCCACGCCTCGAACGGTCCGCTGCAAGCCGAATATCCTGCCTCGGACAATTACGTCATCGGCGTGGGCGGCACCACGCTCAAGCTGGCCGCCAGCGGCACGGTCACCGATGAGACGGGCTGGCCAGACAGCGGCGGCGGCAAAAGCGCATATTTCGGCGCGCCCTCGTGGCAAAGCGACCTGGGCGGCAAGGCCCGGCATCACCGCATGGTGCCCGACGTGGCCATGGCGGCGGACCCGAATACGGGCGCGCTGGTCATCCTCGGTGGGCGCGACATGCAATTTGGCGGCACCAGCTGGAGCGCCCCCGTCTGGGCAGCCTTCTGCGCCGGCATCAATGGCGCCCGGCTGGCGGCAGGCAAGCAGGCGCTGACCTTCTTGCCGCCGTTGCTGTATCCACTGCAAAAAACGGCGTGCTTCCGCGACATCACCATCGGCAACAACGGCGCCTTCGACGCCGTCAAGGGCTACGACATGGTGACGGGCCTGGGCGTGCCGAACGTGGGTGAACTGCTGCAGCACCTGCCCTGATACGGCCGGCCATATGCTGTGCTTGCTACATTGCTGCAGGCGATACTTACCATACTATGTTTTATTTGAATCCTTACTTCTTGTAACAAACGGGACATACGGCAACAAAAAAAAATGCCCGGCGCAGTATTGCGCTGGGTAAATAATGCGTATGCTGGTGGGTAACTGATCAGCTTGTACAGCGCTCCCGGCCCGAGAATGGCCGGGAGCTATTGGTGCGTCTGTGCAACTGATCGCAAGCAAGGCAGATTCTTCCCCATACCCTACAAGAAGCGAGACAAGCACACATGCATAGCCAGGATAAGACAACAGGCTTCCCCAGCACTGCCGGCCAGGCCGGCGCCACGGCGCGCCCGCTGACGCGCCAGGACTACAAGACACTGTCGCTGGCCGCCCTGGGCGGCGCACTGGAATTTTACGATTTCATCATCTTTGTCTTCTTTACCAACGTCATCGGCCAGCTTTTTTTCCCGGCCAACACGCCGGACTGGCTGCGCCTGCTGCAAACCTTCGGTATTTTTGCCGCCGGCTATATCGTGCGTCCGCTGGGCGGCATCGTCATGGCCCACTTTGGCGATTTGCTGGGCCGCAAACGCATGTTCACCATTTCCATCCTGCTGATGGCCGTGCCCACTTTGCTGATGGGCATGCTGCCAACCTACGCCAGCATCGGCATCGCCGCACCGATATTGCTGCTGTTGCTGCGCGTGCTGCAAGGCGCGGCCGTGGGCGGTGAAGTGCCTGGCGCCTGGGTATTTGTTGCTGAACACGTGCCGGCGCGCCGCATCGGCTACGCCTGCGGTACGCTGACTGCCGGCCTGACGGTCGGCATCATGCTCGGCTCGCTGGTCGCCACCGGCATCAATACCGCCTACACGCCAGCGGAAGTGGCCGACTGGGCCTGGCGCTTGCCCTTCCTGCTGGGCGGTATCTTTGGCCTGGGCGCCATGTATCTGCGCCGCTGGCTGCATGAAACCCCGATCTTTGTCGAACTGCAACAGCGCAAGGCCCTGGCCGCTGAAATGCCCCTCAAGACCGTGCTGCGCGAACACAAGCACGCCGTGATCGTCTCCGTGTTGCTGACCTGGCTGCTGTCGGCCGCCATCGTGGTGGTCATCCTGATGACGCCGGCCCTGCTGCAAAAGCTGTATCACTTCGATGCGCGCACGGCGCTGGAAGCGAACGTGGCCGCCACCATCGCGCTGGCCTTGGGCTGCATCCTGGCCGGTACCCTGGCGGACCGTTTCGGCACGCAGCGCCTGATGTTCCTCGGCAGCCTGCTGCTGGCCATCTGCACCTATTTCTTTTACACCAGCTTGCAAACGCGCCCTGACTTGCTGTTGCCCCTGTATGCGCTGATGGGCCTGGCCGTGGGCGTGGTCGGCGCCGTACCCTGTGCACTGGTGCAAGCGTTTCCTGCCCAAGTGCGCTTCTCCGGGCTGTCGTTTTCCTACAATCTGTCGTATGCCGTGTTCGGTGGCCTGACGCCGCTCACCGTCACCTTGCTGCTCAAGCAAAGTACCCTGGCGCCCGCCTGGTATGTGATCGCCGTCGCCGTACTGGGCATGCTGACCGCCTTGTTCATCAAGAAGGCGCCGCAGTCGCTGTAACAATAATTTGATCGGCAGGGTGAGGTTCGCGCCCCGCCCTGCGTCTCCATGGGAGTGTGTTGTATTCACTCTGATGGAGATTTTTGCATGTCCCTGATTCCCCGCTGTTTTCCTTTCTATCGCTCTACGATGATGCGCGGAGTGTCCGCGTGAAGGACAGTTTTCGCAAAAGCATGGCCTGGCTGCACACCTGGTGCGGCCTGTTCTGCGGCTGGGTGCTGTGCGCCATCTTCCTGACGGGCACCTTGAGCGTCTTCCGGGAACCGATTACGCGCTGGATGCAAGCCCAGCCATTGTTGCCAGTGGCCGCGAACAGCAATCCCGTGGTACGGGCCAGCGCCTATCTGGCCGCCACCGCGCCGCAAGCGCCAGCGTGGCAAGTCGACTTGCCACGCCGTCCCGGCGATGCGATGCAGCTGGCCTGGAAGGCAGATGATGGTTCCAGGCACCATGTGATCATGGATCCCGCTACCGGCGCGCTGCTGGACCAGCCCTGGGGACGGGCCACCCAGGGCGGCCGGCATTTCATGGCTTTCCACTACATGCTGCAAGGCGGCTTGCCCGGCTACTGGCTGGTGGGATTCTTATCGATGGGCATGCTGGTGGCCTTGGTGTCGGGCGTGGTGGTGCATAAACGCATCTTCAAGGACTTTTTCACCTTTCGCCCCGGCAAGGGCCAGCGTTCCTGGCTCGATGCGCACAACGCCATGGCCGTGCTGTCCTTGCCGTTCCTGTTCATGATCGTCTACACGGGTTTGTCCGTGTTCTATATCAGCTATATGCCCTGGCCCATGGAAACGATGTATGGCGGCAAAGATGCCTACGAACAATATCAGGCGGAACTGGCACTGAAGCCCCCGCCACTGGCGCCGCCCGCGCGCAGTGGAATCGCTGCCGCCCTGCCCGACCTGGCCGCCCTGCAACTGCGCGCCGACACGCTGATGGGCAGGCCGGCGCTGGAAATGACGGTGGACTTGCCCGGAGACACGCACCAGCGCGTGCGCTTCGATGCACGCAGCACGGAAGGCGACGATTCCCGCGACTTGCTGAACCATGCCCGCAGCATCACTTTCGACGGCGCCACCGGCGCAATCCTGCAACTGGAAGGCGCGCAGCATGACGCAGGCTACGCCGGCAAGTTCAGCCACGAGGCGATGGAGCAACTGCACCTGGCCCATTTCGGTGGCTGGAGCGTCAAATGGCTGTACTTCGTGGGCGGCTTGATGGGTACTGCCATGATGGCCACGGGCACCATCTTGTTTTGCGTCAAGCGCCGCAAGAAAAGCGAGATGGAATTCGGCGCCGCCACGGCCACCGTCTACCGCGTGATCGAAGCGTGCAACGTGGCCGCCCTGGCCGGCACGGCCCTGGCCTGTATCGTGTATTTTTATGCCAACCGCTTGTTGCCCGCAGCACTGGAAGGCCGGGCCAAGCTGGAAATCCAGGCCTTTATGTACACCTGGCTGGCCAGCCTGCTGCATGCGCTGGTGCGTACGTTCCTGACTAATCCACGCCAGGCCTGGCTGGATCAATTATGGAGCACCGCCCTGCTGTGCCTGGCCTTGCCGTTGCTGAACTGGGTCACGACAGGACAGCACCTGGGCTTGTACTTGGCAAATGGCGACGGCCAGAGCGCCGCCGTGGAATTGACCGCGATGGCGTTTGGTCTCGCCTTTGCCTGCATGGCCAGGCATGTAGGCAAAGCGACCCAAGCCGCACCCGTCAAGCAGGCAAATCGCCCAGTTCCAGCTCGCTGAACCCCGCCCTGCGCCGCGCTTCCAGGTTGAACGGGCCGCGCAGGGTGGGCGCTTCATAGCGGACCGCCAGTTCCGCATACGTGGCGCGCAATTCCAGGCCGCGCTGCTCGCACAGATAACCATACCAGCGGTTGCCGATTTCCACATGGCCCACTTCATCGCGCAGGATGATGTCGAGGATGGCAGCCGCCGCCATATCGCCCGCCTGCGCCAGCTTGGCGCGCAGCGGCGGAATCGCGTCCAGCCCCCGCGCTTCCAGGGTGCGCGGCACCAGCGCCATGCGCGCCAGCACATCACCGCGCGTCTTGTCGACCATTTCCCATAGGCTGTCATGCGCCGGATAATCGCCATAAGCATGGCCCAGCACCTGCAAATGCGCCACCAGCATGGCGAAATGCGTGGCCTCTTCCTTGGCCACCCGCAACCAGTCCGTATAGTACTCGGCAGGCAAACCGGGAAAGCGCCATAGCGCATCGAGCGCCAAGTTCATGGCATTAAACTCGATATGCGCCAGCGCATGCACCAGCATCGCCCGCCCCTCCTGCGTCACCATCGACCGCCGCCCCACCAGCCGCGGCGGCACCAGTTCCGGCCTTTCAGGCCGGCCCGGCACCGGCCCTTGCGGCTCTAGCGCAGCAGTTGGATCAAGCTCAAGCTCCGCCTGCGCCATCGCCGCCACCATCGCCACCTTGGTCGCCGGATCGGCCTCCACCAGACAAGCCAGCGCAGTGGCGCGCAGTTCCTGTGGGGTGGCGGAGGTCGAGGGGGATGGCGGGCGATGCATGGGGAGTCCTTGGTGCGCGATTTTTGGTGAGGGGCGCAGTGTATCAAATGGGGGGGGCATTCGCTAAGGATATGCTCTGAGTATCACCCCTTTAAAGGTGTACATTGACAACCCCGTCCCTTAATACCCGCGCCGTCGATACGTGGCGTCGTGCAACAGCGCCGGCCACGTAGCCTTTTTTCTCTGTCTTTTTCGGGCCGCGAGGGTGCTTACGCAGCGTTTTTGGTTTAGCGTAAGCGGCAATCTGGAGCAGTAATTTGCTCAGCTCTGATGCACACATGGCGTCGTAGCGCCGCCATGCTTTGGTTGGCACAGCCATCACCATGCCGGCATAGTGCGCTCGTACCTCCACGGCCACATAAAACAGCGATAGCTCAATGCCGCTGGCAACCAGGTCGTGCGCGGCGCTCACTGCGCACTGCAAGACAGTCAACACGTTATAGGCCAGGATTGCGATGCCGAACGCGAACAAGGCGGCGCGCGGGTGTCCGAGTGTGGTGACTTCACTGTGCAAGACCGATTCGAGTCGCTGGAACATGGTCTCGATCCGCCAGCGCTTGCTGTATAGGCGAGCAATGGCGCGTGCGTTGAAATGCTCTGTTGGTAGATTCGTCAGCAAGCGGATGATCGTTTCGCCATCGTCAGTGGGCTTGTCCAGTCGCAGCTCAATGCGGCGTAATGCTACCTTTTGCCCTGTGGTTCCAGGGATGGCAACGCACTGTTCAAAGACGGTGCCGGTCGCGATTCGCCCCTGATATGTCAACTCGTCCAGCGGCGCCGGATTGGGCGTACGGCCGTGCTCACGTACGATGAAGGCACACCCACGGCGATCCCATTCGGACAGGATCATGCGCGTGCTGAAGTTGCGATCAGCAATCCACAACTCGCCCGGATGCGAACGCTCCAGTAACGGTGGCATCACGGCGCGTTCCTGCGAGTGTGCATCTTCGCAAGGCTCCATATCGACGATCAGGCCCGAATCAGGGTCATACACCACAAGGGACTGGCCAGGTATTGCGGCGCCGCGAAAGGCCCGCAAAGGCTTCAGCCGCTTTTCGCTAGCAGGCAAATGGTTGCCGTCCACGATACGGGTGCGGTAACCCGGAACCAGCGGCCGCTTTCGCTGCAAAAATGGCGTGATCACGTCATCAAGGCGCTCGGCGCTGCCGGTGACCAGCGCCCGTACCAGGTTCGGCTCGGTGTGTCTGACCTTGTCATATAAAGCTTGCACAGAAACCGGAAAATCAGGGCAGGCCTGCGCTGCGGCGTGCAGCGATGGCCGCAGCCCAACTGCGACCACGGACATCAGTTCGACTGTCGTCGAGAACAGCAGCTCCCTCTGGTATTGGGCACCACGTTCTCGCTCGAAAAGTTCATCGGCCCAAGCAGGATCGAGGGCACGTTGCAGCGCCAGCCTTGCCATCACAGTCAGCGGGCTGATTTTTGCGCAGTGCGATATCACAGCATTCATCATCATGGCAGTTTCCTCCTGTGCCAGTTAGATGATGTTTGCTACAAAGAGTGCCGGTTTTATCTCAGCTGTGACGACGCACCTTTAAAGGGGTGGCTCTGAGTATGCATCGTCTTGTCGTCTTCAGCCAAGTGGCGCGGCCAGCCATTGCTGCCGCGCTTGCCTACAAAAAAATCAGAGACTGGCGCTACGCGAAGCATGCTCACCCGGCACAGCAAGGGGCTTTTCGGCAAGGGGAGCTGCTTCCTTGGGCACAGACACATCACGTCCAGCTGCCGAAGCGGCGAACGCGCGCTTCATCTGCTCCAGATCCAGTGCCCCTTCCCATCTGGCCACCGCGATGGTGGCGACACCGTTGCCTATCAAGTTGGTCACGGCGCGCGCCTCGTTCAGGAAGCGGTCAATACCCACCAACAGCACCAGGCCGGACAGGGGAATCTTGTGCATCGAAGCGAGCGTGGCGGCCAGGGCCACAAAACCGGCGCCAGCCACGCCAGCAGAACCTTTGGAGGTCAGCATCATGACACCGAGGATGCCGAGCTGTTCCCAGATCGTCAGGTCGATATTGGTGGCCTGCGCGATGAAAATAGCCGCCATCGCCAGATAGATTGCCGTGCCGTCCGCATTGAAGGTATAACCGGTTGGCAGCACCAGACCCACCACTTTTTTCTGGCAGCCCATGGCCTCCATCTTTTGCATCATTTGTGGCAGTACCGCTTCCGTCGAAGCGGTGCCCAGCACGATCAGGATTTCATCCTTGATATATTTCAGGAAACCCCACAGCGGCACGCGGCAGTAGCGCATCACCGTTCCCAGCACAAGCACCACAAACAGGATGCAGGTGAGGTACACGGCGGCCATCAGTTCGGCGAACGAGTTCAAGGTGCCAATGCCGTATTTGGCGATGGTGAAGGCGATGCCGCCGAAAGCGCCGATCGGTGCCAAATGCATGACGATGCGCACCACGCCGAACATGCCATGCAAGAACATATCGAGGCCATCGATCAGTGGCGTGACCTTGCTGCCCAGCCGGTTCAGCGCAAACGAAAACAGCAAGGAAAACAGGATGATCTGCAACATATCGCCTTGTGCAAAGGCGCCGACCACGCTATTGGGTACGATGTTCATCAAGAATTCCAGCGTCGTATGATGCTGTGCTGCCAAGGTATAGCTCTTGATGGACGCGGTGTCGATGTGCGTCGGGTCGATGTTCATGCCCACCCCGGGCTTCATCAGATTGACCACGATCAGGCTGAATGCCAGCGACAAGGTGGAACATATCTCAAAATAGAGCATGGCCTTGGCGCCGACACGTCCGGTTTCCCTGACGCTGCCCATGCGGGCGATACCCACTACCACCGAGGCGAAGATGATAGGCGCCAGCAGCATCTTGATCAGCTTGATAAAAAGGTCGCCTAGCGGTTTGAGCTCGACGCCGATATCGGGATAGAAGTAGCCCAGCAGGATGCCTGCGGCGAGGCCGATAATAACTTGGATGTATAAGGTGGATGCCAGTTTTTTAAAGCGTTGCGCGTTCACGGCGGGTCTCCTCCAGCGGAACAAAATAATCGACGAGCGCCAGCAGAGAGCGTGCCAGCGGCATACCGCCCGCGCTCTGCGCTGTGCTTTTATTGGAAAGGACGACGCACCTGCTCTTCGGCTGTTTGCGTCGTCTGTGCGCGGCGTAGCGCTGTCGTTTTATTGCGCCAGCTTGCGCATCTCGGCGTACAGATCGGCCTTGCCTTCGAAGCCGATGCCTGGCAGGTCTGGCATCGTGATGTAGCCGTTGTTGACCTTCACACCGTCGGGGAAGCCGCCGTAAGGCTGGAACAGGTCCGGGTAGGACTCGTTACCGCCCAGGCCCAGGCCGGCTGCGATATTGAGCGACATCTGGTGGCCACCGTGCGGGATGCAGCGGCTAGGCGACCAGCCATGCTCGCGCAGCATATCGAGCGTGCGCAGGTATTCAACCAGGCCGTAGCTCAGTGCGCAGTCGAATTGCAGCCAGTCGCGGTCGGCACGCATGCCACCGTAGCGTATCAGGTTGCGGGCGTCTTGCATCGAGAACAAGTCCTCGCCGGTGGCCATGGGATTCTTGTAGTAATTGCGCAGGGTTGCTTGCAGCTCGAAGTCCAGCGGATCACCTGGTTCTTCGTACCAGAACAAATCGTACTGTGACAGCGCCTTGGCATACTGCACTGCCGTATCGAGATCAAAGCGGCCGTTGGCGTCCACCGCCAGTTTCTGGCCATCGCCCAGCACGCTCAGGATAGAGTCGATGCGGCGCAGATCTTCATCCAGCGAGGCGCCGCCGATTTTCTTTTTGACCACCGTATAGCCACGGTCGATGTAGCTGCGCATCTCGTCCTTCAGCTTGCCGTGGTCCTGGCCTGGGTAGTAGTAGCCACCGGCAGCGTACACGAAAATATTGCGGTCGGGGCTGCCATTGCCATAACGGTCTGCCAGCAGCTGGAACAAGGGCTTGCCTTCAATCTTCGCTACGGCATCCCAGATCGCCATGTCGATGGTGCCGATGGCGACCGAACGTTCGCCGTGACCGCCGGGTTTTTCGTTGGTAAACATGCAGTTCCAGATCTTGTGCGGGTCCAGATTCGTGCCTTCGTCGTTTACCAGCGAGGCAGGATCTGCCTCCAGGATGCGCGGAATGAAGCGTTCGCGCATCAGCGTGCCCTGGCCATAGCGGCCATTCGAGTTAAAGCCATAGCCGATCACCGGCTTGCCATCGCGGATCACGTCGGTGACCACAGCCACCAGGCTCAAGGTCATTTTGCTGAAATCGATGTAGGCATTGCGGATCGGGGAGCTGATCGGTACGGTTTTTTCGCGGATTTCAATAATTTTCATGCTAGGTCTCCAGGTGTCGGGAAGTGCTGTCTTTCAGCGCATAGACGTAGCTTACTATTGAATATAACTGGTAAGATTAACTTAGATTGAAACCTTTATTCACTTAAAATGAAAACTGATACCGCCCCAGATCTGGCATTTTTTGTGTTGCTGGCAAAATTGAGCAGCATGACGGCAACTGCCCGCGAACTCGGCGTCACGCCGCCCGCGGTGACCAAACGGCTGAACCTGATGGAGCAGAAACTGGGCGTGCGGCTGGTCAATCGCACCACCCGGCGCATCAGCCTGACCAATGAGGGGGAGTTGTATCTGGCGCAGGCGACCCAGATCCTGCACCAGATACGCGAGATGGAGGAATCGATCTCCAGCGGGCGCGCCGAGCCGAAGGGGCTGCTCAGGATCAACGCCACGCCGGGCTTCGGCCGTACGCGTATCGCCCCCATCCTGTCGCGCTTCGCCCATGTCCATCCCGAGGTGGAAGTCGAGCTGCACCTGACTGACCGTCCTATCAGCCTGGTCGAGGAAGCGTACGATCTGGCGATACGCTTCGGCGAGTTGCCGGACACGCGTTTAACGGCGCGCAAACTCATGTCCAACCGCCGCTTCCTGTGCGCCTCCCCTGCCTATCTGAAAAAATATGGCGAGCCACAGACGCCTGCAGAATTACAGCGCCATCGCTGCATCCTGCACCGGCAGAACGATGACGTCTACGGCACCTGGCGCATTCAGAAAGGCAAGGCGGACGAATTGGTGAAGGTACGGGGCGCAGTGTCCAGCAACGACGGCGACGTGGTCATGAACTGGGCACTGGAAGGTCACGGGATCGTGCAGCGCTCCGAGTGGGACGCCGCCAAGTACTTGGCAAGCGGACGGCTGAAAGAAGTCATGCAAGGCTACTGCCTGCCCGATGCGGACTTATACCTGTACTACCTCAGCCGCAGTAATCTGCCGGCCAAAATGCGCGCCTTCATCGACTTTATCGCGCAAGAGTTCCGTTAATCGGCGCCAATCGCGCACCTGTGCCTGCCAAACCAGATTATCCGTCCACTTCGTCCACCTGCCTGAATAAGCATGAATTTTCTGCAATCTCACCACCCCGAACACAAATCCACCCTGATCGGCATGACCGCCATCCTGATGTGGAGCGCTTCTCTTGGTCTGTTTCGCAGCATCTCTGAAATCTTTGGCCCGGTGGGCGGTGCGGCCCTGATTTTTAGCGCCAGCGGTCTGCTTGCGTCGGCGGTGCTGGGCTTGCCGAATCTACGCACCATGCGGCCCATGTATCTGTTGGGCTGCGGGACGTTGTTTGTTGCTTACGAGATTGCACTGGCCTTGTCGGTGGGCCTGGCCGATGACCGGCACCAGGCGCTGGAACTGGGCATGATCAATTATTTGTGGCCCAGCCTGACGGTCTTGCTGGCCATAATCACGCGCAGCCAGCGCGGCTCCTGGCTATTGCTGCCCGCCATCGCCCTATGTTTTAGCGGCATCGTCTGGGTGATGAAGGGCGATGGGGCGTTGTCGGCCCCGCTTTTGTGGGGCCATGTGCTGGGCAATCCAGTCGCTTATGGACTGGCCTTTGCTGCGGCGTTTATCTGGGCCAGCTATTCGGTCATGACGCGCCGTTACGGCCAGGGAGCGAATGGCGTGCCGCTTTTTCTGCTGGTCACCGCCACGGTCTTGTGGATCAAATATGCGCTCAGCGACGAAGCCACCTTGCACATCAGCTATGCCGGGATAGCCCAAGTTGTGCTGCTCGGCGCGCTGACGGCAACCGCGTATTCTTGCTGGAATTTCGGCATCCAGCACGGCAGCCTGACGGTGCTCGCCACCACGTCTTATTTCACGCCCGTGCTATCGGCCACGCTGACCAGCTTGTGGCTGGGCATTAGACCAGGACGTTCCTTGCTGTATGGCGTGGTGATGGTGACGGCGGGGTCCTTGCTATGTTTGTGGGCGACGCGCCAGAAGAACTAGCGCTCCTGCGCTTGCCCCAGCAACCACTCCATCAGTACCTGCACCCTTGCCGGCAACGGCGACCTCGCCGCATGCACCAGGTGATACGCTTGCGGACTGGCCACATTGAAACCGCCGAATGGCAGCACCAGTTGCCCGCTGTCCAGCCAAGGCTGCACCAGCTGGCGGCGGCCAATGGCGATGCCGGCGTGGTGAGTTGCGGCTAAAGCGCACAGGTCGGCGCGGTCGAAGCGCAGGCTGCGGGTGGGTAATGTTATTGCCGGGCTTAGCGCGGCGGCCCATGATTGCCATTCGGCATCAGGCGCGCAGGCGGGCCAGGCCAGGGTGTCGTGCAGTATGGTCGCGTTTTTCAGGTTTTCTGGCCTGTCCAGCAAACCATGTTCATGCGCGTAAGCGGGGCTGCAGACGGGCGCCAGCGATTCGTCCATCAAATGTTGGGAGGCAAGTCCAGGAAAGCTTGCATCACCATAATGGATGGCCAGCTCGACCTGGCCGGCGCGGAAATCGACTTGTTCATTGCCCACGCGCAGGTCGAGGCTGATGTCGGGGTACAAGGCCGTGAAACCGGCCAGGCGCGGCACCAGCCAGCACTGGGCAATCGAGGGGCGCGCATGGACGGTGACATTGCCGGCCAGCAGGTCGCCACCGTGGAGGGCCGCATGCAGGCTGTCCCAGCATTGTTGCAGGGCCGCGTAGATGCGCTGGCCATCGGTCGTCAGCCTGATTTGGCGCGTCAGGCGCTCGAACAGCAGCAAACCCAGGCTGTCTTCCAGGCGGGCGATGCGGTGGCTGACGGCGCTGGGCGTCAGAGACAATTCCTGTGCCGCCAGCGCAAAGCTGGCGTGGCGCGCCGCGACCAGGAAGGTACGCAGGTTGGCGAACTGGCTGGCCGTCAACTGGGCGCCCGTTGCCATCAGCCCTGCTCCAGCAACGCCCTGCCCCGCGCCACATAGGCATCCATCTCGGCTGCGGGCACCATGCTGCCGCCCGTGCCCCAGACCAGGTGGGTAGCTTGCTGCAAGCGCTGCGGCGTCAAGCCCAGGCGCTGCTGATAATCGTGCGCATCCAGCACCTGCCGGATGCCTGCAAAACCGGCCACGGCGGACGGTTCCAGACGCCAGCCTTCGGTTTGTTCCAACATAGCCAGCAAGCGGTACAGTGTTTCATCGCTAACGGTGGCATAGCCATCGATCAGGCGCTGCATGGCGCGGCCGACGAAGCCGGACGGCCGGCCCACGGCCAGGCCATCGGCGGCCGTCACGTTGTCGATGCCGATATCCTGCACGCTGATGCCTTCATGCAAGCCAGTATGCACGCCCAGCAACATGCAGGGCGAGTGGGTAGGCTCGACAAATACGCAGTGCACGGCATCGCCAAAGGCCAGCTTCAAACCAAAGGCCACGCCGCCGGGGCCGCCACCTACGCCGCACGGCAAATAAACGAATAATGGATGCTCGGCATCGATGATCACGCCCGCTGCGTCGAACTGGCGTTTCAAACGCTGCCCCGCGACCGCGTAACCGAGAAATAAATCGTGCGAGTTTTCATCGTCGACAAAGTGACAACTGGGGTCGCCCTGCGCCTGGCGGCGCCCCTCTTCCACGGCCACGCTATAGTCTTGCGCGTATTCCACCACCGTCACGCCATGCGCACGCAACTTGTCTTTCTTCCATTGCCGCGCGTCCGCCGACATATGCACGCTGGCGCGAAAGCCCAGTTTGGCGCTCATGATGCCGATCGACAAGCCCAGGTTGCCGGTGGAACCCACGGCAATCGCATACTGGCCAAAGAAAGCCTGCAAGGCATCGCTGGCCAGCAGGCTGTAGTCGTCGCCCTGCTTGAGCAAACCGGCATCCAGCGCCAAAGTTTCCGCGTGTTTCAGCACCTCATAGATGCCGCCGCGCGCCTTGATCGAGCCGGAAATCGGCAAATGGCTATCCTGCTTGAGCCAGATTTTGCCAGGCGCCACCTTCAGGGCAGCCTGCATGGCGGGCAATGGCACGATGGGCGATTCGATAATGCCGCCGCTGGCCTGGGTTTCGGGAAACACCTTGGCCAGGTAAGGGGCAAAGCGGGCCAGGCGGGCGCTGGCGTCTTCCACGTCATCCTGCGTCAATCCCACATCGCCCAGCGCTTCGGCAGTTGGCGCGATGGCGGGATTGAACCAGCCCAGGGGCTGCAAGGCTGTCAAGGCGTCGATCAGGGGGAAGTCGGCGCGCAAGACGCTTATCAAGTGTTGGGACAACGGCTGGGGCAACATGGGAACCTCTTTATCTCATCAAAAGCAGCCATGATTAGACAACATCAGGCGCCGCCTGGCAAAGGATGCTTGCTCAGGCGACACATGACGCGTAATCATGCATCAAGCTGGGGTCTGACCCGGCGGGTCAGACCCCAATCGGCTACAACTATCACTAAAACTTCAGCTGCAAACCCACGTCGATCGACCGCCCTTCCGCCGGCAAGGCTTGCAGCGCCCCGCCATTGGCCTGCAAGCCAGACAGGTAAACGCCGCCCAGCGGGTCGGCATAGGCGCGGTTGAACAGGTTGCTCACCCCAAAGTTCAGGCTAGCCATCTTGTTGACGGCTACGCTGCTGCGCAGGTTGACCAGCGCATAACCGCCCGTCAGCGGTTCCAGCCGGCGGGCATCGACGTCATCCTTGCGGCTGACAACCTTGGCCTCGATGCGGTTGCGCCAGACGCCCACGGCTTGTTCGACGGCAAACAAGGCATTGAACGGCATCATGCGGTACAAATCGCCACCATCGCTGCGCTTGCCACGCGTGTAGGCGGCGTTGCCCGACGCCGTGAAGCGGCCCCAGCGCGTGGTATTGGCCAACGGCCATTGCCACGACAGGTTGGCGCCATACAGGGTGGCGTCATGGTTGGCAAACTGCAAGAGATTGCCTTTGGCGCCCATCTGCATATACGGATTAAAACTCCCCAGCACATCGACATCGATGTAATTGTCGACCTTGCTGTAATACGGATTGATCCGCACGAACCAGCCCGCCTCCCCCTCTCCGCCATGCCAGTCGGCCGTGAACGCCGCCGTGTAGGCCGTTTCCGGTTTCAAGTCCAGGTTGCCCACATAACCATTGCCGTCGCCAAACCAATTGGTCATGGTCATCGCCATCGTGCCGCGGCCCCAGGAATAGCGTTCGTACAGGTTGGGCGAGCGCGTCTTGCGGGCCAGCGCGAATTCATAGCGGCTATTGGCATCCGCCTCGAAGCGGGCTTGCGCCGTGGCGTCGATATTCGTGTCGCTACGATGATGGTCGCGGGCATTGAAGGCGGCCGCCGCGGCCGTGTCCGCCATATTCATCATATTGTCGCCATACGATTGCACCTGGTCCGTATCCATGCGCACGGATTCGCCGCGCAGGCCGACGATGCTGGTCCAGCGCGCATCGTGGCGCGTTTCCAGTTCGCCGAACAGCACAGTGCGGTCGCGCTTGCCGTCATTGATGTTGAGATAGGTGCGCGGCCCCATCATCATCGAACCGGGCACGGCCGGCCAATAGTCGTCCAAACGGAAACCGTGGTATTCCTGCCCCAGGCGCAATTCGCCCGTGCTGGTGGGCAAGGTCGCCTGCAACGCATAGCCGATATTGCGGCCATGCGTGAGCATCGGCATGGTGCCGGGCCGCTCGCTGCTGAAAAAGCCCATCTCGTGGTCCGTCTGCTGCCAGTAGGCGCGCGCGTCCAGCAGACCCCAGCCGAACTGCCCCTTGTAGGCCAGGTTGGCGAACTGGCCATGGTTATCCGTCATGTCCATATACTGGTTCGGAAAACCCTGGTAAGGAATATGCTGCACGCCGGCCCGCAAGGTCACTTGCTGCCCTTCCCCTCTGGCCGCCAGCACGATGGCCTGGTTGATGCTTTCAACCATGCTGCCCAGCACCTTGTTGCCATGGCCATCGTCATAACTGTGGCCGCGCGTATAGGCACCGCTGTAGCCGATGCTGAACTGGTCGGTGGCGGCCGACGCGGTGGCGCTGGTCGACACGCTGCTGTTGACGCTGCGGCCAGCCACGGTAAAGCTGCCTTCCGTGCGCAATGGCCCGCCTGGCTGGGCAAACACGGGGACGGCGGACTGCACTTCGATGGTGCCGCCGATATTGTCGCCGCCCGCGCTGACGGGCGTCACGCCAGCGAGCAGGCTGATGCGCTGCACCTGCTGCGGGGCGATATACGACAGCGGCGCATTCATATGGTTGGCGCAGGCCGAGGTGATTTCCATGCCATCGATGCGTATCTTCAGGCGGTCGTCGGCAAAGCCATTGACCATCGGCAAGCCCGACACGCCGCCACCGGCCGCCACGCTGTAACCGGGCGTACTGGACAGCATCTGCGCCGTATCGGCGGCGGGACGGTAGCTGTCGCCAATCGCCGTGACGATGACCTTCATTTCAGGCAAGACCGAAGAGTCTGGATTATTGCTTTGCGCTACGGCGGGCAAGACGACGGCGCACACCATCAAGAATGGGATAGATTTCATTGTTGCTGCTTTCAAATTCGGATAGGCGAGACGAACGGCGACCGACGCAACAAACGTGCGGCAGGCAGCAGTTCAAACGGAGCGAAATTCAGAAAGCGGCAGGCGGGCCGCGCGGCTGGACCGGTGTCCAGGCAAACAGCGGTGTAATCGATTGGTAAAACAGCACGGGCAGCAAGCCCGTGATCAGCGCGCCCGACGCGGGCGCCAGGGTCATCGGCGTCACGGTCAGGGTGGCCACGTGCATGCTGCAGCACGGACAGTCGCCCATGCTCATGGCGGACTTTTGCGGCCCATCAGGCGCTTGTCCGCCGAACTTCAGCGGCACCATCGTCAAGCCGCCGGCCACCGAGCAAATCTCCATGCTGGGCACCGTATCGCCACGGGCCACCGTCAGCGCGCGCGACACCGTCGGGGCGAGCGCCGCCATCAGGATGGCGAGACAGGCGATCCACAGGACGACAACGGCTTTGCTTTTACGGACGAACATGGCGGCATTATAACGTTGCCAAGCCAAATACATAAGCCGGGGTCAGACCCCGCGCGCGTCGTGTCCGACTTATCGGGCTGCGTCTATCGCGGGGGCTGACCCCAGTTATTGAACTACAAGCCATTCAGCTTTTGCTGCTCCGCCTGCAAATCCTGCTCGCTGAGCGGCAGATACCCTTCTTCGCTATCCTGCTGGGCATTGATGATGGCTTGCCCTTGCGGCGACAGCGCCAGTTGCAGATAGGCTTTTACCAGCGGATCGAGCGGCTTGCCCGGCGCGCGGTTGACGTAGAACTGCACCGGCATCGACAGCGGATACAATCCGGCGCGCACATTGGCCTTGTCCGGGCCATAGTACGGTGCACCGGCCCTGGCGGCCAGCGGCAGCACGCGCACCTGGTCGGACGTGGCGCTGGCGTTCACCCAGCCCAGCACGGCAATGCCGTAGCGGTCGGCGGCCACTGCCTGGATCACGGCTTCGCGCGTGGCCAGCGCTTCATAGCTGGCCGCAAACGGGCGCTTCTTGAAGCGCGCCTGGCGCAAGCCGGTGGCGAAACCGCCATCGTCGCGCAAGCCATACACGTGGATGCGGCGCGCTGCCCAGCCATCCTTCAAGCCCAGTTGCGACCATAGCTGGATATCGCCGGCCGCGGCGCCGGAAGTAAATATCTGCCCCACCTGCGCCATCGTCAAGCCGGCCAGCGGATTATCGCGGTGCACATACACGGCCGGCGGCGTTTTCGCCGGTGGCCGTGGACCATGGCCGTTGTAGCCGATGCGGATCGGCGTGGCGTCGTAGCCATACACCTGGCGGAACGCCGCCTGGTCGCCGGGCCACATATCGCGCGTGAGCGGTGCAAACGCGGTGGCGCCCGCCGTCAGCGCAGGCATGCCGGCCGACGAGCCTTCCATGCGCAAGCTGAAACGCACGGCCGGATTTTGGCGCGTAAACAAGGCGTTCAATTGCCGTATGACTTCTTCCAGGCCGTCATTGCCAACGATGGCCACCGTGCCGTCGCGGTTTACATACGGTTGCGCAGGGTCGACCTGCAGCGGCGCAGCAAAGCTGCTGGCGGCGATCGCCAGGCCGGCCAGCAGTGAACTCAGATGCATCAGTCTCATTTCAACTTCTCCAGTTCCGCTTGCGCCTGCACGGCCGTCAGCGGCAGATAGCCATTCGGCTGCGCGGCGATGATCGCCTGCCCTTCGCGCGACAGCACCATGCGCAGATATTCCTTGGCCAGCGGATCGACAGCCTGGCCAGGCACGCGGCGCACATACAAATACACATAGCGGCCAAACGGATAGCGGCCAGACACCACTTCTTCATCCGTGCCCGTGGTCGCCACACCGTCCTTGCCGACAATGGCCAGCTGGCGCAATTGCGGGTTGCGCACGCCCAGCGCGGCCACGCCGATGCCGGCCGGGTCTTGCGCGATGCGGCCCGTGATGGCTTCCGTATTGCCCAATTCCTCATGGTTGACGGCCAGGGCGCGGCCCTGGAACAGCTCGCGCTGCAGATAATCGCCAAAACCCGTGTAGGCGGCCGTGCCGTAAGGATGGATCACCCGGTCGCGCCATTCCTCCTTCAAGCCCAGCTGCCCCCAGCGCTTGAAGTCGCCGCCGGCATTACCGGTCGACAGGATTTGCGACACCTGCGCCGCCGTCAGCTGCGTCAGCGGATTGGCCGCGTTGACATACACGGCCAGCGAAGTGGCCAGGTGCTGGTCGGGCGTGGCGGCCGTGTGCGCAATGCGGATGGCCAGCGCATCGCCGCCGACGATCTTGCGGTAAGGCACGCTCTCGATGGGATTGATGGCACGGCCCATGGCGCCGAACAGGATCTTGTCATGCATCAACAAAGGCACGGCGCTGCTGGTGCCCTTGCCATCAAAACCCAGTTTCATACCGGGATGCGTGGCCATGAACAGCGCATTGAAACGTCCGACGATGAAGGCCACGTGTTCGGCGCCACCCAGCATGGCCGCGCCCGTCTTGCGGTCGACATAGCCCGCCATGGCCGGCACCGTCACCGGCTGCGGCGCATACGCGGGCAAGGCGGAGTCCAGCGCCGGTGCAGCCATGGCTGCACCGGCCAGCATCAGCTGGGCCGATGTCACAACGGTCAGCAGTGTGCGCATTACAGGTCCACCTTCACGCTCAGCTTGACGGAGCGCGGCGCACCGGACGCCAGGCGGGTGCCTGCGCCCGCCCAGTAAAACTTGTCGGCCAGGTTTTCCACGTTCAGCTGCCAGGTCACGTCTTTATTGGCCAGCCGGCTGGCGTAGCGCGCACCGGCGCTGAACAGGGTCACGCCGCCCAAAAAGGCCTGGTTCAGGTCGTTGACGGGACGGGCGCTGTAATAATAGGCGCCGCCATTCACCGACAAGCCAGGCACGCCATCGAAGGCGTACGACAAGAAGGCGCTGCCCGTGCGCCGGGACGCGTTTTCCGGCGCCTTGCCGTTGTATTGGGCGTTGATATGCTCAAACGTCGGGTCCAGGAACTGGGCCGAAGTCTGCCATGACAGCTGGCGCGTCAGCTTGCCCTGGGTCGACAATTCCAGGCCGCGGTAATGCTGCTCGCCGTCCGAGGTGTAGATATTGCTGGTGTTGGTGTAGTAACCGGGGCGGCTGATATCGAACAGGGCGGCCGACACCAGCGTGCCGGTCGGCGCCATCCAGCGCGCACCCAGTTCCTTTTGTTTACTCACGCCAGGCGCCAGCTTGACGTTCTGGTTGGCGGTGCCGGTAGGCGCCGTTGCGCCCTCTTCCAGGCCACGCGCCGACGAGGCGTAGAACGACAGGTCCGGCGCCAGCTTGTAGACCAGGGACACCATCGGCGTGGTCTTGCTGACGTCATAGTGATTCGTGCCCTGGTCGCTCTGGTAGCTGGAATGGCGCAGACCGACCACGGCTTCCCATTGTGAGGTGAACACCAGGCGGTCCAGCGCATACAGGCCCGTGTCGCGCGTATCCAGCGCGGCCGTGGTCGGGGTGGTCGGCACGGCGCCAAACACCACCTTGGTGATCGGCAGCGGGTTGTACAGGTTTTGCGAAGCGATCGTGTAATTTTGCTGGTAGATCGGGGTTTGCGATTTATCCGTGCGCGAAGCGCCCAGGGTCAGTTCGTGCTTGACGAAACCCGTGCTGAAATTGCCGGCCAGTTCGGCGCGCAGCAAATCGGAGGACATCACGGCATTCTGGATATTGCCCGTGATGCTGCCGGCGCCCGTGGTCACGGCAGCGGGATTGGTCAGACGGAAAATCGCCAGGCGGCGGTCGCGCGACGTTTCCGAGTGGCCGCCTTCCACCGTCAAGGCCCAGTTGTCGCTCAGGGCGTAATCGGCGCGCAGCTGGGCATTCTTGGTTTGCGCTTCAAAGTTCGACCAGTCCGGGCCGATCAAACGGCTGGGGTCAACCGCATGCGGCAAGGTGATCACGCCATTGACAGCCGCCGGCAGGTTGATGCCCGCCTGTTCCGTCACCTTGCGGCGGTCGTATTCCAGGTCGGCCTTCAACAGCAGGCGGTTGGTCACGCGCCAGTCCAGCGCGGCCGACAAAAAGCTGCGGTTGCCATTGCCCACGTTATCCATGTACGAGCCCAGGGTGCCGCCAGCCGCGTTCACGCGCACGCCGAATTGCTGTTCCTCGCCAAAACGGCGACCCACGTCGATATTGGCGACCGCGCTGCCACGGTCGCCCACCGTCAAGCCCACGCTGGTGACAGGCTTGCTGCCGGCGCGCTTGGTGACGAAATTGACTACCCCGGCCGGCGAGGTAAAGCCGTAGTACAGGGCCGACGCGCCTTTCAGGACTTCCACGCGCTCCTTGTCTTCCATGGGCACTTGCGAGAAGTTCATGATGGGCAGGGAACCGTTCAAACGATAGTTCGTGCGGTTTTCCACGGCGATGCCGCGTATCACCAGCTGGTCCCAGGTCTCTCCGCCGTTTTGCTGGCGCGTGACGCCGGCCGTGTTGCGCACCGCATCGTACAAGCCGCTCACGCCCTGCAGTTCCAGCAGTTCGCGCGTGATCACGTTGACGGTCGATGGCACGTCCATGATGCTGGAGCCACGGAAACTGCCCGCCTCTGTGGTGGTCGGCACCAGGCCTTGCGCGCGGGCGCCCGTCACCTGCACCGCCTGCATGACTTTTTCATCGCCGGCGGTCAGGTCATCCTGGCCATTGCCACTATCGGCGGCGAAGCTGGAAGTGGAAGCAAAGGCCAGCGACAAGGCGGCGACGAGGGGCAGCAACTGGATGGCGGGGGAAACGGCACGCATGGAGGGAAACTTTCTACAAAAAAGAATAGCCCGGAGGCTGAAGATAGCCCGCATCATATCCGTAACGAGAATCATTCGCAAGAAAAAGTGAATTTTGGTGAGTTTTTTATCGGCAAAAAAGTCATGCATTACATCTGTTTTTACTATTTACCCTGGCACTGGAGCACGCTTCAATTTTGCAGGCTCAGCGACAAAAAGGCATACTGACAGTTAAGACGCGTACGACGTCTACCATTACAAGGTTGATCGTGAAAAAAACAGAAAACAAAAGCGTGCAGCCGACAAAGTTTCGCTGGAAACGCTGGCAACGCTGGACCGTAGGCACTGCCTGCGTACTGGGCGCCTATAGCGCGGCAGGCTTTTGGCTGGTGCCGCATCTGATACAAAGCCAATACCCCAAATTTGCCGCGCAAACCCTGGAACGCCAGGCCAGCATCGGCGAGGTGCGCTTCAATCCGTTTACCCTGCGCCTGGAAGCGCATGACATCGTCCTGAAGGAAGCGGCCAGCGCCCAGGGTGCGCCCTTGCTCGACATCGAGGCGCTGATCGTGCAGCTGGAATGGAAATCCATCGTGCGCCGCGCCTGGAGCCTGGCGGAAATCCGCATCACGGCGCCGCAAGCACACTTCACCATCACGCCCGATGGCAAGTTCAACCTGGCCGAATTGCTCGACACCTGGAACCGCCGTCCGCATGAACCGTCGGATGGCAGCATGCCGCGCCTGGTGATCAGCCATTTCGCGCTGGAACAGGGCAAGGTGGCCTGGCAAGACCAGAAGGCCGGGTATGCCGATAACTTTACGCCGATCAACTTCGCGCTCGACAATATCTCCACCCTGCCCGACGCCAACGGCAGCTACACCTTCAGCGCCGATGCGGCCCGCGGCGGCAAGCTGCACTGGCGCGGCACGGCGTCGTTGACGCCGATCCGCGGCGAAGGCGAACTGATCTTGACGGACGCTTCGCTGCCCGGCCTGGCCGCCTACCTGAAAGCCTATACGCGCGCCGCAGTGACCAGCGGCGCCTTGTCGGCCCGCCTGCCCTATGCGTTTTCCTATGCGGACGGCAAGCTGGAAGCGGGCATCAAGAACGCCGGCCTGGCCTTGCGCGACCTGGCGTTGGTGCGCGACGGCAAGGGCGAACCGTTCACCACCCTGCACACCCTGGCAGTAACCGGCATCAACGCCGACCTGGCGCGCCAGACCGTGAGCGTCGACAAGATCGGCCTCGACGGCGGCAAGGTGGCCGTGCATCGCGACGCCCACGGCGAGATCGACCTGGCCAACCTGATGGTGGCAGGTACTCCGGCTGCCGAGGCGGCCACACCCGCCAAACCAGGTTCCGGC
Source organism: Janthinobacterium sp. Mn2066 (assembly GCF_049319705.1). Classification (NCBI taxonomy): domain Bacteria; kingdom Pseudomonadati; phylum Pseudomonadota; class Betaproteobacteria; order Burkholderiales; family Oxalobacteraceae; genus Janthinobacterium; species Janthinobacterium sp. Mn2066. The sequence goes on along the minus strand of NZ_JBMOUF010000005.1, from coordinate 139,551 downwards.
AAGTGGAAAGTCGATTTGAAACAACTGGCGCTGAGCAATGTGGACCTCAGCGCCACCGACGACACCGTCAAGCCGGCATTGGCCCTGAGCGCCAGACAACTGCAATTGCAGCTGCAACTGCAGTTGCAGCAAGCGCCGGCCGGCACGCAGATCATGATCGATGGCGCCCGCTTCGGCCTGGCCGACCTGGCCCTGCAGCGCGGCACGCAAACCCCATTCAAGCTGGCCCAGCTAGGTTTTGAAGATGGCCAGATCGACCTGGCCGCGCACAAGGTGGCACTTGGTACGGTGACGGCCAGCGGTGCGCAGATCGATCTGACGCGCAACCACAAGGGTCAGTTTGTGATCGCGCAAAACCTGCCCGTGTTTGCGTCAAGCAAGGCTGCAGCAGCCGAAGAAAAACCATCCGCGCCATGGTCCACCACGGTCGGCAAGGTAGAACTGAGCAAGTTCGGCGCCCTGTACAACGATCCCGGCACCGGCCTCAAAGGGCAATTGCAGGATGCGCACTTGAATCTGAGCAATGTCAGCAATGACTTGAAACAGGCGCTGCCGTTTGATCTGGGCGTGGACCTGCGCGCAGGGGGACGTTTGACGGCGCAAGGCAAGTTCGTGCCCGGTACGGCAGCGCTGGACGCCCAGCTGAACCTGAAACAGCTGGCCCTGTCGCCCGCGCAACCCTTGCTGGCCCAGCATCTGAAACTGAAACTGGCCGGCGGCACCTTGTCCGGCAGCGGCCATCTGACGACGGGCGGCGGCACAAGGAACGCGCCCACCGTGCGCTATGTGGGCGGCGTGGACATTGCCGGCCTGGTCTTGAATGAAGTCGATGGCAAGCGTTTCGCGTCCTGGAAAAGCGTGCGCACGGACAAGCTGACAGCCAGCGTGGGGCCTAACTCTCTCGATATTCCGGAACTGCGCATCGTCGAACCGAACGCCCAGCTGATCATCGAAAACGACCGCAGCCTGAACGCCCAGCGCCTGCTGGTCAAACCCGCTGAACCTGCACCCGTCCCTACGGCTCCGGTGGCAAGCTCGACGGCCGACGCCAGTTTCCCCGTGCGCGTGCGCCGGGTGCGCCTGCAAAATGCCAAGCTGGACTTTGCCGACCTGAGCTTGCGTCCCCAGTTCGGCGCCAAGATTTACGAGCTGAACGGCATCGTCACGGGCTTGTCCACCAGGCGCGATGCGCGCAGCCAGATCGAACTGGACGGCCGCATCGATGAATTCGGCCTGGCCCGGGTGCGCGGCCAACTGAACCCGTTTGCGCCAACCGACAACACCGACCTGAGCGTGATCTTCAAGAACGTGGACATGGTCTCGGCCTCGCCCTACACCATGAAGTTTGCCGGCTATAAAGTCGCGGAAGGCAAGATGTCGCTGGACCTGCAATACAAGGTGCGCAACCGCCAGCTCGACGGCACCAATCAGATCGTGCTCGACAAGCTGACTTTGGGCGAACGCATCGACAGCCCCGACGCACTGAAGCTACCGCTCACCCTGGCGCTGGCCATCCTGAAAGATTCAGATGGCCGCATCGACCTGGGCTTGCCCGTGTCGGGCGACATGAGCGACCCGCAATTCAGCTACGGCGCGCTGATCTGGAAAGCCATCGGCAACGTGCTGACGAAAATCGTCACGGCGCCGTTCCGCGCACTGGGCAGCTTGCTCGGGATCAATAGCGACAAGCTCGAAGCCGTCGATTTCGACGCAGGCAGCGCCGTGCTGCTGCCGCCCGAGCGCGAAAAACTCAAGCAGGTGGCGCAGATCCTGGCCAAGCGCGAGCAGCTGAAACTGGCCGTGCCGGCCCAGTACAGCGACAGCGATGCGGCTGCCCTGCGCGAACAGGCCGTGCGCCTGGCCGTGACGAACAAGGCTGGCATCAAGCTCGAAGCGGGCGAAGCGCCGGGTCCGCTGAACCTGGGCGAACGCAAGATACGGGGCGCCCTGCGCGACCTGTACGCAGAACGCTTCGGCAAGGCTGAGCTGGACAAGCAAAAGAAAGCAGCCGAGGTGGCAATACCGACGGCGGCGCCGGCAGCAGCCAGCGCATCGGCTTCAGCTTCAGCTTCGGCACCAGCGGAAAAAATCCCCGTCTGGCAACGCCTGGGCAAGCTGATCGAAGGCGAACCCCAAGTAGCCGACACAAGCGCTTTCTACAACGGCTTGCGTACCCAGCTGGAGCAAAAGCAGGCCCTGCCTGCCGATGCACTGAGCAAACTGGGCAATGCGCGCAGCGCCGCCATCCTCGCTGCCCTGCAGCAGGATGGCACGCCAGCGGCCAGGGTCAGCGCCGGTGCGCCGGAAAAAACCGACGCCACGCCAGGCAAACCGGTAGGCTTGAAACTGGGTCTGGCGGCGCAGTAATTAGCGTGGCATTAATCAGGCGGGTTGCCTTGCAATGGGGTGGCCCGCCATCATGAGCGTCAAATAAGCTTGCCATAAAGAGTTGTCAAATATATAGTCGCGCCTGCCTGACGCGCTGCCATGTGGCCGCCTGCAGGAATCTGGAGAAATGCTTCATGCGACTTGCCAGCACCCTTGCACTATTCCTCTGCTTGAGCTCGACTTCCTACGCCGCAGACACGCCAGCAGCCCCAAAACCGCTGGCGGAGCCATCCATGTGCAAATCAGTCTGCGTTTCGGCCCGCCAGGACTGCCGCGCAAACGTCGGCCCCACCACCGAAAACGATACCAGTCCCGTGCTATCAATGAAGCCAGACAGCAATCCCTACGCCAACGCCGCAAAAGGAGTGCATCCCGAGTCGCAACAACTGCGTCCCACCGAAGCCGAAGCCTTCCGCGCCCGCCGCGCCGAACGCCTGCAGGCGTGCGAAGCGCCGTATCGTAGTTGCACAAGGGCTTGTGGGTAGGCTTTAGCCAGCAGCAGAAAGCTGGGGTCAGACCCGACGGGTCTGACCCCAAAATTTTGCTCCAGATTCTTAACAATGACGCGCGATCCCCATTGCTCGCTTTCGCGTTGACTATAACCTTCAAGGTAAAAATATGGCGGCTACAAAACGATCACAAAACAAGTGCAAGAAATGCGGATACACCTGGTATCCAAGGGGGAAAAACATGTCGCTGAAATGCCCGTCTTGCGGCAGTTCCGAAGTGGGGTTTGCGAGCACCGGTATGGGAGTGATCGCACTCATAGTGATCGCCGCTGTGGTCTTCGGCGCAAACAAAAAAGAAACACCCGCAGAGGCGCCGTCAACGCTGCCCGCCGTTACCGAAATGCCAGCGCCAGTGGAGCACCAAGCGATGCCGTTTGAGGCGGCCCCCGAGCAGGCCCCGGCGCCGACAAACATTGCTGACGTTCCTGACCATACCGTACAAGTGGAGGAAAAAGTACAGGTTTCTCCAGCCACCAACGCGTGCGCAACGGAAAATGAGGGCAGCGGCGAGGCATCCGATAGCGCCAAGTGTGAATCGAAACGCGCACCTAAAAACGAACTGTACTGATGTTGCCACTGTTCCGGCAACAGGCGTCAACTCTCAATAGCTGCGCTGCCATCATTGGAATGGCCTACCTTGAAACTATCGCGATACTGATACGGCGTCACCCCAAATCGTTGTGCAAACACCAGGCGCATGCGGGCGGCGCTGCCGAAGCCGCAGCGGTAGGCGATGGTTTTCAGGGGCAGCTCGCTGCCTTCGAGCAGGTTGCGGGCGGCGTCGATGCGGGCGCGCAGCACGAATTCGGCCGGGGGGATCTGCATTTCCTTGACGAACAAACGGGCGAAGTTGCGGGCGCTCATGCCGGCGATATCGGCCAGGCGCTCGACCGACAGCGGCTCGGCCAGGTGTTCCATCACATGGCGCCGGATCACGGTGGCCAGCGCGTCGGGCTGCGCCTGGGCTTGCAGATAAGGGCTGAATTGCGATTGACCGCCCTGCCGCTGGGCCACCACCAGCAGCCGCTTGGCCACCGACAGCGCAACCGAAGGGCCATGGTCTTCCGCCACCAGCGCCAGCGCCAGGTCGATGCCGGCCGTCACGCCGGCCGACGTCACCAGGCCGCCATCGCGCACATGGATGCGGTCGTGCTCGACTTGTGCCAATGGAAATTGCTCGCCCAGCCGGCCCGCATCGCTCCAGTGGGTAGTGGCGCGTTTGCCGTCGAGCAAGCCGGCGCGCCCCAGCAAGAAAGCGCCGGTGCAAATCGAGCCATAACGGGGCACGTTTTGCACCACTAACTTCAGCCAGGCGGACAAGGCCGGGCTTTCCTCTTCCTGCGCCAGCCGGGGGCCGCCGGCCACCAGCACGATATCGTAGCCAATGCCCGCCTCTGCCTGGTCCAGGCTGAAATCAAAACCCAGCTGCTGGCCGTTCGATGCGCGGATCGGCGATGGCTGCGTGCCCACCGTGACCAGGCGATAGCCCTCGCCGGCAGCGACGTAATCATTCGCTTCGGCAAACACGTCCATCGGCCCCGAGACGTCCAGCGACTGCACGCCAGGGAAAATGACCAATGCGACGGTTTTCATACTGATGCAGGCAAAGGCGCCAGCGGGAAATACGCGCCCCGGGCCAGCAGACGCAAGGAGCCAAGCGCAACATACAGCACCAGCAGCAAGGTAGCGGCAAACACGACGGCGGCAAGCGCTTCGAGCAAGCCAGTCGGATGGCGCTGCACCATCAGCATCAAGCCCTGGCCCAGCGTGGCGAGACCAAAGGTATAGGCCCAGTAACCGGGCGCGAAGTCTTGCCGGGCCAGCCAGCGCGAGGCGAACAGCAAGCCGGCGAAGAGGAACAGGGCGTAGCCGGCCAGCGCATGGCTGATCGCCGGGTTGGCCTCCTTGCCGGCCAGCACCTGGTAAGCCACCAGGGCCACTACCGGCGGCGCGCTGTAGATGCCCATGAAGTTGCGGGTCTTTTCTGCCAGTCCCCCCGTCATCAGCTGGTGCGTGATGGACGAATCCATGATCAGCCAGGAAATCGCGCCCACGCCAAACAGCATCCAGCCGTAATCCGTGTAGCCAAATACGCCAGCCGCCAGGGCATTCACCAGCACGCTGGCCGTGTAGGGCAGATACAGCGGCGGGACAATCTGCGCGGCATCGCGCTGGCTGCTCCAGTGCGCGGCCAGCCGCCAGGCGCCATACAGCAGGTTGACGCTCGAGCCAAGCCAGAAGCACAGTTTGGCGGCGGCCGGCGCGTACGGCAGCAGCGCCAGCGCGATCAGGATGATCGATTCCGGGATCAGGGCCAAAAAGGCCGACTGCACAGGGTCGCGCACTTCAGCCACTGCCGCTGCCCGCTGCACCAGCCATTTGCGTGCATACATGACGATAAAAAGAAGGAATGAGGCGATGGCCAGCGCCTCGAACAGTTCGCCCATCAACGGCGGCAAGGACCAGAGGTCGCGGGCGAAGCGCCAGGCATTGCCCGTTTCCGCCAGGCCCAGGGTCAGCGCAAAGAAGGATGCCGGTAATATTTTCAATGAGAGTGGTGGTAAGCGGTTCATATATGCGGCTTCCAGATCCAGTAAGTGAACAATGAAACCAGTGTAGTCGTTTCATTGTCTGGCTTGAAGCGCACAAATAGAGCAAATCCTGCCAAATTGAAGCGAAATCCGGCGAAGCGCCGGCCCCGCAAGCAGCAGGCCGACGCGCTACTCAACTATCAGAGGCAGCAGTCCAGGCTAGCCTTGAAGTAAGAAAAGCTGGTCAGGATACTGTTGCGAACGTCCTCGATTTCCTCCTTGCGCGGTTCATGTCCCAGCAAGGTGGCGACGATGTCCAGCGCTTCCCAGGGATGGGCGTCGTCGTAATGGGCATGCAGTTGCAGCCAGCGCATGGCTTTTTTCCGGGATCCCTCAGGAAAGCTTTGCTCATAATCGGGCTTGCTGCACACCAGGGTGGCCCAGTCGCCCGTCACGCCTTCGATGGCGTAATTGGTGGCGGCCATGGCGGATGCCAGCGCGTGGGAACTGCTGCTGCTCCAGCACCAGTGGCTCAGTGCAAACGCGGCAGGCGGGCCTTCGGCGCGCAGCAGCTTGCTTTTCGAGACATCGTGCATGCCGGCCCAGTCGACCCAGTAATCGGCATGATTCTGCTCGACCCGGATATTGCGCGTCAGGTAGCGGCGCGCCATATCCTCCCCTTCCGAACGGCCAAAACGCGCCTTGAGCAGATTCATCGCCATATACTGGGGAAATTGCTCCACCACCGGCCAGCCATGGACAAAGAATGCCGCGAACTCGCGCGCGCCCAGCCTGGCGTCGCGCATGCCGGTGAAGACGGGATGTCCGGCCACCAACGCCCGTGCAGACGCTGTCTCGGTCAATACCTGCTGCAACCAGACTGGATAGCTTTCAGCTTCCTTCAAGGCACCACGCCTCTTGAATTCACTGCTCATTCCTTGCTCCTCTCGTTCATGGCAAGCCTTTCCCTCCAAGGATTGCCTGGTTAAAACATGCCGCTACACGGTACTGATGGGAGCGCAACGCATGCCTGCATCATCAAAAAAGCAGCGAGCGCCATGGCAAGAATTGACGGGCAAAGACGCCCCTGCCGGCAGAACGCCGAGCTTGCGCAAGCAATAAGGCAAGCGGGCTCGGCAGGTAAAAATACTAGCAGCGGCCAAGGGGCCACACACTATCGAAAAGTCACGACAGGGAAATTAAAGGAGGATAAGAGAGGATGCGTGATAATTGAAGAAGGATAGCAGAGGAAAGAACAGGCAAGCTGTCTTTTCAGCAGTGATTTCAATCAAGCAAGGTCCATCGTGGCGGCTACCCGATAGACTGCTCGTCAATCGCAGGCCAGACAACGGCCTGGGCTACGATGACATTTTGCCCATTAAACGTCAGCGAGGGCGAGCCGTAAAGCACATACCCTAGCGCAAGCGCCTCGCTGACGCGACGGCAAAATTTTGCATCGTCAGGGCCGGTTAACACGCGATAGACCGGCAAATCGTCTGGTGGTGCCTTCATGGTTTTCTTTCACTGGTTAAAGCGGCTGTTTCTGGAAGAATACGCTGCCGCGCCATCTGCGCTGTGCAAGCGCATCGCTGCACGGTCTCGCCATCATAAAGCATCGCCGCTCCCTGCCGGGATAGTCTGTTAAACATGCAAGATTCTGTAACGCACTGCAGGCTATCCGGATTGCCGTGCTAACTTGTAGATACTGTCAATACCTTGATGTGATGGAGCGCGAAATGGCCAACAATAAAAAAACATCGTTGTTACTTGGCGCGTCCGTTTGCGTCGCCTTGTTGTCGCTTGCCGCTTGCGACAAAAAAAACGATGCCACCGCGCCTGCTGCTACGCCACAAGCTGCTCCCGCCTATATTCCCCCTACCGCCGACCAGCTTTACCAGCTGGTCGGGCCGATTGCCCTGTTCCCTGACAAACTGGTGGCGCAAGTCCTGGCAGCATCAAGCTACCCAGACCAGATCAGCGCCGCCGACAACTGGCTGGCGCAAAATAAAAACCTGAAAGGCCAGCCACTGCAGGATGCCGCCAATCAACAACCCTGGGATGTCAGCGTCAAGGGCTTGACCCAGTTCCCTGGCGTGCTGGACCAGATGGCGCACAATATCCCGTGGACGTCGGCGCTCGGCGACGCCTATGTCAACGATCCGACCGATGTCATGAATGCAATCCAGGTGATGCGCCAGCGGGCAGCCGCCAGCGGCAATCTGAAGAGCAACAAACAGCAGCATATCGCCAGAGCACCACGCGTGCAGGCACAGCCACCGCTCGGCTATGCGCCACCACCCAATGAGCCGGCCTACTACGCCGGTCCTGAAATGGTGCCGCCGCCACCGGAAACCATCGTGATCGAGCCGGCCGATTCGGATGTGGTCTATGTGCCGGCCTATAATCCGGCCGTCGTCTATGGCCAGCCGCTGCCGGTCTATCCAGGCTATTCCTACGCGCCGCCGCCAGCCTACTATCCGCCCGGTGACATCGTTACCGCAGGCGTGCTGACCTTTGGCCTGGGAATCGCCGTCGGCGCCTTGATCGACACGCACCCCTGGGGCTGGCATTCCTGGGGCATGCACTGGGGCGGCGGCGGCGGGGGCGGCAACTGGAATGGCGGCGGCCCGAACGGCTGGCACCGGCCGGCGGTGGTGTACAACAACAATACCTATGTGTCGCGCTCCACCACGATCATCAATCGCGTCACCAACAACTACAACAATACGGTCATCAACAACAATACGCGCAATCATTTCGCTGCCCCGAACCCGGTCCAGCCGGGCGGCGCGGTCGCCAATTTCAACGCGGCCCGTCCGAATTTTGCTGCACCAGGCAATCCGCAGCCAGTGCATCCAGGCCAAAATGCCGCGTCGTTTGCAGCTATGCCCAGGGGCAATCATGGTCCGGCAGACTTCAACAACATGACGCGGCCGAATTTTGCTGCGCCAGGCAATCCGCAACCACTGCGTCCAGGGTCGAATGGTGCGTCGTTTGCCGCAACGCAAGGGAGCAATCACGGACCAGCGGACTTCAGCAACATGACACGGCCGAATTTCAGCAGGAATTTTGCTGCCGGCAGCCCGGCAGCGGCCAGCACCAATCAGCTGCGGCAGCCAGGGGCCATGCATGCCGTGCAGAACCCGGCTCAGCCTGGCGGTGCACCGCAACGCCCTGCTGGTGGCCAGCCTGGCCAGAATGGACAGAGTGGCCGACCCATGCATGAGCTGCAGCAGAATACCCTGAACCATGAAGCAGCTGCGCAGCACAACCTTGAGGGGATGCGTCCCCCGGGCAACCTGAACCAGCATGCCTTCGGCGGCAATCGGCCAGCGGCAACGTTCCAGCCGCAGCCACAGCCAGCCTCAGCGCCACAACCTGTACAGGACCGGCCGCATCCGCAATTCGACCGGCCCAACGGCGGCCAGCAGTTCCACCAGGAAATGCATCGTCCCGCTTCGGAGGTACACCGTGAGCAAGCGCCGCCGCGGGTGGAGCCGCGCCCAGAACCGCGGCCACAAGCACAGCACCAGCCGCAAGCTCATCCGCAGCAAGAGCACCATGAAGGCGATCATCATCCCAAAGATCGGCAAGAAAAGCGCAACTAAGTGAGCTGCGGCACGACCAGACCGGTCGTGCCGCAGCTAGGCTAGGGGCAAATGGCGCTACTTGCCCTTCACTGCTTCGTCAGGCAGTGCATACGCAATCAGGCTATCGCCCATCTTGGTACCCAGCGAGCCGTGGCCACCGGCCATGACGACCACGTACTGGCGGCCTGTCTTGTCGGAGATATAGCTCATCGGCGTGGCTTGTCCGCCAGCTGGCAAGCGGGCTTTCCAGACCACTTTACCGTTGCGCACATCGTAGCCACGGATGTAATAGTCGAGCGTGCTGCTGAGGAAAGCCACGCCGCCGGCCGTGGTGCTCATGCCGCCCAGGCTGGGCACGCCCAGCGGCAGCGGAATCGGCACGGGGGCGCTATCCATGGTGGTGCCGTTCTTGTGCATCCAGATTTTTTTCATGGTGCGCAAGTCGACAGCCGCCACATAACCCCACGGCGGCGCCTGGCAAGGGAAACCCAGCGGCGACAGGAAAGGCTTGATTTCCACGGCAAATGGCGTGCCCGTCTGCGGCTGCAAGCCCATTTCCGTGCCGGAACCGCCCTTCACGTCCGCCTGGTCGCGCGGCACCAGGCGCTCCAGGAAGCCCATATAGTCCGGGTTCACGATCAGCAACTGGCGCACCGGATCCACGGTCGCCCCGCCCCACTCGAAGATGCCGAGCGGGCCCGGCGAAATGATGGCGCCCTTGATCTTGCCAGATGCGGCCGTCTGCGGTGTGAACGGGCCTTCGTAGCGATGCGAACGGAAGGTGATGCGGCAAGCCAACTGGTCGAATGGCGTGGTGCCCCACATATCCGTCTCGCTGATGTGTTTTTCAGGCAAGAAGGTCAGCTCGGAAAATGGCTGGGTGGGCGACAGGCGGTCGCCGGCCGATGGATTGGTATTGGGCACCGGTTTTTCCGGTGCGGGCACCACCAGGCTGCCATCGCGGCGGTCGATCACATAGATGTCGCCGCGCTTGGTGGTGGCCACCACGGACGGCACACGGCCTTTCGGCGTATCGATATCGACCAGGGTCGGCTGGCCGCCGATATCCATGTCCCAGATATCGTGGTGCACGGTCTGATACACCCAGCGCACCTTGCCGGTGGCCAGGTCCAGCGCGACGATGGCGCTATTGTATTTCTCGCCGTGGGGATTGCGGTTGCCGCCCCAGGTATCGGGGGTTTCATTACCCATCGGCACATACACCATGCCCAGCTTTTCATCGATGCTCGATACGCCCCAGGAATTGGGCGAGTTATTGGTGTAGGTCTTGCCGTCGGCGATCGGTTCCGTGTCATCGGGATTGGAAGCGTCCCAGTTCCACACCAGCTTGCCGGTGACGGGATCGTAGCCACGGATCACGCCCGATGGTTCGTCGGTGGAATCGTTGTCCGTCACGCTGGCGGCCATCACGACCATCTTTTGCGATACGGCCGGTGGCGAGGTCGGCATCAAAAAGCCCCGCTTTTTCATGCCCATGCCGTGGTACAGGCCGATCACGCCATTTTCGCCAAAGCTCTTGCACGACTCGCCCGTATCGGCATTGACGGCGATCAAAGTCGCATCCATGGTGGGCGCCAGGATGCGGCGCGGACATTCCATGTTTGCCGCTTCGGGCGCCGGATCGTTTTTCGCGCGGCCCGCGTTCACATCCCAATACGCCACGCCGCGGCAAATCATGTGCTGGTAGCTTTTCGCATCGCGGTTGATCTTGGGATCGTGGCGCCACACTTCCTTGCCCGTATCCGGGTCCAGCGCGATGACGATATTGTGCGGCGTGCACAGGTACAGCAAGCCATTGACCTTCAGCGGCGTGACTTCATTGGCGATTTCGCCCGGGTCGTTCGGCCCCTTGAAGTCGCCCGTGTGGTACACCCAGGCCTGTTTCAGCTGCGACGCATTGGCCGGCGTGATCTGGCTGGCCGGCGAATAGCGGTCGCCATAACCGGAGCGGCCATACGCGGCCCAGTCGTTGTGCGCCACGCCCGGTGCAAAATCGCCTTGCGGCGCGGCGGCCATGTTTTCATCAGGCACGTTGCCGTGCAGGGTGGTGTAATCCTGGAACAGCGAAAAGACGCCGACGGCCAGGGTGGCCACCAGGGCGGCCAGCAGGGCCGTCTTGCCCGCTTCGCGTTTTTTCGTGTAGCTGGTGTCAGGCGTGCCCAGGCGCCGGTCGACAAACGGCAGCAGCAGCCAGATGGCGGCGGCGAACCAGATATCGAGGCGCGGCAGCAATTGCCACCAGTCGAACCTGACTTCCACCACCGACCACACCAGGGTGGCGAACAGCAGGAAAGCCACGAAAGGCTGGACGCTGCGCCTGGCCTTGAGCACCAGCGCGGCCGCAATCAGCAAGCCGATGCCGGCCAGCACGTAATACCAGGAACCGCCGAGATAAACCAGCCAGGCCCCGCCACCGGCTAGCGCCAGTCCCAACAGGATGAAGACAACGCCGGTAATGAGCAACAACGGTCCCGGCCGGGAGGTAGTAGTCATGATGCTCCTTCGCGATGAACTATCGGCGGCGCCCGCAAAGCCTGCGGCGCCGGACTGGTATCAGCTAGTCAATTGCATTTTTTCACCAATTTACGAATCGCGGCACACGGCAGGATGCTTGTTTTTAAACTACCACCTCAGCCATCAGCCTGGCGCCACCAATTCGGCCAGCCCCTCACGGCGCGACATGACGGGCTGGTAGCCCAGATGCGTGCGCGCCTTGCTGATGTCGAGCGTGACTTCGACCGACATGGTGGCCAGTTGCTGGCGCGTCACGGGCGGCGTGAAACGTCCGCCGCTGAGCGTGGCCAGCAGGTCGCCCACGCCGGCAATCGCGCACACCAGCCAGCGCGGCATGCTTTTATCAGGCGCCACGATGCCCTGCGTGGCCAGCAAGTCGCTGATAAAACCGCGAAATTCCTGCGCTTCGCCATCGCTGAAAAAATACGCTTCACCGCTGCGGCCATGCTGCAGGGCCAGCGCAATGCCGGCGCAGGCGTTGACGATATGCGTGGTCGAAGTCAGGTAGCGTCCGCCATCGAGCCAGGCCATCTTGCCGGCCGCCGCAGCCGCCGTCAGTTGCGGCAGCGCCGTGGTGTCGTCACGGCCCCACAGGAAACGGGGACGCGCGGCGACCACGCTAAAACCGGGTCCGGCCAGCGCCAGGGCGATGCGTTCAGCCTCGCCCTTGGTGCGCGAATACGCGCCCGCAGGGTGACGGGGAAACGGCATGTCTTCGCGTGCATTGACCAGCGGGCGGCCATCGAGCAGCACCGATTCGCTGCTGACAACCACTGCCCTGGCGATGCCGGCCGCGCGCGCCGAGGCAAATACATGGCGCGTGCCATCGAGATTGATGCGGCGCTGGGCCGCCGTGGCGTAACCGTGATTGGTGTCGGCAGCGGCGTGTATCAGGGCGTCGCAGCCTGCCATGCCTTCCGCCAGAGGATCGAGCAGATCGCCCGCAAACGGCAGCGCGCCCAGGGCCCGCACCACGGCGGCGGCCCGTTCGCTGCGCACCAGTGCCACCACGGTCGTGCCCTGCGCCACGAAATGGCGGATCAGGTTGCGACCCAGGTAACCGCTGCCGCCCGTCAGGAACAAACGCTGTGTCATGTTGGCTCCACATCGACCAGCCAGCCGATCTCGCGCAGGATGCGGCTGCGCTCGTGCTGCGGCCAGCTGTGGTAATCGAGCGCTTCGAGCAGTTTCAGTCCCTCCAGCGCCAGATAGGCCAGCAAGGCGCCGCGCGGCTGGGCCGAGCTGGCCAGGATCTGCGCAATCACTGCCTGCTGGTTGGCTTGCAAGGTGGCGCGCAACTGCGCATCCTGGGCCATGGCCGCGCACAGATTCATGGCGACCTGCTTGAATTGCTCGGGTATCGGCAAGGCAGCGGCGGCGATACGTCCGCGGATGACTGCACTGTCCACCTCGCCCAGGCTGGCCGTGGTTTGCTGGTTGAAGGCGTTGTCGCGCGCCACGGCCCGGTCGACCACGGCGGCGATCAGCGCCTGCTTGGACTTATAGTCGTACAGCACGCTGGCCTTGCTGATGCCTGCCTGCACCGCCACCGCATCCAGGGTCAGCCGCGCCGCCCCATCGCGCGCCACCACCACTTCGGCGGCGTCAAGTATGTGTTCCTGATCAATCACGCGCTTGCGTCCCATCCTTGCTCCAATTTATTTCCGACCGGACGGATATTAATTGTTGCGCAGGGTGACGTCAAGCGGCTCAGAACTTGTGACGGATGCCGGCCCCCACGCTGGTGCCGCCGTCCTGGTCGCTGATCTTGTCGCGCATGACGACGCTGTACACGTCGGTGCGCTTCGACAGCAGGTAGTCGTAGCCCAGCGAAACGGTATTGCGCCGCACGCTGCTGCGCCAGCCCGGGCCGCCGAAATCGCCACCGGCCCGGATCGCCGTACGGCCCCAGGACAGCATGGCCACGCCACTGCCCAGCGGTGCGCTGGCGCCCAGCTGGGCCGTGTCGGACTTCAAGCTGTGCTGGTCGCGGTCCAGGCCATCGGGCAGGCTGTTGTCCGCCGTTTGCCAGGTGCCGAACAGCTTGAGCAGCTTGAAGTCGTAGGCGCCGCCGACGAACCAGGTGGTCTGGCGCCTGGCCGCCGCCAGCTTGTAGACGGCGCCCGTAGCGACGTTATACGGCGTAAAACTGAACACCTTTGAATCGCCCGTCACGGCGTCGAGCGGGTTGTTGACGGCGATGCGCTGCACGTAGGCGCCCAGGGTCAAGGGACCATGGCTGTACATGGCGTTGGCGCCGGCGTTATTCTTGCCGGTGTTGCCGGCCTGCTCGCCGAATTGGTAAAACAGGCTGGCCGTCAAGCCGTTCAGGTTCGGCGTGACATACATGATTTCATTGCTCCAGCCGGTGTCGCCCGCCGTGGTGGGCGCCCATTTCTGGCCCGGATACGCGCCGGCCGACGCTTGCGTGTGCACCAGCAGCGGCGCGAAGGCGAACGAGCCGCCGAACGGATTGAGGACAATCGAGGGGACGAAGTTGGGCGCCAGGTCGCGGCCGATGGAAATGCGCCCGAAACCGCCCGCCAGGCCCACGTTGGCGTCGCGGGCAAACAGGGTGTCGCTGTCGTAGCGCCCTGCGCCGCCGTTATCGGGGCGGAAAAAACCGGTCAGGTTGAACTGCGCCTGCAAGCCGCCGCCCAGGTCTTCCACGCCCTTGAAGCCCCACCATGAAGTGGTCATGCCGCTGCTGTTGACGACATTGGTGCGGGCGGCCTCCCCGCTGCGCTGCAGGGAGCCGGCATAGGTATCGATGACGCCGGTGAAGCTGAGATTGGACTGCGCGCAGGCCTGCTGGCCAAACGCCAGGCAAGCGAGTGCCGTCGCGGCGCGCAGTGCGCTGCGTTGTGTGATGTGCATGGTGCTCTTTCGGTGAGTGTCTGCGGTGGGCGGATCAGGTCTGGCTGGCGTCGGGCAAGGTGGCAATCGCGACCAGCGCGATGGCGGCGGCGCCCATCACATACAGGGCTGGCGCAAACGCCACCCCCGTGGTGTAGGTGATCCAGGTCAGGATGGCGGGCGCGAAGCCGCCCAGCAGGGTCACGGCCGTGTTATACGACAGCGACATGCCCGAGGAACGCACGGACGTGGGGAAGATTTCCGATAGCGCCGCCGGCGCCACGCCGACAAACATGGCGATCATGGCGCAAAACAGCGATTGCACGATCACCAGCGTGGCCGTGGTGTGCGACGCCTGCAGCCACATCATCAGCGGATACACGCCCACCAGCAGCAAGATCGCGCCAAAGCGCAGCATGGTGCGCCGTCCCAGCTTGTCCGACAGGGTGCCGGCCAGCACGCAGCAGACGATCATGAACAGGTTGCCGATCAGGGAGGCAGTAAAAGCTTGCGACGCCGTGAACCCCATGGTTTTTTGCGCATAGATCGGCATGAAGATGATCAGCGAATACGGCGCCGCCGCCCACAGCACGGACAGGCCAAAGCCGGCCGCCAGCTGTTTGGGGCATTCGCGGATGACTTGCAGCAGCGGCGTCTTTTTGACGATGCCGGCCGCTTTCATGCGCTGTTCTTCCAGCTTGAAGTGCGGCGTCTCATCGAGCGCCTTGCGCATCCACAGGCCGACCGGTGCAATCGCCAGGCCGATAATAAAAGGAATGCGCCAGGCCCATTCGCCGATTTCATCGACGGTGAACATGGCCGTGACGACAGTCGCCACCAGCGCGCCGGCCACATTGCTGATGCCCATGCTGGCCTGCAGCCACGAAGCATACTGGCCCTTCTTTTCAGGCGGTGCATGCTCGACCAGGAAAGCCGTGGCGCCACCGATTTCGCCACCGGCCGAAAAGCCCTGCAGCACCCGGCCGCAGACGATCAGCAGCGGCGCGCCCACGCCGATGGCCGCATACGGCGGCGCAATCGCAATCAGCAAGGTACCCAGCGCCATCAGCATGATGGTCATGGTCAGCGCAGCCTTGCGCCCTGCCCGGTCGCCGTAGGAACCGAGCAGCAGCGCGCCCAGCGGCCGCGCCACATAACCCAGGCCGAAGGCCATGAAAGAGGCCATCAGCTGCACGGTGGGATTCTCGTTCTGGAAAAAATTCTGCCCGATATACACGGCAAACAAGGCGTACACCGTGAAGTCATACCATTCCAGCGCATTGCCGGTCGAGGCGGCGATGACGGCGCGGCGGCTCGCCTTGGCGTCGTGCTTGATCTCATTGTGATTAACGCTGGCATGCGCCGCGCCCGCCGCTGTTTCTGTTCCTGCGGTGGACGCACGTTCCCCGCCTGCATTGATAGCCAGCTCTTTCATTTATCTCTCCCTGTAGACCACATTGCCCTAGCTCTTATGTGCCGCCGGGGTATTCCCCGGCTGGCCTTTTGATTTTTTATGCTGCGTGACTATGCCCTATTGCTGGAATCTGGCCTCCTGTGTATCGATGCGGGCGATGCCCTTGACGGCCACTTCATCGAGCGCCTCGTCGTAACCGGCGTCCGCGTAGCGCAGCACGCCGCTGCTGGTGTCATTCGTCAGCGACAGGCGCAAGCGCTGCTCCGCCGCCGCGCTGCCGTCCGCCACCACGGTGACGCCGGCGCTGGTCATGTAGCCGCTGTAACCGCCGCCGCCCGAATGGATGGCCACCAGATCGGCGCTGGAAGAACAATTGATCATGGCGTTCAGCAGCGGCCAGTCGGCCACGGCGTCGGAACCGTCGCGCATGTTTTCCGTCATGATGTTCGGATGCGCCATGGCGCCCGCATCGAGGTGGTCGCGCGTGAAGGCGACCGGCGCGCTCAATTCGCCGTCGCGCACCATGCGATTGACTTCCAGCGCCAGCTCCGTGCGTTCGCCGTGGCCCAGCCAGGCGATGCGGGCCGGCAAGCCTTCGAAGGGCACGTTTTCGCGCGCCAGGCGCACCCAGTTCGAGACGATCCAGTTATCGGCAAAACGCTGCAACAGAAAATCGTCGATCTTGCGGATATCCTCGGCGTCGTTCGACAGCGCGATCCAGCGGAACGGGCCGATGGCGCGCGCAAACAGCGGCCGCAAGAACGCTTCCGTGAAGACGGGAATCTCGAAGGCCCGCTCCACCCCACCCTGTTTCGCGTGCGTGCGTATCAGGTTGCCATTGTCGAAAACGATCGCGCCCTGATCCTGGAAACCCAGCATGGCCTGCACATGGCGCACGATGGATGCGCGGCTGTCGCGCATCAGGCCCTCGATATCGGTCTCGCGGCGATCGATGGCTTGCTGCGGCGTGTGGCCGGACGGTACATAGCCATACACCAGGTCATGCGCCGAGGTCTGGTCGGTGACGATGTCGGGCACGATGCCGCGCGCCAGGATGGCCGGGTAGATATCGGCCGCATTGCCCAGCAAGCCCACCGACAGCGGCGCCTTGCGCGCCACCGCATCGGCGATCAGGGCAAGCGCATGCTCGAGCGAGTCGGCGCGCACTTCCAGGAAACCGTTCTTCAGGCGCTTCCGGATACTGTCCTCGTTGACTTCCACCGTCAGGATGGCGGCGTTGGCCATGCGGCCGGCCAGCGGCTGCGCGCCGCCCATGCCGCCCAGGCC
This sequence comes from Janthinobacterium sp. Mn2066, assembly GCF_049319705.1. NCBI lineage: Bacteria > Pseudomonadati > Pseudomonadota > Betaproteobacteria > Burkholderiales > Oxalobacteraceae > Janthinobacterium > Janthinobacterium sp. Mn2066. The sequence continues at coordinate 122,441 of NZ_JBMOUF010000005.1, read as the reverse complement.
CGCCGTCAAAATGAAACGGCCACGCAAGTCATTATTGAAATGGCGCTCGGCGATGCGGCAGAAAATCTCGTAAGTGCCCTGGATCACGCCTTGCGAACCGATGTACTGCCAGTCGCCGGCCGTCAGCCCGCCCCAGCAGATCAGGCCCTGCTTTTCCAGCGCATAGAAGTTTTCCGCCTTGGCCCATTGCCCCACCAGGTTACAGTTGGCCATGATGACGATGGGCGCCTGGCTGTGCGTGCGCAAGACGCCGATCGGCTTGCCCGACTGGACGATCAGCGTCTGCTCTTCTTCCAGTTGCAGCAGGGCGTCGACGATGGCGCGGTAGGCGGGCCAGTCGCGCGCCGCCTTGCCCAGCGCCGCATAGACCACCAGGTTTTGCGGCGCTTCGCCCACGGCCAGCACGTTTTCCAGCAGGCGCAGCAGCGCTTCCTGGCGCCAGCCCTTGCAGCGCAAGGTGGCGCCCGATTGCACGGTGAAGGTGGCCTGCGTCATTATTTGCCCTCCAGCGCGTAGTTGGCCAACTCGATGCCCAGCGCCTTTTCCACCGGCGGGTAGACGGCCGGGTCGCTGACGCTGGACGACAGCGGCAGTCCGCTTTTATGGATGTGGAAGACCAGCACTTCCATGCCTTCCCTGACTTGCCCTGCACTGAGCGGATTGCCCTGCATGTCCAGGGTGGTGATCACGTCCGGGTAGCTGGCGATGCGCGCGCCGTGCGCGTCGTCCACCGCCATGTGCTCGTTCATCACGTGGATCAGGCGCTTGTGCGGCCCCTCGCCCACTTCGATCACGCCGATATCGAATGCTTCGTCCGTGTAGCGCAGGGTATTGCGGGCTACCTTGCCGCTGCCGATGATGCGGCCGCCCGTCTGCTTGCAGATGGCGTCGACCACGGCCATGCCGCCCTTTCCTTCGGCGGCGATGATGGTGTCACCGAGGGCCAGCGCCATGCTGATGCCGCCCAGCGCCGCATGCTGGCGCACATAGGCGGCGCGGACCGGGTTGCGGCAGCTGGCGATGAAGCCGCCCGACATGTCCGAGGCCTTGCGCAGGATGGGCGAGACCTTGGCCGTGGCGCCGCGCACCACCAGCTCGATGTACGCATTGCTGGCGCGCTTGCCGCCGACGGCGCTCTGTATCATCTGCTGCGGGCTGTTGGCCAGGCCTAGCGACCCCATGTCGCCGGTCGGATGGGCGCGCACGTCGCCCACCGCATCGATCACCTTGGTGCCCAGCACGGCCGATGGCAGCCAGGCGTTGAGGGTGCTCGACATGCCGTTCTGGCCGATGATCAGGCCATAGATGGGTGCGCCCAGCGCTTCCTGCGTCAGCTGCACCGCCTTGACGTAATCCATGCCCTGCATTTCCCAGTCCGTCAAGCCGCCCGGCGCGCCGATGGCCGCCGCCGTGGCGATCCACGTCTCGTCATCCACTTCCTCCATGCTGACCAGTTCCGGCCGGCCGATGGTCACGGCCAGGGTGCCCAGCTCGCGGCCATGCTTGGCCCAGCCGCCACCGCCGCAGGCAAACACGGAGCCGCCTTTCACGGCCGCCTCCACATCCTTCAGTGTCAAGATACGTCCCACTATTTTTCTCCTCCATGATTGATCTGCATCTGCGCAGGTTTTTCCTGTCGCGATGGAGCAAATATTAGGTAGGATTATTAATAATGTCGCGTTACATTTTGTGATGAGCATATAACATCGCGTTAATGCCATCTGATGGTGCATGCCGCCCCGCTATGGCGTGGCACATGGCGGTGCAGGCCCGGCCCCAAGCCGTGCACCGTATTGGCACAATAATCCGCGCGGCTATTGGCGCAAGGACTCCAGGATGGCGATGAATTCCTGCGCCAGCCGCGACAGCGGTTCCAGTTCGATGTGGTACACATTCACGGGTGCGCTGGCGATCGGCACGACGGGAATGGCCACCACCTTCGACCAGATCGGGCCGCTGATGGTAATTTCATCGACCAGCGCCACGCCCACGCCCGCCTGCACCATGGCGCAGGCCACATGCGCCTGCTGCACTTCGATGCGCGGCTGCGGGCGCTGCTCCTCGTTGCCGAACATCTGCTGCACCAGCTGGCCGAATGGAATGTCGCTGCTGTAGCCGACAAAACGGTCGCCGGCCAGGTCATCCGTGGTGATACTGCTGCGCCCCGCCAGGCGGTGCTCTTGCGGCACCACCGCCATGATGCGGTTCTTGTACAGGGGCCGCACGGCCAGGCTGGGATGCGTGACGGGCATATAGGTCACGCCCAGTTCCACCTCGTGCGTCAGCAGGCTTTGCAGCATCACGCTGGGAATCAGCGTGTGCAGCACGATACGCACCTCGGGATAGCGCTCGCAAAAGATGGCCACGGCGCGCGGCATCAGCGACTGGCCCAGGTTCGGGCTGCTGGCGATGCGCAGCTGGCCGATGCGGTTTTCCGCCAGGTTTTCCGCCACCTCGTTGACCCGCTGCACGCTCTGGTAGACGGCGCCCACTTCCTCGAACAGGCGGCGCGCTTCCGGCGTCGGATACAGCCGGCCCTTGATGCGCTGGAACAGCAGCAGGCCCAGACGCTGCTCGGTGTAGGAAATCAAGCGGCTGACGGCCGGCTGCGACACGTACAGCAGCTTGGAGGCGCCGCTGATGGAACCGCTCAGCATGATGGCGCGGAAGACTTCGATTTGACGCAGATTGAGTTTCACGGGAGGCACACCTATAACATCATGTTAATTGGATCGTATATTTAAGCATAAGGCATTTTGGCTTGGCCGTCCTACACTTTCATCCATCGTCAATCATGGAGAGCGGTGCAACGATGAGCGAATTCGATCTGGTGGTGTCCGGCAATATCGTCGACGCCGATAAAGTAGTGGAAAACGGCTGGCTGGGCGTACGCGATGGCAAGCTGGCCGCGCGCGGCACGGGGCGCGCGCCGCAAGGCAGGCAGATGCACGACGCTGGCGGGCGCTGGATCCTGCCCGGCGCCGTCGATGGGCAAGTGCATGCGGGCAGCCAGGCCGGCCAGGAAGGGCTGGGCCACGCTTCGCGCGCGGCGGCGGCCGGCGGCATCACGGTGATGGTCGACATGCCCTACGATGACCCGGAACCGGTGGCTTCGCGCGCCCAGCTCGACGCAAAGATCGCCGAAGTGGAGCGCGACTGCCACGTGGACGCGGGCCTGTTCGGCACCCTGAACGACAAGCACGGCCTGCAGGCGGCGGCCGGCCTGATCGAGGGCGGCGTGTGCGCCTTCAAGTTTTCCACCTTTGAAGCGACGCCGGGACGCTTTCCCCGCGTCGAGGAAGATCAATTGTATGAAGCGTTCCGCCTGATCGCGCCGTCTGGCCTGGTCTGCGGCGTGCATAACCAGATGCAGGAGCTGACGCGCAAGAATATCGCCCGCATGCTGGAACAGGGCGACACGGGCTGGGACGCCTTCATGCGCGCGCACACGCCGCTGATCGAAAACCTGGCGACGGCCATGATCTATGAAATCGGCGCCGAGACGGGCGCCCGCGCGCACGCCGTGCACGTCTCCACCTCGCGCGGCTTTGAACTGTGCGATATGTACCGCGCCGCCGGCCACCGGGCCAGCATCGAAACCTGCATCCAGTACCTGATGCTGAACCACGAAGAACACAGCCGCCGCTTTGGCGCCAGGACCAAGCACTATCCGCCCATCCGCCCGCAAGCCGAGGTGGACCTGCTGTGGACCCACATCGCGCGCGACGCCTGCACCTTCGTCTCGTCGGACCACGTCAGCTGGGGCCTGGAGCGCAAGGACAACCCGAACATCTTCAAGAATGCCTCCGGTGGCCCCGGCCTGGAAACCCTGCTGCCCGCCTTCTGGACCGGCTGCGAGGAACATGGCATCAGTCCATCGATGGTGGTGCGCCAGTTGTGCCGCAATCCGGCCCGCCACTTCCTGCTGGACGACCGCAAGGGCGCGCTGGAAGTGGGCATGGATGCCGACATCGTCATCGTCGCGCCTGAACGCTACCGCCATGACCCGGCGCACAGCCTGTCGGCGGTGCAGTGGAGCAGCTTCGAAGGCCGCGAATTTACTGCCCGCGTGGCCGCCACGTATTGCCGTGGCCAGCTGGTGTTTGACGGCGCCGGCATCGTCAACCAGGCCGGCGATGGCACCTTTTTGCGTCCGCGCGCCGCCTGAACCTCTTTACCTGGAAAACCCATATGAACAGCATCCCTTTTCCGCCCCTGAACGCCGAGCGCCTGTGGGCCCGCGTGGAAACCCTGTCGCGCATGACCCTGCCCGGCGTGCCGTGGACGCGGCGCGCCTTTTCTCCCCTGTTCCTGGAAGCGCGCGCCTGGCTGCGCGAAGAATTCCTCGCCGCCGGCATGCAGATGCACCAGGATGACGGCGGCAACCTGGTGGGACGCCTGCCCGCGCGCGCCGGCGCCACGCCGCGCCCACCGCTGGTGACAGGTTCGCACTGCGACACGGTGATGATGGGTGGCCGCTTCGACGGCATCATCGGCGTGCTGGCCGGCATCGAGGTGGCGCGCACCCTGCATGAACAGGGCATCGCCCTGGAGCACCCGTTCGAAGTGATCGATTTCCTGTCCGAAGAACCCAGCGATTACGGCATTTCGTGCATCGGCAGCCGCGCCTTTTCCGGCGCCCTGCCGCCCGAGATGCTGGCCGCCCGCAATCCCGATGGCGAAACCCTGGCCGAAGGCATGCGCAGGATAGGCTGCCAGCCTGAAAACCTGAGCCGGCCGCTGCGGGCGGCAGGCAGCACGGCGGCCTTTGTCGAACTGCATATCGAACAAGGCCCGGTGCTGGAAACGCGGGACCTGCCGATCGGCACCGTCACCAATATCGTCGGCATCCGCCGCGTCTCGCTGGTGGTGCGGGGACAGCCCGACCATGCGGGCACCACGCCGATGGATATCCGCAAGGATGCGCTGGTGGGCGCGGCGCGCATCATCGATGCGGCCAACCGCCGCGCCGCCGAACTGTCAGGCAAGCCGCATTATGTGGTGGCGACCATCGGCCGTCTGTCGCTCACGCCCAACGCCTCGAACGCCGTGCCGGGCATGGTGGAGATGATGATGGAAGTGCGCAGCGAGAACGCCGGCGTGCTCGAGACCTTTCCCGAAGCGCTGATGGCGGAAGTGGCCGATGGCTTGCAGCAGCTGCGCCTGACGGTGGAGATGTCGACCGTCAGCCGCTCGCAACCCACCGATTGCGCGCCGCTGGTGATGGACGCCATCGACGGCGCGGCGGCCAGACTGGGTTACGCCAGCATGCGCATGCCCAGCGGCGCCGGCCATGACGCCGTGTATGTGGCGCCCACCGGCCCGGTCGGCATGATCTTCATCCCCTGCCTGGGCGGGCGCAGCCACTGCCCCGAAGAATGGATAGAACCGTCGCAGCTGCTCGATGGCGCCCGCGTGCTGTACCAGGTAATTCTCGACCTGGACCGGCGCCTTAGCGCGCCTTGCGGAACGTCAGGTTGATGCGCTGCGCGCCCAGCAGTGCATGCTGCCCCTCCTTCAGCGGCGCCACGCCGTGGTAGCGCAAACGGTCTGCCCCGCCCCACACCACCGCGTCGCCATGGAATAGCGCGATGCGGGCCGCCTTGTCGGCACGGGCCGCGCCACCGAACAGGAAGGTGGCCGGCAAGCCCAGTGAAACGGAAACGATGGGCGCGGCGAAATCGGATTCATCCTTGTCCTGGTGTAGCGCCATGCGTGCGCCCGGTGCATAGCGGTTGATCAGGCAGGCGTCGGGCACGAAGCCGGGAAAACCGGCGGCCTGCGCCGCTTCCCCGGCCAGTTCCTGGAAAACCGCGGGCATGGCCGGCCACGGCAAGCCGCTGGCCGGGTCATGCTGCGCATAGCGGTAGCCACGGCCATCCGTGACCCAGCCCAAGGGCCCGCAATTGCTCATGGCGACCGACATGCGCAAGCCGCCGGGCGTGGTCATATGGCGCAGCGGCGCCGCTGCTGTCACCGCATCGATCGCTGCCAGCAGGCTGCCAATCTGCGGCAGCGCAAAGCCGCGCAGCAAGGTCGCCCCCGTGGCGCCGGGCACCAGGGGCTGCGGCCCGCCGGGCGGCATATCGTCATCGTCGAACAGGGAGAAATTCATAAGCGCCATTGTAGCGTGCGCGCAGCCGCTGCTTTAGGCTACAGTAACGCTTTTAGCTATTTTCACGATACGGCAATGGATAACTACGCGGAATTACTCAATACCCTGGTCCAGCAGGAAGAAACCCTGCAATTTACACACTTCGACAACGACACGGCGCTGGCCGTGGGCCTGTGGATCGTCGAGGAAGTGCGCCGCCGCGGCAAGGCTGTCGTCGTCAATATCACGCGCAATAGCCAGGTGCTGTTCCACTACGCCATGCCGGGCACCACGCCGGACCAGGCCGACTGGATACGCCGCAAGAACAATACCGTCAACCGCTATTGCCGCAGCTCCTACTACATGGGCATTTATTATAAAAACCGGGGCGCCGCCTTCGAGGACGTGAAATACCTGGACGACGTGGAATTTGCAGGCCACGGCGGCGCCTTCCCCCTGCTGATACGCGGTGTGGGCCTGGTCGGCACGGTCAGCGTGTCGGGGCTGGCCCAGGCGGACGACCATGCGCTGATCGTCGCCGCGCTGCAGGCGCAGCTGGCGGCGCAGGAGCAAGCTTGAACTGGGATTATCCGCATCCGCACATCCTGGGCGTGACGCCGCAGCCGGACGATATCGACGGCTTGCAGCATACGAACAACGCCGTCTATGTGCGCTGGTGCGAGCATATCGCCTGGCACCACTCGGCGGCGCTGGGGCTGGACCTCGATGATTACCGGCGCCTGGACCGGGCCATGGCCATCCGCCGCGGCGAATACGACTACCTGCTGCCCACGCGTGCCGGCGAGACCCTGACCCTGGCCACCTGGCTGTGCGCCAGCGATGGCAAGCTGAGCATGGAGCGGCGCTTCCAGCTGATACGCAACAGCGACGGCGCCACCATCGTGCGCGGGCGCTGGGAACTGGTCTGCATCGAATTGAGCAGCGGCCGCGCGCGCCGCATGCCGCCGGAATTCCTGGCCGTATACGAGCCGGCCATCGTCACAAACCAGCTCAAGGCGCCAGCAGCGCCATGACAAAGTCCAAAAAGGCGCGCGTCTTGGCCGGTGGATGGTGGCGCGACGGGTGCAGCGCGTACAGGGGAAAATGCTCGTCGGGCCAGTCGGCAAACAGCTCGACCAGCTTGCCCTCTGCCAGCAGCGCCTCGCTGCCCAGCAGCATGATCTGCGCCACGCCATAGCCGGCCAGGCAGGCGCTGAGCAAGGTGCCCGCATCGTTCAGCAGCAGGCGCCCCGGCGTATCGATGGTGATGCGCTTGCGCTTGCGGTGAAATTCCCAGGGAAACGGCCGGCCCGTTTGCGGGTCGCGAAAATCGATCAGTTCGTGGCCGCCGCTGGCCAGTTCCTCTGGTACGAACGGCCGCCCCTTGCGCTGCAAATATGCCGGTGAGGCCACCGTCAGCACCCGCGTTTCCAGCAGCTTGCGGGCCACCAGGCTCGACTCCCGGGGCGGGCCAAAGCGCAGCGCCAGGTCGATGCCGTCGCCCACCATGTCGCCCAACTGATCGCGCGTGATCAGTTCCAGCTGCAATTGCGGGTGGGCCACCATGAACGCTTCCAGCTGCGGCCCCAGCACCAGCCGCGAAAAAAACGGGTCGACATTCACGCGCAAGCGCCCGCGCACGGCCGTGGCGCTGCCCGAGGCGGTAGCTGCCGCCTCTTCCAGCCCCGCGATCAGGGGCGTGACCTGGGCGTGGAAGCGCCGCCCCTCATCGGTCAGCGAGATCTTGCGCGTGGTGCGGTCGAACAGCCGTATGCCCAGCTTGCCCTCGAGCCGGGCCAGCGCGCGGCTCACGCCCGGCGGCGACATGCCCAGCTGGTCGCCGGCGGCGGCCAGGCTGCCTGCATCGACGATCGCCACAAACACCCCCATGCCATTTAACAGGCGCTCGTCAAAGCCTCGCATCAGCATCTCCCATTAGTGCGATCTCGTCATGAATCTAATGCCATCCATGTTATCGCAAAATGAAACTGCCTGCCGCACAATGGCTGCACATTTCATCACTTGACAAGGAAAACCATCATGTACGCCATTACCGGAATCACTGGAAAAGTCGGCGGCACCGTCGCCCGCAGCTTGCTGGCCGCCGGCCTGCCCGTGCGCGCCGTGCTGCGCGACGCCAGCAAGGCCACGCCATGGAAGGCGGCCGGCTGCGAGATCGCCATCGCCGACATGGACGATGCGCAGGCGCTGACGCAGGCGTTTGCAGGCACACAAGCCGTATTCGTGCTGCTGCCGCCCACCTTCGATCCATCGCCGGACTTTGCCGAATCGCGCGCCGTCATCACGGCGCTCGACAAGGCCCTGCGCGTGGCCCGGCCCCAGCGCGTGGTGGTCCTGTCCACCGTGGGCGCCCAGGCCACCGAGCACAACCTGCTGACGCAATTGAGCAATATGGAACGGACATTGGGCGAACTGCCGATGCCAGTCACCTTTTTGCGCGCCGGCTGGTTCATGGAAAACAGCGTCTGGGATATACCCGGTGCGCGCAGCGATGGCCGCATCGACAGCATGCTGCAACCGACCTCGCGCCGCATTCCCATGGTTGCCACGCGTGACGTGGGCACCACGGCGGCGTCACTGCTGCAGGAAAGCTGGCAGGGCAAGCGCGTGGTGGAACTGGAAGGCCCGCACACCGTGTCGCCAGACGATATCGCCGCCACCCTCGGCCGCCTGATAGGCCGCGAGGTGACAGCCCGCGCCGTGCCACGCGATAGCTGGGAAGCACGCCTGCACGCCCAGAGCATGCTCAATCCCACGCCGCGCATGCGCATGGTCGACGGCTTCAACGAAGGCTGGATCTGCTTTGAACACACTACCATCAAAGGTAAGATCGGGCTGGAAACGGTATTAAAAGAGCTGCTGCAGCAAGCCTAAGCCACGGTGGCCTTGCTGCGCGCCGGTTCCATGGCGATCAGCAGGGCCAGTATGACCAGTGGCAGCGCCAGCGCGGCAAAACCCAGCGCCAGGTAGGCAAAGGCAGCGATGCCGGCGCCTGCCGCAAAACCCAGCAAGGGCCACAGGCACTTGACGCAACGCGCGCGCGTGGCCGCATCGCCCGCGCCGCGCAACACGTCGACCGTATCGATCACCAGTTGCGTCACATTCCCTGTCATCATCGACGTCGGCGCCAGATGCGATAATTGCAAACGGCTGATGGCGCTGTGCGCACCCATGGCCGTGGCGCCGAACAGGCCGGCCGCCATCGCCAGCGCATCGGCCTGCGTCATCTCCGTCAAGGGACCGGCCAGCATGCCGCAGGCCATGCAGCCGGCCAGCAGCATCCATTCCATCAGCAGCGCCAGGCGCAAAGCGCCACCACCTCGCCGTTCCGCCACCACCGTCAGCAGGCGCGCCGCCGCCACGCCGAGGATAAAAGCGGGAAAGGCCAGCAGTTTCAAGGCGATCGAACCATGCGCATCCTTGGCCAGGATGGCGCCGATCAGCACGAAGTTACCCGTCACATGGGCCGTAAACAGGCCAAACAGGGCCACGAACCCCAGGGTGTCGACATAACCGGCCAAAAAGCCCAGGCCTATCCCTTGCACATGGCTGCGCTGTGCTGCATTCATCGAGTTCTCCTTGATTCCAGACGTAAGCGCCTAAGCGCGCCCTGCAGCCAAATCATACAGGCAGGATGAAGGGATACAACACACCGCAGTGCAACATGCATTTCCCTGCTGCTTTGTGCGCTCTTGCATTAGAATCACTGGCCTTACCACCGCGAATCAGGACAAAACTATATGACGGCAGCCGGGATTACTGAACACAATGAGCTCAAGCGGGGACTGAAAAGCCGCCACATCCAGCTCATCGCGCTGGGCGGCGCCATCGGCACCGGCCTTTTCCTCGGCATTGCGCAAACCATCAAGATGGCCGGCCCTTCCGTGCTGCTCGGGTATGGCATCGCCGGCGTGATCGCCTTCCTGATCATGCGCCAGCTGGGAGAAATGGTGGTCGATGAGCCGGTGGCCGGCTCCTTCAGCTACTTCGCCGACAAATACTGCGGCCACCTGCCCGGTTTTCTCTCGGGCTGGAACTACTGGGTGCTGTATGTGCTGGTCAGCATGGCCGAACTGACGGCCGTCGGCATCTACGTGCAGTACTGGTGGCCGGGCGTGCCGACCTGGGTCTCGGCGCTGGTCTTCTTTGGCGTCATCAACGCCATCAGCCTGTTGAATGTGAAGGCGTTTGGCGAGATGGAATTCTGGTTCGCCATCATCAAGGTGGTCGCCATCATCGGCATGATCCTGTTCGGCGCCTGGCTGCTGGCCTCGGGCGACGCCGGCCCGCAAGCCACGGTGGCCAACCTGTGGCAGCATGGCGGCTTTTTCCCGAATGGCTGGCAAGGCCTGGTGATGGCCATGGCCGTGATCATGTTTTCATTTGGCGGCCTGGAACTGGTGGGCATCACGGCCGCTGAAGCCGATGATCCGGGCACTTCGATTCCGCGCGCCACCAACCAGGCCATCTACCGCATCCTGATCTTTTACATCGGCGCGCTGGGCATTTTGCTGTCGCTGTACCCATGGCAAAACGTGGTCACGGGCGGCAGTCCGTTTGTGCTGATCTTCCATGCGCTCGACAGCAACCTGGTGGCCACGGCCCTGAACGTGGTGGTGCTGACGGCCGCCCTGTCGGTCTACAACAGCGGCGTGTACTGCAATACGCGCATGCTGTTCGGGCTGGCCAAGCAAGGCAATGCACCGCGCGCGCTGCTGAAAGTGAATCGCCGTGGCGTGCCGCTGGTGGCCTTGGGCGTGTCTGCGCTGGCGACGGGCGCCTGCGTGGTGATCAATTATCTGATGCCGGGCGAGGCGTTTGAAGTGCTGATGGGCCTGGTGGTATCGGCCCTGATCATCAACTGGGCCATGATCAGCTGGATCCATCTGCGCTTCCGCGCGCAGAAAAAACGCGAGGGTAAAAGCACGGCCTTCCAGAGCCTGGGCTACCCGTTCACCAACTACCTGTGCCTGGCCTTTTTGGCCGGCATCCTGGTGATCATGTACCTGACGCCGGGCCTGCGCATTTCCGTGTATCTGATCCCCGTCTGGCTGGCCGCGCTGGGCCTCGGTTACTGGATCAAGCAGAGCAAACGTGTGAGCTGACACCGGGTTTGACGTACAAAAGAACGGCCCGTCTTCGCCAGAAGACGGGCCGTTTTACTTTAGCTGGTCATGATCTGGCCGGGATAAGACTGCAAGAGCACATCGTCGCCCAGGCTCAGTAATGCCTGCTGGCGCCGCTGCTCTTTCTGCTCGTCGTTCAGGCCCACTTCACCGGTCCTGTACGGCCCCAGTATCGGCATCAGGTCGCGCTGCACGTGGCCGCCACCGGGCGTGGTCTTGTCCGACTCCAGCTTGCCCAGGAAATACTTCAGTACCTGCGCCGACTGGCTGGACGTTTGCTCCAGGCTGGCGCGCACCAGCTTGCCATCCTTGTAGCCCACTTGCGCCACGCTGGTGGCCGTATCCTCGATCTGGTGAAAGGTGTAGTTCTGCGATGCCGAATCGGTGGTCAGGTTCAGCGGCACATTCGGCACCAGCGACTGGTGGTAGCTGGCGCTCAGCTTCGTGGTCTGCTCCTGGCGGATCGAACGGTTGTCCTGGCTGCCACTCAAGCTGGTCTTTTGCGCTACATCATAGTTAAACGTATCTTTCTCCGATGAACGCATGGGGTTACTGTAGGCCACTTTTTGCGCTACCGAGGCGCTGAAGTCCGCAAGGCCCGTCAGGATGGCCTTGTCACCGGGCGCCAGGCGCCATTTGCTGTCCGACGCTGCCGACGCGGAATCGGCCTGCGGCGCGCTGATATTGCTGTGCAAGGCGCTGAAACCATCCTTGAACATGGCCATCAGGTTAGCGTCGCCCTGGCCGCGCGTAGCCGCCTGGTCAAACTGCTTCATGTAGCTGGCCAGCGCCTTGGCCTGCTGGCCCTTGCTGCCCAGGGTCACGGCCTGGCTGGGGTCCACCTTCAGGTCCAGCGTGCCGGCCGCGCCGCTAAAACTGATTTTTCTTTGCGTATCATCGACCTTGAAGTCCAGCGTCTGCACGCCTTCCTGGCCGTGAGGCAGCTGGACCTGGGCATGCAGGTTCACGGACGACAGCACGGTCTGGTCAAACTGCATCAAACCGCCCAGATCGAGCTTGGGCGTGCTTTGCGTCATGCCATCGATGGCTTTCTGGAAAGCATCCGACAATCCGGCCAGCGCCTTCGACTCTTCATCGCTAAGCTCACCGCTGTTGCTCATCTGCACGGCCAGGCCATCGCCCTGGCTATCGAGCGACAGCTTGACTTCCACGCCACTTTTCGTCGTGATGGTCAAGCTCATCTGGTCTTCGCCATTGCCATGCAGGGAGGCCGGCTGCAACGCGCTGACCGCGCCATAGGTGGCGCCCTGCACGCGCGGCGGCGATTGCTGCACCGACTGCGAATAATGCGTCACGCCCGCCTGGAATTGGCTCAGCAGCGCAGAGCCCAGGCCGCTGAAGCGCCCCGCGCTGCCATACGCGCTCATGTTCCTGGAAATCACCCGGCTGACGGCGTCGCCGGGGGCGCGCTCCCACGCCGGCGGCGACGGCACTATCACGGGGCCATCAGCGTCCTTGCTGAGCGCAACAATGGTCGAGGGCGAGGCCGCCGAGGAAGCCGAGGAAGACGTATCCGTCCGGTTTGCGCCGGAAGCCGGCCCCGACGACGGCGTGGGCGTGGGCGTGGTATTCCAGCTGGAGAGTGCCGAGATCGAGGTCATCGCCCTGCCTTTCCATTAAGGTATGTTTTCATGAATAAGATTTGCATCACTTTAATTTTTTATACCAAATACCCGGCAAGCAGGCATTCTGTTCCCTTGGCAGCTATTACGGCAAGGAATCCAAAAGCATGAGCTTGCCACGTCAAAATCGTGGTGATTCCTGCCACTTTTCATGTTTGGCACCACGCTACGTGACATACCGTATCGCGCCAGCGACAGATTTGCTTCTAGAATGATGGCGGCCTGGGCTAGAATCAGGCAGCGCCGCGCAGCCCACAAGGCAGGACCGACGACGCCTAAAACTACAACAGCAGCAGGAATCAGGAGAGACAGTGAGCTTATTTAGAACCAAGAATTTGGATGACATGATTGCCCACAGCAAGAAACCGGGTGGGCTGGCAAAAGTACTGGGGCCGTTCGACCTGGTCTTGATGGGCATAGGCGCGATTGTCGGCACCGGCATTTTCGTGCTGACGGGCACCGGTGCGCTGACGGCCGGCCCCGCGCTGTCGCTATCGTTTGTGGTGGCCGCGGTAGCGTGCTGCTTCGCGGCGCTGTGCTATGCAGAGTTCGCTTCCACCGTGCCGGTGGCCGGTTCCATCTATACCTACACCTATGCCACCATGGGCGAGCTGGCCGCCTGGATGATAGGCTGGGACTTGCTGCTCGAATACGGCCTGGCGGCGGCCGCCGTCTGCGTGGGCTGGTCCGGCTACTTCCAGTCCTTGTTAGCGGGCATGGGCATTGTCCTGCCCGTCGAGCTGACGGCCGCGCCCGGTGCGCTGCCCGGCGTGACGACCTGGATCAACCTGCCGGCGCTGTGCATCATGCTGGCCTTGACCGCCATGCTGGGCTGGGGCGTGCGCGAATCGGCCCGCCTGAACAACATCATGGTCGCCATCAAGATCGGCGTGGTGCTGCTGTTCATCGTCTTTGGCGCGCGCCATGTGCAGCCCGCCAACTGGCAGCCTTACATGCCGTTCGGCTACCACGGCATGCTGAGCGCCGCGGCGCTGGTGTTCTTTGCCTTTATCGGTTTCGACGCCGTCACCTCGGCCGCCGAGGAAGTGAAAAAGCCATCGCGCGACTTGCCAATCGGCATCATCGGTTCGCTGGCCGTGTGCGCCGTGCTGTACGTGATCGTTTCGGCCATCATGACCGGCATCGTGCCTTACCAAAAATTCCTCGGCGTCGACCATCCAGTCTCCTTGGCCCTGCAATATGCCGGCGAAAACTGGATCGCCCTCTTCGTCGACCTGGGCGCCATCCTGGGCATGACCACCGTGATCCTGGTGATGGCGTTCGGCCAGACCCGCATCATCTTCGCCATGTCGCGCGACGGCTTGCTGCCACAGCGCCTGTCGACCGTGCACCCGCGCTTCCGCACGCCGTTCTTCGCCACCTGGATGGTCGGCATCGTGTTTGGCCTGATCGCCGCATTGATCCCGCTCAACATCCTCGCCGAGCTGATCAACATCGGCACCCTGGCCGCCTTCACCCTGGTCGCCATCGCCGTGCTGGTGCTGCGCAAGACCCGCCCCGAGCTGCCGCGCGCCTTCCGCTGCCCCGGCGTGCCGGTGATCCCCATCCTGGCCGTGCTGTTCTGCGTCATGCTGATGAGCTACCTGAGCCTGGTCACCTGGATCGCCTTCAGCGTCTGGCTGCTGATCGGCCTGGTGATTTACTTCGGCTATGCGCGCAAGCGTTCGCTGCTGCATAAATAAGTCGCTGACAAACCTGGCGGGCATCTGCCCGCCAGGCTATCCCCTCCCCACTCAGGCAGTACCCAGCAACTCGCAAAAGCGCTGCATATCCACATTCCCGCCGCTGAGGATGATGCCCACGCGCTTGCCGCGCAGCTGCTGTTTCATCTGCAGCGCGGCCGCAAAACCAAGGCAGCCGGTCGGTTCGATCACCAGCTTCATGCGTGAGGCGGCAAACCCCATGCGTTCGACCAGTTGCGCATCGCTGACCGTCAGCACATCGTCCACGTCGCGCTGGATGATGGCAAAGGTGTAATTGCCCAGGTGCTGGGTCTGCGCGCCATCGGCGATGGTTTTGGGCGTATCGATGTGCACGATCTGGCCCGAGCGGAACGATTGCTGGCCGTCGTTGCCCGCTTCCGGCTCCACGCCATACAGCTTGCAATCAGGCGCCAGCGCGCGCGTGGCCAGGGCCGAACCAGACAACAGACCGCCGCCGCCCAGGCAAACGAACAGCGCGTCCAGCGGCCCCACTTCCTCGAACAGTTCCTTGGCCGCCGTGCCCTGGCCGGCGATCACGTGCGGGTGGTCGTACGGCGGGATCAGGGTCATGCCCTGCTTTTCCGCCAGCTCGCGCCCGATCTGCTCACGGTCTTGCGTGTAGCGGTCGTACAGCACCACGTTGCCGCCGTAGCCGCGCGTGGCGGCGATTTTCGCGGCCGGTGCATCCTCGGGCATGATGATGGTGGCCGGGATGCCCAGCAATTGCGCCGACAGGGCAATCGCCTGTGCATGGTTGCCCGACGAAAAAGCCACGACGCCGGCGCGGCGCTGCTGCTCGTCGAAGAGCGACAAGGCGTTATACGCGCCACGGAATTTGAAGGCGCCCATGCGCTGCAGGTTTTCGCATTTGAAGAACACGTCGGCGCCGAATTCCTCGTTCACGGTGCGCGACGTGATCACGGGCGTCTTGTGGGCGTGGCCGGCGATGCGGTCGGCGGCGGCGGCGACATCGGCATAGGTAGGAAGAGTCAGGGTCTGCATGGGGTCTCGCTTTTCAATAAAAATAATCGGAAGCCGGTTTTACCAGGGCCAGGAAATATCGATGCCGGTACCAGCAAGCAGCGCCTGCCGGTGGATCAGACGGGCCACCGTCAGGTCTTGCAGGGCCAGGCCCGTCAGGTCCAGCAGCGTGATGTCGTGTGCGGCGCGCTGCCATGGCTGTTTGGCGTCCAGCACATCGCCCAGCGTCACGCACGGCAGCTCGGGCGCCCATTGCAGCTCGCCGATCTGGCGCGCCTGCGTCGTATCGTCCACCACCAGGCGCGCGCGCTCAAGCAAACCTGCCGGCAGTTCGCGCTTGCCGCGCGTATCGGCGCCCACACAATTGATATGGGTGCCCGGTTGTACGGCACTGGCTGAAAACAGCGGCGCGCGGGCCGGCGTGGCCGTGATCACCACGTCGCTTGCCGCCACGGCGTCATCGGCATCGAGCGCGCATTCGATCGCGATGCGGTCCGCAAAAGACGCCTCGAAAACCGCATTGGCCTGACGCGAGGAACTGACATAGCGTATTTGCCGCAACTGCGGCAGCACGCGCAGCGCATAGTCCACCTGCACCCGCGCCTGCACGCCGGTGCCGAACACGCACAAGGTGGCGCTGTCCGGGCGCGCCAGCAGCTGCAGGCCCAGCGCGCCGGCCGCACCCGTGCGGGCCGTAGTGATCGCATTGCCATCGACGATGCACACGGGCCGCCCGCTGGCCGGGTCGAGCAGCATGATGGTGGCCTGGTGCGGCTCGGCGCCCAGCGCGCGGTTGCCGGGCCAGAAGCCGGCTGCCTTGAAACCCAGCACGTTCTCGGCCGGGATATCGCCCGCCTTGATGCCGAAGGTGCCGCCCGTGGCCAGCGCTTCGCGGATCACGGGGAAGATGCGGCCCTGCTCGCGGCTATGCAGCACGAAGGCCTCGCGCACGGCGTCCAGCACGGCGTCGGGCTGCAAATGCGTGGCGACGGCGGCGGCGTTCAATAGCAGCAGGCGCGCGGCGTGGGTAGTGGTATGAAGTGTATTTGTCATGGTTTGGCGTAGGTATAGACGGCGGCGCGCGACACGCCCAGGTGTTCGGCGATGATTTCCATGGCGCGGCGCACGTCGAGCAGGCCCGCCTCGCGCAATTCGGCCAGCAGGGCCTTGCGAGCCGGGGTTTTCAGGGTGCGCGGCGTGGCGGCCAGGCGGGCGGCAAACTGGTCGATCCGCGCGCGCAAGGCGTCGGCGCCGGCCGGGTCCAGCGTTTCCCGGGGGGCGTTGTCGCTGTCGATGGCGACGAACTGGCCGATGGCGCTTTGAAAACCCTGGAACAGGGTCAGGTCCACATTCATGCACAGCGCGGCGATGTAATTGCCGTCGCCATCCTTGATGCCGATCGAGGTGCTCTTGGCCTGCCGGCCATCGGCAAACTTGTTGGGATAGTTAGCCACCACCTGCGGAAAAGCCGGGTCGAGGATGCGCGCCAGCCCCAGTTCCGTGGTCGGCTGCCCCACTTCGCGGCCCGACAGATTGTTATGGATGGCCAGCACCGAATGCTGCGGTTCGAGCAAATCATGCACGACCACTTCGCAAAATGGCGCAAACGTCTTGGCCAGGCCTTCGGCCACCTGCTTGATCTGCTCCAGCAGCAGCGCCTGTTCGGCGCTGCGCACGGGAACGGTATCGACTTTGGATTTTTTCATTCAGATAGTTTATCCACTTCTGGAAAAAGTGTCAAAGCACTTTTTTACCTTCATCCACTCTTCAGCTGGACCTCATGCCGCCTTCATGCCTGCTGCCGATACTGATCTTTTTCCCTGACTATATGGAGTCCAGCATGAACAAGCATGACGACACCCGCCGGCGTTTGATATGGAGCATGGGCGCACTGGCAGCATTGACTGCCTGTGGCGGCCAGCTACGCACACCTTCCGTCACTGACCGCAGCATCGCCGTCGGCGCTGGCGTGACCTTACATGTACGCGACTGGACTTCTGGCAAAGGCGACAATAACGATGTGATCGTGCTGCTGGCCGGCCTGGGCGGCAATGCGCACGCCTTCGACAGCCTGGCGCCCGCGCTGGCGCGCAAGCACCGCGTGCTGGCCATCACGCGGCGCGGCTACGGGCAATCGGGCAAGCCGCTGCCCGCCAGCGACGCTACCTACGCTCCCGCCACCCTGGTCGCCGATTTGCTGGCCGTGCTCGATGCCTTGAAAATTAATCGCGTCATCCTGGCCGGCCATTCCATCGCGGGTAATGAAGTCACGCTGTTCGCGGGCAGGCACCCGCAGCGCGTGCGCGGCATCGTGTATCTCGATACGACTTACGATTATTCGCGCGATATCGTCTGGACAGGGGAAGCAATACCAGAAAATCCGATCACGGATGCACCGGAACCGCAAGCGGCGGACCTGGCGTCGATGAGCGCCTCGCTCGCCTACGCCAAACGCATCCATAAACAGTGGTGGCCAGTCATGGAAGCGTACTGGCGCGACACGCTCGATATCCTGCCCGACGGCAGCGTACGAGCCAATACGCCGGCGGCAATAGCGTTGGCCATGGCGGCCGGCGCCAGGACACTGTCACCCGACTACCGCGCCGTGCGCGCGCCAGCGCTGGTGATCGTCGCGCAACCATCCACTTTGCCCGACATGATGCCCTGGATTACAGCGCAGGCCACTGCGCGCGACCTTGCCGACGCGCGCGCCTGGCTCAGGATCTATCCGCAAATGCACGGGCCGGACTGCCAGCGCATCGCCAACGCCCTGCCCGGCAGCACTGTGCTGACCATCAGTAACGCGTCGCACAGCGATTTCTTTATCGAGCACGAGACGGCCGTCGTGAACGCCATCGAGACCATGCGTTGGGAAAAATAGACAGTTTGCCGACGCCTGGATGACGGATGGACATTGCCGATTGCATAAATAATGACTGTTAATTACAATTGAGAATGATTTTTATTCTCAATTAAAACCATATGCCTATCTCGTCCACTCCCCTACCATTTTCCCTACGGCCCGGCGCCATGGCCATCCACCTGGCGCTGGCCGGCCTGCTCGCCGCCGGCAACGCCCAGGCACAAAGCAGCACAGACACGCAAACCATGGCCCCTATCGTCGTCACGGCCGGTGCGCAAAACAGCACGGAAGGCAGCGGCTCCTACACCAGCAGCGCCAGCACGGCCGCCACGGGCTTGAACCTGTCGCTGCGCGATACGCCGCAATCGGTCTCGCTGATCACGCGCGAACGCCTGGACGACCAGGCATTGAAGTCCGTATTCGAAGTCGCCAACAACGCGCCAGGCGTCTCGGCCAAGGAAATCGATAGCGTGCGCGGCTATTTTTCCGCGCGCGGCTTTAAAATCGACAAGCTGCAGATCGACGGCGTGCCCATGCCCGGCAATGATGCGGGCGAAGCCAAGGCCGACACGGCCATCTACGACCGGGTGGAAATCGTGCGCGGCGCCACCGGCCTGATGAATGGAACGGGCAGCCCGTCGGCCTCGATCAACCTGATACGCAAGCATGCGGACAGCAAGACCTTCACCGGTTCGGCCAGCCTGGGGCTGGGTTCCTGGGGCCGCCACGACGGCGTGCTGGACCTCAGCTCCCCGCTGAACCAGGATGGCTCCGTGCGCGGCCGCGTGGTCGTCAGCGCCGAAGAACACGATAGTTTCATCCGCCTGGAAACGGGCAACAAGGCCCTGTTCTACGCCGTGGTCGATGCCGACCTCGATGCGGCAACCCGCCTGAGCGTGGGCGCCAGCGACCAGCGCGACCACCATCGCGGCAACCAGTGGGCCGGCCTGCCCATCTTTTATACGGATGGCGGGCTGACCCACTGGGACCGCTCGGCCACCACGGCAGCCGACTGGAACCGCTGGGATACGCAGCAGCGCAGTGTCTTCGCCACCCTGGAACACCGGCTGGCGAATGGCTGGAAATGGCAGGCGACGGCCACCCGGCGCAGCAATACCGGCGACCAGTACCTGAACTGGATCAGCGGCAGCCTGGACCGGAACACGGGCCTGGGCCTCGATGCCTTTTTGATCGGCTACGGCGCCGACCAGCACCAGACGGACGTAGGCCTGACGGCCGTGGGGCCTTTCACTTTACTGGAGCGCCAGCACGAACTGGCGATGGGCCTGCTGCATGGCGAATACACCATGCGCTGGCTGGTCAGCAATCCTACGTTCACGCCGCCCATCGGCGACTTCCGCGCCTGGACGGGCGCCTATCCCGAACCGGCCTGGGACCCGCAGCAGGTCGGCAGCAGCACCCACACCACGCAGACCAGCGCCTACGGCGTGACCCGGCTGCAACTGACGGACATGCTCAAACTGATCGCCGGCGCCCGTGTCACCAACTGGCGCCGCGACGGCGATCAGTCCGTGTGGACGGAAGTGGCCTATTCCCAGCGCCACCAGGGCGTGGTCACGCCGTATGCCGGCCTGGTATGGGACCTGGGACCGCAAACCTCGCTGTACGCCAGCTATACCGACACCTTCGACCCACAGGATTACCGCGACCGGCGTGGCGTGTATGTAGAACCATTGAAGGGCAAGAGCGCGGAAGCGGGCATCAAGGGCGAACTATTGGATGGCAAGGTCAATGCCGCCTTCGCCGTATTCCACATCAAGCAGGATAATTTTGCCATCGCCGACGGCGACACCTTCGTGCCCAACACGCGCGACCAGGCGTACGTCACGATCGATGGCGCGACCACCAAGGGCTATGAAATGGAAGTGAGCGGCGACCTGGCGCCAGGCTGGAACGCCAGTATCAGCTGGACGCAGTTCACCACCAAAGACGCCGGCGGCAAGGACATCAACACCATGTACCCGCACAAGCTGTTCAAGCTGTACACCAAATACCGCCTGCCCGGCGCCTGGCAAAAACTGTCCATCGGCGGCGGCGTGAACTGGGAAGGCCGCAGCTACACCAGCGTGACCAATCCTGGCACCGGCAAGCCGGTCGACGTGGGCCAGAACGCCTACGCGGTGGCCAGCCTGATGGCCCGCTACGACATCAGCCGCCAGCTGTCGCTGCAAATAAACGTGAATAACCTGTTCGACAAGCGCTATTACGCCAACCAGCTCGACGTGTTCAACAACATCACGTTTGGCGCGCCCAGGAATGTGCTGGGGACGGTGAGGTATATCTTCTGACGATCAGCAAGGAAGCATGACAGGGACAGGCAGCGATGAATCAAAGCCACCTATCCCGCTTGCTCAGTAAAAGTCATACTGAGCGCAAACGGCATTACCATGGACATCCTGGTCACAGAGGTAATAACTCTCCTGCCGCTGCAATGGCTTTTGCCTGAATTTCACTCCCTAAAGCAGACTGGGCCATCCAGACGGGATGGCGATCCACTATCTTCTTGGCCTCCCCCATGGACATGCCATAAACGGCACGCGTCACCCTGATGGCCATCACGATGGAAGCATGCATATGCCTTAGATGAAGCTGCGCCTCGTCTGGCGTACAGTCCAGGCTTTCCAGCTTGCTCAAAAGTTGCTCATACGAAAACGTAACCATAGCGACCTCCTGCTGTTCACAAGCGAATATCGACATCATGTCCGGGGCGTGCAGACGAGCTATGTTCCACCCGCTGCCCGGTAATATTGACGATGAAATATCCTTGCCCTTGCGCCACCCTCTTTAAATCTGTCATCGCTTCCCGCAGCGCACTTCCCGCCGAGCCAATGCAAAAATTCTTTTCATCTTTTGCATAGATGGCGATGTCAAATAAGGCCAGGGTGCCAGAGCCTGGATCAAGCACCACCTCCGCTGCAATCTGGACAATTCCTTGGGGAAAATTCAGCTCAACATCAAACCAGTTGTCGCCCCCTTGCTGCCAGCGCACGGAAGTCGCCTGGAATGCCTTCATGATAGCACCTATGTATATTGGCATACGCTCCCCTCTTCGTCGGCCCGGCACCATCAGGCCCGTTTGTAGCCATAGCCATATCATTGGCAGCACGATGCGATATTGATATTTCATGACTGGCAACGCGTTCTCGAATGCCTCGCAGCACTGCCCAGTCCGGCTACCTGACATACGTTTTTCCAGACTGAAAAGCTGCGATAATCATGGGGACGAACAGTCCACCATCACAGGAGCACTTGCATGGATATAGAAACCTTAACGGCCTACAACCAGCAGGCGGCCGCCTATGCCCGCGACTGGCGCGAACAGGATGCGCCCAGCGATATGTACGCGTTGTTGAAGCAATACTTTTCGCCAGGACTCACGGTGGACATCGGCTGCGGCGCCGGCCGCGATACCGCGTGGCTGCTTGATAATGGCTTCCAGGCTATCGGTGTCGATGTTTCGCAAGGTCTGCTCGATGAAGCGCGGGCGGCGTATCCCGGCATCACCTTCCAGCAAGCCAGCCTGCCCGCACTCGATGGCCTCGAACGCGGCAGCTACCAGAACGTGCTGTGCGAAACCGTGATCATGCATCTTGACCCGGCCAGCATCAGCGATGCCGTCAGCACGCTGATCGCCTTACTGGTTCCGGGCGGCACCCTCTACCTCAGCTGGCGGGTGACGGAACAGGCGTCGCAACGCGACAAATCTGGCCGGCTTTATTCCGCATTTGAGCGGGAACTGGTGACCGTGCCGGCCAACGGCCCATGCGATGTGGTGTTCGAGGAAGACGTAATCAGTGCATCGTCGGGGAAACGGACGCAGCGACTGATTTTTAGGAAAAAGGCAGCATAGAATATAACGCGATGGCAGCGCTGCTGCCTGATATTCATACGCAACAGAAATAATTTTGAAATAATTATGCTTCAATCCAGTTATTAGAAATTATTTCAAATTATTATGAAGAACTATGTATTACTCACGCTTGTCGCGTCTGCACTGCTTCCCCTGATAGCCGATGCCCAAATACCCACTACGCAAGCGGAATGCCTCAGGCGCTGTGTACTCAGTCCATTGCCACCCAACTTGAGCGAAGGGCATGAAGCCAGGATAAAGGCCATTCAAGCGAAGAAAAAAGAGGAGAAAGAGGCAGAAAAACTGAAGGCGCTGCAAAAAGAAGAAGAGGAAGAAAACGATAGAAATGACAGGGCAAGAGAAAAAATTTGCACGGCAATTTGCCGCCACAATCCGGTTGGTTAAGAGTCAGCGCTGTACAGTAGCAGTAGCAGTAGCAGTAGCAGTAGCAGTAGCAGTAGCAGTAGCAGTAGCAGTAGCGGCGCTACGTTGATTGGGTAATGACATAGCCTGCTGATTCTCAGACACAACTCCCATCCGCTTACTACGGTTTTGTTAGGCGCCGTAGACTATTTTCATAAAAAATTCGTCCTACGATTTCAAATCAACCGGAACCAATGCATTCAGTTTTAGCACTGGCGCCTATTAAATAACAGCACGCATTGATAAGATTGCTTGATATGGCGCTTGCACAAGGTGAGGCCGGCAAAATAATCCCTGCCTCGCTTTTCCCAGGCGCTGTGAATGAATGCCTACTCCTCTACGGCAGTGGACTTGGGGAAGTGATTGCAACAAATGACGATCGCCCCCTACAACCACCCCTCCCTCTTCAGCCTGCGATGCAGGAAATAACATCCCGCAATAATCCCCACGATCACGGCCGGATAACTGCCCCGCCACTTCAATTCCGGCATGAATTCAAAGTTCATGCCGTACAGGCTGAAGACCATGGTGGGCACGGCCAGGATGGCGCCCCAGCCGGCCAGGCGTTTCACCACTTCGTTCTGGCGGATCGAGATCTGGCCTAGCGCAACCTGCATGGCGGAGTTGACCATTTCCCGCATCTGGCCGGCGGTGTGCGTCACTCGTTTGACGTGGTCGAGAATGTCGCGGTAGTAGATGCGGTTTTCCTTCGGAACGATATCGCCGTGGAAGCGGATCAGCTGGGTGCAGATTTCATGCAGGGGATTGACGGCGGCGTCCAGTTTCAGCAATTCCGTTTTCAATTGGTAAAAATCCTGCAGCTTGTCTTCGGACAAGCTGGGCTGGAACAGCTGCTGTTCGTATTGCTGGAATCTGGCTTGCAAATGGTCGATGCAGGGCTGGTACTGGTCGACGATGAAGTCGATGATGGAATACAGCACGTAACCGGGGCCGCTGGCCAGCTTGCCGGGTACGCTTTCCTTGCGTTCGCGCAGTTTCGCGTAACCTGCCGACGGGCCGTGGCGCACGGTGATGATGAAGCGGCAACCGAGGAAAACGTGCGTTTCGCCATACACGATGGCGCCGGCTTCCAGGCTGGCCGTGTGCAGGACCATGAACAAAGTGTCGCCGTATTCTTCCAGCTTGGGCCGTTCGTGCGCCCCTTGCGCATCTTCCACAGCCAGTTCGTGCAGGCCGAAGGCCGCTTGCAGCGCCTGCATGGCGGCCCCGTCGGGCGCGGCCAGGCCGATCCAGACGAAGCAGGCGCTGTCGACCAGGAAATCGCCCACCTTGTCGATGTCGAAATGTTCGATTTTTTTGCCATCGCGATAAGCCTCGCAATTGACGACGGCGGCGTGCTGGCTCAGGTCCATGTTTGATGTCCAAATAAGAAATAAGTGCAGTTTGACACGGATAAAATTGTTGCACTGTTAAGTGTTTCACGACGGAATCATGCGAAGAAGCATAGTATGGGGCAAGCTCATCAGAAAGGACCGCACCTTGGCCACACTCCCGACACCGAAACAGCGCCGCCAGTTGCTGCTGGACCGGCGCGAAGCAAAGATGGCGCGCTCGCCGCATGCTTATGTACGCGGCAATACGGCCCAGTACTATGAATGGCTGCAAGCCCAGCCTGGCCACAGCTTGCCGGAAGGGCCGGCCATCTGGATTTGCGGCGACTGCCACCTGGGCAACCTGGGGCCGCTGGCCGGCCTCGATGGCAGCCTGGAAATGCAGATCCGCGACTTCGACCAGAGCGTGATCGGCAACCCCGCGCACGACCTGGTGCGCCTGGCGTTGTCGCTGGCGACGGCCGCGCGCGGTTCCTCCCTGCCTGGCGTGGTGACGGCGCGCATGTTGCAGCATATGCTCGATGGTTATGCCTTTGCCTTTTTACCGGGCGAACTGCAACTGGCCCTGCCCCGCCCCGCCGTCGTGAAATCGGCCATGCGCGGCGCAGAGCAGCGCTCATGGAAGGAGCTGGCAACCGAGCGCTTCCTGGAAACCCGTCCCATCATTCCCATGGGACGTAATTTCTGGCCGATTTCCAAGGAAGAAAAGAAAGCGATTGCCGAACTGTGCGAGACCTCGGACATGCGCTCGCTGGTGACGCGCCTGAAATCGCGCAGCAAGAAGGCCAGGCTGGAAGTCATCGACGCCGCCTACTGGGTCAAAGGCTGCAGTTCGCTGGGTTTATTACGGTATGCCGCACTGTTGGGCCTGGGTGATGGCGAATACTGTTTGATCGATATCAAGGAAGCCGTGCAAGCGACCTCAGTGCACTACCCGCACGCCAGCATGCCGCGTGACAACGCCAAGCGCGTGGTGGCCGGCGCCCGCCATTTATCGCCCGCCCTGGGCGAGCGGACCTTGTCGCAGCGCTTCCTGGGCAAGGGCATTTTTGTCCGCGAATTGTTGCCGCAGGATTTGAAACTGGAAATCGACGAACTGAGCGTGGACGACGCGGCCAGCACGGCCAGCTACCTGGCGTATGTGGTCGGCTGCGCGCACGCGCGGCAGATGGACTGGGCGACCGGCATGCACTGGATCAAGCAACTGCAGATGGACCGCGACGCGGCCGACCCGATTCCGGGCTGGCTGTGGAATAGCGTGCTGCAGCTGATCGCCAGCCACGAAGCCAGTTATCTCGAACATTGCCGCCAGTATGCGCTGCGGCTGGCCAAGGCCGAGCCTCGTTAGAAACCATGCTTGCTGCCGTTATTCGCGCTTGAACAGACGTTCAGGCTCTTTTGCAATGTAATGGCGGGACGAAAGCGGACCGAGAATGCGCGCCCCCCCTGGACGTCATCAAGCTACGCTCCAGCGAGCGCGCCAGGTCGGAGGCAGAAATATCCGCTTGCGCTATGCCATCCCGGCCCGGGGATTTGAACAGCTCTGCGGCTGGAAACGGTGATGTCAACCACTGCAATGTCGGGGGCCACATCCCCCCTTGCCGTGCCCACCGGGAATAGCATTTCATGCTATTGCTGAGCGATAACTTGAAACTGGGCCTGCCCTTGCAACCATTGAAACACCTGCGACACTATCGCCGAACGCGGCTGGCCGGCAACGCCCGACAACCACCAGGTAGCGCCGGGAATGCGTGGATAATCGGGCAAGACATGTAGCTGGCCACGCATCAGGCTGGCGTCTGCCAGCAGGCGCGGCAGGCAGGCAATGCCGCGCCCGTCCAGAGTAGCGTCCAGCAACAGGCGGCTGTCGTCATAAATAGCCCGCTTGCGAAAGCGCGCCAGCGGCCCCAGGAACAAGGGCGCCGTGGCATCGCCGGTCAGGCTTTCTTCCAGGCAAACCAAATCGGCGTGCAGATAGTGCTGTTCTTGCGGCACGCCAGCGAGCCGCGCGGCCAGTTCAGCGTTCGCCACCATCAGCCATTCATCGCGCAGCATGGGCATTTCTTGCAACCCTGGCTGCAAGATGGGCCGGTCGCCAATCGCGATATCGACGTCGATCTCATCGACAAAACGGGCACTCTCATCGACCGACAGCAGCAGGCACAAGTCAGGCAGCAGCGCTTCGAGCGCCCGCAGCCGGGGCTGCAGCCAGCCTTGCAGCACGGGAGCCGGGCACACCAGCACCACCAGTCCCGGATCGAGATAGCTTGCGATACGCCCCAGGCCGCTGCGCAAGGTGGTCAGGCTGCGCTGTACGCTGGCCAGCAAGACTTCCCCGGCCACGGTCAGCTCCACGCCCCGCCCGGCGCGGCGAAACAGGGGCTGCTTGATTTGCTCTTCCAGCTGCTGCACCTGGTGGCTGATGGCGGACTGACTGACGTGCAATTCGTCGGCTGCGCGCGAAAAATTGCCATGGCGGGCCGCTGCCTCAAAGCCCATCAGCAATTTTAATGAAGGGATGCGATGTTCTGACATATGAGAAAACCTAATTAATTAAGGCAAATCATATCATTTGTTCTCATATCCAGAGCCGCCGACAATAGCGTCTGTCTACTTCAGCGAATCAGGGATACCTCATGAACACACGTCGATTTTTCTTACGCCATTGCATGACCGGCGGTAGCGCGCTGGCCATCGGCGGCTTGCTGGCGGCCTGCGGCGGTGGCGCCACAGAAGCAGCTAACGTCATGCCGCCCGTCAATAATGGCGGCGGCACGGGAACCGGCGACACCGATGGCTGGCGCATGCCCGATGAAGCGGAAAGCCACAAGGCAAGCTGGATGGCTTACGGCGCTTCCAGCGCCATCTGGACCCGCGCCCAGGTACCGCAGGTGCAAGCGGCGCTGGCCCGCATAGCCAATGCCATCGTGGCATATGAACCCGTCAATATGCTGGTGCGGCAGGCTGACATGGACAGTGCGCGGCAATTGCTCGATGCCAGGATCAACCTGATCCCTGCCCAGCTCGATGACTTGTGGATGCGCGATACGGGCCCCGTGTTCGTGCGCAGACCGAATGGCGCACGCGCCGGCGTCAAATTCAATTTCAATGGCTGGGGCAACAAGCAGCAGTTCGGCCATGACGGCCAGGTGGCCGACATCGTGGCTCGCCAGGCGCAGGTGCCGCTGCTGTCCACCCGGCTGGTGCTGGAAGGCGGCGCGCTGGAAGTCGATGGCAAGGGGACGGCCATCATCACGGAAAGTTGCGTGCTCAACAGCAACCGCAATCCGGGCTGGAGCAAGGCCGATTGCGAAGCGGAATTGCGGCGTTTGCTGGGCATACGCAAGGTGATCTGGCTGCCTGGCGTCATGAACAAGGATATTACGGATGCCCATACCGATTTTTACGCCCGCTTCGTGCGCCCCGGCGTAGTGGCGGCCCACCGTGAAATGTACCAGGACTCGTACGATTACGCGCTGACGCGGCGCCATCTGGAAATATTGCGCAGCGCCACCGATGCAGACAATATGCCGCTGCAGATCGTGGTGATCGATGGCCCCGGCCAGATTCGGCCAGGCAATAATCAAAACAGTTTCGCGGCCGGCTATATCAATTACTATGCTAGCAAGTCTGCCATTTTCATCCCGGAATTTGGCGATGCCAACGCCGATGCCAGGGCCAGGCAGCAATACACGCAGCTCTACCCGGGACGGGCCATCGTACAAATCAATATCGATCCGATTGCGGCGGGCGGTGGCGGCATCCATTGCACCACGCAGCAGGAAATCAGCTAAGGAGGCCGTCATGCAGCGACGTCATTTTCTGGCCAGCGCACTCGCGACGATCACGCTGGCCAGCCACGCCATGCCGGCCCTGCCGGACTTGAGTGAAAGCAAGGGCTGGCGCATGCCCGACGAAGGCGAGCGGCACCTTGCCACCTGGATGGCGTTCGGCGCCAACGACGACGTCTGGGGCGCCCGCCTGAAAACAGGCGCGCAAGCCGATCTGGCGCGCATCGCCCGCACCATCGCCAGCGTCGAGCCTGTCAAAATGCTGGTCAACGAAGAAGATTACGACCTGGCAGCCCGTTTGTGCGGCAACAAGGTCCAGTTGCTGGTGCAGCCCATCGATGATTTATGGATGCGTGACACGGGCCCCGTTTTCGTCAAGAAAGACGGCGCACTGGCTGGCGTGCACTTCAATTTCAATGGCTGGGGTGAAAAACAGGATTACGACGACGATGCGCTGGTGGCCGGCTTTGTCGCCGGGAACGCCGGCGTGCCTGTACTTAAAAGCAGCCTGGTGCTCGAAGGCGGCGGCATCGAAGTCGACGGCCTGGGAACGGCCATCATCACGGAGAGCTGCGTGCTGAACGCCAACCGCAATCCCGGTGTCAGCAAGGCTAGCTGCGAGCAGGAACTGCGGCGCGTGCTGGGCATACACAAAATCATCTGGCTACCCGGCATTGCTGGCCACGACATTACCGATGGCCATACCGACTTTTATGCCCGCTTTTGCGCACCCGGCGTGGTGGTGGCCGGTTTTGACAGCGACCCGGCCTCGCCTGAAAGGGCCGTTACACAGCGCCATCTGGATATTTTGGGCAAGGCCACCGATGCGCGCGGCCAGCCGCTGAAAGTGGTGGTCTTGCCCGGCCCGGCAAAAGTGCGCCCGCAATATGAAAACCAGGAGTTTGCGGCGGGCTATATCAATTTCTATGTCTGCAATGGGGCCGTGCTGTGCCCGGAATTTGGCGATGCCAGGGCCGACCGCAACACCAGGGCCATCTTGCGCGAACAATTTCCCGGGCGCGATATCGTGCAACTCAATATCGACGCGATTGCAGCGGGCGGCGGTGGCATCCATTGCACCACACAGCAGCAGCCGGCTTGATCATATCCGAGGAAAATGACAGGCCAATGACAGAAATTGCGCGTATTTAGATGCGGATAAAGCGCAAACAATTAGGCTACACTAGGCGATACCTCTTTCTTCCCAGCTTCCATGATCGAAAAGAATTTGCCCGAACTGGTCATGCTCAAGCGCCTCATCGACGAAGGCGGCAAACACCTGGAAGTGGCCACGCCTTGCACCATCGCCATCGATGGCCGCCAGTTTCCCGTGCATACCATTGCGCTGGGCAATCCCAGCCCCGACGTGCCTGCACTGGGCTTTTTTGGCGGCATCCACGGCCTGGAACGGATCGGCACGCAAGTGATTTTGGCCTTCCTGGAAAGCATATTGGCGCGCTTGCGCTGGGACAGCACCCTGCACCAGCAGCTGGAATCGATGCGCCTGGTCTTCATGCCGCTGGTCAACCCGGGTGGCATGTGGCAAGCCACGCGCAGCAATCCGCAAGGGGTGGACCTGATGCGCAATGCGCCCCTGAGCGCACTGGAACGCGTACCGTTCATGCTGGGCGGCCAGCGCTACAGCCGGCGCCTGCCCTGGTATCGGGGTCATCCCGTGATGGAACAGGAAAGCGCGGCCGTGTGCGCACTGGTCGAGCGCGAATTGCTGTCGCGCCAGTTCAGCATGGCCCTCGATTGCCATTCCGGCTTTGGCTTGCGCGACCGCATCTGGTTTCCGCACGCCCACACCAAGACGCCGATCCCCCACCTGGCCGACATCGGTGCGCTGGAAGAACTGTTCAGTGAAAGCTACCCCAACCATAACTATGTGTTCGAGCCGCAAAGCCGGCAATACCGCACCCATGGCGACCTGTGGGATTATCTGTACCTGAACGGCACCAGCCACAGCGAGCGCGTGTTCCTGCCGCTGACGCTGGAAATGGGTTCCTGGCTGTGGGTCAAGAAAAACCCGCGCCAGCTATTCAACCGCGTGGCCATCTTCAACCCTACCGCCACCCACCGCCTGCAGCGCGTGCTGCGGCGCCACCTGGTGTGGTTCGATTTCCTGATGCGCGCCGCCAACAGCCATGGCCGCTGGATACCGGAAGGACTGGCCCGCAAGGCCCAGCGTCGTCGCGCCCTGGTGCAGTGGTACGAATCATGACAACCTGGATCTTGCTGCGCGGCCTGATGCGCGAACAGCGCCACTGGGGTATCTTTCCCGCGCAACTGGCGCACGCCCTGCCGAACGCCACCATCGTCACGCCCGACCTGCCAGGCAATGGCCAGCAATATCATTTACGCAGCGCTACGCGTGTATCGGCCATGGTCGAATTCCTGCGACAGGATTTGCAACAGCGTGGCCTGGCGCCGCCCTACCATGTAATGGCGCTATCCCTGGGCGGCATGGTGGCGGTGGAATGGGCCAGCCGCTATCCGCAGGACATCGCCCGCTGCGTGCTGATCAACACCAGCATGCGCCCCTACAGCCCGTTTTACGAGAGGTTGCGCTGGCAAAACTACCCGGCGCTGCTGCGCCAATTGCTGTTCGGCAGCAATTCCAGCCAGGAAGCGCTGATCCTGCGCCTGACCAGCAGCCGCTACCGCGATGGCAACCCGTCCCTGCTGGCCGACTGGCGCAGCTTCCAGCAGCAATACCCGGTCAGCACCAGCAACGCGCTGCGTCAATTGCTATCCGCCGCCCGCTACCGCGCCCCCGCCAGCCGCCCGGCCATGCCGGTGCTGGTCATGGCCGGTGCGCAAGACCAACTGGTCGAGCACCGCTGCTCGCAGCAACTGGCGCGGGCCTGGCAAGCCGATTGCCTGATCCACCGCGAGGCAGGCCACGACTTGCCGCTGGATCAGGGGGAATGGGTGGCGCAATCGGTGGCGCGCTGGGTGAGCGTGGATTAGCTGCACTTATACCAAGCGCAAGCTCTACGGCGTATTGAGTAGCGGTAGCCGATCGAGAATTTCTAGGCGTCGAGTCAATGAGTAATATACTTAATATATCTATAGAGAAATAGAGGTAAAGTTTAGTACTGCGTACTTTAACGCTTCGTACTCTATAACCGGTAAAACTAGGGCTACTGGGACAATGCAATATTTACCTTCGCCGATAAACGAGTAGAAACTCTGTATGCACAAGTCTTTTTTTGGAGTTACATTCGTAAAATCTTCTCCGGACATCAATGACAAACTCAAGTGAGCAAACTTCGAAACGTTGTACTCAACACAAAAATTGAACTAAAATCACCGAATAGATTTTTCATAAAAATACTAATCCCATTAATATCCTAACCACCAAAAATAAATGCAAACCGAAATAATTTCAAATGAAAAAACCAATCAAGCATTAGAGGACTATCTAATTCGCTATTGCACGAGAAATATTCCACCGTATTTCTCCGTACTCATCGAGGGCCCTTGGGGAAGCGGAAAAACTTGGTTTATCAATTGCTTACGTGAAAAATTAAATAACATACATAAAAAACGCTGTCTTTATGTATCACTATATGGAGCCAAACAGACCTCCGACATTACCGATCAGTTTTTCCAGCAACTGCATCCACGGTTAGCAAGTGAAGGTGTGCAACGCTCATGGTCTATTCTTAAATCTATGGTTAAAGTCTCGCTTAGGATGGATCTAGACTTCGACCAGGATAGAGATACACTTAATGTTAGCCTTCCGGAATTAGGCAAGATGGCAAGCCCTGAAGGTTCTATCCTAATTTTTGACGATTTCGAACGTTGCGGCATACCGCCATCTGAGGTTTTGGGCTTCATTAATCAATTTGTTGAACATGAGGGATATCGTGTTCTGATATTGGCCAATGAAAGCAAAATAGAAAATGGCGACAAGAAATTTGAAGAAATAAAAGAAAAAGTCATAGGTAGGTCGTTCCGAATAAAACCACAAACCAAACAGGCGATTGATAGCTTTATAGACGAACTCGTTAATGATGATTCGATTGAGGTACTAAAGACCAGAAAAAAATTAATTTTAGATGTTGAACGACGAGGCAAACATAACAACCTTCGTTTAGTTCGTCAAGCTGTGCTTGATTTTTCTGACATATGGTCCTGTTTACCTGTAGAAAAAGAAGAATTGAAGAAAAATCTAGATTTTCTGGACCGCTTGGTATTAGATGTTTTTTCTTTCAGCATCGAGTATCGCGCCGGCACAATTAAGCCCGAACACATTTTGAAATTAGAGAATGGTGGATTTTTGTTTAGTCAGATTAAATCTGACTGCAACAAGACCTCAACCGATCCATCAGATTTTGACAAAGCGAGGGAACGGATCTCGGTACATAAGTTAACCGAATCATGGGAATTTGCACTTTCCCCTGCCACATACTTCGCTTTTTTTTCTCAAGGACACCTATCGCATCACGAGGCTGCCGATGGCATTGCTTATAGTCGCTATTTTATAACAGATCAAAATCCTGTATGGCATCAATTATGGTACCGTCGAAAGTTGGATGACGAATCCTTCACACGACTTTCCGCTGAAGCCTTGGATAAACTTTCGTGCTTACAGTATTCCGAATGGGGAGAACTCTTCCATATCGTTGGAATTTTATTAAACTTGGCAGAAAAAAAATTGATTAACTATTCAATAGATGAAATATTTTCTATAGCAAAAGATGTTGTAGATAGGTTGGCAACGCAAAAAAGGATTAATTTTGGAAATAGAAAATCAGAATCCAGAGGATACTTTGATAAGGAATCGGCCTTTAACCATGGATTTATCGGCATAAAAATCCCACAATTTCAAAAATTCATTGAATATTATGACGATGCATTAAGGAAAGGGCGGCATGAAGCACTTTTTGAATGGGCTAATGAATGGATGGAAGAATTAAATACCAACGTAAAACTTTGGTCATCACGAATAAATCCAAAATCTGAAGTAGATGCGCTTTACGCCAATCAAGCAATTTTTTGTTATATTAATCCATCCACTATGACTAAATCTATTATCAACAGTCAAAGTAATACAATCAATGAGATTAATCAAGCCTTGCAATATCGTTACGGTCGATTGAATACAATTAATCAATGGCAACTAGAAGAGCTTTCATTTTGGCAAGAGTGCCTAGCCGAAATTGAGACAATACTTCAATCTCGAGATAAGAAATTACTTTCCACTTTTCACCTAAACGAAAATCTCGTTCCAACCATTAAAAATATCGTTAGAAAACTCGAAGAATTAAAACAAAAAATATCTCACTAATATTTTTTTTGAAACACACCAGTATTTCAGCAACGTATTCAAGCTGAGGAAGTATTAACGTCGTGTATTGCATCAAGAATGGCACGAGAAAAATTGAATTGCGGCTACCGCGCAGCCGCAATTCATCCTTCCTTAGAATATATGCCGTATCCCCAGATTGAGTGCGCGGTTGCCCGTGCCGCCTTCGATCGAGCTGCCGACCGTGTAGCCGGCGCCGTTCTGGTTGCGGATATAGGCGTAGACCGCATACAGGTCGGTGCGTTTGGACAGGTAGTAGCGGTAGCCGGCCGCAAACTGCTGGGCGTCCTGGTTGAAGCTGGTCTTGTCGTTCTTGCGGATATAGGAAGCGAGCCAGACGCCGGGGCCTTGCGGCACCGTCAGGCCCAGCAGCACCACATTGCTGTCGGTCGATGGCGTGGGTGCCACTGCGTAGCCGAACGGGTTGCCCAGGTTGCGCGGCAGTGCGCTGTTGACGCCCTTGTCGATGCCATACGCGAAATGCGCCTTGAACGGACCGAAATCATACAGGGCCGTCAGCACGGAATTGCGCGCGCTGCTGGTCTTGACGGTGGCCGTGTCGTTGTTGCGGTAGTGGCTGGCCAGGCGCACCGTCAGGTTGCCCGTCGCATAGGTCAGCATGCCGCCCAGCTGGCGGCCGGCGCTGTCGTCGCCCGCCACTTCACCGGCGCCATACACCACTTCTCCGCTGAAGCCGTTGACCACTGGCGAGATATATTTGACGGTGTTATCCATGCGGCTGGCGCTGTTGCCCGTGGTCGCCATCAAATTCTTGGTGTCGCCCGCCGTGCCCGAGCCGAAAGGGTCGATCGCGGCTACCGCCAGGTATTGCGGCGTGTACTGGCGCCCCAGCAGTACCGTGCCGCGATTGCTTTGCAGCCCGACATAAAGCTGGCGGCCGAACAGCAAGCCGCCCTGTCCGGTCGTGCCGGTATCGCCCTGGAAGCCGTTTTCCAGCAGGAAGACGGCCGCCATGCCGCCGCCCAGGTCTTCGCTGCCCTTGAAACCCAGGCGCGAACCGGATTCCACGCCGCTGGTCAGCTTGTTGGTGGCAGCGATGCCACCGCTCTCACGTACAAAAGCCATGTCGAAGATGCCGTACACCGTGACATTCGATTGTGCAGCAGCCGTCCCTGCCGTCGCGCCCAGTACGAGCGCCAGCATTGTTTTTTTCATTGTTTTATCCCCAGTTGAACAGGCTCGAAAAGACGGGTGCGGCAGGAGCCCAGCTATCGCACCCGGTAGTGCATGCGCTACATCAGGTGCCAAAACCTCCACCGCCAGGGGTTTCTATCGCAAACACGTCGCCAGCCTGCATGTCGGTGGTGTGGGTGGCGCCGAAGGTCTCCAGCGTGCCGTCACGGCGCTCGACCCAGTTGCGGCCCAGAGCGCCCGGCTGTGCGCCTTGCAAGCCAAACGGCGCAATGCGGCGGTGGCCAGCCAGGATGTTGGCCGTCATCGCTGCCAGGAAGCGGATGCGGCGCAGCGCTCCATCGCCGCCACGATGCGCGCCGCTGCCACCGCTGCCGCGACGGATGGCATGCGTCTCCACCAGCACCGGGAAGCGCCACTCCAGCACTTCCGGGTCGGTCATGCGCGAGTTGGTCATATGGGTCTGCACGGTCGCCGTGCCGTCAAAGCCGGGACCGGCCCCCGAACCACCGGCAATGGTTTCGTAATACTGGTGTTCATCGTTGCCAAACGTGAAGTTGTTCATGGTGCCCTGCGAGGCCGCCATCACGCCCAGCGCGCCATACAGCGCATCGGTGACGTACTGCGACACTTCCACGTTGCCGGCCACCACCGCCGCCGGATAACGGGGATTGAGCATCGAGCCTTCCGGCACGATCAGGGTGAGTGGCTTGAGCACGCCCTCGTTCATGGGAATGTCGCTGTCGATCAGGGTGCGGAACACGTACAGCACCGCTGCCTTGCAGACCGACAGCGGCGCATTGAAGTTGGTCGGCCGCTGCCCGCTGGTGCCGCTGAAGTCCACCACTGCACCGCCGCGCTCGCGGTCGATGGTCAGCTGCACGCGCAGCATGGCGCCATCGTCCATCTCGTAGGCGAAACTGGCGTCGCGCAGTTTGCGGATCGCCTTGCGCACTGCCTGTTCCGCGTTGTCCTGCACATGCTGCATATAGGCCAGCACCACGTCTTCACCGTAAGCAGCGGCGGCTTTCAGCAACTCGTTGGCGCCCGTCTCGCAGGCGCCCAGCTGGGCGATCAGGTCGGCGATGTTCTGGTCGATATTACGGCTGGGCCAGGGGCCGGCGGCAAACAGGGTGCGCATCTGCGCTTCCAGGAACACGCCACGGTCAACCAACTTGACGTTATCGAGCAATACCCCTTCATCCAGGATGCTGGTGCTGTTGGGCGGCATGGAGCCTGGCGTGATGCCGCCCACGTCGCCATGGTGGCCGCGCGCCGCCACATAGAACAAGGGCTGGTCCGCGCTGCCATACACGGGGCACACCACGGTAATATCGGGCAAATGGGTGCCGCCGTTGTAAGGCACGTTCAATACATAGGCGTCGCCGCGCGCCATGGTGGACGCATGCTGGCGTATCACGCACTGCACGCTGTCGCTCATCGAACCCAGATGCACGGGGATGTGCGGCGCGTTGGCAATCAGGTTGCCGTCGCGGTCGAACACGGCGCAGGAAAAGTCCAGCCGCTCTTTCATGTTGACCGAATAAGCCGTGTTTTCCAGGGTGGTGCCCATCTGGCGCGCAATCGCCATGAACAGATTGTTAAAAATCTCCAGGTGTATCGGATGCACCTCGGTCGTCATCTTGTGCACACTGCCTGCCGCCGCCACGCGCTCGAGCAGCAAGGTGTGGTCCGGCAGCACAGACGCGCTCCAGCCGGCATCGACCACGGTGGTGGCGATAGACTCGCGTATCAGCGCCGGTCCGGGCACGCAAGCGCCCACCGGCAGTTCAGAGCGCACATGCAGCGCAATCGGCATGGTCTGGCCATCGACATAGCTGTCGACCCTGGCGTCAGGCACTTGCAGACCACCGGCCGGCACCGAGATTTCAAAGTCGGCGCCGTCACCTGCGCCGATGGCTTCCGCCGAGACCGATTCAATGACCAGCGGCTGGCCTTCCATCACGAAGCCGAAGCGGCTGCGGTACAGCCGCGCGAAAGCATCCGTCATGGCGACCTCGCTATCGAGCGCCACCACGAAAGCGGAATCGCTGTCCTGGTATTTCAAACGGGCGCACAGCTCAACGCGGATATCGCTACGGGCCACCTGCTGCACCAGCAAATCGTCGACCGCCTGCTGTTCGAGCGCGGCAAGTTGCGGCTGCAGCGCAGCCAGGGTGGCGGCGTTCAGCAGCTGTTCCACCGCACCTTCGCGCATGGCGCGGATGTCGGCCAGACCCATGCCGAAGGCTGACAACACGCCGGCGTAAGGATGGATGGCGATCTTGCTCATGCCCAGCACATCGGCCACCCGGCAGGCGTGCTGGCCGCCAGCGCCGCCGAAGCAGCACATGGCATAGCTGCTGACGTCATAACCGCGCTCCACGGAAATCGACTTGATGGCCTGCGCCATGTTATCGACCGCCACGGCGAGGAAACCATCGGCCACGGCCGACGGCGATAGCCGCGTGCCGGTTTCGGCTTCGATTTTCGCTGCCAGTTGGCTGAAGTGACGTACCACCACCTCGCGGTCCAGCGGCTGGTCGCCATTCGGGCCGAAGACGTGCGGAAAGTGCTCGGGCTGGATACGGCCCAGCATCACGTTGCAATCGGTGACCGTCAGCGGGCCGCCCTTGCGATAGCTGGCAGGCCCCGGATTGGCGCCCGCCGATTCCGGGCCAACTTTAAAACGGCCATGTTCAAAGCTGCAGATCGAGCCGCCGCCCGCCGCCACCGTGTGGATGTGCATCATCGGCGCGCGCACCCGCACGCCCGCCACCACGTTTTCAAACACCCGCTCGTAGGCGCCGTCATAGTGGGCCACGTCGGTCGAGGTGCCGCCCATGTCGAAGCCGATCACCTGCTTCAAGCCTATCGCCTCGCAGCTCTTGACGGCGCCAACGATGCCGCCCGCCGGGCCGGACAGGATCGCATCCTTGCCCTGGAAGCGGCCAGCGTCCGTCAAGCCGCCATTCGATTGCATGAACATCAGGCGCACGTCGCCCGTATCGGCCGACACGCGGGACACATAATCGCGCAGCACCGGCGACAGATAGGCGTCAACCACCGTGGTGTCGCCACGGCCGACGATCTTCATCAGCGGGCTGACCTGGTGGCTCACCGAAATCTGCGTGAAACCGGCGGCCAGCGCCAGCGCCTGCAAGCGCTGCTCGTGCTGAGGGTAGCGGTAAGCGTGCATCAGCACGATGGCAATCGCATCAAAACCCTTTTCCCGCAAAGACTGGAACTGGCCGCGCAACAGCGCTTCGTCCGGCGCCTGCAGCACTTGACCATGCGCGCCGATGCGTTCATCGATCTCGATCACTGCTTCATAGATCAAGTCGGGCAAGGCGATCTGCATGGCGAAGATATCGGGCCTGTCCTGGTAGCCGATGCGCAGCTGGTCGGCGAAACCGCGCGTGATGGCCAGCGCGGTGCGCGCGCCCTTGCGCTCCAGCAGCGCATTGGTGGCGACCGTGGTGCCCATCTTGATCACTTCGATCTGGTCAGCCGGCAGCGCCTCGCCGCTTTTCAGCCCCAGCATCTCGCGCATGCCCTGGGTGACGGCGTCGTCATAGCGTTCGGGGCATTCGGACAGCAGCTTGTGCGTCACCAGCTTGCCGTCGGGGCGGCGCGCCACGATGTCGGTAAAGGTGCCGCCACGGTCTACCCAGAATTGCCAGCGCAGTTGTTGAACAGGGATGTCGTTTTTCATGATAATGCTTTCAAGTACAGGATCAGGATCAGGATTCAAGTTGTTTGCCAGCCGTTTCCGGCAAGGTCAGTGCGGCCAGTATCATCACGCCGTAGGCCACGCCGGCGAACACACCGATCGATGCGCCCAGCGCCATGGTCTGGCTGCTCATGCCGATCAGCAGCGGGAACAGCGCGCCGACGGCGCGGCCCATGTTGTAGCTGAAGCCCTGGCCAGAGCCACGGATGGCGGTCGGGAACAGCTCCGTCAAAAATGCGCCCATGCCGCTGAATACGCCGGAGACGCAAAAGCCCAGCGGAAAACCAAGGAACAGCATCACGCCATCCGTCACGGGCAAGCGGGTATAAGCCAGCGCAACGCACATGGAGCCAAAGCCAAACAGGATGAAGTTCTTCTTGCGGCCCAGATAGTCGGTCAGGAAGGCGCTGATGATGTAGCCTACATAAGAGCCGGCGATCACCATCGCCAGATAGCCGCCGGTGCCCAGCACCGTCAAATGGCGTTCGGTTTTCAGGTAGGTCGGCAGCCAGGTGGTGATCGCGTAGTAGCCGCCCTGGGCGCCGGTGGTCAGCAGCACGGCGCGCAGGGTCACGCTGATCATCCTGGGCGAGAAGATCTGCCAGAACGAAGCCTGGTCTTCAGCCTGCGCGGTTTTCTTTTGCAGCGCCATGAACACTTCGGGTTCATCGATAAAGCGGCGGATAAAAATCACGAACAGCGCCGGCAGCAGCCCCAGCAAAAACAGTGCGCGCCACGCCCATTCCGGCGGCAGCAGGGAAAACATCAGCGCATACAGCAGCGCCGACACGCCCCAGCCCAGCGCCCACCCGGACTGCACCATGCCGACCGCCTTGCCACGGTCCTTGGCGCGTATCACTTCACCCATCAGGATGGCGCCGGCCGTCCACTCGCCACCCATGCCAAACCCCATCAGGCCGCGCGCCCACAGCAGCTGCGTATAGTTTTGCGCCAGCCCGCACAGCACCGTGAAGAAGGCAAACCACAGGATGGTGATCTTCAGCGCCTTGACCCGGCCGATACGGTCCGACAGAATGCCGGCCAGCCAGCCGCCCACGGCAGACGTCAGCAAGGTGACGGTGCCGATCAGGCCTGCATCGCCCTTCGACAGACCCCAGGTGGCGATCAGGGTGGGAATGACAAAGCTGAGAAATTGCGTATCCATCGCGTCCAGCCCATAACCGGCCTTGCAGCTCCAGAAGGTGCGGCGTTCCTTGCCCGTCAGTGCGTGATACCAGGAAAAGTGGCCTTCGCCGTCTTTCTTGCTGAGTACTTGCGTGTTCATCGTGCTCTCCGTTTTTTTTCAGGCCTAGCCGTGTTGTTGTTTATTCAGCGTTGCGCGATTATTTGAATTAAAAAGCAGCCAGGGAAGAATTGAGTACATCTGTGACCAGCATGTAGCCTGGCTGGTGGGTGATCACCAAAGGCAAACGGGCGTGGCGTATGGCTTCCTGCGGTGTCACGCCGCAAGCCCAGAACACGGGGATTTCGTCCGGCATGATTTCGACGGCGTCGCCATAATCGGGCTGCAGGATGTTGTTGACACCGATCAGGCGCGGATCGCCCAGGTGCACGGGCGCGCCATGGATGGCCGGGTAGCGGCTGGTGATTTGCACGGCGCGGATGGCGTCCGCCGCCTTCATCGGCCGCATCGACACCACCATTTCACCGCCAAACGGGCCGGCCGCGTGGTTGCTGATATTCGTGCGGTACATGGCCACGTTGCGCTGCTGCTCGACGTGGCGCAGACGGATGCCGGCATCCATCAGCATCTGCTCGAACGAGAAGGAACAGCCGATCGCAAATACGACCAGGTCGTCGCGCCACAGATGGTGCAGCGCGTGGACTTGTTCGGCCAGTTCACCATGGCGGTAAATGTTGTAGCCGGGCACGTCGCTGCGGATATCGAGGCCGGCGCCCAGGCTTTCCAGCTGCCACTGTCCCGGCTCACCGACGGCCAGCAGCGGGCAGGCGCGCTGGTTACGCTGGCAAAACAGCAAAAAGTCAGGGGCTTGCGCCTGGGGCAGGATGACCAGGTTGGCCTGGGCATAGGGGCCGCAATAACCGGCGGTCGGCAGGCGAAAAGCGCCGCTGCGTACTTGCAGTCTTAATTCATTTGGTGTCATGGTCATCTCACTCAACTTCGCTAAATTCATCATGAAAAAAATGTATGAGTTAAGAATAAACTTGAATAACCCTATCGACTATCTAGTTATTTTTGTCGTTGTCGTTTAGTTTTTCTTATCGGTCTGCGCTATCCTGGTGCGATGGGTTAAGGTATTCTTGTTGCATGAATACCCGCTTCCTTGAAACCTTCGTCGTCCTCGCTCAGCTACGCAGCTTTCGTGCCACCGCCCGCGCGCTGCACGCCACGCCGGCCGCAATATCCTTGCGTATCAAGACCTTAGAGGAGGAATTGCAGACAGAATTGATCGACCGGCAAAGCAAGGAATTCCGCCTGACCGCCAACGCCGAGTATCTGCTGGGCCATGCGAAAGCCGTGGTCGACGCCACGCGCCGGCTGCAGGCGGCGGCGCACAAAGATAGTGCAGTGCGTGGCCGTTTAAGGCTGGGCGTGATCGAATCGGTGGTGCACAGCTGGCTGGCGCAGTACATCCGCGAGCTCAATGTGTTGTATCCGGAGATGGAAGTCGATCTCACGGTAGACATGAGCAATCTGCTGGAACGCCGGCTGCGGGCGCGCGAGCTGGACCTGGTGATACAGGTCGAGGGCGTGGAAAGCAAGGAAATCGTGTCGCAGGCGCTGGCCGCCTACCCGCTGCACTGGATTGCGCGCAGCGGCCTGGTCGATACGCGCAAGGAAGGCTTGCATCAGCGCCTGCTGCAGCTGCCCATCCTGACGTTTGGGCGCGGCACGGCGCCGCAGCGGGCGGTGGAAGAAATTCTCGGCAAGATGGCCCACCTGACCATGGTGCCGCTGGAGCAGACCCGCATCACTTGCTCGCCTTCGGTGGCGGCGATCGTGCAGCTGGTAAAAGATGGTTATGGCGTGGCGGCGATCCCCAGCCTGTTCGTGGCCAGCCATCTGGACAGCGGCGAATTCGTCAAGCTGCCGGTACAGCCGGAACCGCCATCGATCATCGTCTCGATGTGCTGGCACTCGAATGCCGAAATGCTGGTCCACGCGGCAGCGAACGCGGCCCGCCAGGCCTGCGCCCGCTATTGCGCGCAGGTCGATCCGCGTTATATCAAGCCGCTGGGGTAATGGCGGCGGGCTACAACTCCTTGGTCAGAAACTGCGCCCTTCCCCGCCCGAATGACCAGTCGGCATCGGTGTTTTCCACCAGCGAGACGATCAGGTCATCGGGAGACAAGCCACAAGCGTCCTGTAACTTCTGCGCCAGCAAATCGTAGAAGGCGACCTTTTGCTCCTGTGCCCGGGGCCGCGAGACCACCGTCAGCAAGACCACGGCTTGCGTCCTCGCATAGCCGAGCCCCGTGTCTTCCAGTATCAGCTCGCCCGGCTTGTGTTGCGTGACGGATTGATAACGGTCGCTGGCGGGTACCTCGAAAGCCTGGACCATGGCGGCGTGGGCGGCGTCCAGCAAGGTGCGCAGCTCGGTATCGCTGCGGCCCTGGATCAGGTCGAATTTGAGTAATGGCATACAGATTGTCCTTTTAATAGAGAGAGTGGGATGACAGGCGCAGGCTGACGACGATGGCCAGCAGCAGCGCAGCAGCAGCGGCCAATAATGAACTGCTGAAATTGTGGTGCTGCGCGTACAGCGCTTCGGCCAGCACGGGACCGGTGACCTGGCCGACGCCATACACCAGGGTCATGATCGCCACGAGTTTGCCACCCACTTTGCTGGTCATCGCGCGGGCGGCCCGCTGCGCGGCAGGCATGGCGATGGTCGCCGTGCCCATGAAGGTGCCGCCAACCAATAAGGCGCTGAGGATATAACTAGTGGCGGACGGGGCCAGCGCCGGCAGCGCCACGCCTATGGCTTGCAGCAACAGATTGAGCCGCAGCACCTTGCGCGTGCCGTAGCGTTCATGGGCGCGGTACCACAGGAAACAGGAAGGGGCGGCGCTCAGGCCGAACACGGCCCATACGTGGGCGGAATTCAGATCGGGCAAGGCCAGCTTGACCAGCACCGGCAAATACGTCGCAGTAACGATGTAACCGAGCCCGGCCAAACCATAGATCACGACCAGCGGCCAGGCCGCCACGGGCGGCTGGCTGATTGACGCGGGTTTGAGCAGCGCATCGAGCGTGCCCTCGCCGCTGGCGACGATGCCGGGCGCCGCCAGCAAGCCCAGCACCAGGGTGACGGCACACAGCATCAGCCACATGCCGGCGCTATGCAGGCCCAGGTGGGTGGCCAGCACCAGCAATTCGGCCGACAGGGCGATACCGATACCAACGCCCGCATACAACAGCGGTGCGCCGCTGCCATGCTTGCGGTGTTCCAGCAGCCACAAGGAGGCGGACACCATGGACAAGGCGCTGAAGAGGCCCGCCAGGCCACGCACCGTCACGATGGCCCAGACCGGCATCGGCAAGGCCAGCAGGCCCAGGCAGGCCACCGTCCCGGCGACCGACCAGACACACAGCGTGTGTGCGCTGCGGGCATGGACACGCATGGACAAAATAGCGCCCAGCAAGTAACCGGCGTAGTTGGCCGAGGCGGCCAGGCTGCCGTCATGCAGGCTCAGCACGCCTTCATCGACCATGTGCGGATAGATCGCCGTAAAGGCGAAGCGGCCAAAGCCCATGCCGATCGCCAGTATCATCGCCGCCTCAATGGCCGACCGCAAGCCGGCCCAGCGTGCCGGCCCGTGCCCGGCAAGCGCGCTCACAGCAGCACCTCATTGATTTCCTGCAGCAAATGCCGGAAGGCGGGCACGTCGAATCCGCTCCGCCAGACCAGCAAGGTATCGGCCTGCCCCGCCGGCAAACTCTTCAGCGATGCGGGCGCGTTGGACAGCTGGAGCACGCTGTCTGGCAACACCGTCACGCAGGCGCCAGCGGCTACGCAGGCAATCATGATGTGATACGAACTCATCTCATGCACTTGCCAGTCGGTCGTGCCGGCCATGCCCAATTGATCTTCCGCAATGCTGCGATAGGTGCAGCCTTGCGGGAAGGCAGCCAAGGAGCGGATGCCTACCTGCGCCGCGCTGCCGGCGTCCGCTTCGCTGGCGGGCAGCAGCAAGCGCAGTTCTTCGCGCCACACAGTCTTGCTGGTCAAACCCAGCTCGTCCAATGCGGCGGGGCCGTCGAACGATGGCGGCAACGCCAAAAAGGCGCAATCGAGCAGGCCCGTGCGTACTTGTTCCAGCAAGGGCCGCGACGGCGCCGTGCTCAGTTCCAGCCGCGTGGCCGGATGGTGGGCGTGGTAAGCCGCCAGCAAGGCTGGCAAGCGGCTGGCGGCCGTGCTTTCCATGCTGCCGATACGCAAGCTACCGCCGTCGCGCCCGCCCGTGACCACATGCCGCGCTTCTTCTTCCAGCGCCAGCAAGCGCTTGGCATAATCGAGAAAGCGCTCGCCGGCTGGCGACAGGGCCATGCGCTTGTTGGTACGGATGAACAGTTCGGCGCCGATATCGGCTTCCAGCTGCTGGATGCGCGTGGTGACGCTGGACGCCGCGCGGCCCAGCCTGGCGGCGGCCTGGGTGACGCTGAGCTCGCTGGCGACCGAGCAAAATATCCGCAAGGATTCCAGGTCCATTGCATTCTCCAAATAGAAATGATTGTGCTATTATATTCTCATATCAAGAATAATTCATGGCTCATCATTCTCAACAAGGAAATACCATGTACACCTCACAGCACTTCCTCGATCGGCTAGGCATGCAATTTCCCATTATCCAGGCGCCGATGGCGGGCGTTTCCACGCCGCAGCTGGCTGCCGCCGTGTCGAACGCGGGTGGCCTGGGTTCATTGGGCATAGGCGCCAGCACGGCTGCGCAAGCGCGCCAGATGATGGAAGAGACGCGCGCGCTGACGAATAAACCGTTCAACGTGAACGTGTTTTGCCATGCGCCGGCGCACAGGGATGTCCAGCGCGAAGCGGCCTGGCTGGCTCATCTGGCTCCCCTGTTTGCCGAGGTGAAGGCAGCCCTCCCTTCTACCCTCAATGAAATCTATACAAGCTTCCTTGGCGATGAGGAAGTGCTGGCACTGTTGCTGGAACAGCGCCCGGCCGTCGTCAGCTTCCATTTCGGCTTGCCACCCAACGAACACATCGCCGCCCTGCGCCAGGCCGGCATCCATACCATGGCCACCGCCACCAATCTGCACGAAGCGGTGCTGATCGAACAGGCGGGTGTCGACGCCATCGTGGCGCAAGGGGTCGAAGCGGGCGGCCATCGCGGCAGTTTCGATCCGGACGCCGTCGATGAGCGGCACAGCACCTTCGTGCTGCTGCGGCTGCTGGCCAGCCGCAGCAAGCTGCCCATCATCGCCGCTGGCGGCATCATGGA
The DNA here is from genome assembly GCF_049319705.1 of Janthinobacterium sp. Mn2066. Lineage (NCBI taxonomy): Bacteria > Pseudomonadati > Pseudomonadota > Betaproteobacteria > Burkholderiales > Oxalobacteraceae > Janthinobacterium > Janthinobacterium sp. Mn2066. Next base: position 77,900 of record NZ_JBMOUF010000005.1, on the reverse strand, counting down.
TGGCCAGGCTATCCGCGCCGCGCTGGATGCGGGCGCCGCCGCTGCCCAGCTGGGCACGGCATTCATCCTGTGCCCGGAATCGGCGGCCAATGCCAGTTACCGCAGCAATCTGCAAAGCGAGCGGGCAGCGGCCACGCGCCTGACCAGCACTTTCTCGGGCCGGCTGGCGCGCGGCATGGTGAACCGTTTTATAGCTTACGCCGAAGCAGCAGGCAGCCCGCCGCCAGCCGCCTACCCCGTCGCCTACGATGCCGCCAAACAATTGAACGCGGCGGCAAGCAAGCTGGGCAACAATGAGTTTGCTGCGCAATGGGCTGGCCAGGGAGCGCCGCTTATCCGCGACATGCCAACAAAAGAACTTGTTGCAATCCTGGTCAAGGAAATGGCCGCCTGATATCGATAAAATATTTCTTTTTAACATCTTTATTCCATGCAATAATATTTGTTTATTAATAGAATAAAGTTGCATGAAGCTGAAATATTACTGCCTGATGTTGTTGGCATCGGCACAGGCGTACGCGGAAGACGCATCGCAGGATAAAACGCAAACCGTGGTGGTCAATGGTCGCCAGACGGATGTGGAAGCCAGCCGCGATTTTGTCGCTGGCAAGATCATCATCAGCAAGAAGACCTTGGAAGAAAGTGGCGTACAGAACGTTGCCGACGTCTTGCGGCGCGAGCCCGCCATTACGGCGGGCAAGGACGGCCGCATCGGCCTGCTTGGCCTGCCCGGCTATACGCAAGTGCTGGTCGATGGCCAGCAAAGCACGGGCATCGATCCTTACACCATGGATCTGCTGCAGGTGGAAAAGATCGAGATCATCAAATCCGCCACCGCCGCCACCGGGCCGTTCGGCATCGCCGGCACGATCAACATCATCCGGCGCAAGGCCGACCGCAAGGCGATGACGCAATTGCGGACCAGCGGCAACACGGTCGCAGGCCATGGCGGCGCAGGCGTGACGCTGATGAGTAATCAACTGCCATCCGGCACGCCGCTGATGTATAACTTCATGCTGATGGCCAATAGCAAGAGTACGCCGAGCGCCGAGCAGTATCAGCAAACACTGGGAACGGCTGCGCCAGCGCCGCAGCTTCAGGGAGAGCGCACGGCGCTCAATCGCATGCATACCGTGATCGCCAGCACGGAAATCAGCTGGGTGGTCAATCCTGCCCATAAACTCACGCTCAGTCCCGACGCGGGCCGTTTTAGCATCAATGAACATGGCCAAGAGCAACGTCTCTGGGTGGATGGCAGTACACTTTCCGTTCAACGGCAACGCAGTGATGCGATGACTTCCATCGGCCTGCCGCTGCGCTGGAACTGGAAGATCAGCGAAGACAGCAGCCTGTCGCTGAAGGCGCATGTCAATCGCCTGCATGTACCGAGTGAAACACGGCGCCTGGAAAACTGGTCCGTGGAGGGCAATCATCTGCGGGTGCAAAACAGCTGGCGCGACGGCAAGAACAGCTTCCTGGACCTCGATTTCAATACCGTTTTTACAGGGGGCCATGATTTTTCGGCCGGCATGAAACTCGCGCAAAACAGGACCGACAAGGCCTATGCGGACTTGATCGACGGCTTGCCCGACCTCAGCCAGGCAGTGCTGGGCACCCGCAACAGTACGCGTGTGGACCGGCGCCAGTTTTTCGTGCAGGACGACTGGCGCGTGAACCGCAGCCTGGCCCTGGGCATGGGCATGTCCACGGAACAACGCATCCACGAATTGAATGAAGATCAGGTACAGAACCGTACGCGCTTCAGCATCTGGTCGCCCTCGACCCACGTCGCCTATAAAATCGGCGGCGACAGCAAGCGCCAGCTGCGTGCCTCGGTCGCCCGCACCTTCCAGGCGCCGGAGGCCGACCAGATGCTGCTGCACCCGCTGATCAATCCGCTGGCGCCCTGCTATGCGCGCAGCCTGTGCGGCGCCAACACGCTCGATACCGCCGACAGTGCCGGCAACCCCAATTTGCAGCCCGAACGCTCGCTGGGCGTGAACCTCTCCTATACCCATGGCCTGGGCGCCGGCAGCGAGGCCAAGCTCGAGTTGTATACACGCGCCATCACGCACAAGATCGGCAGCGAACTGGCATTGGAAAACGTAGCCTGGGCCAAGGTACCGCGCTACGTGACGCGGCCGGCCAACCTGGGTGACGCCACGCTGCGCGGCGTGAACCTGGAGGGCCGCCTGTCCATGCGCGATGTATGGAAGCAGGCGCCGAATCTGGACATGCGCGGCAGCGTGGGATACGCGCACTCGGTATTGCGCGACCTGCCAGGTCCGGACAACCGGCTCGAAGGCCAGTTGCCCTGGCGCGCCAAGCTGGGTGCAAGCTACACCCCGGGCGAACTGCCATTAAAACTGAACCTGGACGCCAACTGGCTGCCGGGCGACTGGATACGCAGCAACCTGACCCAGCGCACCTATCAATCGAAGCGCTACACGCTTAATGCCAGCGCCAACTGGAAATTCAACGCCACGCAGCGCCTGATATTGAATGCCGACAATCTGCTGGCGAAAGACAGCAACAGCATCAATGAATATGAGGGCGCGGGCCAGACCCTGCGTCGCTACGGCAGCAACGCGGCGTACACGCGCTTCTCGCTGCAGCTGGAGACGAGTCTGTAGTTGCAGCTCAGCATGCCTGCGCAGGGAACGCGCTGGCTCATGCTGACATTCACTGGCGGTAATTCAGCCTCCTCACTCTTACCACAAGATAAAAGCCATGACTAAATTTCTCATTTTCATTCTTCTCGGATGTACCCTGCAAACAGCGATTGCCCAGGACAAAAAACAGACCCGGGATCAGTGCATGGCCAAGTGCTTGCCACTGATCGCAGAATTTAATGATCACGGGCGCCACGAACAGGTTTTAAAAAAAATACAGGCCAAACGTGAAGGCGTCACCGATCCGGCAATCCTGAAGGCACTCGATAAGGATGAAGCCGATGAAATGGACAAATATCAGGATAAACATGAAAAAATGTGCCGTGACCTGTGCAAATATTTCCCCGAAACCTTATAGGAGCAGGACGGACTCTGACCGTTAATCGAGCTTGTGCCGGAACGTCGGCTCGATATTGCGCGCATGCAGCCAGCGCACGATATCTTCCAGGGTGGCATCCTGCAACAGCAAGCCTGGCGATGCGAGGGGCGCCGGCGCTGGCACGGCAACAACAGGCATCACGGCTGCTGCCGGCGCCAGGCCCGCATGCTGCTGCAGCTTGGCCAGCGCCTGGGCAAACTGCGCCGGCGCGATGCTGCGCAGACTTTCCAGGAAACCCAGTTGCGCGGCGGGCGTGGGCGGCATGTCCAGGCCGGGCTCGTCGGCAAACGCGGCGCCCATGCCGGGGTGGATAAAGGCGGCCCATTTTCCTGACGGCTGCAGGCATGGCGGCAATTGCGCCTGTTCCAGGTAGGCAGCCGGCGGCACGGCGAGAATATCGGTCGAAGCCGGCAAGAAAGTCGAGCGCAGCAATTGCACGAATTGTTGGGCCTGCACCAAAGGCACGGGCGTGGCCAGCGACAGCCATAGCTGGAACGCCGTGCCCGAGATGCTGACGGCCGGCGCCGGCAAGTTCAGTTCATGCTGCAGCGCATTGGCGATCGTGCACAGGTCGGCCCAGTGCTGTTCGCCGCTCCCCTTGCCGCCAAATGCCATCACCAGCGCGCGCACCAGGCCGGCATCGTTCACCAGCTGGACGGCCACCGTGTGATCGCCCGACAGATGCTGCGCCAGCACGGCCGGCGTCAGCCCATGTTCGCTGCCATCCGCGGCCAGGTAGCGCTGCTCGTCGAACAGATACAGGCGGTGTAATTCAGAAATCAGTTTATGCATGGTCGGTCCCGTGACGCCGCCGGCAAGCTTGCCAGCGGCGTGCGATTATAGCCGAGCAAGCTCAGCCTGGCGGCACCACGCCAGTCCAGCCTGGCAAGTAGCGCGCCTGCTGCGTGCTGGCCAGTTTCATCGCCTGATCCAGCGCCTTGCCGAAGTTTTTCTGCAGGGTAGCCGGCGCGATGCGGCTGCGGAAGAAGTCGGCCCACAGGAATTCGCTGAAGGGCGTCACATCCTTGGCGTAACCGCCGGCGCTGCGCAATTCACCGGCCAGGCTGCGGTAGGGATCGTCCTGCAAGCCGCTCAGATGATGGGGAATGGCCGAAAAATCGCGGCGCAAGCCTTCGCTGTCGTAGGGATGCACCCACTGGTGGTGGTCCATCACATGCCAGAAATGCAGCGGCTCCAGCCAGGACAGGTCCTTCAAGATCATCAGCCGCACGCTTTTCACGCCTTCCTGGTGCAGCGCCAGGCCGAAATGGTGGTGATCGACGATATAATGGCGCCCTTCCGGACCGATAATGCTGGGAAACCAGTGATCGGACAGCGCCGTTGTGCGCGCCTTCCGGCCCAGCTTGGCCCAATGCTGGCGCTTGAGCGCGACTTCGGCCATGCCGACGGTAATCTGCGTAGGCAGCAGCTTGTTCAGCCGCGCCTTCACCAACTGCGGTTTTGCATTTGTCATGCCAGCTCCTCGACGGCTTCAGTTGCCTGCCAGCGTAGCATAATCGCGCTCAATTTTCATGCGGTGTGGAATCAACGGAATCGAGCAGGCGCACCGCTTCGGCCACGCTCAGTTCGCTCAAGACCAGCCCCGGCGGACTGTCGTCCAGCAGATCGGGCATGGCGCGCTGAAGCAGATCGAATACGGGCTCCTTCAGCCGTGCCAGCGCCAGGCGTACTCCGCGCTGGTGGACAAACAGGGCAAAGTCGCGCAGCGCCTCGACGCTGCTGCCATCGAGGTCGGGCGACTCTTCCAGGCTCAGGATGAGCTTGCGGACCTGGCGGTCTTCCAGCATGGCGCGCGCCAGGCGCAGGCTGCGCTCGGCATTGGCAAAGAACAGCGGCTCATCGACCCGCAAGATCAGCATGTCCGCCGCGGCCCTGGCTGCCGGGTGTTGCGCCAGCTTGACATAATCGTGGCTGTCGCCCAGCCTGCCCAGCACCGACAACCCCGGTTGCGACAGCCGGCGCAGCATCAGCGCCAGGCTGATGGCGATCGCCACCAGCAAGCCATCGAGCACGCCAAACAGCAGCACGCCGGCAATCGCCACCAGCACCAGCAGCCGGTCGCGGCGCCAGCTGAAATACGGACGCAAGGCCACGGGATTCAAGGTATGGCTGACGGCGTGGATCACCACGGCCGCCAGTACCGGTACGGGTACCAGCGCCACCAGGGGCAGCATGGCCAGCACGATCAGGCCCACCACGGCGGCCGCCACCAGCCCGGCCAGGCGCGAGGTGGCGCCCGCCGCATCGTTGGCGGAAGTGGCCGAATAACCGGCGCCCACCGGCATCGCCTGGAACAGCCCGGCCACCACGTTCGCCAGGCCCAGCGCCAGCAGGTCGCGTTCGGCGGCCACCGTATCGCCATGTTTCAGGGCGAAGTTGCGGATGGAGCCATACGATTCCGCATACAGGATCAGCGCCAGCGCGAAGGCCAGTTCGGCCAGGCGCGTCCATTCGGCCTGCGTCAGCTGCGGCAACACCGGCATGGCCAGCGTCAGATCGATGTGCCCCACCAGCGCCACGCCGTGACTGGACAAGTCCAGCCAGCGCCCGGCAGCGATGCCCAGCGCGATGACGATCAGGCCGGCGGGCCAGCGCTGCCAGCGCCTGAGCACGAACAGCAACAGCAGCGCCAGCGCGCAGATGGCCGCCCCGCTCCAGTTCCACTGCCCTGCACTGCCCAGAAAATCCGGCAGCAGATGCAGCAGATCGCTGTGCGCCGGCTGCACGCCCAGCACGCTGGGCAATTGCTTGACGATGATCACGATCGCCAGGCCGAAGGAAAAGCCGCGCAGCACGGGCTTGGCGATGAATTCCGTGATGCTGCCCAGCCTGGCCAGCCACGCCAGCAGGAAAAATGCCCCCGTCAGTATCACCAGGCCCGCCATCAGCATCAGCTTGTGGCCAGCCGTGCCTCCCGGCAAGGAAGCCATGGCGGCCGCCAGCACGGCGGCGGAAGACGAGGTGGCCGAGACGATGGCAAAGCGGCTGGTGCCCAGCAGGCCGTAACACAGCAGGCCGGCGAACAGCGCCAGGATGCCGGCCTGCGGCGACAGATTGGCGATGCTGGCATAGGCCACCGCTTCGGGCAGCAGCAGGCCGGCAATCGACAGGCCGGCGCTGGCGTCTTGCCAGCGGTTGCTCGACGTACTAGCCATGGCGTTCATCGTGCCGGTCCTTGTCAGGTGTGCTTGCCTGCCATGATGACGCAAAGTGCGGCCGGATGCAGCAAGAATCGCCACGTCGCGTCCTAATGAATCGAGGCCCGTGGAAGAAATGATGAATAATGCCTTTATTGATGACTTATTGATGAATTCGCCAACCACTCATGCATGTCGACACGCTCAATAGCCTGGCCCTGCTGCTCGCCCGCGCCCAGGACGATGGCCTGACCTTTCCCACCAGCGTCAATGCCGCGCTGCGCCTGCAGCAGGCGCTGGGAGAATCCGATTTTCACGTGGCCGACATCCACCGCCTGCTGCTGTCAGAGCCGGCCCTGTCGGCGCGCGCCGTGGCGCTGGCCAATTCGGTGATCTTCACGCATGGCCGCATCGAGCCCGTCAGCAGCGTGCGCGCCGCCATCGAACGCCTGGGCCAGCGCAACCTGCAATCGCTGGCGACGGCGGCCGTCATCCGGCAAATCCATACGGGCATCGCCGACGACCATCTGCGCAGCATGGCCGCGCAGTTATGGGCCCACACCGTGCACGTGACGGCGCTGGCGCACGACATCGCCCGCGCCGTGACAAACACCGACGCCGATACGGCCATGTTCGCGGCCATCGTGCATGAAGTGGGCGGCCTGTACCTGCTGGCCGAAGCCGACAAGCTGCCAGGACTATATGATCAACTCGATGGGCACATGGCGCCGGCGCTGGAAGTCATCACGCGTGCGCTGATGCGGCAACTGAGCGTGCCGCCACGGGTGGCCGACGCCATCGTGGCCCTGCCCGGCGCCACCATCATGCTGCCGCCGGCAGGCCTGCGCGACACGCTGCTGCTGGCCAAGGCGCTGTCCGGCGTGGCGTCGCCCTTGCCGCAGGCGCCGCGCACCGTCAGCGCGGAGCTGCAAGCCTACCTCGATGCCGATCCCGCACTGCAGGCGCTGCGCAGCACGCCATCGGCCGAGGCGCAGGCGCTGATCGCAGTGCTGCTGGGCTGATCGGAAGAGGTGATCTGCTATTATCCTGACGCCGGCACGCAGCGATGCGTCCGGCCTTTCGTATCCAGGGACATACAGGAATATAGTAAGGACACCGCCTTGAAGACTACTTTACGCTTGCTCGGCCTGGCCGCAGCACTGGCCACGGCCCACCTCGCCCACGCCGACAGCATCGTTTCCTCCGCTTCCAGCGCAGGCTCCGCCTCGAGCGGCAGCATCTCCGATTCGCTCAATGGTTCCAGCAATAGCTCGCGCCATGACCGCCGCGTGGCCAACGGCCCCTACCGCATCATCGAGATCGCCGCCTTGCCCGGCCGCGAGGGCATGACCCGTTTGACCCTGCAAGCAGAGGCACAGCAGGAGCCGCTGACACTCGACCTGCCCAAGGCCACCTTCGACAAGCAGCAACTGGCGCAAGGCGACGCCGTGCATGCGCAAAACCGCGACTACGGCATCGAATTTTCCCGCAACGATAACCGCGTAGCCTTCTTTTTGGTACTGGCCGACGACTGGTACGGCGAACTGGCATCGCGTCCGGTCAGCATGTGAAGCGGCGTCACCTGGCAGCGCTGCTGCTGGCCGTTTGCGCCGGCAGCGTTTCGGCATCCTCGCGCTTCTGCGACCGCTCGCAGGAACTCACCGCCACCGAACAAGACCGTTTATTGCGTTTTGCCGCCGTGGTGCGCCAGGAACTGGCGGCTACCGAAGGCAGCGTGGCCCTGGTCAGCCGTTCGGGCCTGGACCTGTCGCGCTTCGGCATCCGTTATTCGCATGCGGCCCTGGCCTGGCGCCATGACGACGGCGCCTGGTCGGCGCGCCAGCTGTACTACGCCTGCGACGAAGGCCGGCCCCGCATCTTCGACCAGGGCACGGCCGGTTTCGCGATGGGCACGGACAATCCATCGCTCGCTTATGTCTCGCTGGTGCGCCTGCCGGCCGAGACGCTGGCGCCGCTGCGCCAGACCTTGCTCGACCCGGCCCGCGTGCAGCATTTGCTGGCGGGTCGCTACAGCGCCAACGCCTATCCTTTCAGCCTGGAATACCAGAACTGCAACCAGTGGGTGGCGGAATTGCTGGCCGCTGCCTGGGGCCAGCTGGCCGATGGCGGCGACTTGCGGGCGCGGGCGCAAGACTGGCTGCGCACGGCGGCCTATGCGCCCGAACCTGTGCCGGTCAGTTCACGCTGGCTGATGTTCGGCGCCCTGTTCGTGCCCTTGATCCACCTGGACGACCACCCCAAGGTTGACGTGGCCACCCTGCGCATGCAGGTGAGCCTGCCAGCCAGCCTGGAAACCTGGATCCATGCACGCCTGCCTGCCAGCGAACGGGTGGAAATCTGCCACGATGGCAAGCAGGTGGTGGTGCACCAGGGCTGGTCGCCCGTTACAGACGGTTGCGTCCCAGGCCCCAATGACCGCGTAATCCCCTTCGACTAAACCGTCAACGATTCGCCGATCGCATAAAACTGGCCGCCGGCGATGTAGTGCAGGCTGCGCAAGGATGGATCGGCTTTTTCAAAATGCCAGTGGCCATCGCTGAACACCCGCGTGTCGGCCCAGGCAGCCACCACTTCGCCAATGAATAAATCGTAGGTATTCTGGTTGTGCGGCTCGGGGATCAGGCGGCAAGCCAGCCATGCGGAACAGCCAGCCACGAAGGGCAGGTCGTGGCCTTCCCTGCCGAACAATTCCACGCCCGCACGGGCCAGCTTGTCCGGCTCGTCGGCCAGGCTGCGCGTGCCCACGGCGTGCGTCAGTTGCAGCTGGGCCGCGGTCGGCACCTGGATCACGAAGCTGCCGCTGCCTTCCACCAGCGCGCGCGTGCTGGTCGCCTTGTCCAGCACCACCGTCAATTTTGGCGGCGCAAAATCGAGCGCGCAAGCCCAGGCGGCGGCCATCACGTTGTCCACGCCGCCATGACGGGCCGAGACCAGCACCGATGGGCCGTGATTGAGCAGGCGGTAGGCTTTTTCCAGCGGGACCGGGGCGATATGGTTCAGCATTTCTTCTCCTTGACAGGGCAACAGCGCATTCATGATGAGCGGGCATTGTAATGCAAGGCGCCAGCAGCCAGGCAGCGCAATGTCAGTTATACTTTACGCAAGCCATACGGTAGTCCATCCTGTTTCAAGACCAAGACTCGCTACGCTGGAGGTTTATCTGCCATCGCTCGCCCACCCTGAACCGCAGGAACAGCAGCCGATCTATCCAGGCAACGCAGGCCTGGTGTTGCTGCATCCCTTCCTGCCATATTTTTTCAAGCGGCTCCAGCTGCTGACCGAGGACGCCGACGGCGTTGCCCGCTTCACCAGTACGCAAGCGGCCAGCCGCGCCGTGCATCTGCTGCAGTATCTGGTCGATCAGCGCTGCGATGCGTCGCAAGCTGAACTGACCTTGAACAAGCTGCTGTGCGGCCTGCCGCCCGACATGCCGCTGGCGTCCGCCATCACGCCAGATGAAAGCGAACTGGTGCTCTGCGATCAGTTACTCATGGCGGTGATAAGCAATTGGGAGATATTCGGGAACAGCTCGCCCGCCGGCCTGCGCGAAATGTTCCTGCAGCGCGAAGGGCTGCTGCTGCCAGGCAACGGCCTATGGGCGCTGACGGTATCGCGCAAGACGATCGATGTGCTGCTCCAGAAAATGCCCTGGTCGATTTCCGTGGTCAGAAACCGCTGGATGCCCCAGCCGCTGTCGGTAACATGGTAATCGGAACAACCTCAATCCACTATCCGCCCTGCCCCCACATGCGCAGCAGATTGTGATACGTCCCCGTCAAGCCCAGCACGGCCGATGACTGTCCATCCTGCGCGGTGGCCCGCAGCAGCATCAGGTCGCGGTCCATCTGGAACAGCAGGCGGCGCTGCTCTTCGCTGCGCACCATGCTTTCGATCCAGAAGAAGCTGGCGTAGCGCTGCCCTGCCGTCACGGGATTGACCCGGTGGATCTTGTCGGCCGGGTACAGCAGCATGTCGCCGGCCTTCAGCTTCACATGTTCATCGCGCCAGCTGTCACAGACCACCAGTTCGCCGCCCGCATATTCTTCCGGTTCGCTGAGGAACAGGGTGCAGGACAAGTCCGTGCGCACCCGTTCGCCGTCCGGCAGGATGCGCATGGCCACGTCGACGTGGTCATCGAGATAATCGCCAGGGCGGCTTTCGCTGCCCTGGTAGCGGCTGAACATGGGCGGCGCGATCGTGCGCGGCAAGGCGGCCGAAAAAAACAGCTGGTTGCGGCGCAAGGCGTGCAACACCAGTTGCTGTAATGGCTGCGTCGCAGGTCCCTGCGGTGGCAGCTGGCGGTTGCGCTTGATCTGCGCCGGCAGGCTGCCCGAAGTGGCGCGGCCATCTTCCCAGTCGGCAGAATCCAGCATGGCGCGGGCCTGGGCCAGTTCGGCCGCGTCCAGCACGGAGGTGAGGTGCAGCATGGTCTTCCTATGCTAAAAAAGGCGCTTGATCCGCCAGTGCCCGGATCGCAGGCAACGGCGAGGCCAACAGCCATGGCCGCAGGTTGGCCATGAAGGCGGGCGTGGCGCTTGTGGGAATGCGGCGCAGCCAGGCCAGCGCCTGCTGCGGTTTGCCCTTGTCCAGCAGCAGCCGCGCATGGTTGAACTGGCCGCGAAAATCGCCGCCGACGGCCGCTTCGCAGTAACACACGGCCGCCTGGGCCAGATCAGACGGCATTTCCCAGCCTTCCTCGTAAAAACGGCCGAGAATATTGATGGACTTGGCATGCCCCTGTGCCGCCGCCTGGCGGTACAGTGCCAGCGCGGCGGCGCGGTCGGCGTCGATGCCCTTGCCGCTCATCAGCAGATTGGCCAGGTTGTAGCGTCCCCAGTCCAGGCCCAGGGTCGCGGCCTGGCGGTACCAGTACACGGCCAGCTGGGCGTCGGCCGGCACGCCCCAGCCATTTTCCAGGCAGCGCCCCAGCATATTGACCGCCTCGACATCGTCGCGCGCAGCCGCCTGGCGGAACCAGTAGACGGCTTGCTTTGCGTCGGCCGGCAGACCTTCGCCGGTCAGCATACGCTGCGCGAGGATGGCTTGCGCGCGCGGCACGCCCTGGCGGGCGGCCGCCACCAGCCAGGGCTGCGATTGCTCCCCCGCCTCGGCCAGCATGGCCGCCCAGCCATCGGCCGGCAAGGCCGACAACTGGGCAACGCTAACGGTCGCGTCCATCCTCTTAAAAACTCAGGTCCGCGCTGAGGCTGACGCTGCGGCTGGCGCCCGGCACGCCGTACAGCTGGAAGCCGTCCAGCGAAGAACCGATGCGCGCCCAGTAAAACTTGTTGGCCAGGTTTTGCACGTTCAGGTTCAGCGCCAGGCGCTCGTTGACGCGGTAACGGGCAGCGATGCTTTGCACCCAGTACGACGGCGCCTTTTCCGTATCGAACACGTAGACGGGCGCCTTGCCTGCCGGGCCATTGACAGTGCTGCTATTGTTATTCAAGCCGCCCACATAGGCATTGTCCGAATAGCGGCGCTCGCCCACGTATTGCGCGCCATAGCTCAGCACCAGGCCCCTGGCCGCTTCATACGAGGTCCAGATATTGAAGGTCAGGTTGGGCACGTTCTTCGCTTCGCTGCCTTCATTGATGCCCTTGGTCTGCTTGCTCATCAAACGCGACATGCCGCCATACACGGACCACAGCTGCGTGATATTGCCCTGCACGCCCAGTTCCGCACCCTGCACGCGCTTGGCCGGCAAGGCCCGCACAGGCGACACATCGCTATCGCCGTATTCCCACGAATCGGTCACGGAAGTTCGGAAGATGGCGCCCGTCAGCGCCAGGCGGTGCTGCAGCACATCCCATTTGCCGCCCAGTTCCATCGTTTTCGAAGTGGCGGGCGAATACGCGGACGCGGCAGCCGAACCGTAAATCGCATTATTGGTCGACGCGCCCAGCGCCGACGGCTGCGCCGCCTGCGCGTAGGCGACATAGATATTGGCTTCATCGACCGGCTTGTACATGGCGGCCACCCTGCCGCTGACGGCGCCGGCGCTGCTGCTGGACGTATTCACGCCCAGCGTGGAGGTGTCGGCCTTCCAGTGGTCATAGCGCAGGGACGCCACCATGCGCCATTGCGGCGTGAAGCGGATGGCGTCCGTCACATACACACCCGCATTGCTGACGACAGACTCCAGTCCGGCGCTGCCCTTCACGGTCGGCACGCTGCCGTGCACCACTTGCGGGTTCGCCATGTTGAACCACAGGGTGCCGGTTGGCGCGTTGACGGTGCGCTGCAGGTCGCCATAGCTTTCGCGGTACAGGTCCAGGCCCGTCACCAGTTCATGGTGCACGGCACCCGTGTCGAAGGCCAGGCTGAAGTCGGTCTGGTTGGCCGCTATCTTGTAGCGCTTCGAGGTGCCGAAGTCGCTGCCGCGCAGCACGCCATAGGGCTGCGTGACATTGCCGAAATCGGTATAGGAAGGAATCCCCGCCACTTTCGTCAGGCCGCCCAGCCCCACGTAGCCGAGCGAAGTGCCTTGCGTGGTGCCGTTCGCATTGGCCGCATTGAAGCGGGCCGGCGACAGCACGGACAGGTTGTCCGTCAGGGCCCAGCGCGACTGGTTGCGGATCTTCACGCCCGGCGCAAAATCATGTTCCAGCTTCAGGGTGAAGGAATCGGCCGTGGTTTGCTGGGTGTAGGCGTCGCTGCCGAACCAGGCGCTGTGCGGCACGTTCGCCATCGGCTGGCCATTGGTGCCACGCTGGATCGGCAAGCCGCCGTCCGGCACGTTCTTGTCTTCCTGGTGGAACAGGTCGACATAGATGCGGGTCGGGCCATCGAGGCCCGTAACGAACGAGGTGGCCAGACCCTGGCGGTTGTTATTGGTCACATCGCGGCCCGGCACGTCGTTCTTTTGTTTCATGAGATTGAAACGCAAGGCGCTGCCGGCGTCCAGCTGGCGGTTCAGGTCTGCCGTCACGCGGCGGTAGGCGGCGCTGCCCACGCCCACCGACACGTTGTTGCTATTGCCCAGCCTGGCTTCCTTGCTGACCAGGTTGACGGTGCCGCCCACGGCCGAGGTGCCCGACTCGATCGAGCCGGTGCCCTTGAACACTTCCACCTGGTCCAGGTTGAAGGTGTCATTGCGGCTCGACATGCCGGCGTCGCGCATGCCGTCCACCGTCAGGCTTTGTTCGGATGAAAAGCCGCGGATGGTAAACAGGTCGCCCCAGCCCAGGTTGCCCTCGCCCGAGGTAAACGTAATGCCGGGGACGTTTTTCAGGATATCTTGCAGGTTTTGCGCATTTTGCTCGGTCAGCACTTCGCGCGGCACGATGGTGATGCTTTGCGGCGTGTCCAGCAGCGGCTGGGCGAACTTGGCCGAACTCAGGTGCTCAGGCTTGTAGGCAGGCGCTTCGCGCTCGGCCTTCACCACCACGGCATTGAGCTGTTGCGGTTCGGCGGCAGCGGTGGCTGCATCGGCATCGGCCGCCAGTGCCGCGCCCGTGGCCCCCAGGGACGTGACGGCCAGGCCCACCGTGGCGGACAATTTTCCATACTGTGAAAAAAGGGCGGCGATGCTATCGGCGGTGGTGCTGTTATCGGTGCTGCGATGACGCATGGGGGATCCTCTGTAAATTGTAATGATTCTCATCTACAGGCACTATAATGGTTGCTGCACGGGGCAAGAACAGGGCAAAAACGCTGAAATGTAATGGAATGTGTTTACGCCACGGTAACGTCACATGCGATTACAAAAAAATGTTTTTTAGAGAATGCATTGAGAGAATGAGTACGGCAAGATGAAACGAGCGGATCAGGTGTTGATCGTCGATGACGACGAAGAAATACGGCAATTGCTGTCGGTATATCTGGAAGGCGCAGGCTACCAGGCGCACACGGCGGCCGATGGCGAACAGATGTGGCAAGTGCTGGCCAGCCGGCCCGTCGACCTGATCATCCTCGACCTGATGCTGCCGGGCGACGATGGCCTGGAACTGTGCCGCCAACTGCGCGCGCGGCGCAATATCCCCGTCATCATGCTGACGGCGCGCGGCACCCTGGTCGACCGCATCGTGGGCCTGGAAGTGGGCGCCGACGATTACCTGCCCAAGCCGTTCGACCCGCGCGAACTGCTGGCGCGCATCAAGGTGATCATCCGCCGCGCCCGCAGCTTCCCGGAAAAACAGGAAGCCGACCGCATCGGCACGGTCACGTTTGAAGGCTGGCAGCTCGACACGCGCGCGCGCCAGATGCGCTCGCCGCAGGGCGTGACCCTGTCACTGGGCAGTTCCGACTACCTGGTGCTCAGAGCACTGCTCGACCATCCCAAGCGCACCCTGAGCCGCGACTTTCTGCTGGCCGCCGTGTATGGCAAGGAAAGCCTGCCATTCGACCGCGCCATCGATGTCTGCGTCAGCCGGCTGCGCCAGCAGCTGGGCGACAATCCGCGCACGCCGGCCCTGATCAAGACCATCCGCAACGGCGGCTACATGCTCAATGCCGACGTGGCTTACCAGCCGTGATGCCGCTATTGAAAAAGCTGTGGCCGGGCAGCCTGTCGGGGCGCCTGGCGCTGGTGCTGATCGCCGGCATGCTGGCGGCGCAGGCGCTGACGGGCACCATCTGGTACGACATGCGTTATGGCAAGGCGATGGAAATCCCTACCCGCCTGGCCGCCACGCGCCTGGCCGACGCCGTGCGCATGCTCGACGCCGTACCGCCCGCCCATCGCCTTGCCATGTTCGCCGCCATCAGCAGCAAAGATTTCAAGCTCAGCGCCGTCGATGGCCCTTCGCCGGCGACGCCCGCCGTGGGACGCAACGCCCTGTTCAGCAGCGAACTGTTTCTCGACGTCTTGCGCCAGCGCCTGGGCGACCGGAGCGATGAACTGTCGCACCACCAGGTGCGCGTGCTGAATATCCACCTGGCCCCGGCCAATGCGGGCCAGGAACGCTGGTTTTCACTGCTGCATGACGCTTTCCCCTCTGGCCACTTCATCGTGCAGCTGCGTTTGCACGACGGCCAGTGGCTGCAGGCCGAAGCACTGGAAGGCCAGGCCGGCATGAGCACGGCGCCGCGCGCGGCCGCCATCGATTACCTGCTGCGTATTTACCTGCTGCGCATCGCCGCCGTGATCCTGCTGGCCTGGCTAGCCGTGCGCCTGGTGATGCAGCCGCTGGGCCGCCTGGCCGCTGCGGCCGACAAACTGGGCAAGAATATCTTCAGTCCACCGCTGGCCACGAACGGCCCGACGGAAGTGCGCAAGGCCTCGCAGGCGTTCAACGCCATGCAACAGCGCCTGATCGACAATATCGCCGAGCGCACGCGCTTCCTGGCGGCCGTCTCGCACGACTTGCGCTCGCCCATCACGCGTTTGAAACTGCGCACCGAACTGCTGCCAGGCGAAGCAGACCGCATCAAGTTCCGCCGCGACCTGGACGAGATGGATGCGCTGGTGGGCGCCACCCTGACCATGGTGCAGGACAGCGGCTTGCATGAACAGCAGCAGACGGTGGACATCGACAGCCTGCTGGCCAGCCTGTGCAGCGACTTTGCGGAAACCGGCGGCAAAGTGACCGTGACGGGTCAGGCCGCCCCCCTGCCCGGCTACGCGCGCAGCCTGAAACGCTGCCTGCAAAACATCATCGACAACGCCATCCGCTACGGTGGCGCAGCCCATGTGAAGGTGCGCGATGAAGGCGGCAAGGTCGTCATCAGCATCAGCGACGACGGCCCCGGCATCCCCGCAGCGCTGCTGGCGCGGGCGCTGGAACCGTTTTACCGGCTCGAAACCTCGCGCAACGCCGCCACGGGCGGCTTCGGCCTGGGCCTGTCGATTGCGCAAACGGTGGTCCAGGCCCATCATGGGGAGCTGAGCCTGCAGAATGGCGCCGAAAAAGGCCTGGTGGTTAGCCTGACCTTGCCGCGTGGCGCGGAGCCCGGCCATACAGGGTGACCGTGGCGGCGATCACGGCCACCGCCAGCACGGCGAACAGCAGGCCGCACCAGATCACGCTGCGCACGCCAAAGGCGTCGATAAACCAGCCGCCCACCACCGCCCCCAGCACCACGCCCGCGTTGCCTGCCGAGACAAACAGGCTGGTGGCAAAGGCTGGCGCTTCGGCCGCCGCCGACGTCAGCCACACTTGCGTGACCAGCATGCCGCTCGTATGCGTGGCGCCCCACAACAGTGCGACGACGGCCATGCTGGCGAGATCGGCGCGACCAGCCAGTAACAGCACCAGGTAAGAAAACCCGAGCGCCAGCGGGTGCAGCAAGGTGGTCGCCACCAGATTGCGGCCCAGCAGGCGGCTGGCCAGCAAATTACCGGAAACGCCGCCGATGCCGAACACCACCAGCACCAGGCTGATGCTGCCGCCATCCATGCCAGCCGCGCTTTTCAGGTATTCAGCGGCATAGCTGTAGACGGCAAACATGGCGGAAAATACCAGTACGGTGGCGATGATATTGAGCCAAAGCTGCGGCTTGCGCAGCACGGCCAGCTGATGGCCGAAGCTCAGCGCGACGGGACGGCCCTGCCCCGGCAGCATCAGCATCAGGCCCACGCCAGCGATGGCGGTGGCCGCCGCGCAGAACAGGAACGCAGCCTCGTAGGAAAAGTGGGCGGCGAACCAGGTCGTGGCCGGCACGCCCAGCACCAGTCCCAGGCTGGTGCCGACAAACGCCTGTCCCATGGCGTGCGCGGCCTGCTCCTTCGGATACAGCGAAGCGGCGGCCGTGAACGCGGCCGAAAAGAAGACCGGATGCAGCAGCGCCGGCACCACGCGCAGCGCCATCAGGCTGGAGAAATTCGGCGCATACGCAGACAGCACGCTGCAGATGGAAAAACCGCACAGCGCGCCCACCAGCACCTTCTTGCGGTCGTAGCGCGACGATAGCAGCACCAGGAACGGCCCCAGGAAGGTGATGATCAGGGCAAACAGGCCCATCAGCCACCCAGCCTCGGATACGCTCACGCCGAAGCGCTCGACAATCACCGGCAAGATGCCCACCACGCCGAATTCCAGCGTGTACAGGCCGAACAAGCCCAGCATGATGGCCGGCATGGCGGCCGTGGCAGCAACGCCCGGACCTGCAGGCTTATGCATGGCCGGCCGCCACCACGATCTTGCCGAAGGCGCCGCGCTGCAAATGCGCGAATGCCTGCGGCAACTGGTCGAACGCATAGCTGGTCTCGATCACCGGCCGTATCTTCAGCAAGTCCACGGCGCGCACCAGATCTTCCAGCGCGCGGCGCGGACCGACGGCGATCCCCGTGATCGTGGCGCGGCTGGCCACCAGCGCCATCACGGACAGGCTGAAACGGTCATCTTCGAGCAAGCCGATCACGGCAATGCGGCCGCCCTGCGCCACGGCGCGCAAGGAGCGTTCCACATTCTGGCCACCCGCCATTTCCAGAATATGCTCGGCGCCGCGCCCGCCCGTCAGCGCCAGCACTTGCTGCTCCCAGTCCGGCGTTACATTGCGATTGATGCCGTGGCTGGCGCCCAGAGCGATGGCGCGCGCGATCTTGTCATCGCTGCCGCTGACGACGATCACGCGGGCGCCATGGGCGGCCGCCAGCTGTACCGCGAACAGCGACACGCCGCCCGTGCCCTGCACCACCACGGTCTGCCCCGCATGCAGCTGGCCCGTTTCGACCAGCGCCATCCACGCCGTCAACCCCGCCACCGGCAAGGTACTCGCTTCCTGGGCGCCCAGGGAGTGCGGCGCATGCACATACCAGTCGGCCGGTTCCACTACATGGCGGGCCAGCACGCCAGGCAGCGGACCGCCACGCGCAGGCGCTACCGCCCAAGGCAGCGATGCGCCATCGCGCCAGCCAGGGATAAAGGCCGACAGCACGCGATCGCCCACGGCAAAGCGGTTCACGCCCTGGCCTACGGCAATCACGCGGCCGGCCAGGTCGGATGCAGGCGTGAAGGGGAATTCCAGCGTGGCGCCCATGCCGTTATCGGCCACTTCGGCGTCGCGGTAATTGAGGGAAACGGCTTCCATTTCGATGACGATCTGGCCCGCTTGCGGGGCCGGCAGCGGTACCTCGCGCAGCGCCAGCTGGTCAAAGCCATAAGCGGCGAGTTCCCAGCGTTCTGTACTAAGAGGAAGAGTGTTCATGATCAGCCTTTGATAAATATGATGAAGAGAGGGCTGCCAGCGTAGCGCCGATGCGGTTGCGGAGTAAGTAGGGTATAGTTCCGTTATTTACGGAGACTATCCTCCGCAATGGAATCCATCATGGACAGCATCAGTGCCCTCCACGTCTTTGTGCAAGTGGCCGAAACGCGCAGCCTGGTGGCGGCCGGACGGCTGCTGGGCGTGTCGGCGTCAGCCGTCGGCAAGCGCATCGCCACCCTGGAAGAGCAGCTGGGCGTGCGCCTGTTCCATCGCAGCACGCGCAGCCTGACCCTGACGGCGGAAGGCGCCATGCTCTTGCAGCGCAGTCGCCGCATCCTGGCCGAAGTCGAGGCGGCGCAAGCGGAACTGTCGCAAACGACGCTGGCGCCGCGCGGCCGTTTGCGGGTCAGCCTGCCCTTGATCGGCGATCCTTTCCTATCGGTGCTGGCGCAGTTCAAGCAAAACTATCCCGAGGTCGATCTGGATCTTGAGTTCACCGACCGCCAGGTCGACGTGATCGAAGAAGGTTTCGATGCCGTGATCCGCAGCGGCGACGCGCCCGATTCGCGGCTGACGGCGCGCCGCCTGGGCGCCTACCGCATGCTGATCGTCGGCGCACCCGCTTACTTTGCCGCCCATGGCCTGCCGCAGACGGGCAGCACACTGGCGCGGCATAGCTGCATCCAGTTCCGCTATCCGAACACGGGCAAGTTCCAGCTATGGCCGCTGCGTGGGGAAACCTTGCCGGCGGATTTCCAGCTGCCGGCCTCCGTCGTCTGCAACAACCTGGAAACGCGCATCCTGTTCGCCTTGCAGGGATTGGGCGTCGCCTACCTGCCGGACTTCGCCATCGACGGGCATCTGGCGGCCGGCCGGCTGGTGCAGATACTGCCCGAGTGTACCGAAAACCCCGCGCCCTTCCACATCATGTGGCCGTCCGGTAAGCAACTGCCGCCCAGGCTGCGCGTGTTCATCGACTTTCTCGCCACCCGGCTGTTCCCTTCCATCGCCAAAGAAGCAGCATGAAAACGCCCGTCTACCTGAACGCCCTGCGCGCCTTCGAAGCGAGCGCCCGCCACCAGAGTTTTTCCGCCGCCGCCCAGGAACTGAACGTCACGCCGGCCGCCGTCGGCCAGCTGGTGCGCAGCCTGGAAGAATGGCTGGGTTCACCGCTGTTCCACCGCTTTAACACTGGCCGCGCCAGGCTGGTAGCGACCGATGCGGCGCTGCGCGCGCTGCCCGATATCCGCGCTGGCCTCGATAAACTCAGCCTGGGGCTGGACATCCTCAGGGAAGGCGCCAGCAGCGGCGTGCTGACGGTGACCGTCAGCCCCGCCTTCGCCGCCAAATGGCTGCTGCCGCGCATCGAGCGCTTCCAGGCCGCGTGGCCGGAAACCGATGTACGGCTCGACACCAGCCTGAAACCCGTCGATTTCACGGCCCAGCGCATCGATATCGGCGTGCGCTACGGCGCCGGCAGCTGGCCCGGCCTGGTGGCGGACAAGCTGATGGAAGAAGAGATTTATCCGGTCTGTTCGCCGGCGCTGCTGCACAAGCAGGGAGCGTTGCACTCGCCTGCCGAGCTGGCCAATGTCACCTTGCTGCACGACCTGTCGATGGATGGCCACGCCGGTTTTCCCACCTGGGAGGCGTGGCTGGACAAGGCCGGCGTGGAACAGGTGACGGAACGGCGCGGCCTGCGCATCAATAATTCGGCGGCCGTGCTGCAAGCTGCCATCGATGGCAGCGGCGTGGCGCTGGCCCGCAGCGTCATGGCGGGCGACGATGTAGCCGCCGGCCGCCTGGTGCGCCTGTTCCCCGCGCTGCGGCTGCACTCGCCGCTGGCCTATTACATCGTCTATCGGGCCGAATGCGCCAGCCTGCCCCGGCTGGCCGCTTTCCGGGCGTGGCTGCAGGCCGAGGCAAGTGCCGGCTAGCTCACTCTTCCAGCCCGCCACCGAGCGCCTTGTACAGCGCGATGGCGGACCTGAACTGCTCGCGCCGCAAGTCCAGCAGGGTTTGCTGGGCGGCATAGGCCTGGCGCTGGGCGTCGAGCAGTTCCAATCGGCTGTCCTGGCCCGCCCCATAACGCAAGGCAGACAGGCGCTGCCGCTGCCCGGCGGCGGCCACCACCTTTTGCTGCGCAGCGATCTGCTGCGCAAAAGTGGCGCTGCCGGCCAGTCCATCGCTGACCTCGCGAAACGCCGTCGCGATGGCTTGCTCGTATTGCAGCACTGCCGCCTGCTTGCGAATTCTTGATAGCTGCAATTCGGCCCGCAATTGGCCGCCCTGGAACAGCGGCTGCGTGATTTGCGGCGAAAACGACCAGTTGCGCGCGCCGCCACGGAACAAGTCGCCCAGTTCGGGGCTGGCAAGCCCCAGCTGCGCCGTCAGCGACAAACGGGGAAAGAAGGCGGCGCGGGCCGCGCCGATGTCCGCATTGGCTGCCACCAGCGCGTATTCCGCTTGCACGATGTCGGGACGGCGCACCAGCAAATCGGACGGCACGCCGGGCGGCAGCTGGGTCAACACAGGATCACTGGCCAGCGGCCGGCCCGGCGGCAAATCGCCAGGCAGCGGACCGCCCAGCAGCAGCACCAGCTGGTTGCGCGCCAACAGCAGCGCCCGTTCACGCGCCAGCACGTCCGCTTCCGCTTGCGCCGCCTGGCCTTCGGCTTGCGCCACGTCCAGGCTACTGCCCTGCTGTGCCGCCCGCAGGCGCTGCGTGAGGACCAATGCCTCGCGCCAGTCATGCAGGGTTTGCCGCGACAGCTGCAGCTGCTCCGCGGCCAGTCGCTGTTCCAGGTCAGCATCCGCCACGGCGGCGATCAGCACAAGCCGGCTAGCGCGCTGGCCCTCCACCGTCGCCAGGTAACGGGCGAAGGCGGCATCCGACAGGGAGCGCAAACGGCCGAACAGGTCGATCTCGAAGGCGCTCATGGCCACACCGGCCGTGAACTGGTTCTCGGCGCCGCGCTGGCGCGTGCCGCCCAGCGCGGCGCCCACGGCCGGATAGCGGGCCGCATCCTGGATCTGGTACTGGGCCTGCACGGCGTCCACGTTCAGCGCGGCCAGGCGCAAATCGCGGTTGTTCTGCAGCGCCAGCTCGACCAGGCGCTGCAAGCGCGGGTCCAGCAGCATCTGGCGCCAGCCCAGGTCGGACGCATTGCCGCCAGCGTCAGGCGCGATCGCGCCATAGCTGGCTGGCACGGGCAAGGCGGGCTTGAGCAGCGCCGGCGTCAGGCTGCAGGCCGACAAACCCAGGGCCAGCAGTGAAAAAGTAAAGTAGCGGTACATCATGCTTGTCCTTCCAGCGCCTTGACGGCGGAATTATTTTTTCGCGGCCGCCAGCGCGCCGCCAGCTTGTCGGCCGTGCCCAGCACCACGACAAAGAACACGGGCACGAAGAAGACGGCCAGCACGGTGGCGCTCAGCATGCCGCCGAAGACGCCCGTGCCGATCGCATGCTGGGTCTCGGCGCTGGCGCCGGTGGCCAGCATCAGGGGCACCACGCCCAGCGCAAACGCCAAGGACGTCATCAGGATGGGGCGCAGGCGCAGGCGCGACGCTTCCACGGCTGCCTCCAGCAAGCCTTTTCCCTGCGCCTGCAGCTGGCGTGCATATTCCACGATCAGAATGGCGTTCTTCGCCGACAGGCCGATGATGGTGATCATGCCTACCTTGAAGAACACGTCGTTCGGCATGCCGCGCACCATCACGGCCAGCACGGCGCCCAGCAAGCCCAAAGGCACGACCAGCATCACGGATAGCGGAATCGACCAGCTTTCATACAGGGCCGCCAGCACCAGGAACACCACCAGCATCGACAGCGCCATCAGCATGGGCGCCTGCGACGCCGATTCCTTTTCCTGCAGCGACTGGCCAGTCCAGGCCAGCGCAAAGCCGGCCGGCAGCTGTTTCGCCAGGCGCTCCATTTCCAGCATGGCGTCGCCGCTGGACACGCCCGGCGCAGCGCTGCCGGAAATGCGCGAGGTGGGATAGCCCTGGTAGCGCACCAGTTGCAGCGGCGTTTCGCTCCACACGGGGTGCACCAGTTCGCCCAGCGCTACCATGCTGCCCGCATTGTTGCGAACCCGCAGCGCCAGCACATCGTTCAACTGCATGCGCGCCGGCGCATCGGCCTGGATGATCACTTGCTGCATGCGGCCCGCGTTCGGAAAATCGTTGACATAGGTCGACCCCATGGCCGCCGTCAGCATGTCGCCCACGGCCGTGAACGACACGCCCAGCGCTTCGGCCTTGCTGCGGTCGATTTCCAGGCGCACGCTGGCGCCGGCCGGCAAGCCATCGGGATACACGCCAGCCACCTTGCTGCTCTGCCCCGCCAGCCCCAGCAGCTTGTTTTGCGCCGCCTGCAAGGCGTCATGGCCCTGGTTGGCCCGGTCCAGCAGGCGCACGCTGAAGCCCGAAGAATTGCCCAGTTCATCGATGGCGGGCGGCATCAAACTCATGATCATGCCCTCCTTCGCCTGCGCCATCGCTTGCTGCGCCAGCGCCACCTCTTCCTGCGCGGTGGCGCCGTGGCGCTGCTTCCAGTCCTTCAGCATGGTGAAGGCCAGCGCCGCGTTCGGGCCGGAACCGGAAAAGCTGAATCCCAGCACGGACTGGTTGACGGCGATGCCGGGGCGCGTGGCCACATGCTGCTCATACAGCTTGACGACGTCGAGCGTGCGCTCCATGGTGGCGTCCGACGGCAGCTGGATGGAGGTCAGGAAATAGCCCTGGTCTTCTTCCGGCAAGAAGGCCGACGGCAGCTGCACGAACGCC
This sequence comes from Janthinobacterium sp. Mn2066, assembly GCF_049319705.1. Lineage (NCBI taxonomy): Bacteria > Pseudomonadati > Pseudomonadota > Betaproteobacteria > Burkholderiales > Oxalobacteraceae > Janthinobacterium > Janthinobacterium sp. Mn2066. The sequence continues at coordinate 54,792 of NZ_JBMOUF010000005.1, read as the reverse complement.
AGTCCCAGCGCGGCGACAATGGCGGCGTAGACGAACATCGAGCGGCCAGCGCGCCTGAGCATGGCCACCACGCCCGCTTCGTAGCGGCGCGTCATGCGCTCGAACTGGCGGTCGAACCACCGGAAAAAGCCTTTCTTGTCATGCTCGTGCGGGGCGATCGGTTTGAGCATGGTGGCGCACAGGGCCGGCGTCAGGGTCAAGGCCAAAAACGCCGAGAACAGGATCGACACGGCCATCGCCAGGGTGAACTGGCGGTAGATGGCGCCCACCGAACCGCTGGCCAGCGCCATCGGGATGAACACGGCCACCAGCACCAGCGTGATGCCGACCACGGCGCCCGTGATTTCGCGCATCGCCTTGGAGGTCGCTTCTTTCGGCGACAGGCCTTCGGTCGCCATCAAACGCTCGACCGCTTCCACCACCACGATGGCGTCATCGACGATGATGCCAATCGCCAGCACCATGCCGAACATCGTCAGCACGTTGACGGAATAACCAGCCATCAGCATCACGGTGAAAGTGCCCAGTAGCGCAATCGGCGCGACGATGGCGGGAATCAGGGTGTAGCGTATCTTTTGCAGGAACAGATACATCACCAGAAAGACCAGCACCATCGCCTCGAGCAAGGTGGCGGCCACTTTTTCTATCGAGATTTTCACGAACGGCGCCGTATCGAACGGTACCGAGTATTCCATCCCGGCCGGCATGGCGGGCGCCAGTTCGGCCATGCGCGCGCGCACGGCGCTGGCCGTCTGCACGGCATTCGCACCGGGCGACAGCATGATGGCGGCGCCGGACGCCGCTTGCCCGTTTTCGCGGATGCTGAAGTTAAAGCTTTGCGCGCCCAGCTCCACCCTGGCCACGTCGCCGACGGTCACTTTCGAACCATCGGGGTTGGCGCGCAGGACGATGGCGGCAAACTGCTGCGGCGTCTGCAACTGGCCCTGCACGCTCAACGGCACGGTCACCCTCTGGCCGGCGATGGCAGGCGCGTCGCCCAGGCGGCCCGGTGCAATCTGCGCGTTCTGCTGGGCCACCGCCGCGCTGATGTCGCCCATGGCGAGGTTGTACGACACCAGCCTGGCCGGGTCGACCCAGATGCGCATGGCGCGTTCGCTGCCGAACAGCTGCACCTTGCCCACGCCGGGGATGCGGCGCAGTTCCTCCGTCACGTTGCGCGCCAGGTAGTCGCCCAGTCCCACTTCATCGAACTGGCCACCGGCCGAATTGAGGCTGACGATCATCAGGAAGCCGGACGACGCCGATTCCACGGCCAGGCCATTTTGCCGCACCGCTTGCGGCAGGCGCGGTTCGATCGCTTTCAGGCGGTTCTGCACGTCGACCTGCGCCATTTCGGGATTGGTGCCCGGCTTGAAGGTGACGGTGATCGAGGCCGAACCGGAGGTATCGGCCGACGACTCGAAGTACAGCAGGTTTTTCACGCCTGACAGTTCGCGCTCGATCAGGCTCACCACCGAGTCGTTCATGGTTTGCGGCGTGGCGCCGGGGTAGCTCGCCTCGATGCTGACGGACGGCGGCGCCACCGAAGGGAAGCGCGCTATCGGCAATTGCGGTATGGCGATCAGTCCGAACAGGACGATGAAGATCGCTACCACCCAGGCAAAGATGGGGCGGTCGATAAAAAATTGCGGCATGTGTTTACACTTTCACTGAACAGCTATTCAAAAGGCATTAGCGCGGCGTGGCAGTAACAGCGGCGGCTTGCGCAGCGGCCCGTTTCCACGGCTGCGGCGCGGCGGTGGCGCCCGGCTGCAAGCGCTCCTGGCCTTCGACCACCACGGTGTCGCCCACGCGCAAGCCGCCGGTGATCACATATTGGTGGGCGATCACGTCACCGACGGCGATGGGCTTCAGGCTGGCCTTGTGCTGGGCGTCGAGCACCCAGGCCTGGGCCTCGCCACCGCTATTGCGCAGCACCGCCTGCTGCGGCAGCAGCAAGCCGTCGGCCTGCGCGGCACGCGCGATACGGGCCCGCACGAACATGCCCGGTAACAGCTGGCGCTGCGGATTGTCGACCAGCACGCGGATGGTGGCGTCGCCTGTGCCCGCATCGATACTGATGCCGGAAAACAGGATGCGGCCCTTGACCGGGTACTCGCTGCCATCGGCTGCCAGGATGGTGACAGGCAGCTTGTCGACACCGGCCGGTCCCGATGCCTGCAGCGCTGCCAGCGCGGACGCCGGCTGGCGCACGTCCACATACACCTGGTCGATCTGCTGGATGCGCGCCATCGGCGCCGCGTCGGCCTGCCCGACCAGCGCGCCTTCGCTGACCAGTTCCTGGCCGATGCGCCCGGCAATGGGCGCGTCGATGCTGGCAAAGGCCAGGTCCAGGCGGCGCCGCGCCAGGGCGGCGCGCGCCTGCGCCACGTTGGCGCTGGCCTGCTCGCGCTGGGCCACCGCATCGTCATAGGCCTGGCGGCTGATGGCGTCCGCTTCCATCAATGGCTTCAGGCGCTCGGCCTGGGTCGTGGCGCGCTGCGCCGTGGCGACGGCGTGCTGCAGGGCGGCGGCGGCCAGGTCGACGTCGGCCTGGAAGGGGGCCGGGTTCAACTGGAACAGCTTTTGCCCGGCGCGCACGTCGGCGCCCTGCTCGAACTGCCGGCGCAGCACGATGCCACCCACCTGCGGGCGGATATCGGCCGTGCGGTAGGCGGCCACCCGGCCCGGCAAGGTATCGCTGAGCACCACCGGCGCCGCTTGCAGCTTGAACACCGTAACCGAAGGGGCTGGCGCCGGAGGTTCCTGCGCGGGTTTGGAACAGGCGGCAAGGCTGAACAGGACCGCGGCGATCACAGTATTTTTCTTGACGAAGGTATTCTTAATGAAGGTATTCGGATACATGGTCTTTTCTTTCGCTGGTCGCGACCGGCGGTCCGGTCGAGGAGTAGGGCAGCTTAGGGCAGGCGCATGGACATTTCGTCGAAGAAGTGTGGAGATTCGATGGAGATAAAGAACAATGCTAGACTATTCGCATGATCCGTTTACACAGCACCAGTCACGACGCGGGCAGCCTGCCTGCGCGCCCCGCCCTCCCCGCCGCCGCCCTGATATTGATCGCCGAAGATGAACCGCAGATCGCCCGCATCCTGGCCGGCTACCTGGAGCGCGACGGCTACCGCACGGCATTTGCGCACGATGGCCGCGAGGCGCTGGAACAGCATCTGGCGCAGAAGCCCGACCTGCTGCTGCTGGACGTGCAGATGCCGCACGTCGATGGCTGGCATGTGCTGACCGAAGTGCGCCGGCGCGGCGAAACGCCCGTCATCATGCTGACGGCGCGCGACCAGGATGCCGACAAGCTGGCCGCGCTGCGCGTGGGCGCTGACGATTACATCGTCAAGCCTTTCAACCCGGCCGAAGTGGTGGCGCGCGTGGCCGCCGTGCTGCGCCGCGCGCGCATGGGACAAGCGGAAACGCGGCGCGCGCCGCTGCGCTGCGGCCCGATCGAAATCGACCAGGAAACCTATGTCGCCAGCGTTTTGCGCCATGGCGCCGCCGTGCCGCTGGCCCTGACGCTGACGGAATTCCGTTTGCTGGCCCATCTGGCGCGCACGCCGCGGCGCGTCTGCAGCCGCCAGGAATTGCTGGAATCGTGCATGCCCGAAAGCAATTCGCTGGAACGCACGGTGGACAGCCATGTCAGCAAGCTGCGCAAAAAACTCGAGGAAGCGGGTCTGCCGAACATGCCGGCCAGCCTGCGCGGCGTGGGCTACCGGCTGGAAAGCGAGCAGCCATGCGCTTGATCGGCCTGAACCGGCAAATCATTTTGTCGATGTCCATCCTGATGCTGCTCAGTATCCTGATGATCTGGATCAGCTCCTGGATTTTCTACGCCGTCATCTTCAAGATCGACCCCGAGATGCTGTCCGATCCCGAAGAATGGGCGCCCACCATGGCCGAATGGCTGTGGATCTTCGCCATCACCGTGTTCGGCCTGGTACTGGCCACCTTTTCCGCCGTCAAGCTCACCCGCCGCATTTTGAAACCGCTCAACTCCGTGATGGACAGCGTGCGCCGCGTGGCCCATGGCGACTTGTCCGCGCGCGCCTTCGCGGGCGACCGCAGCCTCGGTGAAACGGCGATGCTGGTCGATGATTTCAACAGCATGGCCGAACGCCTGGAACGCACGGCCAAGGAAAGCCTGACCTGGAATGCGGCCATCGCCCATGAATTGCGCACGCCCGTGACTATCTTGCGCGGCACCTTGCAGGGCGTGGTCGACGGCGTGTTCAAGCCGGAAGAGGTGGAGTTTGGCAGCCTGCTGTCGCAAGTCGAAGGCCTGGGCCGGCTGGTGGAAGACTTGCGCACCTTGAGCCTGGCCGACAGCGGCCAGATGCAGCTGCGCATGGCCTGGACCGACCTGACCCTGGAAATCGAGGAAGTGGGCCGCTTGCTGGCGCAAGAGCTGGAAGCAAACGGCTATACCCTGCAGCTCGATTTGTCCGACCACCCTGTCTGCTGCGATACGGCGCGCATCCGGCAAATCGTGCTGGCCCTGCTCGACAACGCCCGCCGCCATGCCGACCCTGGCCCGTTGCGCCTGGCCACCCGCGTGCATGATGGCCAGTATTACCTGACGCTGGAAGACGCCGGCCCCGGCATCGCGGCCGCACTGGCGCCGCACGTATTCGAGGCCTTCCGGCGCGGCGACAGCATGCGCGAGGAACTCAACGCCGGCAGCGGCCTGGGCCTGGCCGTGGTCGAAGCGATCGCCCGCGCCCACGGCGGCAATGCGGCCTGCGCGCGCGGCGCTGCGGGCGGCACGGTATTTACCATACGCTGGCCGCTCGATAATGGCGCTGCGGCCAGTTGAATCCTTGTTTTGCCGAGGGGACTTGAAATAGCGGAAACTGCTATCATTTCTTTGTATACATTTTACTCATAAAGAAAGTGCCCATCATGACCGACCTGCTGCAAGCCCTGCAATGGCGCTATGCCACCAAGAAAATGGACCCGGCGAAAGCCGTGCCACAAGAAAAAGTCGAACGCATCCTGGAAGCCGTGCGCCTGACGGCCAGTTCCAGCGGATTGCAACCGTATGAAGTCTTCGTGGTGACCAACCCTGCCCTGCGCGAACAGATCAAGCCGCACGCCTGGAACCAGGGACAAGTGACGGACAGTTCGCACCTGCTGGTGTTTGCCGCCTGGGACAATTACACGGCCGAGCGCATCAACCACATGTTTGACCTGGTCAATGCCGAGCGCGGCATCAAGAATGAAGGCTGGGAAGCGTACCGCCAGCAATTGCTGAACACCTATCCGCAGCGCGATGCGGAAAGCAACTACCAGCACGCCGCACGCCAGGCCTATATCGGCGTGGGCACGGCCCTGATCGCGGCGGCCGCCGAACACGTCGATTCGACGCCGATGGAAGGTTTTGACCCGGCCAAGGTCGACGAGATCCTGGGCCTGCGTGCACGCGGCCTGCGTTCCGTCGTCATGCTGCCGCTGGGCTACCGCGCCGATGCAGGCGACTGGCTGGTGAACCTGAAAAAAGTCCGCCGCGCCCGCCAGGAATTCATTACCGAACTGGCGTAACAGCCACGAATAAGCGCCACAGCGGATGCCGGTGACGGCATCCGCTTTTTTCCTTACTCGCTCAGCGACACGTGCTCCACGGCAACACTGGCCGTGCTGCCATCCTGCTGCTTGTCTTGCGAGTACAAGCCCAGCTTGTAATACACGGGGATCGCTTTCCAGGCATCCGAGGCATAGCTGAACGCATGCCTGGCGCTCGCCTCGCCGGCACGCACTTCCACTTTCAAGGTATCGCCGCGCAAGGCCAGCTTGCAATCGATATGGCTGCCCAGCGCCACGCCGCGCAACAGGGTGATGCGCTCTTCCGGGTCGCCATAATGCTTTTTCACGCCCATCACGATGTCGCCATGGCTCCAGCGCATCTTCAGCGCTTCCGAGCCGCCGCTGCGCTCACCGTGGATCTGGGCAAAAATCAATTCCCCCGTTTGCGGCTCGGCCAGCACGCGCAGCGCGATCGATAATTTGCGCTCTTGCGTGCTGCCCGCATCGATCAGCCAGTTACCCTTTTCACGCAATTCCACGCGGGGGAACTCGGAATGCCCGCTATGGCCCGCCCCCGACGGTACGCGGAACGTCATCGCGCCCGTATGCTGGTCGGTAAAGAAGTAACTATCCTGATAACGGTCGATGGGGTTGACCTCTGTAAATTGCAGGTTGGCGTCCAGCGTTTGCAGCAGGAATGGCGCCAGGTCGAAATTCTGCCCCGGTACCCGGCCGGGGTCGAGCGGCCCGGCCTGGACAGTGTTAATCATGAGAAACGCCGATGCCAACAAGACCATTTTTTTCATCACTGCTCCATACAAGGGGAACTCAGGCGGACGCCGAGTTACTCTTAGTATGCAACAAATTCGTGTCCCACACTACCATAAGTTGGTTGATTGCCGCATCGAGCACGTGGTATGCGACGCCATCGCGCGCCTGGATCGACACCCCCAGCAGGAAGCCGTCGAACACGGCTCCCACGAAATGGGGATCCGCCGCATCCGACAGTTCGCCGCTGGCGATCCCGCGTTCGACGCAGCGCACGAAGCCGGCCCGCGAGCGCGCGCGCGACTGCGCCAGCGGTTCGGCGACGGCCGCGTGTTCGGGCGTAGGGGCGCTCATGGTGCCCAGCGCCACCATGCAGCCCTTCGGATGTCCGTGCTCGCACTGCATCCTGGTCGATTGCCGCAACGCCAGTTCGACTGCGGCCCTGGGCGCCAGCGTATCGTCCCACAAGCATTCCGTCACCCGCGCATGGGTATCGAGGTAGCGCTGCACGGCTTCGCGGAACAAGGCTTCCTTGGAACCGAATGCTGCATAAAAGCTGGGCGCGGAAATGCCGCCGCCGATGCCTGCCTTGAGCTGGCTCAGCGACGTCGATTCGTAGCCCTGCGCCCAGAACAGATGCATCGCCTGCTCGATCGCTGCCTGACGGTCAAACGTGCGTGGCCGACCCATTTGCGCCATGGCGCTCTCCTTTTCTGACTAATTTTCCTGACTTAAATACTACTTGATACAGAAGTCATTGACAAGCCGAGAGCGCCTGAACTATATTTGTATCGATCGGTACATATATTGATATCGACAACTCATCTCGTAAAGGATTTCCCGTGACTCACTGCGCAACACAGGCCGGACAGCTCCAGTCCGACCGCCTTCCCATCTCCGGCTTGCTGGCCCTGGCCATGACGGGCTTCATCTGCATCGTCACCGAAACATTGCCTGCCGGCTTGCTGCCGCAGATCAGCGAGGGACTGTCCATCAGCCCGACCCTGGCCGGCCAGATGGTCACCGCCTATGCGCTCGGCTCCCTGCTGGCCGCCATCCCGCTGACCATCGCCACGCGCGGCTGGCGCCGCCGCAATGTCTTGCTGCTGACTATCGTCGGTTTCTTTCTGTTCAATTCCGCCACGGCGCTGTCGTCCCACTATGTGCTGACCCTGGTCGCCCGCCTGTTTGCCGGCATGGCGGCGGGACTGGCCTGGAGCTTGCTGGCCGGCTACGCGCGGCGCATGGTCGCGCCGCACCAGCAAGGACGCGCCCTGGCGCTGGCCATGGTGGGCGCCCCGCTGGCGCTCTCGCTGGGAGTGCCGCTGGGCACCTTGTTGGGATCGACCGTGGGCTGGCGCACGGCATTCTGGATCATGTCGGCCATGACCTTGCTGCTGATTCTGTGGGTGCTGGCCAAGGTGCCAGACTATCCGGGCCAGAGCACACGTGAACGCATGCCACTACGCAAGGTTTTCCATACGCCGGGCGTGCGGGCTGTTTTGGCCGTCGTCATTGCATGGATGCTCGCGCATAACATCCTGTACACCTATATCGCCCCCTTCGTGACGCCAGCCGGACTGGCAGCGCGCGTGGACCTGGTCTTGCTGGCCTTTGGGCTGGCCGCCCTGTGCGGCATCTGGCTCACGGCCAGGCTGGTCGACCGCCATCTGCGCAGCACCGTGCTGGCCAGCCTGGCCGCGTTTGCCGCCACGGCCCTGGTGTTTGGCCTGGCGTCGGATAATGCCATCGTGCTGTATCTGGGCACGGCGGTATGGGGCCTCAGTTTTGGCGGCGCGGCCACCCTGCTGCAAACGGCGCTGGCCGACGCGGCCGGCGATGGCGCCGACGTGGCGCTGTCGATGAATGTAGTGGCCTGGAACGGCGCGATTGCCGCTGGCGGCCTGCTGGGAGGTGCATTGCTCGACAACTGGGGCGTGGCCGCTTTCCCCTGGGCGGTGGCAGCCCTGCTGGTGCTGGCCTGGGCCATCGCCTGGTCGGCGCGCTCGCATGCATTCAAGCCGGGACGGCGCAGCGGTACGGGCCAGGTAACTGGGCACTAAACGAAAAAAAGCCCCTGGAATCAGGGGCTTGCGTTCACAGCAAACAGGATTACTGCGCCAGGTAGCGCTCCGAACGCGGACCGTACAGCAGGCCGTTCGGCGAACCGGCCGACAGCAAACGCGCATTGGCTACGCCGGCAACCGGATGGCTGGCATCGGTGGTGCTGTTGATGATCTGCTTGACAGCAGCCGTCACCAGCGCCCCGATCAAACCGCCGCCGCCATTGTTATTGCCCTCATTGCTGGAAGCGCTGGCTGCGCCTTCCCACAGCAAGGTACCCGTCTTCAGGTCAACCAGCCTGGCCTTGACCGATACCACGCTGACACTGTCGATCACCGTGTAGGTCGAACCATACTTGGAGATGCTCATGTACAGGGCCGCGTCCGCGCCAAAGATCTCGCTGAGTTTCCTGGCTTCAACGCCATGGATATCGTGCGCATCGGTCAAGCCATTCTGCTTGAACGTCTCGCTCACGACGGCCACCGGCAACACGTAATAACCGGCTTCGGCCAGCGGATACGTCACTTGCGCGTACACGCTGTTACCGGCGTTGACTTCCGGCGAGTCATTCAGCGGTGGCAAGACCACGATGGAACGGGGCTTGGCCGCCTTGAATGCGGTGTAGTCATAGGCTGCCTGCTTGTTGCTGGCGCAACCGACTGCGAGCATGGCCGGCACCAGGCACAAAGCCAGTTTCAGGATGCGAGGCATCATAATTTCTCACCTTTTTTCAATTTACCCAGCAGGAAATCCATATAGCCAGCCGATTCGGGGAACAGTTTTTTCTCATCTTCGAACTGGGCTGCGACTTCATCGGTTTTACCGGTGACCGAGTACAACATGCCCAGGTGGGCATGGAAACCTGGCGGCGTCTGCTTGCCCTTGGCGCTGATGACTTGCAAGTCTTTTTCCATCGCCGCGATCTGCTGCTCCGGGCTTTCCCCCTTCAGGTATTGATACACCTGCGGCTGGTAGCTTTCCCATTGGTACAGCGACTTCGATTGTGTAGCGCAACCGGTCAACACGGCGCAGGCGGCCAGCGCCAGCAGAGCAGCGCTCTTTTTCATCACGATCTGTTTCATGGCTGACCTTATTATTTGCGCAATGCGCCAGCTTCAACACCGGCAACCAGGCGCTCGACTGCTTCGCGCATGGCCAGATCCAGTACCTTGCCGTTCAGGGTGGCGTCGTAGCTGGCAGTGCCGCCAAAGCCCAGCACTTCACGGTTCGACAGGCTGTATTCGCCTGCGCCCTGGCTCGAGTACACCACTTCCGAGGTCGAGATATTGACGACATTCAAGGTGATCTTGGCGTACGCCACTTGCGTCTTGCCACGGCCCATGATGCCGAACAATTGATGGTCGCCCACTTCCTTGCGGCCGAATTCGGTCACGTCGCCGGTGATGACGAAATCGGCGCCCTTGATGTTCTGGCCTTGTTTCTTGTAGTCCGCCTCCTGCTTGATTTCCGCCATGTTGTCGCGGTCCAGCACGTTGAAACGGTTGCTCGTTTGCAGATGTGCAATCAAAATCGTTTTCGACTGGCTGCCCAGGCGATCGACGCCATCGGAGAAGATGCCACGCATGAAGCTGGAGCGGTTGTCGAACTTGCCAACGGCGATCGCGGTGCGCGGACCGACGTAAGGACGTTCGGCGCTGGCCACGACGGGCACTGCCACAGACTTGGACGATTCAGTAGCGCAACCAGCCAAAGACGCGGCGATCAGCGCAGCGATCAACAGTGCGCCAGGTTTATTTTTATTCATAATGCCCTTAGGAGAGATGGAATCAAGGACGTCCTCCCAAATTGATTTTTGGCAAGTTACTTTCCTTAATGCAATTATAAATTGTTGCCTCTCCAGCAATCTCACCAAAAGTCACACTGACTGCTTTAATTGACTAAAAGAAAGAAAAGGGCATTCCTGGCGATACACTGTCTTAATTGCACAACATCCTTATACGGGCGCCTGATTGCCCGCCTTCCTGATCGCCCTGCGCCGTATCAGCAAATACACGGCTGGCACGACAAACATCGACAGCAGGGGCGCCGTGATCATGCCGCCCACCATCGGCGCGGCGATGCGCTGCATGATTTCCGAACCGGTGCCCGTGCCCAGCATCACCGGCACCAGGCCGGCGATCATCACGGCCACCGTCATCGCCTTGGGACGCACGCGCAGCACGGCGCCTTCGCGTATGGCGTCCAGCAAGTCGGCCTCGCCCTGCTTGCCGCTGGCCAATCGCGCATCCCAGGCATGCTTGAGGTAAAGCAGCATGATCACGCCAAATTCGGCCGACACCCCGGCCAGCGCAATAAAGCCCACCCCGCTGGCCACCGACAGGTGGAAGTCCAGCGCCCACAGCAGCCAGATGCCGCCCGCCAGCGCAAATGGCAAGGTGCCCATGATCAGCACGGCTTCATCGATGCGCTTGAAGGTCAGGTACAGCAGCACGAAAATCGTCAGCAAAGTGGCTGGCACCACCACTTTCAGGCGCGCCGTCGCCCGTTCCAGGTATTCGAACTGGCCCGACCAGGAGACGGAATAACCGGCCGGCAGCGTGACTTCGCGGTTGACCACTTGCTGCATCTCCTGCACGGCCGAACTGAGGTCGCGGCCATGGATATCGACATACACCCAGCCCGACAGGCGCGCATTTTCGCTTTTCAGCATGGGCGGGCCATCGTCGATGCGGATGGTGGTCACGTCGCCCAGGCGTATCTGCGCGCCGCGTTCCGTCAGCACAGGCAATTCGCGCAGCTTTTCAACCGAATCGCGCACTTCGCGCGGGTAGCGCACATTGATGGGGAAGCGCTGCAAGCCTTCCACGGTCTCGCCGATATTGTCGCCGCCGATGGCGCTGGCGACGATGCTTTGCACGTCGGCGATATTCATGCCATAACGGGCCGCCGCATCGCGGTCGATCTTGATATCGACGTAGCGCCCGCCATTCAGGCGTTCGGCCAGCGCGGACGACACGCCGGGTACTTTCTTGACGGCATGTTCAATCTGCGCCGTGATGCGGTCGATTTGCTGCAAGTCCACGCCCGCCACCTTGATGCCCACCGGACTTTTGATACCGGTGGCCAGCATGTCGATGCGGTTGCGAATCGGCGGCACCCAGATATTCGACAGTCCCGGCACTTTCACCACGCGGTCCAGCTCGGCCACCAGCTTGTCGGTGGTCATGCCCGGACGCCACTGGTCGCGCGGCTTGAACTGTATGGTGGTCTCGAACATTTCCATCGGCGCCGGGTCGGTGGCCGATTCCGCCCTGCCCGCCTTGCCGAACACGCTTTCCACTTCCGGCACCGTCTTGATCAAGCGGTCCGTCTGCTGCAGCAATTCAGACACCTTGCCCGTGGCGATGCCAGGCAAGGCCGAGGGCATGTACAGCAGATCGCCTTCATCGAGCGGCGGCATGAATTCACCGCCCAGGCGCGCCAGCGGCCAGAAGGTCGCCGCCACGATCAGGCCAGCGGCCAGCAAGGTGATTTTCGGCCGGCGCAGCACCACTTCCAGCAGCGGGCGGTAAATGGCAGTCAGCCAGCGGTTGATCGGATTCTTGTGCTCGGGCGGAATATGGCCACGGATCAGATAGCCCATCAACACGGGAATCAGGGTGGCCGCCATGCCGGCCGCCGCCGCCATCGAGTACGTCTTGGTCAGCGCCAGCGGGGCGAACAGCCGCCCTTCCTGCGCTTCCAGGGTAAATACGGGAATAAACGACAGGACAATGATCAGCAGTGAAAAGAACAGCGCCGGGCCCACTTCCACGGCCGCGTCGCCGATGACTTTCCAGTGCGCTTCCCCCTGCAACTTCTGGCCCGGATGGGCTTCCAGCCATGCCTCGATATGTTTATGCGCGTTTTCGATCATCACCACGGCCGCGTCGACCATGGCCCCGATGGCAATCGCGATGCCGCCCAAGGACATGATGTTGGCATTGACGCCCTGGTAATACATGACGATGTAGGCGATCAAAATACCCAGCGGCAAGGAAACGATGGCCACCAGCGCCGAACGCAAATGCAGCAGGAAAATCGCGCACACCACGGCGACAACGATGAATTCCTCGATCAGTTTATGCTGCAGATTGTCCACCGCGCGGTTGATCAGCTTGGAACGGTCGTAGACGGGCACGATTTCCACGCCCGGCGGCAAGCTTTGCTTGAGCGTCGCCAGCTTGGCCTTGACAGCATCGATGGTCGCCAGGGCATTCTTGCCCGAGCGCATGATGATTACGCCACCGGCCACTTCGCCCTCGCCATTCAATTCAGCCACGCCGCGCCGCATTTCCGGCCCCAGCTGGATACGGGCCACATCGCCCAGGCGCACGGACACGCCGGCCGCCGTCGTCATCAACGGTATCTTGCGGAAATCATCGAGCGATTGCAGATAACCGGAAGCGCGCACCATGTATTCCGCTTCGCCCAGTTCCAGCACGGAACCGCCGGTTTCCTGGTTGGCTTTTTGCACGGCCTCGATCACCTTGCCATGCGTAATGCCATAGCCGCGCAATTTGTCCGGGTCCAGCACGATCTGATACTGGCGCACCATGCCGCCGATGCTGGCCACTTCCGACACGTTCGGCACGGCTTTCAGCTCGTATTTCAAAAACCAGTCCTGGTAGGCGCGCAATTGCGACAGGTCCATCTTGCCGCTGCGGTCGACCAGCGCATATTCATACACCCAGCCCACGCCGGTGGCGTCCGGCCCCAGCGCCGTCTTGGCTTGCGCGGGCAGGCGCGACTGCACCTGGTTCAGGTATTCCAGCACGCGCGAACGGGCCCAGTACGGGTCCGTGCCATCTTCGAACAACACGTACACAAACGAGTCGCCAAAGAAGGAATAACCGCGCACGGTCTTGGCGCCCGGCACCGACAACATGGTGGTGGTCAACGGGTAAGTGACCTGGTTTTCCACGATTTGCGGCGCCTGCCCCGCATAGGTGGTACGGATAATCACTTGCACATCGGACAGGTCGGGTATCGCATCGACCGGCGTGCGGCTCAGGGACCAGATGCCCCAGGCCGCGATAAAGACGGTGGCCAGCAAGACCAGGAAACGGTTGCCTATCGACCAGCGTATCAGTTTGGCGATCATTTGGACGCTCCCGGCATGGCCATCGGCATCTTCATGCCGTCCATGGACGTTGCTTTACTCGCAGCAATCGTGATGATGTCGAAACCGCGTTCGCCCTTCTTGATATCGAAGGCGACTTGCGTGCCCACCTTGATATTGGCCGGCAAGCCCGTGGGGGGCAGCTTGAAACCCATCGTCATCGGCCCCCATTGCAGCGATGCAATCGGGCCATGCGAAATCGTGATGCTGTCCTTGCCGATCTGCTCGACCTTGCCCTCGGCGTGATGGCTGGCCACCGCCGCCGGCGCTGCCGGTTTCATCTGCATGCCATCCATCTTCTGCATGCCGTCCATCTTGTCCATGCCACCCATGCGCGTGACCGTGCCCGTCAGGCTGGCTTCCGAATCGATCAGGAACTGGGCCGAAATCACCACTTGCTGGCCCTCGCTCAAGCCCTTGCGTATTTCCGTCAAGCCATTGCCTTCACTACCCGTTTCCACGTCCACCGGCTTGAACTTGCCGCCCGCCTGCGCCAGCATGACCACGCTGCGCGTGCCCGTCTGGATCACGGCTGCCGATGGCACTTGCAACACATCCGCTCCCCGCTGGGCGCCAAAGGTCACGCTGGCAAACATGCCGGGCAGCAGCTTGCCCCCCGGATTGGCCAGCTCGATGCGGGCCGTGGCCGTGCGCGTGGTCGGATTAACTTCGGGCAGAATGGCACTCACCTTGCCCTTGAAGACGCTGCCCGGCACGGCTTGCGCCTGCGCCTCCACGGCGTCGCCCGGACGCAGCTGGGCCAGCATGTTTTCCGGCACTTCCGCATTCACCCACACGGTAGACAAGCCATTGATGCGGAACAAGGGCGCGCCCATGCCCATCGTCAAGCCCTCACGGGCGCCCAGTTCGGCGATCACGCCGCTGATCGGCGCAACTATCGTCAGCCGCGCCTGCACCTTGCCCGTGCTTTCCACGCCATGGATCTGGCCTTCGCTCATGCCGGCCAGGCGCATGCGCTGGCGCGCGCCATCGACCAGGCCTGCCGTATCGCTGCCCGCCATGGCCCGCGCCGCCAGGAATTCTTCCTGCGCCGCCACCCAGTCCGGCACATACACTTCGGCCAGCGCCTGGCCTTTACGAACGGGGTCGAGCGGCGCGCGCGCATACAGGCGTTCGACAAAACCGCTGCTGCGCGCCTGCACCAGCGCCACGTCGCGGTCATTGAAGGCCACGTTGCCGACGGCGCTGAAACCCGACGCCAGCTTGCCACGCGTCACTGTTGCCGTGCGCACGCCCAGGTTTTGCTCAACCCGGGGGCTTATACTGACATTGACACCGTCATCGTCGCCGCCACTGCTACCTTCCTGCGCATACACGGGCACCAGCTGCATATCCATGAAGGGCGACTTGCCCGGCTTGTCGAAGCGCTGGCCCGGCACCATCGGGTCGTGCCAGTACAAGGGCTTTTTGCCGGCGGGCGCAGTGCTGGCCACGGCCACCACGCTTTTCCGTGCACCCAGTTGATACGCGCCATAGCCGACAGCGGCCAGGGCAATGACAATGGCCGTCAAGGCCAGAGTGATTTTTTGATTGTTATTCATTTGGACTCCTGCCGTGCCAGATTCGTATCGGGGAAAAGAAAATCGAGTTGCGCCCAGAGCTGGGCCGTTTCCATGCTTAATTGCAGCTGTTGCAGGCGTACATCGACGATATTGCGGCGGGCAGCCAGCACGTCGGCCAGGGCAGCCTTGCCGCCCTTGTAGGCAGCCAGCACGGCAGTAGCGCGCTCTTCAGCAGCCGGCACGATCAAAGTTGCGTAGCGCTGGCCACGTTCACGGCCGTTCTTCCAGGCAATCAGCAAGCCTTGCGTGCGGGACACTTGCTCGCGCAATTGTTCATCGCGCTCATCCTTGACCTGCTCGACGGTGGCCAGCTTGGCCGCCAGTTCGCGGTCTTGCCGGTTTTTCTTATCCCACTGCAAGGGCAGCGACAGGCTGACGGAGACCATATTGGAATAGGCAGACCCCCGCTGCTGGAAAGCCACTTCCACGCTCCAGTCCGGGTGCTGGTTGGCTTGCGCCAGCTTCGCATCGGCCTGGGCGATGTCTTGCTGGCGGTTCAGCACGGCGATCTGCGGCTGCTGCGCCAGGGTGGCACTCAAAGCGGAGGTATCGAGACGCAAGGCGTTCAGGTCGGGCATGCCTGCATCGGCCACGTCCCCGCTGGCGCCCGTCCAGCGCGACAGCGCGTTTTTCGCTGTGTCCACATTGCCGGCCAGCTGGCTGCCCCGGTCTTCCAGCGCCAGCAAGGCCGACTTCGCAGCCAGCACGTCGGCCGAGCTGCCACGGCCACCGCGATACGCCGCTTCGGCGGCAGTGATTTCCTGCCGTGCCAGGACGACCTGGCTATCCAGTGCAGCGGCCATCTGCTGCGTGTAATAAACATTGAGCCAGGCAATCGCCGTATCGCGCTGCAGGGACGCCAGGGTGAGGTCTTTCTGCGCCAGCGCCTTGTCGGCTTCACGCTCCTGGCGCGCAGAGCGCCATTGCAGCTTGTCGGCACGCGTCAATTCCTGCGAAATGCCGACTTTCCTCATGGTCATGAAGTCATTGCCCAGGCTAAAGCGGTCATTGCCGCTGACAGGCAAGTTCTCGATGCCGGCCGTCAGCATCGGATCGGGCCGCTGGCCGGCCGCCACCGCCATTTCGCGGGCGGCGGTGCTGGCCTGGCCATCGGCGTCAAGCTGATGCGAGCGGGCGGCGGCTTGCTGCAGCGCCTCGCCAAAAGAAACGGCTGGTTCAGCCTGTACGCCATAAGCGGCAAGCATGCACGCCATGGCAAGCGCGGTCTTCCTCAGAAGACGCGCGCAAGAAGGGGATATCATAAAAAATCTCCAGAAAACGATAGATAGCATCGTCTTGCCGCGATGGCCAAAACGAGGGCGAACTAGGCTTTCTGAAGATCAGATGCGGAAACAGCAGTTGCGGATGGCAATCGGGGGCGCGACAGGCCGCGCCAGGGCAATATAGGGTGGCGGGTCAACCGGCTGCAGCACGGGCAAGTCAAAGATCGCCAGGCTGACCATCATCAGCACAGGCACGAACGCGGGATGGGCCACGGCGGGCGGCTTGTCCAGCGATTGCTTGGCGGCATCGCCCTGCACATAGACGTGGCACAGGGTCGATTGATCACTATCCATGCCGGTGCAACCAGGCATGTCGGGCATCGCCTTCATCACCAGGGTATTGCTGCCCATCGGCACACCGGGACACAGATAGGCCGCCACCGCATGCTGCATGAACAGCACGCTGAGGATGGCGACCAGGGCCGTGAATAATCGGAATGTCCGGCTAAGCTTCATTTGCGCTATGGATAAGGGATCGAACTTTTATCAACTGAAGCTCACTATAAACCTTACCACAAGGAGAAGGTCAAGGCATTTTTACGTGGTTTTTTCTTGCACTGAACCGTGACTGAACGTTTTATTGACGATCAGCCACTGCCCGTACACGCGGCGCAACGTCAGGTAGACATAATAATCGAATCCCAGCATCGGCGAATGCAACTTGACGCTGGCGATATTAGCTTGCCTGTCCAGCGCGAGCAGCTTCATCCGATAAGGTTCGCCCAGCTCGCTTGGGCTCTTGCGCGCAGCCACGCCGGCCAGATAGGCGCTGGCCGTTTTATGATACAGCTGGCCATCGATATCGCCATACACTTGCGCGTCGATATCAAACAGCTCGGCCAGGGCCGCCACGTCGCCGCGATACACGCCGTCAAAATACGCGTGGACGGTTTGCTCTATGCTCTCTTGCATGCTGCCTCCTCTTGAAGGGAAGACCTGACAGCGCCCTCCCCTACGCCGAACTTATTTTTGTTTCTCCAGTGCCTGGCGCGCGCGCAAGGTGGTGGTGGTTTCCCGGTTGACACCCCAGTTATCGGTCTCGACCTCATCGATCACGACAAAAGTGGTGGACGGATGCTTGTTGAGCACGCGCTGCAACAGGTCGCTGGTCCCTTCGATCAAGGCCAGCTTTTGCTCGGCCGTGACGCCTTCCTTGGTGACGCGAATATTTACGTATGGCATGACAGTTACTCCAGAATATAAAAATTGATTACCAGGTGCCGGCCGTCGAGCCGCCATCGACGACCATCACGGTGCCGCTGGTGAAGCGTGAATCGGTCAGGTACAGGATGGCGTTGACGATGTCTTGCGTGCTGCCCGTCACGCCGCTGGGCGACAGGGTTTGCAGGAAAGCCCTGGTGCCGGCGTCGTCCGGGTGCAAGGGCGTGTCGATAATGCCGGGCGCCACCGCATTGACGCGCACATTGGACGCCGCCAGTTCCAGCGCCAGCCCCCGCGTGGCGTGGTTCAGGCCGCCCTTGATCAATATCGGCAGCAGCGCCGGTACCTTGGCGTTCGGCTGCATCGCCAGGCTGGCCGTGATGGTGACGATATGGCCCTGCTGGTTGGCGCTCATGTGACGGGCCGCCTGCTGCGATGGATAGAAAAAGCCCAGCAGATTGGTGCTGACGATGGCCGCCACGTCTTCCTGCGTGTAGTCGCTGACGGGCCTGGCGATAAAGATGCCCGCATTGTTGATCAGGATATCGACCTTGCCGAAGGCGGCAATCGCCTGTTCGAACAGGGCGGCGGCGGTAGCCGGCAAGGCGATATCGCCGGCCACCGGCAAGAAGTTCGCTGGATTGCCCAGTTTGGCTGCTGCGCTTTCCAGCCGCGCCAGGGTGCGCGCATTGCCCACCACGTTGTAGCCGCGCTCCAGGTAAGCCTTGGCGACGGCAAAGCCGATGCCGCTCGATGCGCCGGTAACGATGACGGTTTTCTTGATTTCCATATTGCTGCTCCAATGCGACGTTAAGTGGATGCCAGCACGGTGTCGGCTGGGATGGAGCTCACTATACTTATGCCATTCATGTTGATAAATGCATGCAATAGAAGAACACTTGATCTATCATGTAATTTATAGAGGATGCTGGAGAGAGCAGACATGAAGCGCAATTTCGAGGAAATGCAGCTGGGCAGTATCGAACTGTTTTGCCTGGCCGCCGAGCTGAGCAGCTTTACGGAAGCGGCCAATATCGCAGGCGTCACACCAGCCGCCGTCAGCCGCTCGATTGCCAGGATGGAAGAACGGCTGGGCGTGCGCCTGTTCGTGCGCACCACGCGGCAAATCCGCCTGACCGATGGCGGACGGCGCTATTACGAGCAATGCCACGAAGCGCTGCTGCAACTGCAGGAAGCCGAACGCGAAGTGACGGGCGGCCAGGCGGCGCCTGTCGGCCCCTTGCGCATCAGCGCGCCCACGCCCTATTCCCACTACCGGCTGCTGCCGCTGCTGTCGCAATTCCGCCAGCGTTATCCCGAGGTGACGTTCGACGTGCACGTCAGCAACCGCAATATTGATTTCGCCGCCGAAAGCTACGACATCGCCATCCGTGGCCGCACGCCGGCCGATTCCACCTTGATCGCGCGCAAGCTGGAAGACGCGGAACTGGTGCTGGTGGCGTCCCCCGCCTACCTGCAGCGGGCCGGTGCGCCCGCCTCGCTGGACGAGCTGCACCAGCACGATTGCATCCAGTTCGACCTGCCCAGCACGGGGCGCAAGATCGCCTGGCTATTCCAGGAAAACGGCAAGCCGGTGGAAATCGAGACCAGCGGCGGCTACACCTGCTCGGAAGACGTGCTGGGCATCGTGACCCTGGCGCGCAGCGGCGCGGGCCTGACGCAAACCTACCGTTTTATCGTGGAGCGCGAGCTGGCCGATGGTTCGCTGGTGGAATTGCTGCCCCAGCATGGCGGCCGTTCACGCCCCTTCTTCCTGCTGTTCCCCCACGCGCGCCACCTGCCGCTGCGCCTGCGCACCTTTGTCGATTTCCTGACCGAAAAGCTGATTACGCAAGCCTGATTAATCGATGGATAACTGCTGCAGGTCGCCGATCAGGCCCGGCCCTTGCGGCAACCAGCCCAGCAATGCCTGCGTTCTGGCGCCGGAAGCTGGCATGTCGAGGGTGGCGAATTTGGCCAGCCAGCCAAAGTGGGCAGCCGTCTCTTCGTGAGGAATCGCAACAGCGGGCAGGCCCAGGCGATGGGCGATCACTTCGGCGATCTGACGCAAAGTCACGCCCTCTTCCGCCACAGCATGGTAGACGCTGCCCGGCTGCCGTTTTTCCAGCGCCAGCCTGTACAGCCGGGCCACATCGCCCACCTGCGCCGCCGGCCAGCGATACTGCCCGTCACCAACGAAAGCCGAGACGCCCTTGTCACGGCCCAGCTTGACCAGGTCGCTGATCAGGCCCTGCTTGCGGCGGTCATGCACCTGCGACAAACGCACCACCGACACATTGCCGCTGCCTGCAGCCACGGCAAGCGCCGCTTCTTCCGAGGCGGCACGCGGCAATACGGTGCAACTTTTCGGCCGGTCATCTTCTGTGGCGGGCAAACCCGGCGCCGCCTGCGCCACGGCGATGGCGGAGGTGACGATCAAGGGACGCCCGGTGCCTGCCAGCATGGCGCCCATGGCGGCGATCACTTGCCGGTCTTCCTCGCAACTGGCGAGAAACCGCGAAAAATCATGGTTGAAAGCCGTATGGATGACTGCGTCAGACTCCGCCACGGCGCGGTGCACGCTGGCCAGATCATTCAAGTCGCCGCGCTGCACCTGCGCGCCGGCAGCGGCCAAGGCCTGGGCGCTGGCCTCCGAGCGGGCCAGGCCCAGTACCTGATGGCCCGCCTGGAGCAATTCAGCCACGACCGCCGAGCCGATAAAACCGCTCGCACCGGTGACGAAAATACGCATGATGTTTTCTCCTGTCTCAATCTGGAACAGACATTATGCTAGCTGGCAAAGGGGCTGGAAACTCGCATTCCGGCAAGGCTGGAACGGCGCTTGCCTGCAGGCTTGCACTGATTGCTACCTGGGATTGCTCACATTCCCAGGTAGCCGGACAGCGTGCGATGTATCCTGTTTGTCAATCCCTCACGGTCGGCTTCTCCCCGCTCGCCCGCCGCATTGACCATCGCACGCACGATGGCCATGATGTCGTCGCTGGCGATTTCAATATCAGCCTGTGGCAAGAACCCTTCATACTCCAGCAGTTGCCGTATCAAATCATGCATCGCCTCGCGGAAAGGCTGCAACTCCCTCACCATGGCCGGACGGCCCATTTCCAGGTCAAGCAGGCGCGCCAGTACGGGCCGCTGCAATTGCTGATGAACGGAAGCCTTGATCAACTGTGCCAGGGCAGCCGGCCCCGATGCCTGCTGCAGCGCAGCTTGCGCATCGGCCAGGAAGGCGGCGCGCTCGCGCTGGCACAAGGCAACGATCAAGGCATCCTTGCCTGGAAAGTATTGATACAGCGAGCCGATGCTGACACCCGCGCGCCGCGCCACCAGATTGGTCGTGAAGCCCGCGATGCCCTGCGTTTCCAGCACCAGCGCTGCCGCCTCCAGCAAGGTGGCAACGGTATGCCCGGCCCGCGATTGCTGCGGCGTCTTGCGTGGCTTGACGGCCAGCGTCTTTTTAGTCAACTGGCCACCCCTGCCAACACCAGTTGCGCCGCCAGCAAGTCGCTGAGCGCCGTGCCGACGGCCTTGAAGACGGTGATTTCTACGGCGCTGCGGCGGCCGGATATGCCATTGCGGCACAGATCCTTCAGCTCACCGGCGATGGCGTCGGCGCGGAACACCCCTTCGGCAATCGGGATCAATATCTCGCCCGCCTCGCGCAGCACATTGTCCAGGCTATCGACATGCACCGTGCTATTGACGATCAGCGCGCTGTCGCACTCGCGCCGGTCCGGGCTGTGATTGCCCAGCAGGTCCACGTGGCAGCCGGCAGCGATCCACGCGCCCTGCAGCAGCGGCGTGGCGGCGCCGGTGGCGCTGACGATGATGTCGGCGTCACCCGCATGCGACGCAATATCGGCGATGCCAATAAATTCCACGCCGGGATGGGCACGCTGCAAACGCGCTTGCAAGGCGGCCGCCTTGCCGGCGTCGCGGCCCCACAGCCATACCCGTTTGATGTCGCGCACGGCCAGATGGGCCGCCACCAGGAACGGCGCCAGCCGGCCCGTGCCCAGTAATAACAAAGTCGACGATTCGGGGCGCGACAGATGGCGCGCAGCCAGCGCCGAGACGGCTGCCGTGCGCCAGTACGTAATCGAGGTGCCATCGACCAGCGCCAGCGGCACGCCATGCTGGCGGTCGAACAGCAATATCTTCGAATACAGCGAGGCAAAACCGGCCGCTTCATTGTCGGGAAAATAGGTGAAAGCTTTCACGCCGATCAAGCTATCGTTCCACGCCGGCAGCAGCGCAAAGCCATCGTGCGATGCTGCATCCGCACCGGCCAGCTGAAACACCTGGCGCGGCGGCATGCCGTAATCGCCGCGAAAGCCTGTTTCCAGCGCATCGATCAGCGCAGGAAACGCCAGCGCCTGGTCCACCTGCCCCGCCTCGATTATTTTCATGCTCTCCCCTGGACTGTTGATCAAGCTGCAAGATAGCCCTATCATGCCATGCCGGAGACACAAGTAGCCCGTGCTGTGCGAAAATTCCCGCCTTTGCCATCGAATTGAAGTTCCATGATCCAGTCCGCCAGTGCTCCCCTCTCCACCCGCGACACGCAGCGCATCGCCAGTCATGCGGCGCTGGCCGACGCGGCCCGCTTCCTGCATCCCGTGCATCAGGCCTTGCTGCACCGGCGCGGCTGGCTCACCATGCTGGCGCCGCAGGCCAGCGGCGGCGCGGAATTGCCACTACCCCAAGTGGTGCGCCTGGAAGAAGCGGTAGCCGCCATCGATGGCAGCCTGGGCTGGGTGCTGACGCTGTGCGCGGGCGCCGGCTGGTTTGCGGGATTTCTGGCGCCGGAACTGGCGCGCGAGATTATCGGTACACGCCGCGTCTGCCTGGGCGGCAGCGGCGCCCCCACCGGTTTTGCCGATGAAGATGGCGATGGCTACCGCATCAGCGGCCGCTGGGACTACGCCAGCGGCGCACCGATGGCCACGCACTTTACCTTGAACGCCGTGCTGCGGCGCCATGGCCAGCCGCTGCTGGACGAACATGGCGGACCGCGCATCCGCGCCTTCCTGGTGCCGGCCGCACAGGTACAGCTGATCCCGTCCTGGAACAGCCTTGGCATGCGCGCCAGCGCTTCGCACAGCTACCGCATCGAAGATGCCTGGGTCAGCCAAGCACACGGTTTTACCATCAAGGCCGAGGCTGCCACGGCAGCCGGTCCTCTGTACCGCTACCCGTTTTATTCGCTGGCCTACGTCACCCTGGCCGCCAATGTGGCCGGCATGGCCAGCCATTTCATGCAGCTGGCACAGGAATGCATCAGGCACCGCCGCCATGCGGGCCAGGATTTGCCGCTGATCGAGGTGCCGGCAGTGGCAGCCCTGCTGCAGACCAGACAGCAAGCTTTTACTGCCGGCCGCAGCCACTTTTACACCGTGCTGGACAATAGCTGGGCCAAAGTGGCGGGTGGTGAGGCGCTGACGGCCGACGATATGGCCCAGGTACAAGGCAGCTCGCTGGCGCTGACAGCCGTTTCGCGCGCGGCCGTCAATGAACTGTACCCCTTGTGCGGCTTGTATGCGGCCCGTGAAGACAGCGTCATCAACCGCGTCTGGCGCGACTTCCACACGGCCAGCCAGCATCCCTTGCTATCGCCCGTTTAAAAGTCCATCGTGGCCGAAATTTGTACCGTGCGCGGTGCGCCCAGGCCCAGGCTGGTCAATTGCGGCATGGCCCAATACGCCTTGTTGCTGACGTTCGTGATATTGGCCCGCAGCGTCAGCGGCTGGCTAGAGATAGTCGTCGCATAGCGCCCGCCCAGGTCAAATACCGTGCGGCCCGGCACCCACAAGGTATTGCCGGCATTGATGTATTGTTTCGATGCGGTGGTCGCATTGGCGCTCAAGGTCAGGCCCGGCACCGTGGGCGCATCCCACTCGGCGCCCAGCTTGGCTTGCAGTTTGGGTACGCCCGTGGCTTGCTTGCCCTGGTTGACAGCACCCGCCGTCTGCGTCAGCCTGGGGTCGACATAAGCCACGCCGCCCATCAGCCGCACCGCGGACATAGGCGTGCCAAAGAAGCTCCACTCGACGCCACGGTTGCGCTGCTCGCCGCCGACGGAAAATACGTTCGTGACCGGATCGATATAGCTGCTGGGGCGCTTGATTTCATACAGGCTGGCCGTGTGGGCAAAGTCACCGAGGTCGAATTTCAGGCCCACTTCCTTTTGCCTGGTTTTAAAAGGTGGAAACACTTCGCCCGCATTGGCGGCCGTCATCGGCGCCGTGCTGCCCTGGCTCAAGCCTTCGATGTAATTGCCGTACACAGACAATTGCGGCGTCAGCTTGAACAGCAAGGCGGTGGCCGGCGAAGTGGCACTTTGCTCGTAGCGGGCCGTGCGCGCGCCGGTGGCCACATTGAAGGTATCGCTGACGACATCCTGGCGGCGCACACCCACCGTCCATTGCAGCTTGTCTTGCATAAAGGAAAGCGTATCGGCCAGGCCAACGCTGGCCAGGCGCAATTCCGCGCGCGAGATTTGCGGCGCGTTAAACGTGCTGGCCGGGCCCCAGACGGGGTTGTACAGATTGGTGATCCAGTCCTTGGCCAGCACATTGCGGCGGCCATACTGTTTATCGGTATGGTTGTAATGGGTGGCGTTCACGGCCCACTGGTGGCCGATATCGCCGGTGCGAAACTTGCCCTTGAAACCGATCTCGGCCGACCTGCGGTCCACTTCAAAGGCCAGGTCGGCCAGGTTGGTGCGGTAATCGCCAGCCGTATTGAAGACCTGGATCAGGTAGGCGCCCGTAGAGTGGTAATCGGTCTGGCTGGCGCCCATGGCCACATAGGCCATCACTGACTCGTTCAAGTCCAGTTCGCCGCGCAGCATGACGCCCTTGTCCCTGGTGTCGTAAAAAGCCCAGCTGGGATTGAGCAAGGTATCGGGTTTCGGCAGCCTGGGCACGCCGATGCCAGGCGCCAGGTTGATGCCCCGGTTTAAGCCATCGGTGCGGTCGTCGCTTTGATACAGATCAGCCGACACGCGCGCGCCATCGCCGCGCCAGTCCAGGCCCAGCGAGGCCAGCTGGGTTTCCTTTTTCTGATGGTCGACCGAGCCATTGCCATTGCGGTAGACGCCATTGAAGCGCGCACCGAACTGTTTGTTATCGCCGAAACGCCGGCCGATATCCACATGGCCGCCCCATTGCGAGTCGGACAGATAACTGAGGGCGGCGCGCGTCAACGGCTCGTCGCCCGCCCGCTTGGGCACCAGGTTGACGCTGCCGCCCACCGAGCCGCCTGGCGGCATGCCATTGAGCAAGGCCGACGGCCCTTTCAATACTTCGATGCGCTCAAACATTTCGGGCGAGGTGCGGTAATACGGAGAAATGCCGAACAAGCCGTTCACCGTCACATCGCTGATGCTGGAACTGAAACCGCGAATGGAAAAGTTTTCATTGATGGTGCCCGTCATGCCCGTGCTGAACACGGTCGGATCGACAGCCGAGATCACGTCCGTGATGTCGCGCGCCTGCCGGTCTTCGATAAACCGTTCGGTATAGCTGACGGTATTGAATGGCGTTTCCATGAAGTCCTTGCTACCCAGCAAGCCAACCCGGCCGCCAGTCGCTACGTGGCCACCCGCATACGCTTGCGTTGCCCCGCCCTGCTGCGCCTGCACCGTTACGCCCGGCATCACCACTTCACCCTGTTGCGACAAGCGGCTGACCGTATAACTGCCATTGGCTTGCTGCACCGCATGCAAGGGATGGCCGCGCAGCAGCTCGGCAAATCCCTCGCGCACGCTGTAGCTGCCCGACAAGCCCTTGCTGCTTTTACCTTGCAGCAAGGCGGTATCGACCGTCAACTCGATCCCGGCCGTGGTGGCGAAGCTGTTTAAAACCTGACCCAGCGGACCGGCCGGCAGGTTGAAGTTGTTCCTGGCTTCTGTCGTCTGAACACTAGCCTGTGACTGGGCCAGCGCAGGCACGGTGCTGGCGGGCAGGGCAAGCCCCAGCACGACGGCGCGCACGGCAGCAGCCGGGCGGCTCAAGGTCGGATTGAAAGGTGCAGACTGAAAACGGTGTTGCATGCTCGATTCCTTTTTTATGATGTGGTTTGCTCTTATCTAGTCTCCCGAACGAGATGGCAAAACCCTCAATCAGAATTGAATTTATTGGTAAGCTTTCAGCACGTCATCAATCACCAGATTCAGCGAACCCACGCTGGCGGCCGTGATATACCAGGCGTCGGCATCGGCAAAGACCACCTTGCCGTTCTTCCAGGCCTTGGTCTGGCGCAACAGCGGGTTACTCATGCGTTCGGCATCCATCACGGGACGGTGTTCCATCACGGCCGTGCGGTCGACGATATAAATGATGTCCGGGTCGGCTTGCTGGATGAATTCGCTCGATATCGGCTGGCCATGCAAGCCCGCTTCCACGGCGGTACTGGCCGGCTTGACGCCCAGCGCATCGAACACGAAGCCATAGCGCGATTTCAGACCAAACGCGCTGAAGGCGCCATTGTTGTGCAACACGATCAGGGCCTTTTCCGGACGGCTTACGATCACGCTGCGCGCCTCGGCCACCCTGGCATCGAGTTCTGCCGCCTTCTGGCGGGCCAGCTCGTCCTTGCCGAAGATGTGCCCCAACGTCAGCAAATGCTGCTTGACGACATCGATATGCCCGCTGCGGCTGTCGCGGTAATCGACGTCGAAATGCAGGGTGGGCGCGATTTCACTGAGCTCCT
Source organism: Janthinobacterium sp. Mn2066 (assembly GCF_049319705.1). Taxonomy (NCBI): domain Bacteria; kingdom Pseudomonadati; phylum Pseudomonadota; class Betaproteobacteria; order Burkholderiales; family Oxalobacteraceae; genus Janthinobacterium; species Janthinobacterium sp. Mn2066. Next base: position 28,534 of record NZ_JBMOUF010000005.1, on the reverse strand, counting down.
TGTAGTGATTCGCTTGCAAGGAAGTGATCAGGATCAAGTCCGGCTTGAGGGCGTGCACGCGCTCCAGGTTGGGCTGCACGATGGCGCCCAGGTCTTGCACTTGCGCATCATCCTTGTATTTGCCCAGGAAATGCGGCACATAATCCTTGACCGTGCCCGCCACGGGTATGCCCAACTGGTCGAGGAAATCGACTTCATTCATATCGAGTGCCGCCACCCGCTGGGGCTGCCGTGTGATCACCGTATCGCCCAGCTTATGGGTGACGGTAATCGGTGCGTAGGCGGACTGGGAAGCCACGGCAGCAGGTTCTGTCTTGCTGCAGGCTTGCAATGCCGTCAGCGCCAGGCTCAAAGCGGCCAGTTTGAATAAAGTGCGGGTCATGCCAGTTCTCCTGATGGGTTGAAATAGTTACAAAGACAGCCACGCTCACTGCGCACGATGTCGAAATCCAGTTCGTACAGCGCTTGCAGGCGCGCTTGCGTCACCACCTCGTCCACCGGGCCGCTGAAGGCCAGCCGGCCCTCTTTCATGGCGACGATATGGTCCGAGTAATTGGCGGCGAAGTTGATGTCATGCACGACTAAAATCACGGTGCGGCCCTGCTCGTCGCACAGGCGGCGCAGCGCGCGCATGATCTGCACGGCATGTTTCATGTCCAGGTTATTTAACGGTTCATCGAGCAGCAGCAACTGCGTTTGCTGGGCGATGGTCATGCCCAGGAAAGCCATTTGCCGCTGGCCGCCGCTCAGCTCATCAATGTAGGCATGGCGCAGCTTGTCCAGCGATAAAAAGGCAATCGCGTCATCGATGGCTTGCCGGTCTTGCGGCGTCAGGGTGCCCCGGCTGTAGGGAAAGCGCCCGAAAGCCACCAGTTCCTCGACGGTGAGGCGCAGGTTGAAGTCGGGCGACTGGCGCAAGGTGGCGACCAGGCGCGCATAGTCGGCCGTACGCATGCCGGCAATCGCCTGGCCTTCCAGCAGGATCTCGCCATGGCTCGGTTCCAGTAAGCGTGCAATCAGCATCAGCAAGGTGGACTTGCCCGCACCGTTCGGGCCGATCAGGGAAGTAACCTGCCCCTTGGGAAATTGCACATGGACCTCGGACAGCACGTGCTTGCTGCCATAACTTTTATGGATATTTTTGACAGTAATCATGCTCTACCCTGCTTGCGCACCATGAGTGCGAGGAAATAAGCGCCGCACACCAGGTTGACGAGGATGCTGACGGTGGTCTTGTAATTGAAAACGTGCTCGACCAGCAGTTGGGCGGCGATAAAGATGGCGATGGCAATCGCGCAGCCCAGCGGCAAGGTGATGCGGTGCCGCACGCTGCCGGCCAGCGCATAGGTGATGTTGGCCACAAAGATGCCCATGAAGGCGGTCGGCCCCAGCAGGCTGGTCGAGACAGCCACCAGCAGCGCGATCAGGGCCAGGTAACACTGCACATAGCGCCGGTAAGACACGCCCAGCGAGATAGCCTGCTCGCGGCCCAGGGACAAGACATCCAGCACCGGCAAGGTTTTCCAGCCGGCCAGGCAGGCGCCAGCCACCAGCAGACCCGAATACAGCAGTTGCACGGGTTGCGCCCGGTTGAACGAGGTATAGCTATAACCTTGCAGGATGGAAAACTCGCCGGGACTGATGCGCAGCTGGACGAATTGGGTAAAGGTGGCGATCACCATGCTGAGCACCAGTCCCAGCAACAAAAGGAAATACACATTGTTCTTGCCGTCGCGTAAAAGCCAGCGGTGGATGGCCCAGGAATAAGCCAGCATGAAGGCGATGGACAGGAAGAAGTTATTGATCTGGCTCACCACCACCAGCGCCTGCGTGCCCACGGCCAGGATCAGCAGCGATTGCAGCAGCAGATACACGGCTTCATAGCCCATCACGGCCGGCGTCAATAGCCGGTTGCCGGCGATGGTCTGGAACAGGATGGACGAAAACGCCACGCACACGCCGCCGGTCACGATAGCGGCCAGGCGCGCCAGCCGCTTGGGGATCACGTAATCGAAATCGAAGCCGGACGACCAGAACACAAAGGTGGCCGCCAGAGTCAGCAGGATCAGCAGGACCAGCAGAACCAGCAAAGGCGGCCAGATGGCCGGCCGTGGAGAGAGGCGCATCATTTGTTTTTCCAGATCAGCAAGGCCAGGAATAGCAAGCCGCCCGCGCCGCCCGCCGTCAAGCCGATCGGCACTTCGAACGGGTAGATCAGCAAGCGGCCCGCGATATCGCAGGCCAGCAGCAGCGCAGCGCCGCACAGGGCCACGATGGGCAAGCTGCGGCGCAGGTTTTCGCCGTAATGCATGGCCACCAGATTGGGCACCACCAGGCCCACAAAGGGAATCGCCCCCACCGTGATCACGGTAGCCGAGACGGTGACGGCCACCAGCATCAGCCCCAGCGCCGCCGTCGCGCCATAGTTCAGGCCCAGGCTGGTGGCCATGCCCTCGCCCATGCCCAGCACGCTGAAACGCTGCGCGTACAGGTAAGTGAGCGCCACGATGGGCAGGATCAGGTAAATGATTTCGTAGTGTCCCTGCACGATGCGCGAAAAATCGCCCAGCAGCCAGCCCTGCATGTTTTGCAGGATGTTGTTGCGGTAGGCGTAAAACTCGGCAATCGCGCTCAGCACGCTGCCATACATCAGGCCCACCACGGGGACCAGCACCGTGTTCTTGAACCGGATGCGGCGGATGATGGCCACATACAGCACGCTGGCGGCAAAGCAGAAGGTCAATGCAAACAGCATCTTGCCGACCACCCCCACGCCCGTCAGCAACGTCAGAGATATCAACATGCCCAGCTTGGCCGCATCGAGGCCACCCGAAGTGGCTGGTTCGACGAATTTATTACGCACGATTTGCTGCAGGATCACGCCACAGACCGACAAGCCCACGCCCGTCAGCACCAGCGCGGCCAGCCGCGGCAGCCGGCTGGCGGTGAGGGTCAGCCAGGCATCGCCGGAACCGGCCAGCAGTTGCGTCCACGACAGCTGTTTGGCGCCCACCAGCAAGGAGGCGCCGCACAGCAACACGAATCCGGTCAACAGCAAGCGCAGGGGGACGGACTGCCTCAAGGCGCGGCCCCGTGCTGCGGCGGTGCCGATGCAATCGTCCAGCCCTTGGCCGCCTGGCGCTGGGCCAGGAATTGCGCGTAGCGGCCCCCACTCGCGCTTAATTGCGCGGGCCTGCCCTGTTCGCTGACCTGGCCGCCATCGAGCACCACGATCTGGTCGGCCATGGCCACCGTTGATAACTGATGCGCGATAACGATCACCGTGCGCTTGCCGCGCAGGCGGGCCAGTGCTGCGGCGATGGCCGCCTGGTTTTCGGCGTCCAGCGCAGCCGTCGCTTCATCGACCAGCAGGATGGGCGCATCCTTGATCAGGGCGCGCGCGATGGCGATGCGCTGGCGTTCGCCGCCGGACAGGCGCACGCCGCCCTCGCCCACGGCCGTCGCCAGGCCCTCGGGCAAGCGGGCGATGATCTCGGCTACGCCAGCCTGGGTTGCCGCTGCCAGTACTTCGGCCTCGCTGGCATCGGGCTTGCCGATGCGGATATTGTCGGCAATGCTGCCCTGGAACAGATAACTGTCCTGGAAAATCTGGCTGATCTGGCCAGCCAGCTGTTCGCTGGACATGTCACGCACATCGACGCCGCCCACGCGCACGCTGCCCGCATCGACATCAAAGAAACGGGCGATCAGGCGCAGCACCGTACTCTTGCCCGAGCCGGAAGCGCCCACCAGCGCCGTCATGCTGCCGGGAGCCACGCGCAAGCTGAGACCGCGCAGCACTTCGGCCTGATCTGCCGCATAACGCATGCGCACATCGATCAATTCGACCGAGCCATCGCGGGGTGGCTGCGGCGCTGCCGCTTGCGGCAAAGGCTGGACGGCCAGGATCTCGCGCACGGCATCGAGCTGCCCGCGTGCGCCGCGCAGCACTTCGCCATACGCGGCCACGTCGAGCAGCGGATCGATGAAGCGGATCACCAGCAGCAGCGCCACGATCACGGCAATGACGCTGTCCGTATCCATTTGCAGCCATAGCGCGCCAGCCACCAGCAAGGCGCCAAAGATGGCTTGCACCACCCAGGCATTGAACACGGCCGACAGGGACGACAGTACAATCAAACGGCCACCTGCCTGGCGCTGGTCAGTGATGGCTTGCTCCAGCAAACGCGTGCCGCCGCCATCGCCGCCAAAAGCGCGCAGCACCGATTGCGCTTGCGCGAATTCCACCATGCGCGCGCTGCTGGCGGCGAAGTGGCGGTGATAGGCGTCGTCGGCGCGCTGGCCCAGGCGGGCCGTCAGCAACAAGGCCCCCGCCAGCACCGGCAGCGACAGCAAGGCGAGCAAGCCCAGGCTACAGTGCAGGGCAAACAAGGCCAGCACGATCACCAGCGGCGTGACGGCGCCGCTGATCACGGGCGTCAGCACATGCGCGGGCAGCTGCGCCACCTGCATCATGCCCTGCGTGACGAGGTGGCTTAATCTGGCCGTGTTCTCTGGCGTGAACCAGCCCACCGGTAAACCGGCCACCTGCACGCCGATGCGCTGACGCCCTGCTTGCAGCACGGTGACACCGACCCGCACGCCCGCCCTTTCCAGCATGCGGCGCCAGGCCCAGCAAACCACCATGCCGGCCAGCAGCACAGCCAGCCACCCGCCAGCGGCCTGCACCTCGCCAGCCAGCAAGTGACTGAGCACGGGCACCAGCACGGTCATCGTCAGCCCGGACAGCACACCATAGCTTATCGCCATCGAGGCGTAGCGGCGGAACACGGGGGCGTCGTCTCCCAGTAACTGAATAAAGGTTTTCAGCATGGTGCAGCCTCCAGCGTTGCTTGATCAGCGCCCAACTTCCACAGCCGCGCATAGCGGCCGTTCATCGCCAGCAGCTCGGCATGGCGGCCTTGTTCGGCTATCGCGCCGTTTTCCAGCACGATGATGTGGTCTGCATGCATGATGGTGTCCAGGCGGTGGGCGATCACCAGCAGGCTGCGGCCTTGCGCAAAGCGCGACAGCGCCTGCTGGATCAGCACTTCGTTTTCAGCGTCCGCCGCCGCGGTGGCTTCATCGAGCACCAGCACGGAAGGCGCCAGCAGCACGGCACGGGCGATGCTCACGCGCTGCTGCTCGCCGCCAGACAATTGACCATCTTCGCCAACCACCGAGTCGTAACCGCGCGGCAGGGCCAGGATGCGTTCGTGGATGTTGGCCGCGCGCGCAGCGTCTTCGATTTCCTGCATGCTGGCCGTGGGCCGGCCCAGCGCGATGTTCTCGCGCACGCTGGCGTGTATCAGCCGCACTTCCTGCAGCACGAAACCGATGGCGCGGTACAGTTCCGAGGTGGCGATCTGGCGCAGGTCGATACCGCCCAGGGTGATGCGCCCTTGCGTGGGATCGAAGAAGCGCAGCAGCAGCCGCGCCAGGGTGGACTTGCCCGAACCGGAAGCGCCGACGATGGCCGTCACGGTACCCGGCTTGAGCGTCAAACTGATATTTGACAACACCGGATGCTGCCCGTCATAGCTGTAAGACAGATTCTCGACGCAGATTTCGCTATTGGCAGGTGACTGGCCTGATTCTGGCTGTGCCAGCACGGGCGTTTGCAGCAAGGCCTGCACGCGCTGCGCGGCGGCCGTGGCATTGTTCAAGTCATGCGTCAGGTAATGCAAGAGCAGCAGCGGCGCGGATATGCCGGGCGCCGCCAGCGCGAACGGCAGCACGTCCACGGGCGCCATCCACCCCAGGCCGACGGACACCGTGCCAGCTACCAGCACCACCCCCAGCACGGCGACCGGCGCGATCATCGCGTTGGCATTGGCCATGGACGACACCAGGGGACGCGTAAAACCGTCAAAGGCATGGGCGAACGCATCGACCGCCTCGCGGTAGCCTGTATGTGCGCGGCCCGTGGCGCCAAAGGCTTTGACGACGGGGATACCGTTGACGAATTCGATCACGGCATTGTTGATGCGCCCCAGGCCAGCGACAAATTCCTGCATATTGCCGGCACTGGCCTTGATGGCGCGGCGGAAGAACAGGAAAAAGCCGGGAAATGGCACAATCGCGATCAGGGCCAGGCGCCAGTCCATGGCGAACAGGTAGACCAGTGCAACGGCGATCACGCCAGCGGCGCGCGCCGTGGTCGTAAAAAAGTGCGCGGTGAGGCTGTGCAAGGTGTTGATATCATCCTGCATCGCCTGCTTGACTTCGCCCGATGCGCGGCTGGTGAACCAGCCCAGCGGCACCTGCGCCAGCCGGCGCGTGATTTGCAGGCGCAGATGGTGGGTGATGTGATTGTCGGCCAGGTGGGCGAGCATCTCGCCGGCTGACACCAGCAGCATGCCGGCCAGCAGGCTGGCCATGCTGATGCCGACGATAGTCCACAATGCATCCGGCACTGCGTGGGTGCTACCCATGGCGGCCCTGGCAATTTCAGCGATGCCGGCCAGCGGCACCAGGGTCAGCATGCTGCCCACGGCGGACAGCAAACACGCAACAAACAGCCGCCCGCGGATGGGCCGCAAGACCTGCGCGATCGGACTCGCTTCACTGCTACTCATACCAACTCCCGGAAATTAATAAGCTCTTGCTTATCTCCCGAACGAGATCGCAAAACCCTCAATCGATTGCCGGATTATTTTGTAGCAGGAGCGGCCGCCGTCACCGTCACCCAGTAACGGGTGCGCGATACCACATCTACCGGCAGCACGCGCGTCAGGTTATGCAGCGCCCTATCCGTGTCACGCACGGAAAAAACGCCATTGACTTTCAGGTGCGCGATTGCCGGGTCGCAGCGCAGCAAGCCTGGCCGGTAGCGGGCCAGTTCCGCAAGCAGCGCATCGAGACGCATGCCGTCCGCCACCAGCAAGCCGCGGCTCCAGGCAGCGGCGCTGTCCGTCACGCTGGCCGGCGCTTGCACCGCGTTGGTGCTGAAAGTCGCACCCTGCCCCGCGTTGACACGCACGGCCATGTCCACGCCATGCGCGGGCCGCACCTCGACGGCGCCTTCGAACACGGCGACCTGTGAGCTATCGGCCTGCTGGCGCACGGTAAAACGCGTGCCCAGCGCCTGCACGGTGCCGTGGCGGTCCCGCACGCGCAGGGGGCGATAAGTGGTTGCGGGATCGGGCGCGCTGGTGACGAGGATTTCGCCGGTCCGCAGCACGATCAGGCGTTCATGATCATTGAAACGTACGTCGATGGCCGAGGAGGAAGACAGTACCACCGTGCTGCCATCGGCCAGGACGATGCTGCGGATTTCACCGGTGGCCGTGCTGTGGCCAGCCATGGCCAGTTGCCAGCGCTCGCTGCCGCCCAGCAGATAGGCGGCGCCACCTGCCGTGATGGCCAGGCCTAGCAGTTGAAATGCGCGCCGGCGCGCCAGGAAGGTGGCGGGAGCCGGCTCGCGCAAGACGTGGCGAGCCACCTCGCGCGGCGCGCTGGACAGTTTATCGTCGAACGATTGCAGCCGGCGCCAGGCCAGTTCGTGGTCAGGATGTTCGGCGCGCCAGCGTTCGCAGGCGGCGCGGTCTGCCTCGCTGGCGTCATCGGCCCACAGCCGCACCATCCATTCGGACGCGCGCTGGACGATGGCAGGACTGATCAACGCCCCGTCCCGTGCCAGGCGTGGTAACACGCCTGCAGGCCGGCGGCCAGGTATTTTTCAACGGACGACACCGATACCTTCAGTTCGGCGGCGATGTCGCGATAGCTCATGCCATCGAGCTTGCATAGCAGCAGCGCCTGGCGCGCCTTGGCCGGCAGGCTGTGTAATACCGCATCGATTTCGACCAGCGCTTCCACCGCCAGCGCACGCGTTTCCTCGGAGGGCGCAAACGCTTCCGGCAGCATGGCCAGCGCATCCAGGTAAGCGGCCTCGATCTGGCGGCGGCGGTACAAGTCGATCACCAGGCCGTTGGCGATCTGGGTCAGGTGGCGGCGCGACTCATCGACGGGCGGGACGCGCCCCGTTTTCATCAGGTGCAGATAGACGTCGTGCGCCAGATCAGCTGCGTCGAAGGCATTGCCCAGCTTACGGCGCAGCAAGCCACGCAGCCAACCGTGATGATCTACGTATAAGGTGTTGACTTGTTGCTGTAGCGCGAATTCGGCGGTGCCCACGATATCCTTCCTGTGCCCGATGGCCGGCAGGCGATGGGCAATGATTTTAAATGCGAATGATAATTATTTGCATTGTATAAGATTCATGAAACGGGTGCAATCAGGTTCCCTTACCGCGGCTGCATGGCCAGTGCGCCGATAATCAGCGCATGCATGCCCAGGTCAAACTCGGCCTCGAGCTCTTCATCGTCCTCTTCCCTCGCTTCATCTGCCACCGCATAGACGGTATCGGCCAGGGCGATGCAGTGGAAGGCCACCGTCGACAGCAGCCAGCGGGCACGGTCGATAGATATGCCGTACAGGTGCGCCACTTCAGCCTGATGCGCGGCGATGCTGGCCAGCATGGCGGGCGTGGCCACTTTCCTGCGGATGAGGTAAGGCGCCAGGCCAGGAAAGGCTTTGACAAGTTCGCGCAGGGACGCGCTGAAACGCAGCAGGAAGTGTTCCAGGTCATCATTGCCGGTATCGGGGAGCTGCCAGCGCGTAAAAATTGCTTCAGCCACCAGCAGCTTGAGCGCTGCCAGGTTCGCCACATGCTTGTACAAGGCCATATGGCTGACGCCTAGCAAGGCGGCCACGCCGACAAACGTCATCCTGGGCAAGCCCATGACCATACCGGCATCGGCGATACGTTCACGCGTGATGGTGGGAGGACGGCCGGGCCGCGAATGGCCGGGGCCGGGTGCAAGTGTTGCGGTATTCGTCATGGAGATGCCGTGGCGGCGGTGGCTTTATCTGTGCTGGACAATTAGTTTAGCATCATGAAACTAATTGCTCCAGCCTGAAGACACAATACCTGGCAACGCCCCTGCCATGGCCGCTCACTCCACAACATTGCTGACGGCATGCATGGACGCCGCCAGCACTGCCTGGATTTACTTCAGCGCGATCACGCCACAAGCCACGCGGCCGCCGGAATTGCCGGTCGGCTGGGTGCGGAAATCATCCTCGCCCGCGTGCACGATCAGGCCACGGCCGATAATGCTGTTCGCGGCGCCCTTGTCCAGCGAAATCTGGCTCACAGGAAACGATGTTTTCAATTCTGCCATGCCATTCATATCCGCTTCCAGATTACCGAAGTCGCCGACATGGTGCGGACCGCTGGCCGGATTGCCATGCTGGGTTCCGGTCGGATTAAAATGCCCGCCCGCGCTCAAGCCATCTGGCGAGCTGCAATCGCCCTTCTCATGGATATGAAAGCCATGCCGGCCCGGCGACAGGCCCGCGATACTGGCAGTCACCCATACCTGGCCGCCCTTCTGCTCAAAACGGACGCTGCCGCTGGTTTCACTGTCGCGCGTAGGCTTCAAGACTGCATTGGCAACCAGGTCGCCCGGCGTACTGACAGACGGCGTACTGGCGCAACCCGCGATGGCGACAGCCGCGGCACTCAAAAGTATCAGCGAAATATATTTCATGTAAAGTTCTCCCGAAAAGGTGGCTAAGATGTCTCATATAGATTTTATTGATATGTCTAGCATGACTGACCATATGCAAAAACCTTCCAGGCGCAGCCATGGCCTAATGATCTCACCTTTTCGGTTCTCGAATAATGAAGGATTTTTAATCGCGCGCCCATCTTCGATGGCGACGATGCCGGCATGCCTGACGACACTCTTGTCACTCGGTAAATGGCGGCGTGCCATGTCAGGCGGTATTGTTTTCTGGCAAACGAAGAAGAAAAGCTTGTGCCAATTTTCGCCATTCAATCGACATGATCGATTATCAACTTGATAGCGAGATAGAAACATGCGGTGCTGACGCCGGAGATAAACAGGGCCACAACGTTCTTGCAGGACTGCCAGTTTCTGTTGTTGGCATTGCCAAGGCCGGAAACCTGCACTGACAAGGAAAACATGGTCAACCTCGCATGTCTGACCTGCCGCCATGCACGACACCCGCTGCATTCAGCATCTGCATCGCGGCATCGGCCTTCTCGCTGGCCAAGCCGGTTTCCTGGATGTATACGCCACCGTTATCCCAGTACTTCCACTCCCCTACCTCGACACCATGCTCATAATGTCCTTCGGCGGCAAATTTTCCGTCAGGATAATAATCACGCCAAAGCCCTTGCTCTTTGCCATTCACATAATTTCCCTCGGAAATGACTTGACCGTTCTGATGGTATTCGCAAAAAAAACATCACGTATCCAGCGGCTGCCATCTTCAGCAACTATGCGGGCATATCGGAATTTCACTTCATCGGTATCGTACAAGATCTGCGCGATATTCAATTCCGCACTCATGCTTTCCCTATTTAATGTTGCCGTATAAAATCATTGCCGCATTAACGCAACGAACCTTCTCTGAATGCACGCTTCTCATAAGCCAGATGCATCGAGAATTTACCCACATCAACATTTACCGTAAACTCGCAACGTGTCCAGGCAGGTTGATTGTTACTAACCATAACAATTTCATTGGGTATTTCAATATCCCTGGACGCCACCTTTTCCACTGTTTTTTACCAAAAAATTTATTCAGCCATTTTATCATTTGTTCGACACCACAAAAAACACCTCGCATCATCACAAGTCAGGAAATCCTGCTTATTCAAATAGTTACAATGTGTGAATTTTTATTTGTTTACAACATGGATAATCTTTTCCTTTCTTTTCACACCTTAATACCTAGCCAATTCGATGAGCATGTCACCTCCACCTCTTGAGCAATGCGATCTTGTGATGAAGGGAGGAATCACCAGCGGTGTTATATACCCCAAGTTAATCGCGCGTCTCGCTTCAAAGTACACCTTCAAAAATATCGGTGGCACTTCAGCTGGCGCAATAGCGGCCGGCGCCTGCGCTGCGGCGGAGTACGGCCGCAGTCATAGTAATCCGACTTCCTTCGACACGCTTGCCAAACTTCCAGAGTGGCTTGGTGAGGTCGTGACAGCCGACGGCCGCTCCAAGCTTTTCTCCCTGTTTCAGCCAAGCAAAGAGCTGAGACAATGTTTCTCCGTATTGGTACAGGCATTGAACAAGCCCCAGCAGCAGCCTCTGTCAGGCCTCCTATTTAGTATGCTCAACATGCATGCGGCCATTGTCGCCGCATGCATACTGCTGGGCAGTCTCTTGCTATGGCCCTTTTTCAAGGCCTTGAATCCCAACGCCGGGATACTGGCAATTGCCCCTCTGGCATTGAGTATGAAACTGTTGCTGCCCTCGCTGGGTGCCCCTGCAGTGGCCAGCGCCTTCCAGCGTCGCTGGGCACTGGTTGCAATTTACATATTGGCATTGTTTGGTTTGACCTTACTCCCTTTGCTTGCAGAGGCAGTGGACGCTTCTCCATTACAACTTATAGCTACGGCACTTTCCATTATCGTCGTTGAATTATTATTCTGGATGGGATTGATTACTTTGCTCGGCACGCTATTTGCGCAGGGGATGATGGCGGGACTGCACAAGAATGGTTATGGCCTCTGCAGTGGCCATACGCCGGAAGATGCCAGTAGCAATGCGCAGGAAGGCTTGACTAATTGGCTGACGAGCTATTTCAATTCATTAGCAGGCCTAGATCCGGACGGTAGTCCGCTGACGTTTGGTGACCTGTGGGGACAAAGCGATCCTGCCGCGCCGCGTGCGATTCATCTGGCTGTCATGACCACCGCCGTCAGCCAGAAAATGGCTTATGAGATTCCATTCCGGACCGGTACACCACCGTTTTATTACGACCCACAAGAATGGGAATCCCTGTTCCCACCGGCGGTAATGCAGCACTTGAACAAGCACAAATCGGATAGTACGACTCCCTATAATCCTGTATTCAGTCCAGCGGGAGTGGAGCTGCGTCCGCTGCCCCGCCAGTCGGAACTACCGGTGGTTGTAGCGGTACGGATGAGTTTGAGCTTTCCTGTCTTGCTATCCGCCGTGCCACTATATGCCGTCGACCGCAGTTTGCAGGAGAATATCGGCAGCAATTCGCCAGCCATGCGACTGCGGGCAACCAGAGTATGGTTCTCAGATGGAGGTATCAGCAGCAATATGCCGCTGCATATGTTCGATTCGATACTGCCTGACCACCCAACGTTTGCGATCAATCTGAAGCCGGCGCATCCAGACTACCCCATCACTGAACCGGAACAAGCTGCTAATGATGCGGGGCGCATTTATTTGGCAGAGGATAACCGTGGCGGGCGGCAGCGCCACTGGGCATCGCCAGACGATCAAACACCATTTAAAGGATTATTGGGCTTCTTTGGTGACATTATTAATACCATGCAATGCTGGCGCGACGAGATAATATTTCCATACGCAGGCTTTCGCGACCGCATAGTGCAAATCAGCCAGAAATCCGACGAGGGCGGCTTGAACCTGGATATGCCGGCGGCCAGCATCGAGGCCCTCAGTGCTGCCGGGGAGATGGCGGCAGATCGGCTGATCGATCGCTTCCATGCATCCGGCACGCAAAATGGCGAAGGTTGGAAGCGACATCGTGAGGCGCGCCTCAAAAGTTTCCTCGGCACCATGCAACCGGCTACTACGCAGTTAGCTCCCACGCTGGAGGACGGTGGATGGGATCAGCTCCTTGCGGTATACCAGAACAATAAGGAGAAGCAACTGGCTAAATCGTTTCTTGATGGCATCATTCAATTGGGTCAACTTGGCCCCCAGACTGAAAAATCACTGGACCTGAACGCACCAAAGCCTCTTCCCGTCGTAAGAATATCACCAGAAATTTGAGGCGCCATCCATAACAATACCTGCTCTGCATCTCAATTTGCCGCCTCCATACTCACTTGCCCGGCCTCACCGTGCATGGGCACAGCTCCGCGTTCCAACAACAACTCCCATCCGCTCGCTATAGCTTTATCAGGTATTGCAAGAGACGCCAGGCGCTACCCTGGCGTATAAAGACGACGTTAATCCGGCACCACCAGATCACGCTCTGCAGCGATCTCGTAGAGCTTGATCGAGAAGTGTTTCGCGCGCGGCAGGTTGCGCTCCTGGAATGCTTTCAGGCCGGGCGTGCGCAGGTGGGCGTTGAGTGCGGCTTCGTCGCGCCAGCGCTCGAGCACGGTGGCGTGGCCGGTCTCCAGGTCGTCGAAGGCCATCGCGTAGTAGAGGCAGCCGTCTTCCAGGCGGGTGGCAACCTCGAGTGCCCGGATGTCTGCCAGGATCTCGGACAGATAGCGGGGGTCGAAGTCGACCTGCCCGGCAACGATGATCATGCCTGATCCCCTTTTGGTTCAACGCGCATGGCGGCCAGCGATACGTCTTGCCAGTCGTCCCAGGTCTTCAGGCGCTCGGCGTAGACGTTTTGCACAAACGGCAGCAAATTGCCCAGGATCAGCCGCAGCGGCGGCTGTTCCGCATCGACCAATTTCAGGATCGCCGCGGACGTGGCTAGCGGATCGCCCAGCGAGTCGGGTGTCAGCATGGCGGCGAGTTGCTCGCGCACACCGTCGTAAGCGGCTATCGGCTCGGCATTGCGCACCGAGGTGCTGCTGAGGAAATCGGTGGCGTAGCCGCCCGGCTCGACCAGGCTGACCTTGATGCCAAACTCGGCCACTTCCGCCGCCAGCGCCTCGCCGATGGCTTCCACGGCAAACTTGGTGGCTTCGTAAACGCCGGCGATCGGCACGGCCACCACGCCGGCCACGCTGGACACCAGGATGATGTGGCCATGGCCTTGCGCCCGCAGCAGCGGCAATGCGGCTTGCACCAGCGACAGGGTGCCGAAGACGTTGGTTTCGAATACGGCGCGCGTGTCTTCCACCGTGGCTTCTTCAATCGCGCTCATGTAGCCAAAGCCTGCGTTGCTGAGCACCACATCGAGCCGGCCAAAATGCTGGTGGGCTTGCGCGACGGCGGCGAACACGCCAGCGCGGTCGGTGACATCGACCTTCAGCACCAGCAGCGCATCGCCATATTGCTGCGCCAGCCCTGCCAGCGCCTTGGGGTCGCGGGCGGTCGCCGCCACCTTGTCGCCACGCGCCAGGGCCGCTTCTATCCAGTGGCGGCCAAAGCCGCGGGTTGCGCCAGTGACAAACCATACTTTTTGCACAGCCATGTAAAGCCTCTTTCAATTTGACATTTTAAATAAAAATGTAAATTTATTCCGATTTACAATCTGTGTCAATCTGTTCAAAATATCAAATTTGCGCACATGACTGAAATCCACGAGGCCACGCTGGCCCGGCGCCAGCAAATCGTCGCGGCGGCGACGGCCACCTTTCTGCGCTACGGCTATGCGCGTACGACGATGGGCGATGTCGCGCGCGCGGCCGGCATCTCACGCCCGACGCTGTATGCCGCCTTCCCCGACAAGGAGCAAGTGTTCGACGCCGTCATCCGCGGCCTGGTCGAAGCGAAGATCGCCCAGATACGGCAGCAACTGGCCAGCCTGCCCAGCATTGCCGAGAAGCTCAGCTGGGCCTGCACCTCCTGGGGCGTGGAAGGCTACGAGCTGGTGCGGGCCAACCCCGATGCCAGGGACGTCTTCGACCTGGGCTTTTGCGCGGTGCGCGACAGCTACGAAGTGTTCGAGAAGCTGGTGACGGAAATTTTGCAAGCGCAATGGCCCCGGCACGGTCAGGTGCCTGCCCTGCCCGATGCAGCGCGCATGCTGGCTGCGGCGATCAAGGGGTTCAAGGACCTGGCCAGGGATAGTGACGAGCTGCGGCGGATGATCGCCTCGCTGGCCGCCATGGTCGCCAGTCAGCTCACGTCCGAATAAACGGCGGCAGCCCCCCTTCCACCAGGCAACAGAGCTGCTGCGATGCATGCCTGTCAAGCACGCTGATCCAGTGAAAATTGCTGCCGTCAGGCCACTACGCCAACGGCGTCCGGCTTGCCCACCGCTTCATTCCCGGGGCAATAACAGAATTGCAGATGCTTCATTCTTTTTGCTTTCCGGGAACTTTCAAATCATGTAAGATTTCCCCCATTAAAATCAATGCATTTACGATAGATCAACAAGAAGCGTTGCAGAATCTCGTCGTGACTTGACGTGCCGGCGGCAGAAATCGGAGATCGGTTTGACGATATCGCTCAATAGTTTTCAGTTCGGCGAATGGCAGGTCAATCCAGCCACAAATTCCCTGGTGAATGGCGCCTTATGCCGCCAGCTGGAACCACGCGCCATGGAAGTCCTGCAATATTTGTGTCAGCGGCGTAACGATGTACTGTCAGCGGAACATTTGCTGGAAACGTGCTGGGGCAGTACAGTCATTAGCGACAATCCGGTACACAAAGTGATCACCCAGCTGCGCAAGGCCCTGGGCGACTCCAGCGCGGCGCCACGCTATATCGAAACCATCCGCAAGCGTGGCTACCGCGTCCTGGCGGAAGTCAGCTACCCCCAGGAGATGCCGGCAGGAAACTGGCTCCATGCATCGCCCTTCCGTGGCCTGCACGCTTTTGAAGAGCAGCATGCCTCGATCTTCTTCGGGCGCACGCTCGCCACCACCCAGCTGCTGCAGACCATGCAAGCCCAGACAGCGGCCGGCTGCGCGATGGTGCTGGTGCTGGGCCCCTCCGGCTCGGGCAAGACTTCCTTGATACGCGCCGGCCTGCTGCCGCAACTGGGGCTGGCCGGGCAGCTCTATCTCGATCTGGCCGACGTGGGCCAGGGCGGCCTGTTCCAGGCATTGGGCAGCGTGCTGCTGGACGCGGAAGCCGGGCAGCAACTGCTGTTCGAGCACGACAGTGCGGAAGTGCTGGGCTACCGTCTGCAACAGGACATCGCCAGCGTGACAGGACAGATCCGGCAAGCACTGCCGGGAAAAAAACTGGGGCTGCTGGTCGACCATCTCGAGGCCCTCTTCCGGCTGCCTGATATCGCGGAAGCACAGCGTACGGCGTTCATTGAGGTGCTCGAGCAACTGGCCCAGTGCGGACAGGTGGACGTGATCCTGGCCTGCCGCAACGATTTCTACCCCCAGCTGGCGCACTATCCGCCGTTGATGACGCTGAAGCAGCGCGGCGGCCATTTCGACTTGAACCCGCCGGACAAGACAGAGATCGCGCAGATCATCCGGCAACCTGCACAGGCAGCGCAACTGCGCTTCGATGTCGACCCCGACAGCGGCACCAGTCTCGATGAAGTGCTGTGTGGCGAAGCGCAGTCACGCCCGGATATACTGCCGCTCCTGCAGTACTGCCTGCAAGAACTGTACCGGCAACGCACCCCTGACGGCCAACTCAGCTTTGCCGTGTTCCGCGCGCTGGGCGGCATCGAGGGCGCCATCGGGGCGCGGGCCGAACAGGTGACGCAGGCGCTTGATCCACAACAACTCGCGGCCCTGCCGCACATACTTTCGCAACTGGTCAGTATTGCGGAGGGAGAATTGCCGGTGACCTCGCGCCACCTGCCCTGGTCTGCCCTGGGCAACGCGGCGGAGCGGGAACTGGTGCAGGCTTTCGTCGATGCACGCCTGTTCGTCAGCGATTTCAATGCCGGCGTCGCCACTTTCGGTATCGCGCACGATGCCCTGCTGCGGCGATGGCCGCTGGCAGTCAGCTGGATCGCCGACCACCGCAATACGCTGCAATTGCGCACGCGCATCAGTGCCCAGGCGGCGCGCTGGCAATCGAACGGCCGCAGCCGCGACTTCCTGCTGCCGCCAGGAACGCAGGCCAATCAGGCGCGCGAACTGTTGATGTCGGGCTTCCAGCTGAGCGGACAAGACCAGGACTTCATCAAGGCAACGTTGCGCCTGGTCAAACGCGGCGAACGCCGGCGCGTAGCAGTACTGGCCATGGTGGCGGGCCTGGCGATCCTGGCAAGCGTACTGGGCCTGTTTGCGCGCGCTTCGCAGCAGCAGGCCGAGCAGCACAGGATCGAAGCCGAGAGCCTGATGGGTTTCATGCTGGGCGACTTCGTGGACAAGCTGCGTCCCCTGGGCCGCCTCGACCTGCTCGACAGCATCAGCGGCCGCGCCCTTTCCTATCTGGCGGCCACGCGGCCGAACGACAGCGATGGCGCAGCATTGCTGCAGCGCGCCCAGGCGCTGCAGGTGCTCGCGGAAGTCAAGGTCGCCCGGGCCGATCCGGCCGGCGCCAGACAGGCACTGCTGGCCGCGCGCCAGGTCCTGCAATCGCATCCCTTGCAGGCGCACAATGACAAGACTGTTCTCAAGGCAATGGGCGCAAACGCTTTCTGGCTGGGCCAGATCGCACTGGACCAGCACGACTGGCCCGCTGCCGAAAGCGACTTCGAACGCTACCTGGCGTATAGCAATCGCCTGGCCGCGGCCGACCCGGACGACATAGACAGCTGGATGGAGCAATCCTACGCGCACAGCAACCTGGGTACGGTTGCCCTCAGGCGTGGCGCCATCAAGCATGCCGCTGACGAGTTCGCAGCATCGATTGCCCTGAAAACGCGCGCACTGGAACGCCAGCCATCACAGCAAAGCCTGGGCGTGGACCTGGCCAACAGCCTGTCGTGGCTGGCCAGCGCGCGCGCCAGGCTCGGCCAGCTCGATGAAGCGATGAAACTGTACCGGCGCGAGGCTGACCTCATGGGCGCCTTGCACGCGGCGGTACCCGACAACGGCTTGTGGACCCAGCGCTACGCTTTCTCGCTGTGGCACCAGGCCGAATTACATCTGGCAATGGGCAACGTCGAGCTGGCCCGCACCGATTTCGGACAAGCCGAAACGCTGCTGCAAAGCATAGTCAAGCAAGACCCGAGTAACCGCGTCTGGCAGTCCGCACTTTATACGGTGCAACTTACACAGCTCGATGCCCAGCCGGAACCGGCGCGTGAAAAAATCGCCACCTTGCAGGCACTGCAGGCCAGGCTGGAAATCCTGATTGCGCTGGAGCCAAAAAAATGGAATCTGCAGCGGCTCAGCGCCATGACCGCCAGACGGCGCGCGGGTTTGTACTGGGAGCTGGACCAGCGCGGCGCAGCGCGCCAGCAGTTGACGGCGGCGCGCACGGCGCTCGAGCGGCTGCAGCAAACGGCCCCGGAAGACCAGAAGATACGCGAATCGCTGGCCGACACCTTGCTGCTGCAGGCCCAATTTGAGCATGCCGAGCAGAATCTGCCCGCTGCCCTGGCCGCATGCAGCAGTGCACAGGAACTGCTGCGCGCCAGCGCAACAGACAGCGCCGACTTTAATGTGCTGGCGCCGTGGGCGCGTGCGGCGCGTTGCACCGGCGACACCGCTGCAGCAGCGCAGGCGGAAGCGCAACTGAGCAAAATGCAGTACCAGGAAGTTCTCCCCTCCCGTGCCATGGCACTTCACATCAACAAAAAGGTACAACAATGAGCAACAATGCGCAATTAGTCATCCCTTTGGCCGAGTTCAAGAACATCGTGGTCACCGTGACCGAGAATGCAGAGGGCAAACTGGAGCCTAGCTGTATCGAAACGATTCTTTGCAACAATCCAGATACCCTGATTAATTTCCAGATCGCCAATCCAACGACAGCCGAGTCCGATTATCGTTTCGAAATGCCGAAGGTCACCGGCGACGTCGAGCAGCTCAGCGATTTCGTGATTAGCCTCAGCGGCAAGATGCTCACGGTTTGCAATGCAAACACGGAACCCGGCAAGATCAACATCACGCTCAAGGTATACGATTATGTGACGCCGCAGAAGAAAGGCGAACTCGATCCCGAAGTGGCCAACCAGCCGCTGGGCGCTCAGTATTGTCGCTAAACTTAGTAAATGGATTGAGAAGCAGCCGCCCAAAGAGCCGAGGTTCGGCTTTTGGGGTGGTTCAAAGCCGCGATTTCAGATCAGGTCCGCTAACTATCAATGGCTGCCAACAACATTATCAGCCCACTTGAAAACCATCGTGCGCATGCCAGTATCTTAGCTGGCCACCAACGAATTTCAGGCATACATAGCCCCACTTCCAGCCGTCGACCAATCCCCTTCCAATCTGTATTCTTTGATCGTTACCATTGGCAATGCTGATAGCAGCTTTATTCCTACGTAACTCCGCCACAACCCCACCCTGAGTCATATGTTCATTACAACGGCCTCCAATGCCTACGATTGTGACAGCTGCACCACCAATGAACACCTGATCTGCGGTCAGCGGTGCCGGCATGGCCGCTTGGAGCAGTATCATCGTATCGTAGTTATTCCCGTCCAAGGCGGTTAAAGACGTGCGCGCATAATCATAGTCGCCCATGTAATTCGTCAACTGCACTGCAAGATAAATCAGGCTCTTTTGCTCAACTGCCACGCCAGCCCCGATACCAATTGTTCTTTGTAGCACTTGTCGTTGTGTCGCAGAACCCGGGATTGATGGCATAGATCCCATCGCATCTGCCGAAAGCTGCACCGCCATCGCCTTAGCCCCCATCACATCGGCCTCACGCTCCAGCCCTACATCGTCATTGACCGGCATGCCTTCCTTCATCTGCATGGTAGCCTGGACCCGTCCCTGCGCCTGTTGCACCACATGCCAGGCTTCGTGCGGCAGGTGCTGTTCCTGTCCCGGCGCCACGTGTATCTCGCTGCCCTGCGCATACGCATGCGCGTTGAGCTGGGCCGGCTTGTCGGAGTTGTAGTGCACCTTGACATGGTCCAGGCTCATGCCGGACAAGGATTCCATGCCTGCCTTGAGCTGCTGCGGCAAGCCCGTATCATTCGGTTTTTCCACGCGCTGGGCGGGAAACTTGCCTTGCAGGGGGTCCTCTTCTTCCTGTAACTGCGCGGTATCAAACTTCGCTTGCAACGGTTCCTCTTCTTCCACCCGCTGCACGGGTGCTGCGCCAGCCATCATGCCGGCCCGCTCCATCAGTTGTGCGGTACGGGCCGAGCTGCTTGCCATCTGCTGATAGTGCGATGGGGCCAGCGCCTGGCGCCTTTGCGCCGGGCCTTGTACCGCACTTGCCGCCCGCTCGCCGTTTTCGCCATCCTGGCGATGTGTTGATCGTACTTTCATGTCTGCACTCCCTGTCAAGCATTGCCATTACAAACAAGTACCCGTTGTTACATGAAGGAAATCGAACGCACGCCCTTGCCATCGCTGACCCAGGTTTCGCTACCGGCGCCGCCATACAGGATATGCAATTCCAGCTCGTGCTCGTCCAGCTTGGCCTGCACTGCCCTGGCCGTTGCCGCTTCGGCAATGCTCAGCGCCAGCAGCTCCGCGCCCGCCTCGAGCCGCTGCCCTTCGAGCTGCGGACTCTTCCAGTGCAGCTTGTTATCGGCGCCAAATACCGATTCCAGCGCCGCCTTGATGTCCGCGAACGGCAGCTGGTCGAACAGGATTTCCATCTTTTTAATGGTCGCGTAGCCGCTGCCGTTATTCGTGATGATCCACTGGAAGCCGTGCTCATTGGCCTCCGTGCGCCAGACCAGGATAGGAAAGCCGATATCGGCGCGCGCCGCCATGCTGCGCTGGCGGGTAGGCAAACGCTGCTCCTTGCGCCAGTAGATGAATAAGCCGATCCCGACCGCGACGCAGACGGCCAGGAAAATAAACGGCCAGTTACTCGACGACAGCGCCCACAGCAGCGGATCGTAGGCAAACAGTAGAAACACGATCAGCAAGGCCGGCAAGCCTATCGACGCCACCACCCATCCCAGGTATTTCCTGATGCGCCTGCGCACCTCGCACCGCCAGAAGAACAGTGCGGCCAGTACGGCGCCCAGCAGCAGCAAGGCGAACAGCACCACCCGCAAGGTCCAGCGCTGGATGCAGGCGATCATCTCCAGTTGGCCAGGCACGCTGACCTGCGCGTTGGGTTTCGTGTAATCCCTTAACAGGCAGGCACTCAACAGCTCCGACTTCAGGCAGGACAGCGCGGGATCCTTGACCGGTTGCGCCAGGTTGTTGAAGTCCGGCGCCCATAAGCCCATGCCGCCAAAATTATCGCGGGCATACACGATGTCGTCTTCCAGCTGCTGCCAGTTATGGTTATCGAAGTGCAGCACCGGCAGGATATTGCGCAAGAAGTCGATCCGCTCGGCGCCATGCAGCAAGGAACTATCTTCGATGCTGGTGCGCAAGGCTTTCTTGGCGTCGGAACTGGGTTCATTCATCAGTACCAGGATAAATTCATCGCTTTGCGTGCCGCCCGCGCGCCGCGGCGCGGTGGACAGGCGCTGCTTGCGCAGGCTGATCAGGTTGTTCAAGCCAAAGGTGCCCAGACCGGGCGTTTTACCGCCAATCAAAACATCCTGCGAAACCAGCAGATTCAGCCCCAGTCCCTGCTCCTCCAGCTGCATGCGCAAGTGCTTGAAAAAATCATTGAACAGCCGGGTTGAATTGGGATCGTCCGGGTAATTCGGAAAGTACAGCGTGACGCCGTCGCCACGCCGGGGCCGGGGCTCGAGCCCGAAGGTGGTATGGGCCTGCAGCCGCGATGTCAGGTCTTGCAGCGGCGCCGTCAGCAGGGCCAGGATATTGCTGCGGACCTGGGCCAGCACGGCCACCTTGCTTTGCTCGGAAAAATTCTTCCAGTCACCATCCCAGTCATTTTTCTGGATCGTCCAGTCCACCTTGGAGTTGTACTGATGGGCGATGCGCACAAAGTTGGTTTCCGTTTCCTTCGCGGATGTCAGATCATAGTTATTTGTCCCCAGCATGAAATTGCCGACGTTGTCGACCGTCAAGCCCATATAGGCCACCCGGTTCAGCGCGTGAAAGTTGATGGCCTGTGCCTCTTTCGCACTTTTCCAGTAGGGGTAGAAGGCGTAGATGGTGCTCGGCAACTCGTCCCATGCGCAGCCGCACTGGCCGCCGATGATATTGGGCACGGCAAGCTGGTCCGGCATTTTCTTGCGGGCCAGGCTCTCTATCGTCCCGCCCAGGTAGATCTGGTAGATATCCTGTACCAGCTGCTTGCTGTCCTTGTCGGTTTTCGCATCGCAGACATCGACCCGGGCGCGCAAGTCATTGATCATCTTGAAAGCGGCGTCCCAGTCCCAGGTCCGGTGTTCGATCCCGCCAATCGCATACTGCGGCAAGGCCTGCAACTGTTTTTGCAAGGCCGCCATGTCCACGTCGGAAATGCGCAGCGTGGCCACATAGGCATTGTTGCTCGGCGAATTGAGCCTGCACATGGCCAGGCCGAAGTCGATCTTCGAGATCGCGGCGCTGCGAAACACGGCGGCGTCGGGATAATCGACATCCTTGATCTCGGTCAACATGCGCACCAATGTTTCCGGTATGCCAACGTTGAGGATATTGTTTTTCAGCTGGTCCTGTATCGTGTTCAGGGCCTGCTCATCGAGATGGTAGTTATCGAACACCCGCGTCCCCTGCTCCAGCACACGCCTGTCTTCGTCCGTGAGCGCCAGCCCATTGTCGGTATTCTGCGTATCGATGAACTCCTCAAAGTCGGCGCGCGATGGCAAATATACCGTGCCCAGGCGACGCAGGCGGTCGAGCGGACTGTCAAGCGGCTTGCCGCCATCATCGAGGCTATTGTCGCCTTTCAACTGGCCATCCTTTGCCAGTTTATTCAAGGCCGCATCATTGATGCGGTAGCCATAAAAATCCTGTGCCTGGCTCCTGACCACGGGCCACAGCGATTTGAGCAGCGCCTCCCTGCCACCGATGGCTTTCAGCAGCGCCACCTCCATCTCTTCGAGCGAGCGGAATTTCTTGTCCTTGAGCGTGCCCAGCATGGCCTGCAACTGGTTTTTCCCGGCCAGTATCACCAGGTCATCCTGGTTCAGGCTATAGGTAAAAAAAGCACCGCTGTCGCTCTTGCTCTCGGTGGCGCGCGGCGCCAGCGCGGGCGCCTGGCTGGCGCGAAACCGGCTGACCAGCGCCAGCAATTCGGGTTCCTGGCCCTGCCGCCGGATCGCATAATCGCTGGCCTTGACGGCGGCAGGCTGGCTCTCGTCCCAGGCGTCAAACTCTTTGCTGAGCAATACGGCAAGTGCGTCCGGATGGGTCTTGCCGAACGCAGCGATGCGCTCCACATGGGCCGGCAGGGCCCGCGCATAAGCCGGGCCGGTCCTGACCTTGAAGTTGTAGCCGTAGCGCTGCAGCCACGACAGGGTGACCGGCCCCACGATGCCGTCGTTCAACGGCCGCTCTTTCATCACATAGTCGGTCTGCCAATCGGGCAGGCCGTGGTAAATGCCCTGCAGCTGCTTTTGCAATTGCAGCACAGCCGCCTTGCCCAGGCCATCGAAATCAGCGCGCTGGATCTGGCGGTCATAACCGACCAGGGTAAAGGCAGCGGCGGCAGGCACGGCTGCCGTGACGGCAACGGCCGGCTGCGCAGGCTGTGCCTTGCCCGTATCGGATGCGCAGACCAGGCCGCAAGCCAGCAACAGACTCCAGGCCGGATACCGGATCGCCAGCATGCCGATTCTCTTGAGGCGCCTGATATCGAAAATATCGAAAAAATGTTTCACAATGTCTTCCCATCCTTGATTAATTCCTTGCCGATACCCGCAATCAAATCATCCTGCACGATGTATTCACGGCCCTGCTTGACGGCGCGGATCGCTGCGTAGCGCGCAACGTTCAGCAAGGCGCCGCCGGCCAGCTCGTATTTTTCCGCTATCGTTTGAAAATTCACGTCGCTGCCCAGCCGGCTCGGCTCGCTGAACAAACCCAGCCACAGGCGCTGGCGCTGCTCGCTATCGGGCATGGAGAAGTACACCTCGCTCTGAAAGCGGCGCGAGAACGCCGGGTCGATATTCGCCTTCAGGTTGGTGGCCAGGATGACGACGCCGGGAAAATCCTCGACCCGCTGCAGCAGGTAGGAGATTTCCTGATTGGCGTGGCGGTCATTCGAGTTACTGGTTTGCGTACGCCGCCCGAACAAGGCGTCCGCCTCGTCGAAAAACAGTATCCAATTCTTGTTTTGCGCCTGGTCAAACACATTGGCGAGGTTTTTTTCCGTCTCGCCGATGTACTTGGAGACCACCATGGACAAGTCGATGCGGTAGACATCGGCCCCCACGGCCTTGCCGATCAGGCTGGCGGTCAGGGTCTTGCCGGTACCGGGCGGGCCGTAAAACAGACTGCGGTAACCTGGCTTGACGGTTTTTTCCAGCCCCCAGGAACGCAGGATGTGCTGTGGCTGGCGCAGCCAGGTGACGATCTGGTCGATTTCCTCCATCACCTCCGCGTTCAGTACCAGGTCGCTCCAATCCAGCCGGGTCTGCATCAGCTTGGCTGGAAAACTGGCGCTGAAATCGGGCTTGTGCACCTCGCCATCCGATAAACGCTGCAGATATTCATTGCTCAGGATCAAAGCCGAGCCGAATACCGGCTCCCCGCTGGCATCATGGCCGAACTTCAGCATGCCGCTGCGGCTGAAGAAGTGCCCGTCCTTGAACAGGGCAGCGACCTGGAAACGCATGCCGATATCGGCGCCAGCCAGCAGGAAGGCCGCCGTCTCGCAGGTCGGCAAAAAACCCGTGTGCAACTTGCCGCGCCAGCCGCCGATTTCGCTGAAACCGCGCCCCAGCGCCGCGTTTTGCAGCAGGAACATGTCGAGCACCTGCGGCCGCAGGTGCGGCATGAACGCCAGCATCAGCACCACACGTTCGGCAAACCCCATGCCGTATTCGCGCACCAGCCGCGCATACGGGCAATCGTCGCCGGACAGCTCGGGCGGCGGGCATTGCAGGGCCAGGTCGGCATGCTCCTCGCCGGCCTTGAAATAAGCCTCGAAACGCGCGTCGCATACCCGGGTGAACCAGGCCACCTCGCGTTCCAGACAATCGGCTATGTCATGCATCTTGTGCTCTCATGTGCTTGTATGTTTGTGTGCTAACGCCAGCTGACGTGCAGCGGATACGCCATCCAGGGGAAACGGATCATCGAAAAACTCCATGGCAGGCGGTCCAGCAGCATGTCAAAGGGGCGCTGCGGGATCTTGAGATGCCAGGCATCGTCCTGGAAATACAGTTGCCCCTCGCGTTGCAAAAAGGTTTCGCGCAAACCGGCGATGGACGTGTTGCCCAGCGCCCCCCAGTGCGCGATTACCGCTTGCAGCATCTGTTCGATGGTGTCTTGCTCCTGCTGCGTGATACGAATCCCGCTGACGATGGGCAAGCCGCCGTGGATGCCGCAAAATAGCTTGTTCAGCGTCAATTGATATTCCGGTGTCTGCTGCTCGCCCGTGATCGCGTATTGCAACAAATGCACGGCGCGCTGCACCGCTTCTTCGCTGGCAAAGCGGCCATCGACGGTGATATCGAGCATACCGAACAGGCGCTGCATATAGGTGGCGATGATCACCATGCCGGCGTTGCGCACATTCGCTTCGCCGCTCCACGCGGGCGCTTCTTCCGGCAGGTGCAGCGGCGCAAATGGCTGCCCTGGCTGATCTGGCTGCCCTGGCTGAACGGGCGCCGCCAGCGGCTGGAACAGCGTGTTGACCAGCTCTTCGCGCGTGCCCGTGAAAGTGATGGACAGCAGCGGCGCATCCTCGCGCCCGGTCACGCGGTGCACGAAGGCACGCATGAACTCGGCCGGAGCAACCGGGTCGGCGGCAATAAAGGCGGATTGATAAATGGCGCGCCAGATGTGTTCATCCTGCATGGCGGGAACGTTCGGGATCGCCACGGCGTCGGCAATCGCGCGCAGCAGCGATGGCAGTTGTGCCGCCAGTTGCGGCTGCAATTGGACCAGCAGGCGCGCCAGCACCGGACCGGGGAGCACGGCGACCAGGCGGTCGATGGCGGCAGGCTGCGACAGCGCGCTTTCCAGGGCGCCGGATACGCCAGATACGCTGGCGTGCGCGTCCCCCAAGGTGTCCAGCAGGCGCTGTAGCAGCAAGCCCATGCAGGCGCTTTCAGTCGGCCCAGGTGGCTCGGTGCGCAGCAGCAGGATGCTGAGCATGGCTTCGGACACCGTGCCATGCGCCTGGCGCTGCGCCGGACCGGTCGCATGGCCACGCCACGCGCCGGGATCAGGGACGGCCCGCCCTGCTTGCCTCAAGGCTTGCCACTCCTGCACGCTGAAAATGGCCGGGTCTGCTTGCTGCAGATCAACTTCAGAAAGCAGCTCGGCTGCCAGCGCCGGATAGTGGCCGCATAGCTCGCTGATCAGCATGGCACGCAGCGCCGGCGCCACGCTGCCATCGGCAAACCGCGGCAAATCCTGTCCGAGCGCGGCCATATATGTCCGGCCAAGAAGCGCCTGGTCGAACGCCTGATGCGCAGGCAATATCTGGCGCCATGCATGCGCGCTGGTCAGATACTGTGCCGGGCCGATCTGCGCCCCGGCCAGCGCCTGGAACAGGGCGGCCATCCAGTCGACAGCAACAGCTTCCAGTGCCTGCGTGAAGGCAAAGCGTAACAGGCGCTGCTCGAACGCTTGCGCTGGCAGCGGGTTGGCAAGCACGGCATTGCACTGTGCAGCGTGCGGCCAGACCAGGTCGACAAATTGCGCGACCGGCACAGATATGGCGTGCAGCAAAATCCTCAGCATGCCAGCATCCGCGCGGGCTATCAGTTTGTCCCGGACGTCGGCCCGGCGCAAATACCGCCGGGCCGCCTCGGCAAGTACATCGGCATGAAAGCGCGCGATCTCGGACCAGATGCCGTGCAGCGGCGTCAGGTCGCCTTGCAGCATGGCATCCGCCAGACGCTGGGAAAGATTTTGCTGCAGCAAGAGCGGCAGCGGTGATACGGGGGGCGGCACAGGTGTGTCCGGCGCAGCAGCGGACACCGCTGCATGCTGGCCGGCCGGCGCCCCCCCACCCTGCCACTGGAGTAGCGCCTGCGCCTGAGGCCCGGCCTGCTTCGTCATCAGATCAAAGTCCAGCACGCTGCCATCGAGCAGATGTTGCAATACCTGCCGAAAGAACGCATGTGCTGACGGCGCCTGCAAGGCATGCTTTTCCACCGCCGCCAGGATCAGCGGAAACGCCCCGTCGGCCTGCTGTGCAAGCAGCCACGCGCGTAGCAGCTGATGCAGCTGGGTCGAATTCAGGTTGCGCAGTTGCTCATCCTCATGCCGATGCTGGCGAATGAAATCGCGCAAGGCGTCATGCGATGTCAGCGTGCTGATGGCGTCCATGGCGAACGGCCGCTCGGCTTCCATCGCTGCCTGTCCCGATTGCCCGGCCCGTGCTTCCAGATCCAGCGCATTGCCGGCACGCAAGTCGGTCAGCACCAGCTTCATGAACTGGACGCGGTCAGCGGCTTGCCCACAGTAAAGATCGATGGCGTCGAGCATCAGGCTGCAATCCTGATTGAGCAGTTTCGCATCTTGCATCAGCCACCAGTTCAGCCATTGCCGCAACTCCGGCAACGTCAGCTGCAATTGCGCCAGATCCACTGTATGCCGTACCCAGTCGCGAAAGTTTGCCAGCGATGGCTCCATCGCCAGGCTGGTTGGCGCAGCCCCAATCATGGCTGTGCTGGCAAGACCGTCCGGTAAGTCTTTTACGGGAGCGGTAGCGATACTGGCTGGACCCGGATCCTGCGGCGGCGCTGTCTGGCCGGCCTGCGGCGGCGCCAACGGCCCGCGTGGAGAAGGCTGTCCCAAGGGCGAGGCCATTGCAGCCGCCCCGTCCCCGGCCAGCCCGGCCGGTTGCAGCACCTCGGCAGGATTGAAATTCTCCCTCCAGGTCTCCGGGCTGCGGCCTTGCGCATCATCGGCCATTGCGTCCGATGGCCGATGATCGCCAGGACCCTGTGGCGCCAGGCCAGCAAAATGGAGCATCCCAGCCAGTTCAGCCTGCTGTTCAGCAGCAAGCTGCTTATTGAGCAACACGAAACGACTACGCTGCAGCTCGCGCGGCAACTGTTGCCACGCTTGCAGGAATTGCGCCCGCTGGGCGGTGACAATCTCTGGCCACATCCGTTGCAGCCCGGCAACATCGCCCTGTTGAATTGCCAGCGCCAGCGCTTCGCTTGGCGGGATCAAGGCCAGGATTGCTGTTTGATAGATATCAGTGGCGGCTGGCGCCTGAACTTTGGCGCCGTCTGCCAGCACGGCATCGCCGGTAACTGGTGAGGCAGGCTTGGAAGATTCCAGCATCTGAGCCAGTTCAGCCTGTTGGGCGAGGCTGAATTGCCTGGAAAAATGAGCCAGATGACGGCGCTGGGTATCCAGCGGTAACTGCTGCCACACTTGCAGGAATTGCTCGCGCTGGGTGGTGACAATCTCTGGCCACAGTCGCTGCAGCTCGGCAACGTCGCCCTGTTGAATTGCCAGCGCCAGCGCTTCGCTTGGCGGGATCAAGGCCAGGATTGCTGTTTGATAGATATCAGTGGCGGCTGGCGCCTGAACTTTGGCGCCGTCTGCCAGCACGGCATCGCCGGTAACTGGTGAGGCAGGCTTGGAAGATTCCAGCATCTGAGCCAGTTCAGCCTGTTGGGCGGGGCTGAATTGCCTGGAAAAATGAGCCAGATGACGGCGCTGGGTATCCAGCGGTAACTGCCGCCACACCTGAACGAATTGCGCGTGCTGGGTGGTCACAATCTCTGGCCACATCCGCTGCAGCTCGGCAACGTCGCCCTGTTGAATTGCCAGCGCCAGCGCTTCGCTTGGCGG